>NZ_JARVKV010000070.1 GCF_029813835.1 Streptomyces sp. DH37
CCCCCGTCGTGTGCCGTGCGCTCAGTCGTCCTTGCCGGGGTCCTCGGCGTCCTTCGGGCCGTCCTCGTCCCCCCGGCCCCGCGCGCCCTCGTCCGGCTCCTCCTCCGGCGCCCTCGGCGGACGCGTACGGCCCCCGGAGACGTCCCGCAGGTACGAACCGCCCTCGGCGGCCGTACCGCCCCCGGCGTGGCCGCCGGGCTGGCCGTCGCGCCGCCGCAGATAGCGCTCGAACTCCTTGGCGATCGCCTCGCCCGACGCCTCCGGCAGCTCCGCGGTGTCCCGGGCCTCCTCCAGCGACTGGACGTACTCGGCCACCTCGTTGTCCTCGGCGGCGAGCTGGTCCACGCCCAGCTGCCAGGCCCGGGCGTCCTCCGGCAGCTCGCCCGGCGGGATCCGCACGTCCAGCAGGTCCTCCAGCCGGTTGAGCAGCGCGAGGGTCGCCTTGGGGTTGGGCGGCTGCGACACGTAGTGCGGGACCGCGGCCCACAGGCTCACGGCCGGCACGCCCGCGTGCGTGCACGCCTCCTGGAGGATGCCGACGATGCCCGTGGGGCCCTCGTAGCGGGACTCCTCCAGGTCCAGCGTGCGGGCCAGGTCGGGGTCGGAGGTGACCCCCGTGACCGGGACCGGACGGGTGTGCGGGGTGTCGCCGAGCAGCGCGCCGAGCACGACGACCATCTCCACGCCCAGCTCGTGGGCGAAGCCCAGGATCTCGTTGCAGAAGGACCTCCAGCGCATGCTCGGCTCGATGCCGCGCACCAGCACCAGGTCGCGGGCGCGGCCCCGCCCGTCGGCGTCGGCGATCCGCACCACCGACAGACGGGTCGTCGGCCAGGTGATCCTGCGCACGCCGCCCTCCAGCCACACCTGGGGGCGGTTGACCTGGAAGTCGTAGTAGTCCTCGGCGTCGAGCGCCGCGAACACCTCGCCCTTCCACTCCCGCTCCAGATGGGCGACCGCGGCGGAGGCGGCGTCACCGGCGTCGTTCCAGCCTTCGAACGCGGCCACCATGACCGGGTCGACCAGCTCGGGAACCCCCTCGAGCTCGATCACCCAGTGCCTCCTTCCGGCCGACCGGAGCACTCGCTCCGTACCGGCTGACGTTCCATTACCGTGCGGGCCCAGCCTACGGCGTGACCGTGCCCCCGCCGCAGCCCTCGCATTCCTTTCGCGGACCGCGAGGCGGGGACGCGTCCGGATACGGCCGCGGCCGCCGGGGGAGGATCACCGGGACTGAACCGGTGTATACGGTAGGCGTCACCGGAGGCGGAGGAGAGGGGCGACATGACGGACCGGGCCGGATCGCAGGGGCCGTGGGGGACCGGGCGGACGCGGGAGCTGGGCCGGACCGGGGTGCGGCTGCCGCCCCTCGGCCTGGGCTGCGCGCCCCTCGGCAACTTCCGCCGGCCCGTCGGCGAGGAGCGGGCCCGCGCGGTCGTCGGGGCGGCGCTGGAGGAGGGCTGGAGCTACCTGGACACCGCGCCGCACTACGGCGTCGGCCTGTCCGAGGAGCGCCTGGGACGCGCCCTGGCCGGACGGGACCGCGCCTCGTACGTGATCTCCACCAAGGCCGGGCGGCGGCTGCGCCCACTCGGCGAGGGCGAGGCGCCGCCCGACGGCGAGGGCTTCGTCGACACCCCGCCGCGGGTGCGCGAGTGGGACCTGAGCCGGGACGGCATCCGGGCCACGGTGGAGGCGTCCCTGGAGCGGCTGGGCACCGACCGGGTGGAGATCGTGCTCCTGCACGACGTGGAGAACCACGTCCGCGAGGTGTACGAGACCGGCTTCCCGGCGCTGGCCGAGCTGCGCGCGGAGGGGCTGGTGCGGGCGGTCGGCTTCGGCATGAACCACAGCGACCACCTCGCCCGGTTCGTCGCCGACCTCGACGTCGACGTGGTGCTGTGCGCGGGCCGCTGGACGCTGCTGGACCACCGCGCCGCCTCCGACCTGCTGCCGGTGTGCGAGCGGCGCGGCACCTCCGTCGTCGTCGGCGGCGTCTACAACTCCGGACTGCTCGCCGACCCCCGCACCGGCGCCCACTTCGACTACCGCGAGGCGCCGCCGGAGCTGGTGGAGCGGGCCCGGCGGATCCAGGCGGTGTGCGAGGGGTTCGGGGTGCCGCTGCGCGCGGCCGCGCTGCGCTTCCCGTTCGGCCACCCGGCGGTGGCCTCGGTGGTCGTCGGGTGCTCCACCGAGGCCGAGGTGCGGGACAACGCGCGGATGTTCGCCCACGAGGTCCCGGACGCGATGTGGCGCGCGCTGGTCGGGCACGGCCTGCTGGGGGAGGACCTGCCGCTGCCGGGGTGAGCGGCCGGACGCCGCTACCGGTTCACGTCGTGGAGGTGGTGGACGGGGTCGTGGAGCAGGTAGCGGGCGAGGGACTCCACCGTGAAGCGGGAGCCGTCGCTGCGGACGCCGGTGCGCTCCCACTGCCCACCGGACACGGCGGCGAACCGCGCGGCCAGGGCCTCGCCCGCCTCCTCCAGCTCACCGGCCACCCGGTGCGGGTCCTGCTCGCCGTAGCGCTCGGCGACGGCGGTGGCGTCCTGGTCCCAGTCGGGGAAGGAGGGGGCGTCCTCGGTGAGCATCAGCCGCAGCCGCCCGTCGAAGACCCGGAACACGTCGCGCACGTGGCAGGCGTACTCCAGCGGGGACCAGACGTCCGGCGCGGGGCGCTCGCGCACGTCGGCGCGCTCCAGTACCGGCCGCCAGGCGGCGGCGTTCTCCCGCAGCAGGGCGGGCGTGTCCGCGCCCCGGACCCGCCGGGAGTCGAAGCCGCACTCGGGGCAGGGGCGCTCCAGCACCCAGGTCCAGTTCTTGGTGTCGGGTGTGATCATGCCTCGAGCATCCCGCGCCACGACCGTTCAGCACCAGCGATTACTTCTTCACCCGAAGGTGTAGCTGTGCTTAACGGGCGCCGGTGGGCGCGGGCCCGTACGGCGGGCGGGGAGGTCCCACCGCCGTACGGGCCCGGGGCGCGCCCCGGGGCGTGTGAGGGTCAGCTCCGGCGCTCGGCCAGCACCTTCGCGACCTTCGCGCGGACCTCCTCGGTGTCCAGGCCGCGGACGGTCAGCGTGGTGCGGCGGCGCAGCACGTCGTCCACCGTCGCGGCCCACTCGTGGTCCCGGGCGTAGAGGACCTGCGCCCAGATCTCCGGCGCGTCCGGGTGGACGCGCTCGCCCAGCGCCGGGTCCTCGTGCACCAGGCGGGCGATGTCGAACGCCAGCGCCCCGTAGTGGGTCGCCAGGTGCCGGGCGGTCAGCGGGTCGAGCCGGGTGCCCGGCTCGCGGTCCACCAGCAGCCGGTGGGCGACCGCGTCCGGGTTGGCCACCCCCGGCAGCGGCACCCGCCGCACCAGCTCGGAGACCGGTACGGCGTCCTCCGCGAAGCCCGTCCGCGCGGTGCCCGGCAGCCGGGCCAGCTTCCGCAGCACGGTGCGGCCGATGTGCCGGTAGGTGGTCCACTTGCCGCCCGCGACCGAGAGCATCCCGCCGCGGCCCTCGGTGACGACCGTCTCCCGCCTGGCCGACTCCACGCCGCCCGGACCGCCGGGCAGCACCCGCAGGCCCGCGAAGGCGTACGTCACCAGGTCCGGGGAGAGTTGCTCGTCGCGCACCGAGAGCGCGGCCTCGTCCAGGATCTGCCGGACGTCGGCGTCGGTGGCGCGGACGGCGGCCGGGTCGCCCTCGTACGCCTCGTCGGTGGTGCCCAGCAGCAGGTGGTCCTCCCAGGGAAGGGCGAAGGTGATGCGGTACTTGTCGACGGGCGTGGCCATCGCCGCCCGCCACGGCGCCGTCCGCCTCAGCACCACGTGCGCGCCCTTGGACAGCCGGACGCTGGGCTCGGCGCCCGCGTACTCCATCCGCCGCAGGTGGTCCACCCACGGGCCGGTGGCGTTGAGCACCAGCCGGGCGTCCACCGCGAACTCGGTGCCGTCCAGCCGGTCCTTCAGCTCCGCGCCGGTGACCCGGCCCCGGGTGAAGCGCAGACCGGTGACCTCGGCGTGGTTGAGGACGACGGCGCCGGACTGCACCGCGGCGCGGACGGTCATCACCGCGACCCGGGAGTCGTTCATCTGGTGGTCGCCGTAGACCGCGACCGCCTTGAGGCCCTCGGTGCGCAGCGCCGGGTTGTCGGCGGCGGCCTTCGCCGGGGAGATCAGCCGGCCCACCCCGTCGCCGAAGGCGGACAGGGCGGAGTAGGCGAACACGCCCGCGCCGAGCTTGGCGGCGCCGTGCGGGCCGCCCCGGTAGACCGGCAGGTAGAAGGTGAGCGGGTTGACCAGGTGCGGGGCCACGTCCTTGGCCAGCACCCGCCGCTCGTGGTGGTTCTCGGCGACCAGCCTGACCGCGCCGGTCTGCAGGTAGCGCAGCCCGCCGTGGACCAGCTTGGAGGAGGCGGAGGAGGTGGCGCCGGCGAAGTCGCCGGCGTCCACCATCGCCACCCGCAGCCCCGACTGCGCCGCGTGCCAGGCGACCGAGGTGCCCAGGATGCCGCCGCCGACGACCAGCAGGTCGAAGACGGCGCCCTCCAGCACCTCCCGTGTCTCGGCACGGTCCGGGTCGGGACCGGCGGCCGGGCGCGCCCCGAGGGTGGGGACGCTTCGGAGGGTGTTCATGTGGATCAGTTCTCCTCTTCGAGCCAGCCCATGGTCCGCTCCACGGCCTTGAGCCAGTTCTTGTACTCGCGTTCGCGTACGTCCGCCTCCATCCGGGGCGTCCACTCCGCGGCCCGTCGCCAGTTGGCGCGCAGGGCGTCGGTGTCCGGCCAGAAGCCGACGGCCAGACCGGCGGCGTAGGCGGCGCCCAGGCAGGTGGTCTCGGCGACCATCGGCCGGACGACCGGGGCGTCCAGGACGTCGGAGATGCACTGCATCAGCAGGTTGTTGCTGGTCATGCCGCCGTCCACCTTCAGGGCGGTCAGCTCGACGCGGGAGTCCTTCTCCATCGCGTCGACGATCTCGCGGGTCTGCCAGGCGGTCGCCTCCAGCACGGCCCGGGCGATGTGCGCCTTGGTGACGTAGCGGGTCAGGCCCGCGATGACGCCCCGGGCGTCGGAGCGCCAGTAGGGGGCGAACAGCCCGGAGAAGGCGGGGACGAAGTAGGCGCCGCCGTTGTCCTCGACCGAGCTGGCCAGCGTCTCGATCTCGGCGGCGCTGTTGATCAGGCCCATCTGGTCGCGCATCCACTGTACCAACGAGCCGGTGACCGCGATCGATCCCTCGAGCGCGTACACCGGGTCCTGGTCGCCGATGCGGTAGCCGACGGTGGTCAGCAGTCCGTTGTAGGAGTTGACGGCCTCGGAACCGGTGTTGAGCAGCAGGAACGTGCCGGTGCCGTACGTCGACTTGGCCTCGCCCGGCGAGAAGCAGGTCTGGCCGAACAGCGCGGCCTGCTGGTCGCCGAGCGCGGAGGCCACCGGCACGCCCGCGAGCGCCCCGCGGGCCTCGCCGTAGACCTCGGCGGAGGAGCGGATCTCGGGCAGCACCGCCATGGGCACGCCCAGCGACTCGCAGATGCGCGGGTCCCAGTCCAGGGTGCGCAGGTTCATCAGCAGGGTGCGGGAGGCGTTGGTGACGTCGGTCACGTGCACGCCGCCGTCGGGGCCGCCGGTGAGGTTCCAGACGACCCAGGAGTCCATGGTGCCGAAGAGGATCTCCCCGGCCTCGGCGCGCTCGCGCAGCCCCTCGACGTTGTCCAGCAGCCAGCGGATCTTCGGGCCGGCGAAGTACGAGGCGAGGGGCAGGCCGGTCTCGCGGCGGAAGCGGTCCTGGCCGACGTTGCGGCCCAGCTCCCGGCAGAGGGCGTCGGTGCGGGTGTCCTGCCAGACGATGGCGTTGTGCACCGGCTCACCGGTGGCTCTGTCCCACAGCAGCGTCGTCTCGCGCTGGTTGGTGATGCCCAGGGCCCGCACGTCCTCGCGGGTGATGCCCGCCCTGTCCAGGGCCTCGACGACCACCTCCTGGACGTTGGCCCAGATCTCGGCGGCGTCGTGCTCCACCCAGCCGGGCTCGGGGAAGATCTGCTCGTGCTCCTTCTGGCCCACCGAGACGATGCGGCCGTCGCGGTCGAAGACGATGCAGCGGCTGGAGGTGGTGCCCTGGTCGATGGCGGCGATGAACTCGCGGCGGGTCTCGCTCATGTCGGGGTGCTCCAAGGGGGTGCGCGGAGGATGGCGTCGGGGAGGGACCGGGGAGGGCGTCGGGGAGAGGCCGGGGGAGGAGGCGGGGGCGCCGGGGGAGGAGGGGGAGGGGTCAGGCGAACGCGAGCCGGTAGATGACGCCCGCGAGGGCGCCGCCGAGCAGGGGGCCGACCACCGGCACCCAGGCGTAGCCCCAGTCCGACCCGCCCTTGTTGGGCAGCGGCAGCAGGGCGTGCACGATGCGCGGCCCGAGGTCGCGGGCCGGGTTGATCGCGTACCCGGTCGGACCGCCCAGGGAGAGGCCGAGTCCGACGACGACGAGGGCGGTGATGAGCACACCGGTGCCGGACAGGGCCAGCCCCTTGGTGAGGCCCTGGGTGAGGATCGCCAGGACCAGGACGACGGTGGCGATGGTCTCGGTGGCCAGGTTCTGCACGGGGTTGCGGATCTCGGGGGCGGTGGAGAAGACGCCGAGCACCGGGCCGGGGGCGTCGGACCGCTGCCGTTCGGCGGAGGCGGTCGTCTGGGCTCCGGGGCCGCCGACGACCTCGCGGTCGGTCAGGTGCGCCAGGAACTGGCCGTAGTAGGAGACCCACACCAGGACGGCGCCGATCACGGCGCCGAGCATCTGGCCGGCGAAGTAGAGGGGCACCTTGTCCCACTCCCCGCTCTGCACGGCGATGCCCACGGTGACGGCCGGGTTGAGGTGGGCTCCGGAGAGGCCCAGGGCGATGTAGGCGGCGGTCAGGACCGCGAAGCCCCATCCGAAGGTGATGGCGACCCAGCCGGCGCCCATCGCCTTGGAGCGCTTGAGGGTGACGGCGGCGCACACGCCGCCGCCGAGCAGGATCAGGACGGCGGTACCGATGGTCTCGCCCAGGAATATGTCGGAGCTGGACACCCGCGACTCCTTTGTTCTTGTCCGGAGGGAGCCAGATGGAACAGGTGGGGGAAGGCGGACCGAGTCCCGTTCGGTGTTCGACATTGTCGACCGCCGAACGGCAGTTTTATGCCAGTCGAACATCCCGTCAAGGGTGCGGACGGCGGATCGTGACGGCGAACACGGACCGGGCGGCCGAAACCGTGCGAAAGCGTCCGGGGACGGGCGGAGCGTGTGCGCAGGCGCCCCCGGACTCTGCCCCGGGGCGCCTCCCCCGAATCGGCCGCAGCGGAAAACAGTGTGCCAAGCAAGCGAGTGAAGGCCCGTCGGCGGACGAGCATCGAGGGGGAGGCCCTCCGCGGGGACGGGGGCGCCCGGGAGCGCCCGGGGCCGGTCGCGGAGCGCGGCTAGAAGCGTCCCGCGCCCAGATCGCGCGACACGGCCCTCGCGCAGTCCCGTACGGCCGCGACCAGCCGCGGCTGTATCGACCCGTCCGCGCACACCCGCTCCACCGCGCCGGTGACGGCCACGGCGCCCACCGGCATCCGGCGGCGGTCGTGGATGGGGGCGGCGATGGAGGCGACGCCCTCCCACGTCTCCTCGACGTCGGCGGCCCAGCCGCGGGCCCGGGTCAGCTCCAGGACCTCCTCGAAGGCCTCCGGCTCGGTGATCGTGCGCGCCGTCAGCGCCTCGCGCTCGGCGTCCGCCGCCTCGCTGCGGGCCACCGGGTCGTACGCGGCCAGCACCTTGCCCAGCGCCGTGCTGTGCAGCGGCTGCATCGCCCCCACCTCCAGCACCTGCCGGCTGTCGTCGGGGCGGAAGACGTGGTGCACGATCAGGACGCCCTGCTGGTGGAGCACGCCGAGGTAGACGCTCTCGCCGCTGGAGCGGGCCAGGTCGTCGGTCCACACCAGGGCGCGGGCCCGCAGCTCGTGGACGTCCAGGTAGCTGTTGCCCAGCCGCAGCAACTCGGCGCCCAGCTGGTACTTGCCCGAGGCGGGGTCCTGCTCGACGAAGCCCTCCTGCTGGAGGGTGCGCAGCAGGCCGTGGGCGGTGCCCTTGGCCAGGTCCAGGGCGGAGGAGATGTCGGACAGCCCGAGGCGCCGCTCACCCCCGGCGAGCAGCCGCAGCACTGCCGCCGCCCGCTCCAGCGACTGGATGGTCCGGGCCATCGCGCACCTCTCTCCTCTGTTCGGGGTTCTCTCTCCGGTGGTCCGGAAGACGGCATTCGACAATGTCGAACGCTATCGGATCATGCCAATGCCGCGGTAGCCGTCCGGTGCCCGACGTCCACGCCTCGGGACACCTGTGGCCTCCGCGATGCCGACAGATACCCTGGCCGGGTGCGCTTCCCGATGGAAGACGCATAGCCGACAGCCGTCGCACCCCTGGGAGCCCTTCCATGGCCGCTTTGCCGACCCCGCATGACTCCGACCCGACGCCGACCGCCGGACCCCCTTCCGCCGGCGCGTCGCGGAACCCCCGCGCCGACGCGCTGCGCGAGGCGCTGGCCTCGCGGGTGGTGGTGGCCGACGGCGCCATGGGCACGATGCTCCAGGCGCAGGACCCGTCGCTGGAGGACTTCCAGCAGCTGGAGGGCTGCAACGAGGTCCTCAACGTCACCCGCCCCGACATCGTGCGCTCGGTGCACGAGGCGTACTTCGCGGTCGGGGTGGACTGCGTGGAGACCAACACCTTCGGCGCGAACTTCGCCGCGCTGGCGGAGTACGACATCGCCGACCGGGTCGGGGAGCTGTCCGAGGCCGGGGCGCGGATCGCGCGCGAGGCGGCGGACTCCTTCACCGCGACGGACGGGCGGCCGCGGTGGGTCCTGGGGTCGATGGGGCCGGGCACCAAGCTGCCGACGCTGGGGCACGTGGCCTACGGCGTGCTGCGGGACGCCTACCAGCGCAACGCCGAGGGGCTGGTGGCGGGCGGGGCGGACGCCCTGCTGGTGGAGACCACCCAGGACCTGCTGCAGACCAAGGCGGCGGTGCTGGGCGCGCGCCGGGCGCTCCGGGCGCTGGGCGTGGACCTGCCGGTGATCTGCTCGGTGACGGTGGAGACCACCGGCACGATGCTGCTGGGCAGTGAGATCGGGGCCGCCCTGACGGCGCTGGAGCCGCTGGGCATCGACATGATCGGTCTGAACTGCGCCACGGGCCCGGCCGAGATGAGCGAGCACCTGCGGTACCTGGCCCGCCACGCGCGGGTGCCGATCTCCTGCATGCCGAACGCGGGTCTGCCGGTGCTGGGAGCGGACGGTGCGCACTATCCGCTCACGCCGGAGGAGCTGGCCGACGCGCAGGAGACGTTCGTGGCCGACTACGGGCTGTCGCTGGTGGGCGGGTGCTGCGGCACCACGCCGGAGCACCTGCGGCAGGTGGTGGAGCGGGTGAGAGGGGTGGCCCCGGCGCGGCGTGAGGCGGCCCCGGAGCCGGGGGCCGCGTCGCTGTACCAGGCGGTGCCGTTCCGGCAGGACACCGCGTACCTGGCGATCGGGGAGCGGACGAACGCCAACGGGTCGAAGAAGTTCCGCACCGCGATGCTCGAGGGCCGGTGGGACGACTGCGTGGAGATCGCGCGGGAGCAGATCCGCGAGGGCGCGCACATGCTGGACGTGTGCGTGGACTACGTGGGCCGCGACGGGGTGGCGGACATGGCGGAGCTGGCCGGGCGGCTGGCCACCGCCTCCACGCTGCCGATCGTGCTGGACTCCACCGAGCCGGCGGTGATCTCGGCGGGCCTGGAGAGGCTGGGCGGCCGGGCGGTGATCAACTCGGTGAACTACGAGGACGGCGACGGACCCGACTCCCGTTTCGCGAAGATCACCGCGCTGGCCAGGGAGCACGGCGCGGCGCTGATCGCGCTGACCATCGACGAGCAGGGCCAGGCGCGCACCGCGGAGCACAAGGTCGCCGTCGCCGAGCGGCTGATCGCGGACCTGACCGGCAACTGGGGCATCGCCGAGTCGGACATCCTGATCGACTGCCTGACGTTCACCATCTGCACCGGTACGGAGGAGTCCCGGGGTGACGGCGTGGCCACCATCGAGGCGATCCGCGAGCTGAAGCGGCGGCATCCGCGGGTGCAGACCACGCTGGGGCTGTCGAACATCTCCTTCGGTCTGAACCCGGCCGCGCGGATGGTGCTCAACTCCGTGTTCCTGGACGAGTGCGTCAGGGCGGGGCTGGACTCGGCGATCGTGCACGCCTCCAAGATCCTGCCCATCGCGAGGATCGAGCCGGAGCAGGTCGAGGTCGCCCTGGACCTGATCTACGACCGGCGGCGGGAGGGTTACGACCCCCTCCAGCGGTTCCTGGAGCTGTTCGAGGGGGTGGACGCCACGTCGATGAGGGCGTCCAAGGCCGAGGAGCTGGCCGCTCTGCCGCTGGAGGAGCGGCTGAAGCGGCGGATCATCGACGGGGAGCGCAACGGCCTGGAGGCGGACCTGGACGCGGCGCTGGCCGAGCGGCCGGCGCTGGAGATCGTCAACGAGGTGCTGCTGGAGGGCATGAAGGTCGTCGGCGAGCTGTTCGGCTCCGGGCGGATGCAGCTGCCGTTCGTGCTGACCTCGGCCGAGGTGATGAAGGCGGCGGTGGCCTATCTGGAGCCGCACATGGAGAAGGCCGAGGGGGCCGAGGGCAAGGGCACGATCGTGCTGGCCACCGTGCGCGGGGATGTGCACGACATCGGCAAGAACTTGGTGGACATCATCCTGTCCAACAACGGCTACACGGTGGTCAACCTCGGCATCAAGCAGCCGCTCTCGGCGATCGTGGAGGCGGCCGAGGAGCACGGGGCGGACGTGATCGGCATGTCCGGGCTGCTGGTGAAGTCCACGGTGATCATGAAGGAGAACCTCCAGGAGCTCAACGCCCGCGAGCTGGCCGCCAAGTACCCGGTCATCCTGGGCGGGGCGGCGCTGACGCGGGCCTACGTGGAGCAGGACCTGCACGAGATCTACGCCGGCGAGGTCCGCTACGCCCGGGACGCCTTCGAGGGGCTGCGGCTGATGGACGCCCTGATCGCGGTCAAGCGCGGGGTGCCCGGCGCCAAGCTGCCCGAGCTGCGGCAGCGGCGGGTCAAGGCGGCGGCCGTCCAGGTGGAGGAGCGGGCCGAGACCGGTCCGGTGCGCTCGGACGTGGCGGTCGACAACCCCGTCCCCACTCCGCCGTTCTGGGGCACCAGGGTGGTCAAGGGCATTCCCCTGAAGGAGTACGCGAGCTGGCTGGACGAGGGCGCGCTGTTCAAGGGGCAGTGGGGGCTGAAGGCGGCGCGCACCGGTGAGGGGCCCTCCTACGAGGAGCTGGTGGAGCGGGAGGGGCGCCCCCGCCTGCGGGGCTGGCTGGAGCGGCTGCACACCGAGAACCTGCTGGAGGCGGCCGTGGTCTACGGCTACTTCCCCTGCCACTCCGAGGGCGAGGACCTGGTGGTGCTGGACGAGGCCGGCGGCGAGCGGTGCCGGTTCACCTTCCCGCGCCAGCGCCGCGGGCGCCGGCTGTGCCTGGCGGACTTCTTCCGGCCCGCCGACAGCGGCGAGACGGACGTGGTCGGTCTGCAGGTCGTCACCGTCGGCTCCCGCATCGGGGAGGCGACCGCCGACCTCTTCGCCGCCGACTCCTACCGGGACTACCTGGAGCTGCACGGCCTGTCGGTGCAGCTGGCGGAGGCGCTGGCCGAGTACTGGCACGCCCGGGTGCGCGCCGAACTCGGCTTCGCCGGGCAGGACCCGGCCGACATCGAGGACATGTTCGCCCTGAAGTACCGCGGGGCGCGCTTCTCGCTGGGGTACGGGGCCTGCCCGGACCTGGAGGACCGGGCCAAGATCGCCGAGCTGCTCCGGCCCGAGCGGATCGGGGTGAAGCTGAGCGAGGAGTTCCAGCTCCACCCCGAGCAGTCCACCGACGCCATCGTCCTCCACCATCCCGAGGCCAAGTACTTCAACGCGCGATAGTTCACCGGCCGTCGTAGACTGATCTGTCCGGTACAGGCCGGTCGCCCGTTCCGCCAGGTGCGGGCGACCGGCCTTCGCGTCCCTCGTAGGAGGCACACGGATGACCCGTCCCCTTTCCCGCGCCGACGTTCCCCCCGTCTTCGGCGGGGGTGCCGCGGTTCCCGCGTCCGCGTCCGCTCCCGTGTTCGGCGGGAGGAGGGGCAGGAGAGCCTCGGCGGCGGACGTCGCCTCCGCGGTCGTCTCGTCCGGTCCCGAGGCGGTCCTGCTGGACATGGACGGCACCCTGGTGGACACCGAGGGCTTCTGGTGGGAGACGGAGGTCGAGGTGTTCGCCGAGCTGGGGCACGCGCTGGCCGACGAGCACCGTGAGGTGGTGGTCGGCGGGCCGATGTCGCGGAGTGCCATGTACCTGATTCAGGCCACCGGGGCGGACATCTCCCTGGCGGACCTGACGGTGCTGCTCAACTCCAGGTTCATCGAGCGGATCGAGCGGGGGGTCCGTCTGATGCCCGGGGCCCGGCGGCTGCTGACGGAGCTGGCGGCGCACGACGTGCCCGCGGCCCTGGTGTCGGCGTCGCACCGGCGGGTGATCGACCGGATGCTGGTCTCCCTGGGGCCGGAGCACTTCGCGCTCACCCTGGCGGGTGACGAGGTGGAGCGGACCAAGCCGCACCCGGACCCGTATCTGCTGGCCGCCTCCCGGCTGGGGGCGGACCCGGGGCGCTGCGTGGTGGTGGAGGACACCGCGACCGGTGTGGCGTCGGCGGAGGCGGCGGGCTGCCACGTGGTGGCGGTGCCCTCGGTGACGCGGATCGAGCCCGCGGCGCGGCGGACGGTCGTCCCGTCCCTGGAAGAAGTGGATCTGCCTTTTCTGCGCTCTCTGGTCGCCGCCGCGCACTGAGCGTGCGCCGGTCGCTGCGTGACGAATACGCGGAAAACCGTGAGCAGTGGCGTGCTCATTATCCGTGACGAATCCGGTGGCTGAATTCCCGCTTTTCATCTGGCAGTTGAAGGGGTGACTTTCGTCACGCGGTCCCGGTTCGGCGGGAGGGGGCCGGGGTGGTTCCGGGAGGGCTTGGCCTTGTTTTCGCGCGCCCATGTGTCCCGGTTGGTGCCTGCTCGCGCCGATCGCTCCGGCGTCCGGTTATCGGATCGTATGACAGCGTTATCGGAGCGTGATAACTCCACGTCGGCGGCCCGGAGAGGTGACGGACTCCGCGGCTACTAATGTCTGTTCCCCGGCCGGAGAATTCGGCGACAACCCCGGCCGTACGAGGAGACCGTCACCGATGAACCGTAAGACGCTGGTGCTGCCCGCCATCGCGGGCCTGCTGGCACCCCTGCTCGTTGCATGCGGCAACGACAGTGCGGGGGGCAAAAACGGTGGAACGATCGTTGTCGGTACCACCGACCGTATCGAAGCCACCGCGGAGGCACCCGCTCCGCTCGATCCCGCGGCGGTCTACGACGTCAGCACGTGGAACGTTTTCCGCAACACCTTCCAGACCCTTCTGCGCCTGCCCCGCGCGGGCACCCAGCCGGAGGCGGAGGCCGCCGAGGAGTGCGGCTTCACCGACCAGCGCAGCGCGCAGTACCGCTGCACCCTCCGGGAGGGGCTCACGTTCTCCAACGGTCACGACCTGACCGCCGAGGACGTCGTGTTCTCCGTCAACCGCATGCTCGACATCAACGACCCTGGCGGCCCCGCGTCGCTGCTGAGCAACCTCGACCGGGTCGAGGCGCCGTCCGGGAACGAGGTGGTCTTCCACCTCAGGAAGCCCGACGCCACCTTCCCCTACAAGCTCGCCACCCCCGCGGCGGCGATCGTGGACAGCGAGGTCTACCCGGCCGACAAGGTCCACGAGGGCTACGGGCTCGTCGGCTCCGGCCCCTACGTCCTGGAGTCCTTCGACGCCGGGGGCGGCAGGGCGGTCCTGGCCCGCAACGACGCCTACAAGGGCGACCTGGAGCTGCGGAACGGCCGCGTCGAGCTGCGGTTCTTCGACGACTCCCAGGCCATGGAGAAGGCCCTGCGCGACGGTGACATCGACGTGATGAACCGGAGCCTGTCGCCCGAGCAGATCGACCGGCTGGGGAGCGACAAGGGCGACGGCATCGACGTCGTCGAGATGTCCGGCCAGGAGATCCGCTACCTCGTCTTCGCCACCGACGACCCGGTCGCCGGCCGCAAGGCCGTGCGCCAGGCCATCGCCCAGACCGTGGACCGCGGCGAGCTGGTGCGCGACGTGTACGCGCGGACCGCCGAGCCCCTGTACTCCATCGTCCCCAGCGGGCTGACCGGCCACCACAACTCCTTCTTCAACGTCTACGGCGAGCCGGACGTCAAGGCCGCCCGCGCCGTCCTGGAGCGCGCCGGCGTCGAGACCCCGGTCAGTCTCGAACTCACCTACACCACCGACCACTACGGCCCGGCCACGGCCGAGGAGTTCGAGGTGCTGGCCAAGCAGCTCAACGGCTCCGGGCTGTTCAGGGCGACGGTCAAGGGCGTGCCGTGGAAGACCTACCGGCCCGCCTCGGCCAAGCAGCAGTACGCGGTCTACGGCATGGGCTGGTTCCCGGACTTCCCGGACCCGGACAACTTCGTCGCGCCCTTCTTCGCCGAGGACAACTTCCTGGGCTCCCCGTACGAGAACAACGAGATCCGCGAGCAGCTCATCCCGCGGACCCGGGTCAAGGAGCAGCGCGACACCGCGGTCGAGGACTTCGTCCGCGTCCAGGACATCGTCGCCAAGGAGGTGCCGGTGCTGCCGCTGTGGCAGGGCAAGCAGTACGTCGCGGCCCGCGACGGCGTCACGGGAGTGGAGTGGGCGCTCAACTCCTCCTCGGTGCTCCAGCTGTGGGAGCTGGGAAGAAGCGTGCAGGGCTGAGCGGGACCCGCGCCGCCCCGCACGGGGCGGCGCGGAACCGCGGGAACGGGGGGCGCAAGGAACGGCACACACCACGGATGAGGATGGAAACGTGAGGAAAAGGGCCCGGCTGTGGGCGCTTCCGATCGGTACGACCCTGGTCGCCGCGCTGCTCACCGGCTGCGGTGACGAGGAGGGGACGAGCGCCGGCGAGGGCGGGCGGATCGTGATGGGGATGACCGACGAGGTCCTGGCCGTCGATCCCGCCTCCGGCTACGACCCGGGATCCTGGCTGGTCTTCAACAACGTCTTCCAGTCGCTGCTCAGCTTCCCCAAGGACGGGACGGACCCCCAGCCGGAGGCCGCGCGGAGCTGCGCGTTCACCGACAGCAGGAGCCAGGTCTTCCGCTGCGTCCTCAAGGACGGGCTGACGTTCACCAACGGCAACCCGCTCACCTCGAAGGACGTGAAGTTCTCCTTCGAGCGCACCCTGCGCATCGACGACCCCGACGGCCCGGCCGTGATGCTGTCGACGATCGAGGAGATCGAGACCCCGGACGCCAAGACGGTCGTCTTCCGCCTCGGCCGGCCCGACGCCACCTTCCCGCAGAAGATCGCCTCCGGCGCCGGGTCGATCGTCGACCACCGCGCGTACCCGGCCGACGAGCTGCGCACCGACGGGCAGGCCGTCGGCTCGGGCGTCTACCGGCTCGACTCCTACGGCGCCGAGGAGGCCGTCTTCTCCGTCAACCCCGGCTACATCGGGCCCGCCGAGGTGAAGAACTCCGGGATGACGATGAGGTTCTTCCACGGCGACCAGGCGGCGCTGAAGAAGGCCCTCCAGGACGGCGAGGTGGACCTGGCCTACCGCGGACTGGCCATGGACGACATCGCCGACCTGGACGCGGCGGCGGGCGCCGAGGACGGGATGGAGGTCGTCGAGGGCACCAGCGCCGAGGTGCACCACCTGGTCTTCAACATGAAGCACCCGGTCACCGGCAAGCCGGGCGTGCGCAAGGCCATCGCGCACCTGCTGGACCGCTCCACGCTCATCCGCGACGTCTACCGGCGCACCGCCGAGCCGCTGTACTCGATCGTGCCCGCCGGCATCACCGGCCACAACACGGCCTTCTTCGACCTCTACGGCGACCGCCCGCAGCCGAAGAAGGCCCGGGCCGCCCTGCGCGCCGAGGGCATCACCGGGAAGGTGAAGCTGACCCTGTGGGCCACCCCGGTGCGCTACGGGCCCGCCACCGTCCAGGAGTTCGAGGAGATCGCCCAGCAGCTCAACGCCAGCGGCCTGTTCGACGCCACGGTCGAGAGCGTGGAGCTGGAGGAGTACGAGAAGGGCATCGAGGCGGGCGAGTACGGCGTGTACGTCAAGGGCTGGGTGCCCGACTACCCCGACGCCGACAACTTCACCGCGCCCTTCTTCGGCGAGGACAACGTGCTGGGCAACGGCTACGACGCCGGCCGGATCACCTCCGAGCTGCTGCCGCGCACCGCGGCGGTCGGCGACCGCGCCGCCACCGTCGCGGACTTCGACGCGATCCAGGACATCGTCGCCCGGGACCTGCCCGTCCTGCCGGTGTGGCAGGGCAAGCAGTACGCCGTGGCGCGCGAGGACGTCGCCGGGCTGGAGTGGACGCTGGACGCCTCCACCGTCTTCCGCTTCTGGGAGATCAGCAAGGGCGCCGGGGGCTGACGCGCCCGCTTCCCGGCCCGCTCCCGGCCCGTTCCCGGCCCGCAGCCTTCCCGCGGCGGGCCGGGCCGCCCTCCCGCTACCGGTCGCCGGGCCGGACCAGCCCGCTCTCGTACGCGTACACCGCCGCCTGCACCCGGTCGCGCAGGCCCAGCTTGGTCAGCACATGGCCGACGTGGGTCTTCACCGTCGTCTCGCTGACGAAGAGGTCCGCGGCGATCTCGGCGTTCGACAGGCCGCGCGCCACCAGCTTGAGCACCTCGACCTCGCGCTCGGTGAGCGTGCCCAGGGCGTCGGGCACCCGCTCCTCGCCCGAGGGCAGCTTCCCGGCGTACTTGTCCAGCAGGCGGCGGGTGACGCTGGGGGCGAGCATCGCCTCGCCGGCCGCCACCACCCGGATCGCCTGGACCAGCTCGGCGGCCGGGGCGTCCTTGAGCAGGAAGCCGGAGGCGCCCGCGCGCAGCGCCTCCACCACGTACTCGTCCAGGTCGAACGTGGTGAGCACCAGCACCTTGGCGGGGCCGTCCTTGGCCGGGCCGGTGATCTGGCGGGTGGCCTCCACGCCGTCCATCCGCGGCATCCGGATGTCCATCAGCACCACGTCCGGCTGGAGCGCCCGCACCTGGTCCAGCGCCTGGAGGCCGTCTCCGGCCTCGCCCACCACGGCGATGTCCCCCTCGGCCTCCAGGATCATCCGGAAGCCGGTGCGCAGCAGCGGCTGGTCGTCGACCAGCAGGACGCGGATTGCCACGGAAACTCCTATTCGGGGCCGGAAACTCGGGAGGCCCATTCTTGCCTAAGGGGCCGAGCCCCCTCCCTCCGGGAGGCCGCTGCCGGAACCGTCACCGGAGCCGCTGCCGGAGCCGTCACCGGAATCGTCACCGGAATCGTCACCGGAGGCGCCCGCTGCGCCGTCCGCCCGCTCCAGCGGCAGCCGCGGCTGGATCATCAGCGGATAGGGCGGGGGAGTGCCCCCGAACTCCGGGCACAGCGCCCGGTGGGCACACCAGTCGCACAGCGGGCCAGGCCGGGGCCGCCAGTCGCCGCTCTCGGTCGCGCGCCGGATCGCGTCCCACAGGGCCAGCAGCTTGCGCTCCACGCCGCGCAGGTCGCCCTCGTCCGGGTCGTAGGTGAGCACGTCGCCGCTGCCCAGGTAGACCAGCTGCAGCCGGCGCGGGATCGTGCCGCGCAGCCGCCACAGCACCAGGGCGTAGAACTTCATCTGGAACAGGGCGCCGGCGGCGTACTCCGGCCGGGGCGCCTTGCCGGTCTTGTAGTCGACGATGCGGACCTCGCCGGTGGGCGCCACGTCCACCCGGTCGATGATCCCGCGCAGCCGCAGCCCGGAGTCCAGCCGCGCCTCCACGAACAGCTCGCGCTCGGCGGGCTCCAGCCTCGTCGGATCCTCCAGCGAGAACCAGCGCTCGACCAGCTCCTCCGCCCGGGCCAGCCACCGGGCCAGCTCGGCGCCGTCGGCCGCGCCCTCGCCCGGGGCCGCCTGGCCGTCCTCGGTGAACAGCTCCGCCAGCTCCGGCCGCTTCGCCAGCAGCCGCTCCCACTCCCGCGCCACCATCGAGCGCGCCCGCCGTACGTTGCGCTCGGCCGCCGGGGAGTCGAAGAGCCGCTCCAGCACCGCGTGCACCACCGTGCCCCGCGTGGCCGCGGGCGTCGGTTTCTCGGGCAGTTTGTCGATCACCCGGAAGCGGTACAGCAGCGGGCACTGCATGAAGTCGGCGGCCCGTGAGGGCGACAGGGAGTTGGGCGGCGAGGCGGGTGAGGACGCCTTGCCGGCTGCCGGATGGGAGACCATGGGAACGACCCTACGGCCCGCCACCGACACGCCGCCGCTTACCATCGGTGGCGTACCCCTTCGCACCCCCCTCGCGCCGCATGATCGTGGGGGCGGCACCAGCGGGTGCGAGGGCACCTTCTACGAGGGGAACCCGTGGCGGACACGGACAACAGCGGGCGGCCGGGGCCCGGCTCCGGCGGATCGGCGAACGGCAGGCCGAAGCGTCCGCGGGAGAGCGGTGGCGGCATTCTCATGGGCCGCCCCTTCGGCGTGCCCGTGTACGTGGCGCCGAGCTGGTTCATCGTCGCCGCCCTGATCACCTGGGTCTTCGGCGGGCAGCTGGAGCGCGTGCTCCCGGAGCTGGGCGGCACCCGCTACCTGGTGTCCCTGTTCTTCGCGGTCGCCTTCTACGCCTCGGTGCTGGTCCACGAGCTGGCCCACACCGTCGCGGCCCTGCGCTTCAAGCTCCCGGTGCGCCGCATCCAGCTCCAGTTCTTCGGCGGGGTGTCGGAGATCGAGAAGGAGAGCGAGACCCCGGGCCGGGAGTTCGTCCTGGCCTTCGTCGGCCCGCTGCTCTCCCTGGTGCTGTCGGGCGTGTTCTACCTGGGGCTGTTCGCTGTCGAGCCCGGCACCGTGCCGGCGGTGCTGCTGGCCGGGCTGATGATCTCCAACCTCATCGTGGCGGTGTTCAACCTGCTGCCGGGCCTGCCCCTGGACGGCGGCCGGATGCTGCGCGCGGTGGTGTGGAAGATCAGCGGCAGGCCCATGACCGGCACCGTCGCCGCCGCCTGGACCGGCCGCGCCCTCGCCGTCGCCGTCCTGATCGGGATGCCGCTGCTCAGCTACGCCGGGGGCTACGGCGCCGAGGAGGGCTTCGGCGGTGTGGACTCCATCACCGACGCCCTGCTCGCCGCGATCCTCGCCGCGATCATCTGGACCGGAGCCGGGAACAGCCTGCGGATGGCCCGGCTGCGCGAGCGCCTGCCCGAGCTGAGCGCCCGCGCCCTGACCCGCCGCGCCGTCCCCGTCTCCACCGACACCCCCCTGTCGGAGGGGCTGCGCCGCGCCAACGACGCCGGGGCCCGCGCCCTGGTGGTCGTGGACGGCCAGGGCGAGGCGGTCGCCATCGTCCGCGAGGCGGCCATCGCCGGGGTGCCCGAGCACCGCCGCCCCTGGGTCGCGGTGAGCACCCTGGCCCAGGACGTCACCGAGGGCATGCGGGTGTGGGCCGAGCTGGCCGGCGAGGAGCTGCTGGAGCACCTGCGCGCCACCCCGGCCACGGAGTACCTGGTGGTCGAGGAGAACGGCGAGATCTACGGCGTGCTGTCGGCCGGGGACGTCGAGCGGGCCTTCGTGGCAGCCATGGCCAAACCCGTCTCCTGAGCCACCCCTGGGCCGCCCGGTCCCCCCGGGGGCCTCGATTACGGCCGGGGGCGAGCCTGGACTACCCTTGCCCCCATGTCCGAACCGACCGGTGCCGCCCGCCGTCGCGGGCCCTTCCAGGTCGGGGACCAGGTCCAGCTCACCGACCCCAAGGGACGCCACTACACCTTCACGCTCGAGGCGGGGAAGAGCTTCCACACCCACAAGGGAGCCTTCCCCCACGACGAGCTGATCGGTGCTCCCGAGGGCACGGTCGTCCGTACCACGGGAAACGTCGCCTACCTCGCGCTGCGTCCCCTGCTCCCCGACTACGTCCTGTCCATGCCGCGCGGCGCGGCCGTCGTCTACCCCAAGGACGCGGGGCAGATCCTCGCGATGGCCGACATCTTCCCCGGCGCGCGCGTCGTCGAGGCGGGCGTCGGCTCCGGCTCGCTGAGCACGTTCCTGCTGCGGGCCGTGGGCGACCAGGGCATGCTGCACTCCTACGAGCGCCGCGCCGACTTCGCCGACATCGCCCGGCAGAACGTCGAGCGGTACTTCGGCGGTCCGCACCCGGCCTGGGAGCTGACCGTCGGCGACCTCCAGGACAACCTGTCGGACACCGACGTCGACCGGGTCATCCTGGACATGCTCGCCCCCTGGGAGTGCCTGGAGGCCGTCTCCAAGGCCCTCGTCCCCGGCGGCATCCTGTGCGCCTACGTCGCCACCACCACCCAGCTCGCCCGCACCGTGGAGTCCATCCGCGAGCACGGCACCTTCAACGAGCCGGCGGCCTGGGAGACCATGGTGCGCACCTGGCACGTCGAGGGGCTGGCCGTCCGTCCCGACCACCGCATGATCGGCCACACCGGCTTCCTGCTCACCGCCCGCCGCCTCGCCGACGGTGTGGAGCCGCCGATGCGCCGCCGCCGCCCGGCCAAGGGCGCCTACGGCGAGGACTACAGCGGTCCGGGCAGCGGCTCGGGCAGTGGCTCCGACAGCGGCTCCGGCGGTGGTTCCGGCCGAGGCTGACCGGCCCCGGGCCGCCCGCCGCAACGGCATCCCCGCGCCGCCGAGTTCCCCGCGGAACCCGGCGGCGCGGGCGTGTACGGGCCCGGCCGGAGCGGCGTCCCGCGGTGAGGCGCACCCGGCCGTTCCGCCCCGGTGTGACGTGTGGCACGATGCTGGCCACCCCCGGCCGCCCGCACCTCACAGGAGTCGACCCGCGTGCAGCTCCCGGCAGACTCTGCGCCCTCTCCCTCCGCGCCGTCCCCGACCTCCGGTCCCTCCCGCTCCTCGTCGCCGTCGTCCCCGTTCTCGCAGCTGCCCTCGCAGTCCTCCTCGCCGTACGTCCCGCCCCAGCCCGGCCCCCCGGAACCCTCCGCGGCGGAGCGCGTACCGCCTTCCCCCGCCGCGCTGCCCCACACCCGCGCCCGCGTGCCGCACTGGCTGGCGACGGCCGCCGCGCTGGGCGCCGTGCTGGGCGCCTCCGCGCTGCTGGAGCCCGTCGGCGCCGGCGCCGCACAGCCGCGGGAGACCGCCGCGGTGGCTCCCGGTCCCGACGCGGACACGGCGCGTTACCCGCTGGAGTGCGGCCCGGTGGAGGCCGAGGTGGTCGACAGGGCCGCCGTGGACTTCGACGGCGACGGACGGGCCGAGACCGTCGCGGTGGTGCGCTGCGCCGCGGGGATCGGCACCCCGCCCAGCGGGGTGTACGTCCTGGCGCACCCCGCGCGCGAGGGCGGCCGTCCGCGGATCGCCGAGACCCTGGTGGACCCCGGGGAGGGGATGGCCGTCCAGGACCTGGCCGTCCGCGACCGCACGGTCTCCGCCAGGCTGCTCGGCTACTCCTCGGAGGACGTGCCCCGCTGCTGCCCCGACAGGGCGCGGGACGTCGAATGGGAGTGGCGGGGCGGCGCGTTCGTGCTGGAGGCGGCGCCGACCGCCCGGAGCGTGTGAGCGGGCCCGCGGCGCCCGCCGGGAGGCGGCGGGACTACTCGACGCCGGGGCCGTACACCTCGACGCCGTCGGTCACCCGGCGCACGTGGATGCACTCGCCCGGGCACTCCCTGGCCGAGTCCACCACGTCGTTCAGCAGCGGAAGCGGCACGGGCGCGGTCGCGCCCGGCTCCGTGCGCAACTCCGCCTCCTCGCCCGCGGGGGCGGGGCCCTTCACGTAGGCGAGTCCGTCGATGTCCAGCTCGAAGACGTCGGGCGCGTACTGCGCGCAGATGCCGTCGCCGGTGCAGAGGTCCTGGTCGATCCAGACTTCCAGTTCTGCGGTCTGCTCGTTCTGCGCGCCCATGTTCGCTGCCTGCCGTTCCTGCGCTCGTGACCGGGCCGTGCGACGGATCGTCGCTGTGATCTTGGCGGAATAGAGCCACCCGTGACGGGGGTTGACGCTTCAGACGATACAACCGGCCGCTTTCCGGCGAGGTTGGGTGGGTACTCACCCGGGGTAAGGGAGTGCGCAAGGGTGAAGATCAGACACACCCCGACCGTGTTTGTGATCTAGGGGTTTCAACCCCCACAGGTCCAGGTAGGGTCTGGAAGCGTCCAGCTCCCCTTGGAGGAGGTGAGGACCGTGGCAGCCCACGACGACGACATCAACCGCGGCATCCGGCCCGAACGGGGTTCCGACGACCCGGCAGGCCAGGTTGCCCATCTCGAGCAGGAGCTCGCCGTCCTGCGCCGCAAGCTCGCCGACTCTCCGCGGCACACTCGGATTCTCGAGGAGCGGATCGTCGAGCTGCAGACCAATCTGGCCGGCGTGTCCGCGCAGAACGAGCGGCTGGCCAACACCCTCCGTGAGGCCCGCGACCAGATCGTGGCCCTCAAGGAGGAGGTCGACCGGCTGGCCCAGCCACCGGCCGGCTTCGGGGTTTTCCTGCAGGCGAACGAGGACGGTACGGCCGACATCTTCACCGGCGGGCGCAAGCTCCGGGTGAACGTCAGCCCCAGCGTCGACCTCGACGAGCTCAGGCGTGGCCAGGAGGTCATGCTGAACGAGGCGCTCAACGTGGTCGAGGCCATGGACTTCGAACGAGCCGGGGACATCGTCACCCTCAAGGAGGTCCTGGAGGACGGCGAGCGCGCCCTGGTGATCGGGCACACCGACGAGGAGCGTGTGGTAAAGCTCGCCGAGCCGCTGATGAACGCCACGCTCCGGGCCGGTGACGCTCTGCTGCTGGAGCCGCGCTCGGGGTACGTCTACGAGGTCGTGCCCAAGAGCGAGGTCGAGGAGCTCGTCCTCGAAGAGGTCCCGGACATCGACTACACCAAGATCGGTGGCCTGGGCGGTCAGATCGAGCTGATCCGCGACGCGGTGGAGCTCCCCTACCTCTACCCGGACCTGTTCAAGGAGCACGAACTCCGTCCTCCCAAGGGCGTCCTGCTCTACGGCCCGCCCGGCTGCGGCAAGACCCTCATCGCCAAGGCCGTGGCGAACTCCCTTGCCAAGAAGGTCGCCGAGGTGACCGGGCAGCCCCAGGGGAAGAGCTACTTCCTCAACATCAAGGGCCCCGAGCTGCTCAACAAGTACGTCGGCGAGACCGAGCGGCACATCCGGCTGGTCTTCCAGCGCGCCAGGGAGAAGGCGAGCGAGGGCACGCCCGTCATCGTCTTCTTCGACGAGATGGACTCCCTCTTCCGCACCCGCGGCTCCGGTGTCAGCTCGGACGTGGAGAACACCATCGTCCCGCAGCTGCTGTCGGAGATCGACGGTGTGGAGGGCCTGGAGAACGTCATCGTCATCGGCGCCTCCAACCGCGAGGACATGATCGACCCGGCGATCCTGCGCCCCGGCCGCCTCGATGTGAAGATCAAGATCGAGCGCCCGGATGCCGAGGCCGCCAGGGACATCTTCTCGAAGTACCTGACCCCGAACCTCCCGCTGCACGCGGACGACCTCGCGGAGCACAACAACGACCCCGAGGCCACCGTCGCCGGGATGATCCAGTCGGTCGTCGAGCAGATGTACGCCGAGTCCGAGGAGAACCGCTTCCTGGAGGTCACCTACGCCAACGGTGACAAGGAGGTCCTGTACTTCAAGGACTTCAACTCCGGCGCGATGATCCAGAACATCGTCGACCGGGCCAAGAAGATGGCGATCAAGGCCTTCCTCGACCACAACCAGAAGGGTCTGAGGGTCTCCCACCTGCTCGCCGCGTGCGTGGACGAGTTCAAGGAGAACGAGGACCTGCCCAACACCACCAACCCCGACGACTGGGCCCGCATCTCCGGGAAGAAGGGCGAGCGGATCGTCTTCATCCGCACCCTGGTCACCGGAAAGCAGGGCGCGGACACCGGACGCTCCATCGACACGGTGGCCAACACCGGTCAGTACCTGTAAAGACACCGTCCGGCTGCGGACGCGCGTGTCCCCGTCGCGAGGCGGGGCCGGGCGTCCGCAGCCGGATCTTTTCGGACCGATCTCCACCGAGGAAACGCGGGAAGTCCGCAGTGATCCCCCAACCACGGCCCGACCGTCCTAGGCTCGTCCGTACCGCCGCCATGCGCAGTGCGGAACCAGGGGCCGCATACGGGCCGGATGCGCAGCGGGACTTGAGCGGTGGCCCAAAGGCGGGCCGCCGCCGGGCAAGGAGGGCCGCATGACCGTACGGCGAGTAATGGGCATCGAGACGGAGTACGGGATCTCCGTCCCCGGCCACCCGAACGCCAATGCCATGCTCACCTCATCCCAGGTCGTCAACGCCTACGCGGCCGCGATGCACCGGGCGCGCCGCGCCCGCTGGGACTTCGAGGAGGAGAACCCGCTGCGGGACGCCCGGGGCTTCGACCTCGCCCGCGAGGTCGCCGACGCCAGCCAGCTCACGGACGAGGACATCGGCCTGGCGAACGTGATCCTCACCAACGGCGCGCGGCTGTACGTGGACCACGCCCACCCCGAGTACAGCGCCCCGGAGGTCACCAATCCGCGGGACGCGGTGCTGTGGGACAAGGCCGGCGAGCGGATCATGGCCGAGGCCGCCCGGCGCGCCGCCGAGGTGCCCGGCACCCAGCCGATCCACCTCTACAAGAACAACACCGACAACAAGGGCGCCTCCTACGGGACGCACGAGAACTACCTGATGAAGCGGGAGACCCCCTTCTCGGACATCGTGCGCCATCTGACGCCCTTCTTCGTCTCCCGCCAGGTGGTCACCGGCGCCGGACGCGTCGGGCTCGGCCAGGACGGCTCCGAGCACGGCTTCCAGATCAGCCAGCGGGCCGACTACTTCGAGGTCGAGGTCGGCCTGGAGACCACCCTGAAGCGGCCGATCATCAACACCCGCGACGAGCCGCACGCCGACGCCGAGAAGTACCGCCGGCTGCACGTGATCGTGGGCGACGCCAACCTCTCGGAGATCTCCACCTACCTCAAGCTCGGCACCACGTCCCTGGTGCTGTCCATGATCGAGGACGGCTTCATCGCCGTCGACCTGGCCGTCGACCAGCCCGTGCGCACCCTCCACCAGGTCAGCCACGACCCGACGCTGCGCCGCCTGATCACGCTGCGCAGCGGACGGACGCTGACCGCCGTGCAGCTCCAGATGGAGTACTACGAGCTGGCCCGCAAGTACGTGGAGGAGCGCTGGGGGCAGGACGCCGACGAGCAGACCGCGGACGTCCTGGCCCGCTGGGAGGACGTCCTGGGGCGTCTGGAGAGCGATCCGATGAGCCTGGCGGGCGAGCTGGACTGGGTCGCCAAGCTGGAGCTGATGGAGGGCTACCGGCGCCGTGACGGCCTGGACTGGGACGCCGCCCGGCTGCACCTGGTGGACCTGCAGTACGCCGACGTACGGCCCGACAAGGGCCTGTACAACCGCCTGGCGGCCCGCGGCCGGATGAAGCGGCTGCTGGACGAGGCGGAGGTGGAGCGGGCCCGCTCCCAGCCCCCGGAGGACACCCGCGCCTACTTCCGCGGCCAGTGCCTGGAGCGGTACGCCGACGCGGTGGCCGCCGCCTCCTGGGACTCGGTGATCTTCGATCTGCCGGGTCGCGACTCCCTCCAGCGGGTACCCACCCTGGAACCGCTGCGCGGTACGCGCGCCCACGTCAGCGAGCTGCTGGACCGCTGCCGCACGGCGGAGGAACTGGTCAGGGCGCTGTCCGGGAAATGATCCGGGGGAGGAGGGGACGGCTGAACGTCTCCGGATGAGGGAATCATGGAGATGGCTTCCGGACATCTGTGGCGGTGGCATGACAGAGAAGCGTCAGTGACAGGAGAAGGGCCGATGTCAGGCCCGGCTTGTAGGGTCTGATCTTGTACCGTCCAACCGAGCGGGGTGAGGTATATGGCGACCAAGGACACCGGCGGCGGCCAGCAGAAGGCGACGCGCTCCACCGAGGAGGTCGACGAGCAGGCGCAGGACGCCCAGGTCTCGGAGGACCTCAAGGAGCGCCAGGAGGCGCTGTCGGACGAGGTGGACTCCGTACTGGACGAGATCGACGACGTGCTCGAGGAGAACGCCGAGGACTTCGTGCGGTCCTTCGTGCAGAAGGGCGGAGAGTAAGGCGCGTCCGTCCGTCCCGCACCCCCGCGACGGCGGGGGTGCGGGACGGATGACATCCGCTGCCACGGGTAAGGTCCGTGCAGGATTCTCAAGATCTGGTGGAAGGAAACGTGTGGAAGCCAACACCCGTGGCACAGGGCGTCTGCCTGCTGCCTTCCTGACGCCGGGCTCGTCGTCGTTCATGGACTTCCTGTCCGAGCACGCGCCCGAGCAGCTCCCCGGCAACCGTCCGCTCCCGCCCGTGAAGGGCGCCGTCGAGGCGCCGCACGGCACGACGATCGTCGCGGTCACCTTCCCCGGCGGCGTGGTGCTGGCCGGCGACCGGCGCGCGACGATGGGCAACATGATCGCCCAGCGCGACATCGAGAAGGTCTTCCCGGCCGACGAGTACAGCGCGGTCGGCGTCGCCGGGACCGCCGGGCTCGCCGTGGAGATGGTCAGGCTCTTCCAGCTGGAGCTGGAGCACTTCGAGAAGGTCGAGGGCACCCAGCTCTCCCTGGAGGGCAAGGCCAACCGCCTGTCCACGATGATCCGCGGCAATCTCGGCATGGCCATGCAGGGCCTGGCGGTGATCCCGCTGTTCGCCGGGTACGACGTGGACCGCGACAGGGGCCGCATCTACTCCTACGACGTGACCGGCGGGCGCTCCGAGGAGCACGGCTTCGCGGCCGTCGGCTCCGGCTCGGTCTTCGCGCGCGGCTCGCTCAAGAAGCTCCACCGGGACGACCTCACCGAGCAGCAGGCGGCCATGGTCGTCGTCCAGGCCCTCTACGACGCCGCCGACGACGACTCCGCCACCGGAGGCCCCGACATGGTGCGCCGGATCTACCCCGTCGTCACGACGATCACCGAGGACGGCTTCCGCAGGCTGACCGAGGAGGAGGTCGCCGAGATCGCCCGCTCGGTGTACGACGGCCGGCTCCAGTTGCCCAACGGGCCCCAGGCCCCGGTGCTCTAAACAGGAAGGGACCGATAGCCGGTGTCGACGCCGTTCTATGTCTCACCCCAGCAGGCCATGGCGGACCGCGCCGAGTACGCCCGCAAGGGCATCGCGCGCGGCCGCAGCGTGGTCGTGTTGCAGTACGCCGACGGCATCGTGTTCGTCGCCGAGAACCCCTCTCGGGCACTGCACAAGGTCAGCGAGATCTACGACCGGATCGCCTTCGCGGCAGTGGGCAAGTACAACGAGTTCGAGAACCTGCGCATCGGCGGCGTCCGCTACGCCGACCTGCGCGGCTACACCTACGCGCGCACGGACGTCACCGCGCGGGGCCTGGCCAACGTGTACGCCCAGACCCTGGGCACCATCTTCTCCAGCGCGGCGGAGAAGCCGTACGAGGTGGAACTGATCGTCGCCGAGGTCGGGGAGGGCCCCGAGGACGACCAGATCTACCGGCTGCCGCACGACGGCTCGATCGTCGACGAGCACGGCTCGGTGGCGGTCGGCGGCAACTCCGACCAGATCGGCAGCTACCTCGACCAGCGCCACCGGGACGGGATGACCCTCGCCGAGGCGCTCAGGCTCGCGGTGGAGTCCCTGAGCCGGGACAACAACGGCGGCGAGCGCACCCTCACCGCCGACCAGCTGGAGGTCGCCGTCCTGGACCGCACCCGTCCCCAGCAGCGCAAGTTCAAGCGCGTGCTCGGCCGGCAGCTCTCCCGGCTGCTGGAGGAGGGCGGTACGTCCGCCTCCGCGGGGGAGCCGGACGAGGGGACCTCCTCCGGGGAGTCCTCCGCCTCCGAGGAGTAGCCGGCGCCGCTTCCACGCACGCGCGCCCCGGTGGTGCTCAGCACCCGCCGGGGCGCGCGTGCGCGTCCGGGGGCGGGGCGGTGGAGCCGCGCACGACCAGCTCCACCGGCAGCGTGGTCACCCCTGTGGGCGAGCCGGGGCCGGAAGCGCCCGCATCCCCCGTCCCCGTCCGGCCGTCCGGGGCGGCGCCCTCCTTCCGGCCGTCCGGGGCGGCGCCTTCCTCCCGGCCGTCCAGAACGGCACCTTCCTCCCGGCCGTCCAGAACGGCACCCTCCTTCCGGCCGTCCAGAACGGCCAGCAGAGCCCGCATCCCCGCCGCGCCCGCCTCCTCGGCGGGCAGCCGCACCGTCGTCAGCTCCGGTTCGACCGCGCGGGCGAGCGCCAGGTCGTCGAAGCCGGTGACCGAGACGTCCTCCGGCACCCGCAGCCCCAGCCGCCGTACCGCCTTGCAGGCGCCCGCGGCCAGCACGTCGTCGTCGCACACCAGCGCGGTCGGCCGGGGGGAGGTGGCCAGCGCCCGCTCGGCGGCGCGCATCCCGTCGGCCACACCCAGCGCGGAAGGACTGGTCGGCGGCGGCGGGCAGCCGGCCGCGCGCAGGGCCTCGGCCAGGGCCCTCGCCCGCACCTCGAAGGTCCAGGAGTCCACCGCCGCGGCGATGTGGGCCAGCCGGCGGTGCCCGAGCCCCAGCAGATGCGCCGCCACCTGCCGCATGCCGTCGGCGATGTCGAGGTTGACGGTGGCCGCCGCCTGGGTGTTCTCCGGCTCGCTGTCGAGCATCACCAGCGGCAGCTCGCCGCCGGAGCGCAGGGCGGCCAGCGCCTCGGAGGCCATCGAGGAGGCGATCACGCCGTCCAGGGCGGTGCCGGCGGAGTCGAAGGGATCCCGGGCGGGGCCGACGCCCTCCGGCGAGGGGTAGAGCACCACCCCGAAGCCGTGCTCGGCCGCCACCCGCGCGGCGCCCGCGTGGAGCCGGGCGAAGAACTCGTTGGTGAGCGCCGGAACGACCAGCAGGGCGGTGCGGGTGCGTCCCAGCCGCAGACTGCGCGCGGCCAGGTTCGGCCGGTAGCCCAGCTCGCGCGCCGCCTCGCGCACCGCCTCGGCCTTGCCCGGCGACACCCGGCCGCGCCACTTGCCGCCCAGCACCAGGGAGACGGCCGCCTGCGAGACCCCGGCGGCACGCGCCACGTCCCGGCTGGTGGGGCGGGTGCGGTCGGAGGTCACTGGCTGGCTCCCGGAGCGGACGGACGGTGCGGGGCGCCGGAGGGGCCGGCGTGGACCCGGGGGGCTGACTCATGGTACGTATGACGGAGCGCGTTATACGTAACACTTCAAGGCCGCCGGAGGAGTCCGGGGGAGAGGAGCCGACCCATGGCGACGGGCTACGCCGAACTGCTGCGCGCCAGGCACGCCGTGCGGCTGCTCACCGGCACCCTGATCGGCCGGCTGCCGAACGCCACCGCGGCCCTGGCGATCGTGCTGTTCACCCGGGCCGAGGGCGGCAGCTACACGCTGGCGGGCGCGCTGTCGGCCGTCTACGGGCTGTCCAACGCCGTCGGCCAGCCGCTGCTGGGCCGCGCGGTGGACCTGTGGGGCCAGCCGAGGGTGATGCTGCCCGCCGCGCTGCTCTCCGGGCTCGGCATGGCCGTCTTCGCCCTCGCCGGGATCGAGCCGCTGCCCGTCGCCTGCGCGGCGACGGCCGTCGCCGGGCTGTTCACCCCGCCCCTGGAGGGAGGTCTGCGCGCCCTGTGGCCGTCGGTCCTGAAGCACCCCGACCGGGTGCACGCCGCCTACGCGCTCGACGCGGTCGCCCAGGAGGTGATGTTCACCCTCGGCCCGCTGGCCGTCACCCTGCTGGTGGCCGTCTGGAACGAGGCCGCCGCCCTGCTCGTGATCAACGCGCTGGGGGTGCTCGGCGCCCTGTCCGTGGTGGTCTCGCCGCCCTCCCGCCGCTGGCGCTCCGAGCCGCGCGAGGCGCACTGGCTGGGCGCCCTGCGCTCGGGCGGGCTGCTCGCCCTGCTCGGCGCGTTCTTCTTCGTCGGCCTGGCCCTGGGGACGATCGCGGTGGCCGCGGTCGCCTACGCCGACGGCCACGGCGACGAGCTGATCTCCAGCTATCTGCTCTCGGCGCTGGGCGCCGGCGCCCTGGTCGGCGGCCTGGCCTACGGGGCCCGCACCTGGGCGGGGGAGCCCGAGCCGCGGCTGCGCGCGCTGGTGGCCGCCCTGGCGGCCGGCTACCTGCCGCTGGCGCTGGTGCCCGGCCCCGCGGCGATGACCTTCCTGGCCGGGATCGCCGGGCTCTTCCTGGCCCCCGCGCTGGCCTGCGCCTTCGTCGTGGTGGACCGGCACGCGCCGGTGGGCACGGTCACCGAGGCGTTCTCCTGGCTGGTGACGTCCTTCGGTGTCGGCGCCGCCGCCGGGACGGCGGTGGTGGGCCCGGTCATCGAGTGGGGCGACGCGCCGGCGGGCTTCCTCGTCGCGGGCGCGGGAGGTCTGGCCGCGCTGCTGGTCCTGCTGGTCACCCGCCGCGTCCTGGCGGCTCCCGCACCGGCCCCCGGCGCCGTCGCCCGGGTGGAAAGTGATCGCAACGGGAGCGCCGAAGCCGGTTTCAAAACCGGGCATCAGGCGTAATGTTCACTCATGGACCGCCGAATCTTCGGGCTGGAGAACGAGTACGGCGTCACGTGTACGTTTCGGGGACAGCGGCGCCTGTCTCCTGACGAGGTGGCGCGGTACCTCTTCCGCCGTGTCGTGTCATGGGGCCGCAGCAGCAACGTCTTCCTCCGCAACGGCGCCCGTCTCTACCTCGACGTGGGCTCGCATCCGGAGTACGCCACTCCGGAGTGTGACAACGTGACCGAGCTGGTCACCCACGACAAGGCGGGCGAGCGCATCCTCGAGGGTCTCCTCGTCGACGCCGAGCGGCGCCTCCACGAGGAGGGGATCGCCGGCGACGTCTACCTGTTCAAGAACAACACCGACTCGGCGGGCAACTCCTACGGCTGCCACGAGAACTACCTCGTGGCCCGGCACGGGGAGTTCTCGCGCCTGGCGGACGTCCTCATCCCGTTCCTGGTCACCCGGCAGCTCATCTGCGGCGCCGGCAAGGTGCTCCAGACCCCGCGCGGCGCGGTCTACTGCGTCAGCCAGCGCGCCGAGCACATCTGGGAGGGCGTCAGCTCCGCCACCACCCGCTCCCGGCCGATCATCAACACCCGCGACGAGCCGCACGCCGACGCCGAGCGCTACCGCCGGCTGCACGTCATCGTCGGCGACTCCAACATGTCCGAGACGACCAACCTGCTCAAGGTCGGGGCCACCGACCTGGTGCTGCGCATGATCGAGGCGGGCACCGTCATGCGCGACCTCACCCTGGAGAACCCGATCCGGGCGATCCGCGAGGTCAGCCACGACACCACCGGCCAGCGCAAGGTCCGGCTGGCCAACGGGCGCGAGGCGTCCGCGCTGGAGGTGCAGCAGGAGTACTACGAGAAGGCCGCCGACTTCTGCGAGCGCCGCGGCATCCGCACGGGCGTGGTGGACCAGGTGCTGGAGCTGTGGGGCCGCACCCTGGAGGCGATCCGCACCCAGGAGCTCGACAAGGTCAACACCGAGATCGACTGGGTGATGAAGTACCAGCTCATCGAGCGGTACCGGGCCAAGAACAACATCACCATGTCCCACCCCCGGGTCGCCCAGATAGACCTCGCGTACCACGACATCCACCGCCGCCGCGGGCTGTACTACCTGCTGGAGCGCAAGGGGCAGGCCGCCCGGATCTGCAACGACGTCAAGATCTTCGAGGGCAAGTCCGTGCCCCCGCAGACCACCCGCGCCCGGCTGCGCGGCGACTTCATCCGCCGGGCCCAGGAGCAGCGCCGCGACTTCACGGTGGACTGGGTGCACCTGAAGCTGAACGACCAGGCCCAGCGCACGGTGCTGTGCAAGGACCCGTTCCGCTCCGTGGACGAGCGCGTGGAGAAGCTCATCGCCGGCATGTGACCCGGTGGGGACGCGTCCGGGGCCGTGACACACCGGCACGGTCCCGGGGCACGGGAACGAAATGGGTCCCTCCGCCAGTTGTGGGAGGTGGGCCGGGCGGCCCGTAGAGTGGCCGGCACGCCCGGAACGCCCGGACATCTCCTACACCACGAGTTGGACTGATGCTGCAATCTCAAGGGGGACGCCCCCCACACCCCCGCTCCCTGGCGAAGGTCGGCCGGCGCGTCGCCGCGGCCCTGGCCGTGCCGGCCCTGCTGTTCACCGCGGCGTGCGGCGGCTCCGACGGGTCCGAGGGCTCGCCCGAGACCGCCACGAAGGTCTCCGGCAAGCTCGGGCAGGAGCCCGAGGTCACCGTCGCCAAGGACGCCGAGGCCCCCGACGAGGCCGCCACGCGGACCGTCACCGAGGGCAAGGGCGACACCATGGCCAAGGGCGACTTCGTCCGCATGGACGTCTTCGCCCGGATGACCGAGGGCGACCAGGAACTGCTCAACACCTGGAACCAGCAGGGCGGCGGCAAGGCCGGGGAGGGCGTCCACACCCAGATGGTCGTCCGGCTCGGCGAGGAGCAGCAGATGCTCCCCACCTCGGTCATGGACGCCCTGGTGGGCGAGAAGACCGGCGGCCGCTTCCTCGTCGAGGGCACCGCCAAGGCGATCATCGGCGACCGGCTCAACCCGCAGGCCGGGATCGACGAGTCGGACGGCATGGTCTGGGTGGTCGACCCCGTCGCCGCCACCAGGACCGACGCCAAGGCCGAGGTCAGCGGCGAGCAGGCCGAGACCGCGAAGGGCCTGCCCGAGGTCGAGGTCCAGAAGCAGAAGGCCGCCACCATCACCATCCCCAAGGGCGAGAAGGCCCCCAAGGAGCTCAAGCAGCAGGTGCTGGTCGAGGGCGACGGACCCGAGGTGAAGGCCGGGGACGGCCTGATCGCCCAGTACACCGGGGTCAAGTGGGAGGACGGGGAGAAGTTCGACTCCTCCTGGGACCACGGAGGCGCCACCGCCTTCCAGATCGGCACCGGCTCGGTCGTCAAGGGCTGGGACGACGCCCTGGTCGGCAAGAAGGTCGGCGACCGCGTCCTGCTGGTCATCCCGCCGCAGCTCGCCTACGGCGGGAACCCGCAGTCGGAGCTGGCCAAGAACACCCTGGTGTTCGTCGTGGACATCGTCGGCAAGGTCTGACGACCGCGGGCGGCGGCGGTCGGCCGGGTCTGCGAGACTGACACGGTTGACCGATGGAAACGTTCGTAGGAGCAATTTCGTGAGCATCGACAAGCCCGAGATCGACTTCCCGGGCGGGGAGCCCCCGGCCGACCTGGAGATCAAGGACATCTGGGAGGGCGACGGGCCGGTCGCCAAGGCCGGCGACACCGTCTCCGTGCACTACGTGGGCGTCGCCTTCTCCACCGGCGAGGAGTTCGACGCGAGCTGGAACCGCGGCACCCCGCTGCGCTTCCAGCTCGGCGTCGGCCAGGTCATCTCCGGCTGGGACCAGGGAGTCCAGGGCATGAAGGTCGGCGGGCGCCGCCAGCTGGTCATCCCGCCGCACATGGCGTACGGCGACCGGGGCGCCGGCGGCCGGATCAAGCCGGGCGAGACGCTCATCTTCGTCTGCGACCTGGTCTCCGTCTGAGACCCGCGGAGCACCGGCCGGGGCCCCCGCCCGTACGGCGGGGGC
>NZ_JARVKV010000071.1 GCF_029813835.1 Streptomyces sp. DH37
GCGCCACCGGGGACGGGCCGGTCGCACGGGTCGTCGTGCAGGCCCGTCGTGCGGGGCGGGCTAGGAGGCGGTGCAGCCGACCACGCGGGGCAGGTTCCAGTTGCCGTTGGCCATCACGGTGAAGCCGAAGCCGGTGGAGGCTCCCGCCGCCAGCGTGCCGTTGCCGCTGGGCCGCACCGTCATGCTGCTGCCGCTGGTGGAGAACGAGGCGTTCCAGGAGTTCTGGATCGACTGCCCTCCGTTGAGCTGGATGTTCACCGTCCAGTTGCTGATGGCCGTGGAACCGGCCCGGACGGTGGTCTGGACGTTGAAGCGGTCGCCCCAGCGCTGCGACTCCTGGAGGGTGGCCGTACAGGTGGGGCTTCCGGTGCCGCCGTTGCCGCCGCCCGTGGTCGTGCCCGTGGTGGTGCCGCCGCTGTCGGTGCCGGCGGTGGTGCCGGTGGTGGTGCCGGTGGTCGTGCCGGCGGTGGTGCCGCCGTCGGTGAGGGTCGGGGTCTGCCAGCTCCGCCACTGGGAGAGGCTGGCGGACTTCTTCGCGGAGATCCGGAAGGTGCCCGGGGCGCTGCCGCTGTTCAGCAGGAACCTCTGGATGCTCTGCCGCATCGGGGTCTGCCACTCGGACCGCGTGGCGCAGTGGTCACCGCTCTGGACGTCGGACCAGTAGGTGATGTTCTGCTGCGCGCCGAGGGCCTTGTAGACCTCCGCGCCGCCCAGCGCCGCCACGGCTCCGGACTGGGCGCCCAGCCAGTCGATGTGCGGGTTGTCCATGATCAGCAGCCCGCGCGGCGCGATCATGCCGATCACCTCGTGGGTGTCCACCGGCAGCGAGTTGGGGTTGCCGGTGTAGGAGCCGAACGCGTCCCCCAGCCACGGCTGCTCCGAGTAGGCGCTGCTCAGGGGCTGGGCGCCGCTCTCCCGGGCGATCGAGCGCATCGCGCCCACCCCGCCGCTGCCGGACTCGACCGGCATGGTCAGCGCGATGCGCTGGTCGAACGCGCCGGCCACGAAGGCGCCCTTGCCGTAGCGCGAGCAGCCGGTCACGCCGGTGGCGTCCGCCCGCAGCACGTTGCCGCCGGAGGACTCGATGACGTCGATGATGCGGCTGACGCCCCAGGCCCAGGCGTTCAGCAGGCCGGTGCCGCTCTGGGCGCCGTAGATGCTGTAGAACGCGCCCGACTTGTTGTTCCGCCCCGTGCCCTCCTGCCCGACGGCGAGGGGGTCGTAACTGATGACGGCGGCACCGGAGTTGCGGATGGTGGCGGTGTCCGCTCCGAACCCGCCGTAGACGATCACGGCCGGGAACGGGCCGGAGCCGCTGGGCAGTTGCACGTTCGCCGAGAAACCGGCGCTGCGCCCCTGGTGGCTGACGTTGACGGTGATCCGGGAGGACGAGACCGTGCCGGTGACGCTCTCGGGCTTGGCGGGCTTCTGACCGTAGACGGTCCGCTCGGCCAGCTCCCTGATCTCCGCCCGCCGGCACCGCCAGTCGGCCTTGGACGTGACCCGCGTGCCGTTCATCTTCGTGAACGGGTCGGGGAGCATCGAGGTGTTGGTGGAGCCGCCCTGCCCCACCTGGCAGTCGGCACCCTCGTCCTCGACGGGCGAAGAGGCCGGCACGGTGGCGGCCTTGAGGGCGCCGGCGGTGTCCGCCTGCGCACCGCCGAGGGTGGTGACGGTCAGGCCGGCGACGGCCGCGAAGGCCGCCGCCGCCCATGTCCAGGGCCGATGTCTGCGGGAGCGCATGTGGGGGACCTCCAGGGTGAAGGCGCGCGGCCGTTGACGGTGCCCCTGCCGGGCGGCGGGAAGCCATCCGCTCGCCGGTGCGTGCCGGTTCGTGGGGGGTGCGCCGGTCCGGTCGGTGAAGGCGCCGACGCGAGCGCGACGGTGGGGGTGGTGCGCGGATCGCGGGGTGCCGGACCGGGACCGGGAGCGCTCCCAGGCTAAGAACGGGGTTCCGTGCCTGACAACATGTGGAACAGGGGCCGTTCAGGTTGACCCTTTTCGGGCCCTTACCGGGAGTCTTGGAGCCCGCCATATCCGGTCGGAGCAGGGGAAATCGGCTCCGCAGGTCACGGTTCGCGCCGCCTTCCGATAGGAATTTCCAGCCGTATTCCGGTACGCGGCCGTATTTCTTCCGGAACGCGCTTCGAGTGCGCACCGGCCGCCGCGGAACCCGGCCGGGACGGGAGGCGGTCCGCCCCGCCGGGCGGCGGCGCCGGACCCGTCCGGCGGTCGGCGGCATCGCGGTCGGCGCGCCCGTCCCCACCGCTCCGCGAGCCGGTGAGTCCGGCCGGGGCCGTTCCGGGGGCCGTGGGGGAGGATGCGAGGATGGCGGGCATGGACATCCTGCGCAGGAACAACGTCACCGTCACCGGCAACCCGAGCGGGCCCGCGGTCGTGCTGGCCCACGGGTTCGGTTGCGACCAGAACATGTGGCGCCTGACGGTTCCAGCGCTGGCGGACGCCTACCGGGTGGTGCTGTTCGACTACGTCGGTTCCGGCCGCTCCGACCTGTCGGCCTTCCGGGAGGAGCGCTACGCCGTCCTGGACGGCTACGCCCAGGACGTGGTGGAGGTGTGCGAGGCGCTCGACCTGCGCGAGGCGGTGTTCGTCGGGCACTCGGTCAGCGCCATGGTCGGTGTGCTGGCCGCCCGGCAGGCCCCCGGCAGAGTCGGAGCCCTGGTGATGGTCGCCCCCTCCCCGTGCTACATCGACGACGACGGGTACCGCGGCGGATTCAGCGCCCAGGACATCGACGAGCTGCTGGCCTCCCTGGAGGCGAACTACCTGGGGTGGTCGGCCGCCATGGCCCCGGTCATCATGGGCAACCCGGAGCGGCCCGAGCTCGGCGAGGAGCTGACCAACAGCTTCTGCGCCACCGAGCCCGACATCGCCCGCGTCTTCGCCCGCACCACCTTCCTGTCCGACTCCCGCGGCGACCTGAAGACGGTCGACGTGCCGACGCTGATCCTCGAGTGCGCCCAGGACGTCATCGCCCCGCGCGAGGTCGGCGCCTTCGTCCACGCGCAGATCCCCGGCTCGACGCTGGTCACGCTGGACGCCACGGGGCACTGCCCGCAGCTGTCCGCGCCCGAAGCCACCAACCGGGCGATCACCGACTTCCTGGCCGAGCTGCGATGATGTGCCGCATCGGGCAGGAGCCCGACCCGTACGGAACGGGAAGCGAGGAGGCCGACGGCGTGCCGTTCGCCGCCCTGCTGGAGGACAGCGCCGAAGAGCTGTACGAAGCCGCCCCGTGCGGGTACCTGTCCACGCTGCTGGACGGCACCATCGCGAAGATCAACACCACGCTCCTGGGCTGGCTCGGCCTGGACCGGGACGTGGTGGTGGGACGGATGCGGTTCGCCGACCTGCTCACCGTCGGCGGCAAGCTCTACCACGAGACGCACTTCGCCCCGCTGCTGCGCATGCAGGGGGAGATCAGCGGCATCGCCCTGGAGCTCAGAAGCGCGAACGGCGCACGGATACCGGTTCTTGTCTCCTCCGTCCTCAAGTTCGGCTGCGAGGGCGAGCCGCTGCTGGTCCGCACCACCGTCTTCGACGCCCGCGACCGCCGCTCCTACGAGGAGGAGCTCCTGCGGCGCAAGCAGGAGGCGGACGCGGCGCGCGAACAGGCGGAGGCCGACCGGGCCCGACTCCAGGAGGCCCTCGCCATACTCCAGCAGAGCCTGCTGCCCGACACGCTTCCCGACGTCCCCGGGCTGGAAGCGGCCGCATACTACCACACCGCCTCCCCCGACCGGCTCGGCGGCGACTTCTACGACCTGTTCGCCGTCGACGGCAAACGCTGGGCGTTCTTCCTGGGGGACGTGTGCGGCAAAGGCCCTCAGGCCGCCGCCCTGACGTCGCTGACCCGCTACACCCTGCGCGCCGCGGCCCTGCACGACCCCGACCCCGTCGCCGCCCTGGCCACCCTGAACACCGTGCTCCACGAGCGCTACACCGGCGGCGACCCGCGCTACTGCACCGCCATATTCGGCATCCTCGAACCCGACCTCGACAGCGGCCACGTCACCGTACGGCTCGCCTCCGGCGGTCATCCGCCCGCGCTGGTCCTGCGGGCCGAGGGCGGCTGCGACTTCCTGCCCACCCCGGGCGGACTCCTCGTCGGCATCCTGCCCGCCCCCCGCTTCACCGCCGTCACCACCACGCTCGCCCCGGGTGACACCCTCCTGCTCTACACCGACGGCCTCACCGAGGCACGTGTCGGCCCCGACGGGGCCCTGTACGGGGACGCCGCCCTGCGCGCCTTCACGGCCGGCCACGCCGGGACGCCCCCGCACGCCGTCGTGCAGGCGCTGTCCGGGCTCCTGGAAGACTTCGGCGACGGCCTGGACGACGACACCGCCCTGCTGGCCCTCGGAGTCCCCGCCGCCACCCACCCGACCCCCGGCCCTGCGACGAACACCTGATATGAGCCCGTTGAAGATCACCGTCCGAGACGCCGCGACCGGTCCCGTGCTGGAGGTCGTCGGCGAGCTGGACTACGCCAGTGCCGACGAACTGCGCACCGCCGCCGCCGGCCTCGTCCTGAGACCCGGCCAACGCCTGGTCATCGACCTCGGGGGCATGGAGTTCTGCGACTCCAGCGGCATCACCGCTCTCCTGGCCGCCCGCAACCACGCCATGGCGGCCCGAGCCGACACGGTCCTGGCCGCCGTGCCCGCCAACACCTCGCGGGTCCTCCGGATCGTCGGTCTCGACCAGGTCTTCCCCCTGTACCCCGACACCGCCGCCGCCACGGGCGCCTGACCGGCAGCGGCGCCGGAGCCCGTGGCGGCGCCGGAGCAGGGGCGGCCCTTCCCGCCCCGGTGGGGCACGACCGCCGCCCGGCCCGGTGGCCACCCGGTCCCCGCCGCCGGCGTCCGGCGCGAAGGGCGCCGCCGGAACCGCGGTCGCATGCCCGCCGAGCGCCCGTGAGCCCCGGGAACGCTGTGAGCCCCGGGAACGCCGGGAACGCCGGACTCACTCATCCAGGGCCTCGGCCATCCGGTCCAGGTCGGAGAGGAACGTGGCGAGGCGTTCGGCCGGGACGGCCTCGGTCATCCGCCGGTCGATGGCGTAGACGGCGGCGCGGGCCGCGGTGAGGCGGCGCAGGCCCTCGTCCGTGAGGTGGGTGGGCAGCGCCCGGCCGTGGTCGGTGGTGGGCGCGCGGGTGACGAGGCCGGCCTCCTCCAGGCCGCGCAGGACCACGTTCATGGACTGCCGGGTGACGAAGGCGCCGCGGGCGAGCTCGGCGTTCGACAGACCGGGCTGCTGGTCGAGGAGTTCCAGGCACGCGTACTGCGGCACGGTCAGTCCCCGCTCACGCAGCGCCCTGTCCATGGCGCCGCGCAGGGCGGCGGCCGCGCGTTTGAGGCGGTAACCGAGTCGCCGGGTCACGTCGTCGGGCCGGAGCGCATCGTCTCTCATGTCAGGAGTTTGACACAAGGAGACGGCGAAGCCTACCGTCGTCGATGTCAGAGTCCTGACACTCTCGTCATCCCAGGAGCCTCCCGTGACCACCTCCGTTGCCGTCGCCGGCCCCGACTTCATCGCCCTGCAGGTGCGTGACGTCGAAGCGGCGGCCGTCTTCTTCGAGACGCGGCTCGGCCTGAACCGGGCACCCGCCTCCCCGCCCGGAGCCGTCGTCTTCACCACCGAGCCGATCGCGTTCGCCGTACGCGAGCCCCTGCCCGGTGTCGACCTCGACAGCGCCGGACAACCCGGCCTCGGGGTCGCCCTGTGGTTCAGGGCCGACGATGCCCAGGCTCTCCACGACCGCCTCCGAGCCGCCGGAACCACCATCGTCAAGGCGCCCGAAGACGGCCCGTTCGGCCGGATGTTCACCTTCCTCGGCCCCGAGGGGTACACGCTCACCGTCCACGGGAGCTGACCGCGCACACCGTCTCCCGCGGCGGCCGGCCGGACACGGGGGCGAGGCACCGGCCCGCGCACCGGCGGGAGGCGGTGCCCGGCGGCCGGACCCGTTCGCCGCCCACCCCGCGACGTGCCGACGGCGGAGGCCGCACGGGGGCGGGCGCGTGCGCGAGCCGAAGGGAGCGGAACGCCGCGGGCCCCGCCCCGTTCCGGGGGCTACCCGGCGGGCAGGGTCTCCCGCATCGCCTGTGCGGTGGCGGTCGGGTCGTAGCCCTCGGGGACGCCCTCGACCAGGATGATGTCGCCCTCGATGTGCCGTGAGCGCAGCGGCGCGATCTCCCGGTAGGCGGGGGAGTCCCACCAGGCCCGCGCCTCGGCGATCCCGGGGAAGCCGATCACCACGACGTGCCCGGGCCAACTGCCCTCCTTCACCTCGTGCTGCGTGGCGTGCACGAGGAAGCGGCCGCCGTACGGCTCGAAGGTGGCGGGGATGCGCTCGATGTACTCGGCGATCTCCGGGTGCGGGGCGGCTTCCCGCAGATGGGCTATGGCGTAGGCGCGCATGGCGTCGTCCTCTTCCGGTCGGTCGGGCTCCGTACGCGGATGATCGTGGCATCCGGACGCGCCGGGGTCGATGACCTGACGGGTAAGCGGCCGGGGGGCCACGTCCTGCCCAGGTCCGGCCGGGCCGGGGTCCGGGAGCGAGCGCTCGCCGGGCCCCGCGGCGCGGGGGCGTCAGCGCCGGGTGAGGGGCGCGATGGGCACCCTGGTGAAGGTGAGGGTCTCGTAGGGCGACGCGGCGCCCCTCTCGTACAGCACCCCCACCGTGTCCGGGCCGAGCGGGACCAGGTCGGAGTAGGCGGCGGGGCCCGCCGTCAGCCGTGGCCCCTCGCGCCAGGTGCGTCCCCGGTCGTGGCTGACGCGCAGCGTCATCGCCTTCCGGCTCCCGGGGTCGGCCGGCCCCGAGAAGAGCAGCGCCGGTGATCCCGGCGGGCGGGGTTCGACCCACAGCACGCTGCCGTGCACCACGGGCCCGGTCAGGGCGGGCTGGGGGCGGTAGGCGGTCAGCAGCGCCGTGCCGCCCGGTTCCAGATAGGCGTCGGCCCTGGTGGCGGACGCGGTGTCGCTCTGGTTGCGGACGTTGGTGTAGATCAGGCCGCCGGGCAGCTCGGCCAGGGCGTTCTCCTCCAGACGCAGGCTCGCGTCCTCCGGCTGGGCCACGTAGCCGAGGCGCCAGGTCTCCCCTCCGTCGTCGCTGTGGAGCGAGTGGGCACCGGAGCGGTGCACGGAGGCCGCCGTGCGGTAGCTGTGATTGGCCGGGACCAGCAGGCGTCCGGCGTGCGGGCCGTACCGCAGAGCCAGAGCGTGGCCGGGCCCCGTTCCGTACCAGTTCCAGTGCTCCGGCTTCACCTGCCCGGTGATCTCCCGGGGCGGCGAGAAGGTGACGCCGGCGTCGTCGCTGTGCTGGACGAACACACGACGGTGCCCCATCACCCCGTGGACGTTCCGGCAACTCAGCAACACGATTCGGCCGGTCGCCGGGTCGACGACGGGGGAGGGGTTGCCGACGGTGTCCCTTCCGGCGTCGGCGACCACCCGCAGCGGTCCCCAGGTGCAGCCGCCGTCGAGCGACCGGCGTGCCACCACGTCGATGTCGCCGTCGTCCGCGAGGGAGCGGACGCGTCCCTCCGCGAAAGCGACCAGCACGCCGGGAACACCCCGCGCGGCGTCTCCGCCCGCCTCTTCGCCCACCCCGACGACGGCCGGGATGCGGAAGCCGCGGTAACCCCCCGTGTTCGAGGCGAAGGGCACCGACTCCACGCAGCCCTCGGCCCCGAGGGCCGGCCGCGCGGGCAGCCCGGCGGCGAGACCGCCCAGCAATGACAGCAGGGCGGCCCCCGCCACACGACGGGACACGGTGATCACGCCCCCAGTGTGCGAACGGCCGCCACGCCGCGGACGGCGACGCGCCGCGGACCGGGCCGCATTGCGCGACACGGCCGAGCCCGCGCCCCCGAGTGGCGGACACCCCGGCACGGCGCGGGTCCCCGACCGGTCGCGGGCCGGGGAAGCCGACGCCAACGGGGGGGCGGTGAACGCGTCCTTCACCGCCGTGGCCGCCGTGGCCGCCGTGACGGCCCGGCGCACCGGTCGCCGAGGACGGCCGGGCGAGGAAGCGCGGCTTCGCCGGCGGTACCGGACGGGCGGCCCCGTCCGCTCACCCCAGGTCCACGTCCTCGGCGATGCTCCGGGCCATGACGTAGGGCTCGCCGCGGAACCCTTCGTAGAGCGTCTCCGCGAGGTTCACACCGAGTTCGTCCTGAACCTCGCCGAAGTCGAACTCGTGCACGGTGCCCGTGACGCGGACCGGATCGTCCTCGTCGACGGACGGCATGTCCTTCTCGATGACCAGCAGCGGCTCGACGTCACCGAACTCATCGCCGCCGACGGTGAAGGCCCAGGGCGAGATGACGTCCTCGACCCGGCCCTCGAACGTCCTCTCCCGGCCGATCACGGATTCGGCGTCACCGCGTTCGAACGCCTCGTGCACCTCGCTGATGCCCTCGGCGTCCTCCCCGCCGCACCCCGACAGTCCGGAGAGCACGGCCATCAGGGCGAGTGGCACCGCCGCCGACCGTACCGGTCGCCGCCGACGCGGACCACCCGGGACGCACCGCATGGAGTCTCCCCTCACCGCCGGATCGCTCCCGGGCCGGCACAGCCACCAGATACCAGGAGCAAAGCCACAGAACGGACGATCCTCATTGTCACCGGCGCACGACCACGCCGCCACGCGAAGCCGGACGCCCTCCCGCCCGGCTCCGGTCCGCCGCTGGCGGAACGCCCCCGTCGGCGAACCGGCGCGCCGCCCCTCACTCCGCGCCGACCGAGGTGCCGACCGAGGTGTCGACCGAGGTGGCCACGACGTACTGCTCCTCCTCCCAGTCGGTGAGGAGGTCGTCCTCCCAGTCCACGCCGAGCCCGTCCGCCACCTCCTCGGGCACGAACCCCTCCCGGACGACGCCGGTGACCTCCACGGTGCCGCCCTCCCTCACGTCGGCGGCGTCCGCGGAGACGACCAGGAGGCTCCTGACGTTCCCCCTCTCGTCGCCGACGCCGGCGTCGTCGTCCGCTTCGGCGACGGTGAAGGCGTGCTCGTTGACGGCCTCGTCGACGTCGGTTCGGATGGTGATCCGCTTGCCGGTCCAGGTGCTGACGTCGTTCCAGAACTCGGCCTCCGCCAAGTCCCCGTACACGAAGTCGTATCCGTCCCCGTCGCCCTGCGGGTCCTCGACATGCACGGACGCCTCGGGGGCGGGCGTCTCGTCGCCGCCGCAGCCGGCCAGGCCCGCGGTACCGAACACGACGCCCAGCACGAGGGCGAACGGCAGGGCGGCGGCTCTCCGTGGCCGGCGGCACTTCGCGGTGGAGTGCATGTCCTCGGTCCTCTCACCGTGTGGGCCCGTACGTGCCCGGAGTAGCCGGGCACCGGAGCCACGAAACCAAGGCGGGGGAGCATTCCGGCCGGGGCGCCGGATCTCCACTCAGGCGGCGGTACGGGCCGGGCGATCCCGGCCCGGATCGATGTGGCGCCCCGGCCCGGCCGGAGGCGCGGCCGGGCCGCGGGGAGGGAAAAGGCCGGGGCCGGGGCGTGAGCGATCACGCCACCGGCCCGGCGACCGGGACGTCCCTCGCCCACCTCGACCTGCCGCCCGCGCCGGACGTGGCCGAGGACGTCGAGTTCAGCGGGAGCGTGTCGACGGCGATGACGCTTGCCCCGGCGGCGCCGGCGCCGACCGAGCGGGCGGTGTCCCTGCTGCGCGAGGTGTTCGATGTCGCCTACGGCGAGACCGCCCGGGCCGCCGGCAGGGGCTCCGCGGCCGTCCGCCGGATCGCCCACCGTGCCCGTCCGCACGTCAAGGCCCGCCGCCCCCGCCGGGCGGCTCCGACGGCCGGGCGGAGCGGGCGAGGCGTGGGCCGCGCACCGCCGGGGCGGTCACCGTCCGCATGGCCGGGGTCGCGGCGCCCGTCGCCCCTACTCGAAGAACTTCAGGCTCCAGCCCGTGTCGGTGTTCGGGCCGGGGACGTTGGCGCGGCGGTAGGTGGTGTTGCCCCACCAGCAGAACGTGCCGGTGTACCAGTACCGGTTCTCCCACGTGTACGGCGTTCCCTTCGCAACCGCGTGGAACATCAGGGGAAACCTCGGCCCGGCGGGCGGGCTCGTGCCGATGTCGCCGTCGAGCAGGACGAAGCTGTGGTGACCGGGGCCGTCGACGTGCAGGGTCGGGTCCCAACCGGGCATCATCGTGCCGGAGTTGGAGCCGAACAGGCAGCCGTTCGACTTGTACCAGTCCCACACGTGCGTCGGGTCGCCGCCGGCCCGCAGCCTCAGGTCGGCCAGACAGTACTGCCCGCTCCAGCTGCCGTTGGCCGAGTACACGATGTGCAGCTGACCGTTCGGGTCCCTGATCGCCTCAGGCGCCTCGTTGATGAACGGGTTGCCGACCACCCGCTCCCAGCTCTCCCGCGGCTGCGAGATGACGTACCGTGCGCCGGTCGGCGTGGTGGGGCTGCTCATCCGGGCGATGTAGAGGTTCTGCTCGACGTTGGTGTCCCCGGCCCAGCCCGACCAGACGAACCAGCGCTGCCCGTTGAAGGTGAACAGGGTCCCGTCGATGGCCCACTTGTCGTCGGGCAGCGCCAGCTTCGTCTCGGCGGTGTAGCCGCTGTCCGGGCCGGCGGAGCTGATCACGTACATCCGGTGGGCCGGCCCGCGGCCGGCCGAGAAGTAGATGTAGTAGCGCCCCCCGTCCCTCACGATCTCGGGAGCCCAGACCTCACCGAGGCCGCGGGTGTCCGACCAGACCTGCCGGGCCGGAGCCGATGCCAGACCGGCCGTCGAGGCGGCCTGCCGCACGGCGATGCCGCCGCCGGTCGACTGCACCGAGACGTAGGTGCCACCGACCCGCAGGACGCTCGGGTCCGCGGCCCGCAGACCGGTCTGACCCGCCCGGGCGGGCTCGGCGGACGTCAGGGACATCGCGGCAGCGAGGACGCCGGACAGCACGAAGGCCGCCGCGCCGGAAAGACAGCGAGAGAGTCTCATGGTCCCGTTCCAGGGTCGGCCTCCGCTTCGACGCCGGGCCGGTGAAGGAACGCGGCACGGGGACGACGTCTGGCCGGGGCCGCGTCGGAGGGGGCTGCGGGGCGGGCCTGGCCATCGAGTACCTGCGCTTCCACGCCGGTCCACATCGGTGAGAGCGCTCTCACAGCATCCTGAAATGAAGCGGCCATGTCAACGCATGGACAGGCCGCCCCACTCGGGCCCGGCCACCGGGAGGATCCGGCGGACCGGGACGGGCGGACGACGCCCGGCTCCGCCCGGTGCCGCCGAACCGGGCGGAGCCGGGCGAGGGAGGGAGGGGGCGGTCCGCGATCAGGAGGTGATCCGGTGCCGCGGCGCGGCACGGTAGCACCGCGGGCCGGCGGGATCCGCTTCCGGAGCCGTCTGACGAGCCTGTGTCGACTGCCCTGCCCTTGCCCTTGTCCTGATCTGCCTTGTCCTGTCCTGTCCTGCCCGGGTGTCAGCCGACTCGCCGGGCCGGCACCCGTCCCGGCCACCGCCCGGACGCGAAACGTTCGGTGGAGGTGAAACCGTCGCGCTCGTGGAACGCGACCGGTTCGCCCCCGCCGCCGGCCCGGCGGTCGACCCGCAGCAGCTCCACGCCCGCCCGCCGGGTCTCCTCGGCGGACGTGCCGGCCGCCGGGCGGGAGCCGCCGCCGGCCGGGGGTCAGGGCAGGGGGCCGCCGCTGTGGCCGACGACGTGGAAGGCGGTCCCGCCCTCACCGGCGGTGCGGGACGTCAGGCGGTGTTCGGCCCACTCGGCGCGCAGTTCGTCGTCGGTGACCGTCCACCACTCGTAGTCGGCGGTGGTCTCGGACACGCACCGCCCGTCGCGCAGGGTTCTGTAGGTCATCCTCCAGGTGAGGCGCTGCTCGCCGGAGGGCTCGGCCTGCACCCAGCCTTCGTAGTCCTGCTCGCCGACGCGGAAGGCGCCCCCCCTGGCCGGCGGCACCGCCACGGGCGTGTGGGGCTGCTGGTTGTTGACCAGCAGCACTCCGCCGGGCTCCAGGCGCTCCGCGATCCTCGCCCACAGGCGCCGGCGCTGTCCGGGGGTCAGGTGGCCCAGCACGTTCATGGCCATGACGGCCCTCGGGCTTCGGGGGAACGCGTAGGTCTGGGCGTCGGCGGCGACCACGGTGACGGTGTCGCGCAGGGGCGGGGCGTCCACCAGCCGGGCGAGCAGGGCGGTGCGCATGGCGGGGGAGGGCTCGACGGCCACCACGGGGACGCCGGGCAGGGCCGAGGCGACGGCCCGCACACCGCGCCCGGATCCGGCGCCGAGGTCCACCACCGGCCCCGACAGGGCGGAGAGGGACTCCAGTTCGGCGGTCAGGGCGGGAGACACGCCGTGCCAGAAACCGGCGATCAGCGGATCGATGTACGGGGCGGACGACGCGTAGGGATCGGACACCGTCGACTCCTCTTCCTGGTGACGACATGCGGACTCGGCAGGGGGAACGGGTGCGGAGCGGGTCACCGGGCCCGGCCGGTTGCGGAGGCCGGCCGGGCCCGGCGGGGGTCAGTGCCTCACGCCGCTGAGTTCGTTGGGCGCCTCGGGCAGGGTGACCGAGGCGAGCTGCTCGCCGGACTCGACGTCGATCGCGTGGAGCTTCCTGGTGGAGGGGTCGGAGACGTAGGCGGTGTGGTCGCGTACGAAGATCGCGGGGCGGGGCCGCTGCCACTCCAGCGGCTCGCGCCACTGGTCCATGACGGGGATGGTCCGGGTGACCTTCCCCTTCTCGGGGTCGATGACGTGGATCTTCCCGTCGGTGCCCAGGACGAGGGCCTCGCCGTGCGGGCCGCGTGCCAGGGAGCGGAAGGTGTAACTGGTGCCGAGGTCGACCAGGCGGAGCTCGCCGGTGCGGGTGTCGATCAGGGAGACCTGCTCGGGGCGTTCCAGTTCGGCGTCGGCGTCCTTCTTGTAGTCGCCCAGGACGACGGGGGAGTCCTCGGATCCGGCCTGGTTGCCGATCCGGCCGTACTCGGTGGGGCTGTCCACCTTGGTGATGGCGCCGTCCCGGTAGATCAGGACGCCGTTCTCGCAGCCGATGACGACGGCCTCGTCCTTCGCGGTGGCCTCGCCGTGGACGCCGGGGCACTGCTCGCTGCGGGTGACCTCCTTGCGTTTCTCGTCGAGGACGGCGATGCCGCTCCTCTCCTCCTCGGTGCCCAGGGTGGTGACCAGGCGGCCGTCGGCCAGTTCGACGGCGACGCCGTGGTGGGGGGAGGGGGAGGTGTAGGTGGTGGTCTCCGGCTTTCCGCCGGCGAGGTCGTCGGGGTCGAAGGAGGTGACCTCGCCGGTGCCGTCGGTGAACAGCACGGTCCGGCCGGCGTGGTGGACCACGTGGCCGGGCTCGGCTCCCGGGAACTCGACGTCCGTGAGCCTGCCGCCGACCGCGTCCAGGGCGCGGAACCCGCTGCTGGTGGAGACCATCACGTGGCGGTCGTCGCCGGCCGGGTTGACCCGGTTGAAGCCCGGCAGGGGTATGTCCTCGGCGATCTCGAGGGTTTCGCCGTCCAGGACGTAGAGGCCGCCGTCGTAGGTGGTGACGACGGGGTCCGTGACCGCCGGGGCCGGGGTGCCGGACCTCGCGTCGGTCTTCTTCGCGGAGGACCCGGTCTCCCGGGTCTGCTGTCCGCCGCACGCGGTGAGTGCGAGGGAGGTGGCCAGGAGGAGGGCGATGCCCGCGGCCTTCCGGGGGCGTGCCGTGTCGCTCATGTCGGTGTTCTTTCTCTCTCGTGACCCGTCCGTGGACGGGGCTGTGTGGGTCAGTCGGTGCCCAGGCCGTCGGCTATCGCCGTGGTGTTGGCCCGCATCATGTCCAGGTAGGTGGGGGCTCCTCCGCCCTCCTCGGTGAGGGATTCGGAGAACAGCGGGACGACCTCGACGTCCAGGCCGCTCTCGCGCCTGAGGACCTGGGCCAGCCGGTCGGGCCGGGAGGAGTCGGCGAAGATCGCCCCGACCTCCGCCTCCCGGACCGCGGTGGCCAGGGACTCCAGATCGGAGGCGCTGGGCGAGGCCAGGGTGGTGCCGCTGGGGATCACGGCGCCGACGACGCGGAAGCCGAACCGCTGGGCCAGGTATCCGAAGACGTGGTGGTTGGTCACCAGGCTGCGCCTGTCCTCGGGGATCCCGTCGAAGCGCTGCCGCATCCAGGAGGCGAGGTCCTCGACCTTCGCCCCGTACCGGTCGGCGTTCTCCCGTACCGCGGCGGCGTCGACGCCGCCGACGTTCTCCACGACCTGTTCGGCGATGAGGTCGACCGCGGCGCGGACGCGGTGGGGATCGGTCCAGAAGTGGGGGTCGGGCTGTCCGGCGGTGTCGTCCGAGGCGTGGGCGAGGGGGTCGACGGCGTCGCCGACGGCGAAGGTGGCGGTGCCCGCCTCGCGTGCGGCGTCCACGTGCCGCAGGACGTTCTCCTCCAGCCCGAGCCCGTTGTACACCACCAGGTCGGCCTGTTCGATGCGGGCCGCCTGCGGGGCGGAGACGCCGAAGGAGTGCGGGTCGGCGCCCGCCTCCATCAGCACCGTCACCTCGGCCTCGTCGCCGACGACGTTGCGGGTGATGTCGCCCAGGATGTTGGTGGTGACCACCACGCCGGGGCGATCGCCGCCACCGCCTCCCGCGCAGCCGCCGAGGAGCGGCAGGACGCAGGCCAGGGTGGTGAGCAGGACCGCTGCGGTGCGGCGCCGGGCCGCCGGGGCAGCGGTCCTCATCGTCCGGTCTCCACCATCAGGGCGGGGGCGAAGTCCAGGGTGAAGGTGCGCGCCCGCCGCAGGTCGTCGTCGTAGTCGATCTCGTGGACCTTCCGCGCCGCGACGTCGTTGACGTAGGCGCGGCCGGTGTCGACCTCGATGACGGCCGCGGCGACCTGCCGCGGTGACGCGCCGGCGAGCAGGCCGGTGCTCGCGGTCCGCTTCCCGGTGGCGGAGTCGTACGCGCTCAGGGTGCCGTCCTCGGTGAGGACGAGCAGCGGGGCGCCCTCGCCCGCGGTGTTGGCGGCGGCGACGGGGCCGGTCTCCACCTTCTTCCAGGTCCGTTCGGTGACGTCGAGCACCCACACCGCGTCGTCGCCGGCCGTGGCGACGAGGGTGGTGCTGCCGGGCCGGTGGGCGAAGGCGACGGCCCGGTCGCCGGCGTCCACGGGCTGTCCGTAGGGGATCTTCTCGCCGGTGAACCCACCGTCCTCCTCGGTGACGAGCAGGGCGCCGTCGGAGCAGCCGAAGACGACGCCGCGCCGGGTCACGGCCTCGCCGCGCACCCGCGGACAGCGCTCGGTGAGGGACGCCACCGGCGCTCCCGCCCGGTCGCGCACCTCGACGGTGTCCCGCGCGGTGCCCGTTCCCGCGACCAGCAGGTGTTCCCGGTGGGGGACGACCGGACCCTCCCCGGACCGGCCGGTGACGGGGCGCCCCTCGCCCACGCCGCCGTCCTCCAGCGCGGCGCGGTCGAACAGCCGGGTGCCGCCGCCGGAGGTGACGGCGGTGAGGGCGGTGTCGCTGTGGACGTGCTCCGGCCGTCCTCCGCCGATCTCCCCGACGTCGCGGATCCTCGAGCGGTAGTGGTGCACGTGGTCGCCGTGGTCCACCGTCCAGGCGCCGCCGTCGACGACGCGGACTCCGGTGCCGGTGCCCAGGTAGGCGAACCGGCCGTCGCCGGTGATGTCCCGCACCCCCTCGGCGCGCCCGGCGGGGGACACCTCCTCCGTCGTGAGGTCCAGGACGTGGATCTCGCCGGTCCGGGTGTCGGCCATCACCAGACGCGGCTGCTGCTCGGCGGTCTCCTCGGCCCCCTCGACGTACCCGTGGGGCACGCCGGACGGGGACGGCTCGGTCCGCGGAGGCTTTCCGCCGCCCGGACCGCTCTGGCAGCCGGCCAGCAGCGCGGCCGTGACGAGGGAGGCCGACAGGGTGGTCGCCGCGCGGGTCTTTGCGGGTTTCATGACGAGCGCTTGTGCTCCGTTCACGGAAGTGCGGGCGTTCAGGGGAGGGGGGCGGGGGAGAGCCGCACATGACGGGCCCGGCGGTTCCACAGGGCGGCGGCGAGCTGCGAGAGCAGGAACTGCGCGACCGCGGCGGCGGCGATCGTCGCCCCCGCGGCGGTGCCCAGGTGCCAGGACAGCAGCAGACCGAGGAACGTCGCGACGGCGCCCAGGCAGGCGGCCCCGGCCATGATCGTCGGGATGCGCCGGGCCCAGGGGAGGACCGCGGCCGGGGGCGCTATCAGCAGGCCGAAGACCAGCAGCGTCCCCACCACGTGGAACGAGGCGACGATGGCCAGCGTCAGGAGCCCCAGCAGCGCGGCATGGGCGAGGCGGGGACGCAGTCCCAGGGTGTGGGCCTTGCGCTCGTCGAAGACCAGGGCGACGAACGGCCGGTGCCCCGCGGCGGAGACGACCAGGGCGATTCCCAGGGCCGCGGCGAGGTGGACGAGATCGCTCCCGCGCACCGCGAGCACGTCGCCGAAGAGGAACCCGGTCAGGTCGACGGCGAACGACTGGGAGCGCGAGACGATGATCACGCCCAGGGCGAGCATCCCCACGAAGAGCAGGCCGATGCCCGTGTCGTGCGACAGCCGGGGGGCGCGGCCGAGGGCGGTGACCCCGAGCGCCATGGCGGCCGCGCTCACGGCCGCGCCGACCAGGAGGTTGCCTCCCAGCAGCGAGGCGACCGCGACTCCCGGCAGCATGCCGTGCGACATCGCGTCGCCCAGGAAGGCCATGCCGCGCAGCACCACCCACGTGCCGGCCAGGGCACAGATCAGCGACACCAGAATGCCGCCCCACAGGGCGCGCTGCACGAAGGCCACCTCGAAGGGGCCGGTCAACCACTCCATGGCATATGAACATATAATGAAAACCGTTGTCATTACAAAAAAGCGCGGGAGAGGTGCCCAGGTGAAGCAGCGGGTGACGCTCGACGAGGTGTCGGCGGGCTATGCGGGACGGCCGGTCCTGTCCGGGTTCAGCGCGCGGATACCGGCGTCGGCCGCCACGGCCGTCGTGGGACCGAACGGAGCGGGCAAGTCCACGCTCCTCGGTGTGCTGGCGGGCGTGGTGGCCGCCACGGCCGGAACGGTGACCCACCGCACCCCTGTCCGCCCCGCCCTCGTGCCGCAGCGCAGCGCCGTCTCCGACGCGCTGCCGGTCACGGTGCGCGACACCGTCGCGATGGGCAGGTGGGGGCGCCTCGGGCCGTTCGGGCGCCTGTCGCGGCACGACCGGTCGGTGATCGAGGCGTGCATGGACCGCCTCGGCGTCGGCGGTCTCGCCGGGCGGCGGCTCGGTGAACTGTCCGGAGGGCAGCGGCAGCGCGTGCTCGTGGCCCAGGCGCTCGCGCAGGAGGCCGACCTCCTGTTGCTCGACGAGCCCGCCGCCGGCCTCGACGCGGAAGCCCGGCGGAGGATCACCGGGGTTCTCGACGAGGTGACGGCGGAAGGCGTCGCGGTCGTGCACGTCACCCACGACCCGGTGGCGGCCGGACGGGCCGACCACTGCCTGTTGCTCGACGCCGGACGCCTCGCCGCGCAGGGCCCGCCCCGGGAGGTGCTGGCCGACGGGGTGCTCGAACGTCTCCGGGGGCTTTCCCGGCAGGCGTGGTCCCCGGCGCCGGAGGAGCGGGCCGGCGCTCCGGGGGGCCGGGGGTGAGGCCTCCGCGGTCGTCCCGCGGTTTGCGGGGCGGGGTTCTCCCTCCGGGCGCGGGAACACCCTTCCGGTGACGTGCCGTCACGGGCCATGATGACCCCTCGGGGAAACGGTTGTCGTTTCCTTGTCGCGCTCGTCCGCGGGGCGCCGCCGGACGCCGGATCCGGATCGGACCGCGCTCTCCTCTTGCAAACGAAAACCGTTGTCATTATATGCTCTGGCTGTCCCCGGTGAACGTCTCGGCGCACCGGGGGGCAGGCGTGCCGTGCCGCCGCCGTGCCGAACGACCGGGCGATGAGGGGGAGTCGGATGTCCGTTGACGGAGCGATCGTTCCGCCGGAGCGACTGCGGTACGCGATGCGGGAGGCCGCCGGGGCCGCACTGGCCGGCGCCGACCTCACCCGTTCGGCGGCCTTCGCCGACGAACTGGACGCCGCCGCACTGCTGGCCATGGCCCGGGTCCTGCGCCGCCACGGACTGTTCCGCGGCGACGGCGACCGCCACGGGACGGGGGAGGTCCTGGACGCGGTGAAGGTGGCGCCGCGTCACCGCCGGATCGTCCGCCGCTGGCTCGCCGCACTGGTACGGGAGGGGATGCTCACCCTCGCCGACGACGGCCGCTTCACCGGTCTCGCGGCCGCGGACGGCGCCGCGCTGGAGCGGGCGGCGCGGCGGGTGCGGGAGGCCGGGCGGGCGCTCGGCCACGGGCCGGAGATGGCCCGCTTCCTGCTGGACGCCATCGGACACCTCCCGGAACTGCTGCGTGACGAGATAGCCCTGCAGGCGCTGCTCTTCCCCGACGGCACCATGGACACGGCCGACAGCACCTACCGCGAGAACACCGTCAGCCGCTACGTCAACGCGATGGCCGCCGCCGCACTGCGCGAGGCCGCCGCACGGCGGGAGCGGCGCGGTCCGCTGCGGGTCCTGGAGGTCGGTGCCGGAGTCGGCGGGACCACCATCGACATGGTCCCCGCGCTCGCCCCCCACGCCGGACGCGCCGAGGACGGCACCCCGGGCGTCGACTACCTCTTCACGGACGTCTCCCGCTTCTTCCTCGTCTCCGGAAGGGAGAGGCTGGGGGACCGCCCCTGGATCCGCTACCGCCTGTTCGACGTGAACCGCGAGGCCGCCGCGCAGGGCTACGAGGCGGGGTCCGCCGACGTCGTCGTCTGCGCCAACGTGCTGCACAACGCCCGGCACATCGGCCGCGTCCTGTCCGGACTGCGGAGGCTGCTGACTCCGGGCGGCCTGCTCCTGGTCATCGAGACCGGGCGCGAGCACTACCAGATCATGACCTCGATGGAGTTCCTCATGTCGCCCGGCCCGGACGACCCGGACCGCGACTTCGAGGACTTCCGCCGCGGCCTCGACCGGATCTTCCTCACACGCGCCGAGTGGCTGCGCGAACTGGCCGCCGCCGGCTTCGGGCCGACCGTCTGCCTGCCCGGCCCCGACGGGCCGCCGGCGCGGCTGGGCCAGTACGTCTTCGCCGCCACGGCTTCCGCGTAGTACCGGCCCCCGCGCCCGTCCCACCGTCTTCCTCCCCACCGCACCGTGCCCAGGAGCAACCGCATGCCGTCGTCCCCGCCCCTGCCGTCCCCTTCCGCGGATCCCGCGGACCGTCACGTTCCCGCGGAGGTGCGGCGATGAGCGACTCCATAGCCGTGGTGGGCCTGGCCTGCCGCTTCCCCGGCGCACCGGACCTGGGGGCCTACTGGGACCTCCTGCTGGACGAGCGGGAGGCGCTGACCCGCTTCACCGACGCCGAACTGGCGGCCCGGGGAGTGCCGCCCGCGCTGCGCCGCAACCCCGCCTACGTCCCCGTGGGCGGACTGATCGAGGACCAGGAGTCCTTCGACCCCGCCCCGTTCGGCATCGGTGACGCCGAGGCCGAGTCGATGGACCCCCAGCAGCGGATCTTCCTCGAGACCGCCTGGCACGCCCTGGAGCACGCGGGCCACGGCGGCGCGAGCGCCGCGGGAACGGTCGGCGTCTACGCGGGCGCCGCCCTGTCCGGCTACCTCGCCACCAACCTCGCCCACCGCTTCGACCCGCTCGGCGGCGCCGACCCGGCGGGCAGCCTGCACCTGCACACCGGCAACGTCGCCGACTACCTGCCGCTGCGCACCGCCCACCGCCTGGGCCTGACCGGCCCCGCGGTGGCCGTCGGAGCCACCTGCGCCACCTCCCTCGTCGCCGTCCACGTGGCGGTGCAGGCCCTGCTGGCCGGGGAGTGCGACACCGCGATCGCCGGGGGAGTCTCCCTGCGGGTGCCGCAGGGGCGGGGCTACCTGCACGTACCGGACGGGCCGTTCTCCGCCGACGGCCGCACCCGCCCGTACGCGGCCGACGCCCGCGGCACCGTGTTCACCCAGGGCGCCGGCGCGGTGGTGCTGCGGCGACTGGAGGACGCGCTGGCCGACGGCGACACGGTGCACGCGGTGGTGCGCGGTTCGGCGGTCGCCAACGACGGGGCCGAGCGCGCCGGATTCACCGCCCCGTCACCCGACGGACAGGCCCGCACCATCGCCGAGGCCCTCGCCGTGGCGGACCTGGAACCGCGCGACATCGGCTACGTCGAGGGCCACGGCACGGGCACGGTGCTCGGAGACCCGATCGAGGTACACGCCCTGCGCCGGGTGTTCGGCCCGGCCGACCGCCCGTGGTGCCTGCTCGGCTCGGTCAAGGGCAACATCGGGCACGCCGACTCGGCCGCAGGCATCGCGGGATTCGTCAAGGCCGTCCTGGCCCTGCGCGACGGCGTCGTCCCGGCGAGCCTCCACTGCGCGACCCCCAATCCCGAGCTGGGGCTCGACGGCTCCGCCTTCCGCCTCGCGCACACCACCGAGAAGTGGGACGGGGACGGGATCCGGCGGGCCGGGGTCAGCTCCTTCGGCATCGGCGGCACCAACTGCCACGTCGTCCTGGAGCAGGCACCCGTCCCCGCACCCGGCCCGCGCGACGACCGCGCCCAGCTCCTCGTCGTCTCCGCCGCCGGGCCGGAAGCCTGCCGCGCCACCGCCGGCCGCCTCGCCGACGCGCTCTCCTCCACCCCCGGCCGCCTCGCCGACACCGCCCACACCCTGACCACCGGCCGGGCGCACCTGCCCGTGCGCGCCGCCGTGGCCGTCGCCCCGGGCGAGGACCCCGCCCCGGCGCTGCGCCGCGCCGCGCCGGCCACCGCCCCGGACACGCCGCCCCGGGTCGTGCTGGCCTTCCCCGGCGGCGGAGCCCAGTACGCCGGCATGGCGGCGGGCCTGTACCGGGACGAGCCGCGCTTCGCCCGGACCACCGACGAACTCGCGGAGCTGTTCTCACCGCTCATCGGCGCGGACGTGCGCGACGTCCTGCTGGCCGCCCCCGACGACCCCGCCGCCCGGCGGCTGGCCCGCACACCGGGAGTGGGCCTGCCCGCCCTGTTCACCGCGTGCGTGGCCACCGCCGAACTCCTGGCCGCCTTCGGCGTCCGCCCGGACGCCGTCCTGGGCCACAGCGTCGGCGAGTACGCGGCCGCGGTCACCGCCGGAGTGCTGGACCGGGCCGACGCCGCCCGGCTGGTCGCGGCGCGGTCGACGGGCATGGCCGGACTCCCGGCCGGCGGCATGCTGGCGGTCCCGCTCGGCGAGGACGACGTCCGCGCACTCCTGGCGGACCACCCGGACCTGGACGTCGCCGCCGTCAACGCCACCGACGCCTGTGCGGTGTCGGGGCCCTCGGCGGCGATCGGAGGGCTGCGCGAGGCGCTGGCGCGGAAGGGCGTCACGGCGGAGCCGGTCGCGGTGGAGGTCGCCGCGCACTCCCGGCTGGTGGAGGCCGCCATACCCGGTCTGCGCGCGGTCGCCGCACGGCTCCGCCCGTCCGCCCCGCGCCTGCCGCTGGTCACCACCCTCACCGGCAGGGAGGCCACCGCCGCCGAGCTCACCGACCCGGAGCACTGGATCCGCCATCTGCGCGGCACCGTCCGGTTCGCCGACGCCCTGGACACCGCGCTCGGCGGCGGGGCGACGGTGCTGGTCCAGGCGGGCCCCGGCGGCATGCTCGCCGCGCTCGCCGCGCGCAAGGGCGCCGGGGCGGTTCCCGCCGCGGTCACCACCTTCCCCCGGTCGGACGAGGGAGGCGACGGGCGGGCCGCGCTGCTGGAGGCCGTCGGACGCCTGTGGAGCGCGGGCGTGCCCGTGGACCTCACCGCCGGGCAGAAGCCCGGGCGGCGGCGCGTGCCCCTGCCCGGGTACGCCTTCCGGCGCCGCCGCTTCTGGGTGGACCCCGCACCGCGGACGGGCGCTCCCGCCCCGGGACCCGCCCCCGCCGAACCCGACGCCGCGCAGCCCCTGCACCTGCCCACCTGGCGGAGGCTCCCCCCGCTCACGGCGGCGGTGGACGGCGGCCGGTGGCTGGTGCTCGGCCCGGGCGAGCAGGCGGAGCCCCTGCGTGCGGCACTGCGCGGGCTGGGGGCGCAGGCGGCGGACGCTCTGCCGCAGGAGGCCGGGGACTGGGCCGGGTTGACGGCCGTCGTGTACTGCGCGGGCCGGCCCGCCCGAGCCGAGGGGGAGGACGCCGCGGCCCTGGCGGAGGAGATCCACGACCACGGCCGGTTCGCGGCCGCCGTCGCCTCCGGCGGGCTCGGCGAGCGGTCCCTGCCGCTGCTGCACGTGACGACCGCCGGCGAGAGGGTGGTGGGCGACGAACCGGTCGACCCCGTGGCCGCCGCCGTCCGCGGGCTGCCCCGGATCCTGGCCCAGGAGGTCCCGGCCCTCCGGTGGCGCTCGCTGGACCTCCCCGGCACCGGCGCGGACCTCACCGGGAGGATCCTGGCCGAGGCCGCCGACCTGGTCGCCACCGGCGGGCGGGACCGGACGGCGTCCTGGGAGACGGCACTGCGCGGCGGGCACCGCTGGCTGCGGCAGTGGGAGCCCTGGCAGCCCGGCGACGGGGCCGCGCTGCCCGGCCGTCCGGTCGTCGTCGTCACCGGCGGCCTGGGCAACGTGGGCCTGGCCCTCGCCGGACGCCTGTGCCGTGAGCACGGTGCGCACGTGGTCCTGGCCGGCCGCGGCGGACTGCCGGACGACAGCGCCGGCCCGCGCCCGCGGGCCCGTACCGAAGCCGTACGGCGGCTGCTCGACGACGGCCACGACGTCCGCGTCGAGACCGCCGACGCCACCGACGGCCGGGCGCTGGAGGACCTGCTGAAGGCCGTCGCGCGGGACCACGGCCGGATCGACCTGGTGGTCCACGCACCCGTCGTCGTGGAACTCGCCGCGCTGGCCGAGACCGACACCGCGGTGACCGGGGCGGTCCTCGCGCCGAAGGTGACCGGCGCCCTCGCGCTGAGGGACGCCGTCGCCGCGCTTCCCCCGTCCGCGCGTCCCGCCACCGTCCTGCTGATGGCCTCCGCGGCCGCCACCATCGGCGGCTTCGGCCTCGGCGCCTACGTCGCCGCCAGCCGCTACCTGAGCGGCCTCGCGCACACCCTCGACCGGGCGGACGGCACCCGCTGGATCGCCGCGGACTGGGACCGCTGGCGCTTCGGCACCGAGGAGGAGCGGGCCTCCGCGTCCGAGATCACCATGCGGCACGCGCTGGACGCCCCCGACGCGCTGGACGCGCTGCTGCGCATCGCCGGCCTGGCCGCCGGGGGCGACGCGCCGGCCCACCTCGCCGTCTCGCCCGCGGAACTGAACAGCCGCTCCCTGGCCCTGGCGGTCCGCACGGTGCGCAGCGGGGCCGCCGGCGGGACCGCGCCCGGGACCTGGGCCGAGCGCACGGTGGCCGCCGTCTACGCCGACGTCCTCGGACACCCCGTGGACGACGCCGAGGCCGACTTCTTCGCCCTCGGGGGGCACTCCCTGCTCGCCACCCGGGTCCTGGCCCGGCTGCGCGACGAGCACGGCGCCGCGCTGAGGCTGCGCGACCTGCTGGCCCGCCCCTCGGTGCGGGCGCTGGCGGAACTGCTGGAGGAGACCACGGGGCGCACGGCGGGGGAGAGCACCGCGGGAGAACCGGAGGACGACGGCGGACCCGCGCCGGCCGCCGCCGGGGCCGGGGAGCCCTTCCCCCTCACCCGGGTCCAGCACGCCTACCGCGTCGGCCGCTCGAGCGCCTTCGAACTGGGCGGCGTCGGCTGCCACTTCTTCCTCGAGCACCACGCCGCCGAACTCGACGTGGAGCGCTACCAGGCGGCCTGGAACGCGGTGATCGCCCGGCACGACATGCTGCGGGCCGTCATCACCCAGGACGGCCACAACCTCGTCCTGCCGCGGGTGCCCGAGTACCGCATCCCCGTCACCGACCTGTCCGGCGAGGTCCCGGCCGAGGCCGAGCGACGCCTGGCGGAACTGCGCGACCGCGTCTCCCGGCGGGTCGCCGCCCCCGACCGGTGGCCGCTGATCGAGGTCCACGCCGTCCGCCTGCCCGACGGCTGGCGGGTGCTCCTCTCCGTCGACGTCCTGGTCTGCGACTCCGCCAGCTACCTCCTCGTCGACCGCGAACTGCGCGCCCTGTACGAGGACCCGGGCACCCGACTGCCGCCGCTCGGCGTCACGTTCGCCGACTGCGTCCGCGCACTGGAGGAACGGCGCTCCGAACCGGCGTACCGGAGGGCCGCCGCCTACTGGCGCGACCGGGCCGGCACCCTGCCCGGCGCCCCCGCCCTGCCGGTGCGCGGCCGACAGGACACGCCCAGGTTCGGGCGCCGCCGCCACGTGCTCGGCGCCGACCGCTGGCGGGTGCTGCGGGAGCGGGCCGCCGGGCTCGGCGCCACACCGACCGCCGTCCTGCTCGCCGCCTACGCCGACGTGCTCGCGGCCTGGTCGGACGACCGCCACTTCGCGATCACCCTGACCGTCTTCGACCGGCCGCCGGTGCACCCGGACGTGGACCGCGTCGTCGGGGAGTTCTCGTCGCTGCTGCTCCACGAGTGCGACCTGCGCACCCCCGCCGCCTTCTCCCAGCGGGCGCGCGCCGCGCAGCACCGGCTCTTCGAGGACCTCGACCACCGCGAGTTCTCCGGTCTCGAACTCCTCGCCGAGCAGGCGTCCCGCACCGGTGCCCAGCGCAACGTGCCGGTGGTCTTCACCGGCATGCTGGGCCTGGACCGGTTCGGCGGGAACGGCGACGCCCACGACCACGAGTGGCTGGGCCCGGTGGTGCACGGCGTCAGCCAGACACCGCAGGTGTGGCTGGACCACCAGGCGTACGAGCACCGCGGCGACCTGGTCCTGCAGTGGGACGTCGCCGAGAACGTCCTCGACGCGGAAGCCGCCGACGCGGCCTTCGCCGCCTACACCGCGTGGCTGACCGAACTGGCCGGGCACCCGGACCTCTGGGACGCCCCCGAGGCCGGCCCCCGTCTCGGCGGCGAGGCGCCCCGGCCGGCCGTTGCGGAGGAGACCCCGGCACCGGCGGAGCCGGCCTCCGGCACCGTGCCCGAGACCCTGCGGGCCCTGTGGGCGGAACTGCTCGACCTCGACGCCGGGGCCATCCCGGCGGACGCCACCTTCCTCAGCCTCGGCGGCGACTCGCTCCTCGCCGTCCGCATGGCCGCGATGGTCAGACGGCGCCTGGGCGTGGTCCTGGCACTGCCGGAGGTCCGCTCCGACCTCACCCTGACCCACCTCGCGCGGCTCGTCCGCCAGCGCGGCACCGGCGCCCCGGCCCACCAGGCGCTGCCGGTGAGGCTCCGGCGGCGCCCCGACCCCGAGGAGCCGTTCGCGCTGCTGCCGCTGCAACAGGCCTACTTCGTCGGACAGCGCGGGGGCTGGGAGCTGTCGTACGACTCGGTGCACTACTACACCGACGTCGGCCTGCACGGAGTCGACGCCGAGGACGCGCCGGTGGCGCTCGTCGACGCCGTACGGCGCCTGGTGGCCGCGCAGCCGATGCTGCGGGCCCGCGTCCTGCCCGACGGACGCCAGCGGATCCTGCCCGCGGACGATCCGGCGGCGGCGGTCCTGCCCGTCACCGTGACCGACCTGAGGGACGCCGGCGCCCGGGAGGCCGAGGCGGCGCTGGAGGACGTCCGCGCCGAGATGGGCGGCACCGGTCCCGACCCGGTGCAGGGGCCCGGATTCGCCGTGCGGCTCACCCTGCTGCCCGCAGGACGAGGCCGGCTGCACATCGCCTTCAGCCTCATGGTGGCCGACGGCTGGTCCGCGCAGCTCTTCGCCCGCCAGCTCCTGGCCTACGCCGCCGACCCCAACACCGTGCTGCCGCCGCTGCTGGTCGACTTCGGCGACTACGTCACCGCCCTGGAGGAGGCCCGCGCCTCCGAGGCGTGGCGGGCCGACCGCGACTGGTGGTGGGAGCGGCTGGAGGAACTGCCCGCCGCACCGGAACTCCCGCTGCTCGCCGACCCCGGAACGGTCACGGCGGCCGGCATGACCGGCCGGGAGGCCCGGCTGCCCGCGCACCGCTGGGAGGCGCTGCGCGAGCGGTGTGCCGAACACGGGCTGACCCCCTCCGCCGTCCTCGCCACCGCCTACGCGGCGGCCGTCGCCCGGCTCTCGGGGAGCTCCCGGTTCGTGCTCAACACCCTCCAGTCCAACCGCCACCCGCTGCACCCGGACGTCGACCGCATGATCGGCGCCTTCTCCGGAACGGCCCTCGTACCCGTGGACCTGACCGGGGACGCGCCGTTCGCCGCGCTCGCCGAAAGGGTCCAGGAGCAGATCACCGGCTCGCTGTCCCACAGCCTGGTCACCGGCGTGGAGGTGGCGCGCGAGCTGACCCGCCGCACCGGCAGCCGCCGCCCTCCGGCGCCCGTGGTCTTCCAGAGCACCCTGGGCCTGGGCGCGGCACTCGGCGGTGACCTCGACCCCGAGGCAGGCCCGCTCGGCACCGTCGACGAGTCCGACCACCACCAGCGGATCCGCACCCCCCAGGTGCTGCTGGAACTGCGGCTGTACGAGGTGAGCGGCGAACTCGTCCTCGCCCTGGCCTCGGTGGACGAGCTGTTCCGCCCGGGCGACCTGGACCGGCTGTTCGACGAGGTGGTGCGGACCACCGGGGAACTCGCCGACGGCACGGCCTGGCGGGCGCCGGTCGAACTGCCGGCCGGACCGCCGGCCGGGGCCGGCGCGCCCCGGCACGGGGAGGCGGCGGGGGACGCCGCGGTCGCGCACGACCCCGGTGCGCCGCGCGGCGGGACCGAGCGCGCGATCGCGGAGCTGTGGGCCGGTCTGCTGGCCGTACCGGCCGAGGACGTCGACCGCACGGCGGACTTCTTCGCCCTCGGCGGCGACTCCCTGCTGGCCGTGCGCATGCTCACCCGGTACGCCAGGGAGCACGGCGGCTCCGTCGCCCCGCGCACGTTCCTCACCGACCCCACCGTCGCCGGGTTCGCGGCGGCGCTGCGCGCGGCCGACGGCCGGGGCGCCGCGGAGGGAGCCGGCCGGGGCGCCGCGGACGCCGTGCCCGTCGAGGACATCGCCGTTCCGCTGCGGGAGGGGGAGGGACCGGCGCTGTTCCTGCTCCACCCCTCCGGCGGGGACGTCCTGTGCTACATGGAGCTGGCCCGCCGCCTCACCACCGGCCACCCGGTCGTCGCCCTCGCCGACCCCGGGCTGTCCGGGCACGCCGGTCCCGAGCGCATCCCGGACATGGTCCGCCAGTACCTGCACGTGGTGCGGCAGCACCAGCCCCACGGGCCGTACCTGCTCGGCGGCTGGTCCATGGGCGGCACCGTCGCCCACGAACTCGCCCGCGCGCTGCGGCGGCAGGGCGAGGAGGTCGCCCTCCTGGCGATGATCGACTCCAACAGCCCGGACCGCATCGTCGCCGTCGAGGGCCTGGACCGGCAGCGCACCGCACAGGAGGTGAGGCTGAGGTACCTGCGCTCGCTGGAGGCGTACCTCGACCTCGACACCGGCGGCGCGGACCCCGGCGAGCTGGAGCGGTCCCTGCGCGAGGAGCGGCTGCTGGGGACGGAGGAGAGCGTCTCCGGACGGGTCGAGGTGTTCGCCCGCCATCTGCGCGGCCTCGCCGAGCACCGCGCGGGCCCCCTCGACGGGGACGTCCCGGTGCTGCTGCTGCGCGCCGCCCACACCTCGCCCCGCAACGGCCGCATCGGCATGGGCGTCGACGACTCCTTCGACGACGAGGCGCTGGGCTGGCGTCCCCACGTGGGAGGACCACTGGAGGTCGTGCCCGTCGCCGCCCACCACTACTCCGTGCTCCGCGACCCCGCCGTGACCGAGGTCGCCGCCGCCCTGAGCCGCGCACTCGACTCCCTCGGACCGGACACCGCTCCCGCCCGGCCGTGAGAACCGGCACCCCCAGCCACACCCGAACGGAAGAAAAGAACGACATGGACAACGGCCGCCGCCACCGCGCGGACGACAGACCGACCGACACCCGTCCCGCCCGCCGGCGCGTACTCGGCGCCGGGCTCGCCCTGGCGGGCGGCGCCGCCCTCGCCGCCTGCGGCCGCGGCGGCGACACCACCTCCGACGGCTCCGCGCCGGACGGGGGGAAGCCGGCGACGGGCGGCACCCTCCGCTACGGAACCGTCGCCGCGGGCGGCGGAACGGCGGTCACCGACCCCCACGGCACCCTGCTGAACCAGTCCGACTGGATCCGCATGGCCGCGCTGTACGACGTCCTGGTGGCCCCCGCCGGCAGGGGTGGGGTGGCGCCGCGGCTGGCGCTCTCCTGGGAAGCGGAGAAGAACGCCACGCGCTGGCGGTTCCGGCTGCGCGACGACGCCCGCTTCACCGACGGCAGGGCGGTCCGCGCCGCCGACGTCCTGCACTCGCTGCGCCGCATGGCAGACCAGGCGGTACAGAACGGCGGCCGGCTCGGCACCGTCGACATCAAGCGCTGCCGCGCCGAGGACGACCACACGCTCCTGATCGCCACCGGCGAGCCCGACGCCGAGCTGCCGCGCACCCTGTCCGGGGTGGTCTTCGTCGTGCCCGACGGCGCGGACGACTTCGGGCGGCCCGTCGGCTCCGGACCGTTCCGCCTCAAGGCCCTGGACGGGCAGACCGCCGCGCTCACCCGCAACGAGCGCTGGTGGGGCGCCCGTCCCCACCTCGACGGACTGGAGATCCGCGGCTTCGCCGACCCCCAGGCCCTCGCCTCCGCCGTCACCTCCGGCGCCGTCGACGTGGCGAGCGACGTGGCCCCGGCCACCGCCAAGTCCGCCGCGGAGGGCGGCGGGCTGCGGGTGCTGAGGCGGAGGGCCGCCAACGGATATCCGCTGCTGATGCGCCTGGACCGGGCCCCCTTCGACCGGCCCGAGGTGCGCCGCGCCGTCAAGCTCGCCGTCGACCGGCAGGCGCTGGTGGACTCGGTGTTCCTCGGGTACGGCACGCCCGGCAACGACGCGCCGTGCGCCGACGACCCGTCGTACCCCAAGGACCTCGCCCCGCCCGCCCGCGACCTGGAGCAGGCCCGCGAGCTGCTGCGCAAGGCCGGTCACCCCGGCGGACTCGACCTCGAACTCCACACCACCACGGCCTACCCGGCGATGGCCACGGCCGCGTCGCTGCTCGAACGCCAGCTGCGCGAGGCCGGCATCCGCGTCACCGTCCGCCAGCACCCGCCGGAGAGGTACTGGAGCGAGGTCTACCTGCGCGAACCGCTGTGCACCGGCGTGTACGCGGGTGTCGGGTTCCCCACCTGGACCCGCCAGACCGCCCTGTCGGCCTCCGCCTACAACGAGACGGGCTGGAAGAACCGCTCGTTCGACCGGGACTTCGCGGCGGCCATGGCGGACACCGACACCGGGCGGCGCACCAGGGCCATGGCCGAACTCCAGCGGCGGATCGCCTCCGACGGCGGTCTGCTCGCCTGGGGCGCGGGCGACGGCCTCGACGTGGCCGACTCCCGCGTCGGCGGTCTGCCGGACGGCACCGGATACGCCCGTCTGCTGCTCGACCGGACGTGGCTGAGGCGGTGAGGACGTCCCGGTCCGGCCGGGCCGGGGCGGACGGCGGCGCACCGGCCGCGGGCCCGCGCGGCACCCTCCGCCGGGTGCTGCCGGCCGCGGTGCGGTGCGCCGCCGTGCTGATCGCCGTGTGCGTCGCCGTGTTCGCGGTGACGTCGCTGCTGCCCGGAGACGCCGCCACCGCCGCCGCGGGCGCGCAGGCCGACCCCCGGCGTCTGGCGGAACTGCGTGCGCAGGCGGGGCTCGACCGGCCCGCGTGGCAGCGTCTGGCCGACTGGTTCGGCGGCGCGGTCCGCGGCGACCTGGGGCACTCCCTGGTCGACGGCGGCGCCGTCGCGCCGCTGCTCGGCAGCCGGCTCACCGCCTCGCTGCTGATCGCCCTGCCGTCCTGGCTGCTGGCCGTGGTCCTCGGCACGGCGGCGGCGATCCTCGTCGCCCGCGCGCCCGCCTCACGCGCCGGACGCGCGGGGGCCACGTTCGCCGCGGCGGTCGTCGCGATCCCCGACACGGCCCTGGTGGCCCTGCTGGTGCTGCTGCTGGCGGTGACGCTCGGCTGGCTGCCCGCCGTCTCGCTCGTCCCCGCGGGCGGCTGGGCACTGGACCGGCCCGAGATCCTCGTGCTGCCCGTCCTGGCCCTCACCCTGCCCGCCGCGGCCTGGACGGCGCGCATGCTCCTGGGCCCGGCCACGGACGTCTACCGGCGGCGGTTCGTCCAGGACGCGCTGCTGCGCGGTGTCTCCCCGGCCCGCTGCGCGATCCGGCACGTCCTGCCCCATCTGGTGGCACCGCTGGCCCAGGCCGCGGCCGTCCTGGCCGGTGCGCTGCTGGCGGGCACCGCCGTGGTCGAGTCGGTCCTGGGCTACCCGGGACTGGGCCAGCTTCTCGCCGCATCGGTCGCCGCACGGGACACCCCGGTGGTGCAGGGCATCGCGCTGCTGGTCGCCGCCGTGATCCTGGCGGCGATGACCGGTGCCGACGCGGTGGCCGCACGGGCGGCGCGCAGGGCGGGGGCCGTGCGATGAGGCGGGGGAGGACCGACCGCACGGCCGCCACCGCCGCTGCCACCGCCACCACCGTCACCATCGCCGTCCTGGTGCTGCTGGTGGCCGCCGTCCTGGGCGGCCCCGCGCTGGCCCCCGGTGATCCGATGGAACCCCGGGGCGCACCCTGGAGCGGGCCGGACGGCCGTCACTGGCTGGGCACCGACGTCCTGGGCAGGGACGTGCTGTCGCGGCTGGCGGCCGGGGGCCGGGGACTGCTGGCGGTGGCCCTGCCCGCGGGCCTGGCGGCCACCGCCGTGGGAGCCGCCGCCGGCCTGGCCGCCGCCCGGCACCGGCGCGCCGGGCGGCTGGTCCTGCGCGCGAGCGCCGGCCTGCTCGCCGTGCCCGGCCTGCTGGTCGTCCTGGTGTGCGCGACCGCGTTCACCGCGCCGGTCGCGGTGTGGGCCGGCATGCTCCTGGTCGGTGCGCCGCTGTCGGCGCGGGTGGTGCACGCCACCGCCGCGCCCCTGTCCGGCGCCGGCTTCGTGAGGGCCGCCCTGGCGCGGGGCGAGCGTCCCGCCGCGATCGTCCTGCGCGAACTGCTGCCCGCGGTGAGCGGGACGGTCCTGGCCGACGCCGGACTGCGGGTCGTCGCGGCCCTGCAGCTGACCGCCGCGGTGCACGTGCTCGGCCTGGGCCCGCAGCCCCCGGCGGCGGACTGGGCCCTGATGATCAAGGAGAACATGTCCGGGGTGTCGCTCAACCCCGCCTCCGCCCTCGCCCCGGCCCTCGCGCTCGCCCTCCTCGCCGCCGGCATCGCCGTCGGACTGGACCTGACGGCGCGGCACCTGACCTCCGGAGACCGAGACCGATGAGACCCCTGCTGGAACTCGACGGCGTGCGCCTGACGGACCGGAACTCCTCCCGCGACCTGCCCTGCCCGCCGATCGCGCTGGAGCCGGGGGAAGCGGTGGTGCTGGCCGGCCCCTCGGGCGCCGGCAAGACCACCGTGCTGCGGCTGCTGCTGGGAGCCCTCCGGCCCGGCGCGGACCTGGCGGCCGGCGCCGTCCGGTGGGACGGCGCGCCCCTGCCGGCCCCCGGGACCGGTGCGGCCCGGCGCTGGCGGCGCGCCCACGTCGGCTACCTGGCCCAGGACCCGGCCGGAACGCTCGACCCCCTGCGCCGGATCGGTCCCGCCGTCGCCGACGGCCTGCCGCCCGGCACGCCCCGGTCCGCGCGGAGCCGGCGGGTCACCGAGGTGCTCACCCGCCTCGGACTGCCGGACGATGCCGCCCGGCGCCTGCCCCACCAGCTCTCCGGCGGCCAGGCACAGCGCGCGGCGCTGGCCCGCGCGGTGGTCGGCGAGCCGCGCCTGCTGCTCCTGGACGAGCCGACCAGCGCGCTGGACGAGGACGCCGCCGGCCTGGTGGCCGCGGAGGTCCGGCGCCATCTGGCACGGGGCGGGGTCGCGGTGGTGGTGAGCCACGACCGCTCCTGGGCCGAACGGTCCGGCCACCGGATCGTCGAACTGGCCGCGGAAGAGGAGGCGTCCGGGGGCCCTGCCCCCCTCCCCGCGCCCCTCCCTCCCCGCCCGGCCCCGGCGGCCGGCGGTCCCGTGGCCTTGCGGGTCCGCGGGCTGACGGTGGGACGCCCCGGCGGGAGCGGTCCGCCGCTGGTGGCCGACGCCGACCTGGACCTGCGCCGGGGCGAGCTGGTGGCGCTGCTGGGCCCCTCCGGGGTGGGCAAGAGCACGTTCCTGGGCGTGCTCGCCGGTCTCCACCCGCCCCTGGCGGGCCGGGTGGAACTCCACGGCGCACCGCTGGCCCTGGCCGACGGGGAGGGCCGTACCGCCCGCCGGGACCGCGCCGCCCGCGCGGCCGTGCAACTGCTCGGCCAGGACCCCGACGGAGAGCTCAACCCCGCCCACCGGCTGGTCACCGCCGTGGCCCGTCCGGCCCGCGTCCTGCGCGGGTCGCCCCGCGCCCGGGCACGGGCCACGGCGCTCGAACTGCTCACCGAGACCGGGCTGGAGGAGGAACTGCACGGCCGCCGCCCCGGTGCCTGCTCGGGCGGGCAGCGCCAGCGGGCGGTGGCGGCCAGGTCCCTGGCGGCGGACCCCGAGGTGCTGCTCGCCGACGAGCCGACCTCCGCGCTCGACGCCGGGACCGCGAAGACGCTCCTGGACGTCCTCGACCGCCGCCGCGCGGCGGGGATGGCCGCCCTGGTGGTGACGCACGACCGGGCCGTCGCGGCACGCGCCGACCGCGTGTACGAGCTGCGCGACGGCGTTCTGAGGGAGGGCCACCGGGCGGTGCCCGGCCGGGGCCCGGCGATGCCGGAGGAGGCATAGATGAGGTTCGACGACATCTGGATCACCGGGACCGGCGGCGTGCTGGGGGACCTGGTGCCCGTGGCGGAGGCCGTGGAGGGCGGCGCATACGCACCCCGGGACGCGGCCGAGTCCGGCATGGTCTCGGTCTCCCACTGCGAACTCGCGCCGCCCGAACTGGCGGTGCGGGCCGGCCGGGCCGCGCTGCGCGCGTCCGGCGGCGCCGCCGGGCGGCCCGCGCTGCACCTGCACGGCGCCTGCTGGTTCCAGGGGCTGGACATGTGGTCGGCGGCCTGCCGGATCTCCGGCGAACTGCTCGGCGGTGCGCCGCTGGAGGGGCTGTCGGTCCAGGTGTCGGCCCTGTCCAACGGCTCGCTGGCCTGCCTGGAACTGGCGGCCAGCGTGCTGGCCGGACGGCCCGACGCGCCCGCCGCGCTCGTCACCGCGGCCGACCGCTTCCACCCCTCCGGCCTGGACCGCTGGAACTTCGACTCGGGCGTCGTCATGGGCGACGGCGCCGGGGCGGCCGTGCTGGCCCGCGGTACCGGCGGCCGCCTGAAGCTGCTGAGCTGCGCCTCCCACAGCGACCCGGCACTCGCGGACGTGCAGTTC
>NZ_JARVKV010000072.1 GCF_029813835.1 Streptomyces sp. DH37
GGGTGGGGGTTCTTTCTCCCGGTTCTTTGAAGGGAGTTCGCGGCCCGCCGGACCCTCGTGGGCGAGGGCCCGGCGGGGCCGGGAAGCCGAAGCGCACCGGCTCCCGGATCGCTCAGGCGCGGTGTGCGGCCTTCAACCCGCCTATGAAGGAAGTCCAGGACGCCGCCGGGAACGCCAGCACCGGCCCGTGCGGGACCTTGCTGTCACGGACGGGGACGCTGCCGGGGAAGCCGTCGGCCACCTCGACGCAGTTGCCGCCCTCCTGATTGCTGTAGCTGCTCCTGCGCCAGTCGGCGCCGCTGAGATCGGGACGGGACGCTCGCTCCACGGTTGTCCTCCAGCGCGGATCGGATCATGTCGAGGGACATGAGCGGGGGCAGGGCTGCCGCCCGCAGCCGATCGTATGTCTCCTTGTACGGCCTGATCTCCGCCGGTTCCTCGACGAGTTGGCCGTAGTCGGCGCCTTCCGTGTAGACCGTCTCCGAGCCGTCCGGCATCGTCAGCAGAGTCAGGGAACCGCCCAGCGCACCGTGCTCGCCCTGGTCGAACGGCAGCACCTGCACCGTGATGTGAGGTTCCTCGGCGGCCTTCAGCAAACCCGCCAGCTGACCCCGCATGGCGGCCCGGCCGCCGATCGGACGCCGTAGCACCGACTCGTCCAGGATGACCCACAGTTCGGGGCGGCCCGGTGACCACAGCCGTCCCTGTCGCCCGAGCCGGGCCGCGACGCGTTCCTCCAACTGCTCCTCGCCGTTGAGCGTCCGGCCGACGCTCAACAGGGCTCGTGCGTAGTCCTCGGTCTGGAGCAGGCCGGGCACCACATGTGCCGCGTACTCGCAGATGGCTACCGCCCGTTCCGCGCACTCCATGAACCTGCGCGACCAGTCCGGGAACGTCTCGCGGTAGACGTACGGCCACAGGTCGACCAGCAGGTTGTCCGCTCCGAGAGCGGCGTCGAGTGCGCGTGCCAGTTCCAGCGTCGGTCTCGCTCCGGAGGCCCGCTCGATCTGGGTGATCCGGCTGGCGACCACGTGCGCCTTCTCGCCCAGCTCGGCCTGGGTCAGCCCGGCGGCCGTGCGGAGTCTGCGGACCCGTGAGCCGAACAGGGCCGCCATCGACGTCCCGGGATCAACTTCCTTGGCCAAAACATCACTTCCGTTTCTTACGGGATGGAAGGTAAGGCTTCATCCCCTTCCGAGCGTAGGCTCGTCGGCCGATCATGAGGCACGGAACGTGATGATCCGCCTACGGTGCGGATCGGCCGAGGAAGTGAAGGACGACTCCGTGCTGATGACGACGCCCATGCCCGACGAGGACCCGCAGCCGGACGCGGCGCACTCGGGTGGACCCGAACGCCCGCTGTTCGCGCGGCGGTTCACGTCCTCGCCCAAGGGGGCCCGGCTCGCCCGGAGGCTCGCCGTGCGGCGCATGGGGGAGTGGGGATGGCCGCCCGCGTCGGACGCGTCGTGCACCGTCTCCCTGCTGGTCGGCGAACTGGCGGCCAACGCCGTCACGCACGGCCGCGTTCCCGGGCGCGACTTTCGTCTCGTCCTCGAAGTGCGGGGGGACGCGATCCGCGTCGAGGTCTCGGACGCCTCCCCGATCCGGCCTCCCGCCGTTCCGTCCCCGTCGTCCGAGGACGACGAGTCGGGGCGCGGCCTGCTGCTGGTGGACATCCTCGCCACCCGGTGGGGCGCGGTCCCGCGCGACCCCGTCGGCAAGACGGTCTGGGCGGAGGTCCCGGCCCTTCCGGACGTCCCCGGTCCCTCCGCGGGAGAGCCGGGCCGGTGAGGGCAGGGCGAGGGCGCGGCGGTCGGCCGGCGGGACCGGATCCGCTGTCGGTGAACCCGTCCGGGCGGCCGGCGTTCACCGTGCTTGGGTGTCGGAATGGAGATCCTGGTACTGGGCGGAACGGCGTGGGTGGGCCGGGAGGTGTCGCGGCAGGCGATCGGGCGCGGCCACCGGGTGACGTGCCTGGCGCGCGGCGAGAGCGGGGAGGTCGCGGACGGCGCGAGGCTGGTGGCCGCCGACCGGCGCGACCCCTCGGCGTACGAACCGCTGCTCGACCGCGCGTGGGAAGCGGTCGTCGAGGTGTCCTGGCAGCCGGGCTTCGTGCGCGGGGCGCTCGACGCCCTCGGCGGCAGGGCCGGGCACTGGACCTACGTCTCCTCCGTCAGCGCCTACGCCTCCCATGCCGTGCCGGACGCGGACGAGTCCGCGGCGCTCCTCGCCCCGACCGACCGGAGCGAGGTGGACCGCTCGTCCTACGGCGAGGCGAAGGTCGCCTGCGAACAGGCGTCGACGGCCGCCGTGGGCGACCGCCTCCTGATCGCGCGCGCCGGTCTCATCGGCGGTCCGGGCGACCACAGCGGGCGCTCCGGCTACTGGGCGGCCCGCGCCGCACGCGATCCGCACGGGCCGATGCTGGTCCCCGGCACGCCGGACCTGCCGACGCAGGCGGTCGACGTGCGCGATCTGGCCGCCTGGCTGCTCGACGCCGCGGAGGCGGGGGAGACCGGCGCCTACGACGCCGTCGGCCCGGTCGTTCCGTTCGCCGAGTGGATCGAGCTCTCCCGTGCCGCCGGCGGGCACACCGGCCCGGTCGTCACCGCCGACTCGGCCTGGCTGCTCGCCCAGGGCGTGGCCGAGTACATGGGGGCCGAGTCGCTGCCGATGTGGCTGGTCGAGCCGGGCTGGGAGGGGTGGTCGGCCCGGAACGGATCCGCGGCGCGCGCCGCGGGGCTCCGCCACCGGCCCAGGTCGGAGCTGCTGGCCGACACGCTGCGCTGGGAGCGCGAGCAGGGCCTGGACCGGCCACGACGCGCCGGCCTCAGCGCCCGCCGCGAGCGCGAGCTGCTCGACGCCCTCGGCTGAGGCCGAGGCCGACGGCGATCGGCGCGGACCGTCCGCGCAGCTCGCCCGTCACCGCCGCGGCGGCGGGCGAGTTGCGCGAACTCCGGGTCGCGCTCGGCCAGATCGTGGACCGAGTCCGCCAGACCCCCCGCCCGCGTCGGCTCCACCACGGGCGGAAGGCTGAAATCGCGCACGGCACCCCCATCGCCGAACCTCCGCCGTGCCGCGTCCGGAGCGGCAGGGAGCGGCAGGGAGCGAAAAATACCGACGAACGCCCCGCTGCCCAGGGCTTGATCACGCTCGTTCTCCTGTGCGAGCCGGGCTCCGCGGCACCCGCCGGACCCCGAGCCGGGCCCCGCGCCGTGCACTCCGCCGCGTTCACCGGACGTTCGGCCGCCGGAGGGCCGTCCGCCGTGTGCGCGCCATAGTCCACACGGGTCCCGGCATCGTCCACAGACGCCGTCCTAGCATCGGAACGAGTCGCCGCGCGGTAACGGAACGTACAGACGCATGCGTGTCCGGAAGATCCCCCCACATCGGATGGAGCACCCCCCATGCGCAGGACGAGCGCACGCTTCAAGCTGATCAGCACCGTGGCCGTCACGGCCGCCGCCATGACCCTCACCGGGGCCGGCGCGCTCAGCGGTTCGGCCGCGGAGGCCGGGTCGCCGCGCCCGCTGGCGGCCAACTCGCCCATCGGGTTCGGCGCCGGCACCACCGGCGGCGCGGGCGGCAGCACCGTCACCGTGACGAACGCCAGTCAGTTCATCCAGGAAGTGCAGAGCAGCGGTCCCAAGACCGTCCGGGTCAACGGCACCGTCAACCTCGGCAGCATGACCAAGGTGGCGTCCGACAAGACCATCGTCGGCGTGGGCACCTCCGGCAGGATCACCGGCAGCGGGCTGAACATCAGCAACGTCAGCAACGTGATCATCCGGAACCTGACCTTCACGGGGTCGAACGACGACGCCATCAACGTCCAGTACTCCACCAGGGTCTGGATCGACCACAACGACATCTCGAACGCCAACGACGGGGCCCTCGACATCAAGCGCGCCTCGGACCTCATCACCGTCTCCTGGAACCGCGTCCACGACCACGACAAGACGTTCCTGCTCGGGCACTCCGACAGCAACGGCGGCGAGGACACCGGCAAGCTGCGGGTGACCTACGACCACAACTGGTTCGACGGGACCAACCAGCGCCACCCGCGGGTCCGCTTCGGCAACCCCGTCCACGTCCTGAACAACTACTACAGCAACATCGGCGACTACGGCGTGGCGTCCACCGAGAACGCCGGCGTGCTGGTGGAGGGCAACTACTTCGAGAACGTCGAGGACCCCTTCCACCGCGGTGAGGGCTCCTCGGACGACGGCGGGCTGGCGGCGAGGAACAACCACTTCGTCAACTCCGGCCCGGGCGAGACCGGCGGCTCCGTCGCCTCCATCCCCTACGGCTACACCCCCGACAACGCCGCCTCCGTCAAGTCGATCGTGACCGCGGGCGCGGGCGTCGGGAAGATCTGAACCGGTCCCACCGGCCCAGCAGCCCCACACCGTCCGGGCAGGACAGACGCACCGTCTGTCTTGCCCGGACGCGTACCCGTCGTTATCGTCCACCCTCCCGGTGAGGGATGCCGCGGGGCGAGGGGAAGCCGTCACCGAGCGACGAGCGAGGCAGGCCATGGCGGAACGCGGACCCGTACCGGCGCGGGAGGGGGGCGGGGGGAGCGGCCGGCCCACCATCGGGCTGGTCACGGCCAACATCCACCTGGGCGTCGGCGCCACCCTGTGGTCCGGGGTCCTGGCGGCGGCCGAGCGCAACGACGTCAACCTGGTGTGCTTCCCCGGGGGCCCGCTACGGCCCGCCGCGGCGCCGCGCACCGCGCTGTACGAACTGGTCGGCCCCGAACGGCTGGACGGCGTCGTCTGCTGGACCTCCACCCTCGGCCTGCCCGCCGCGGGCGACGAGCGCGCCGCCCGGCTGGTGCGGCGGCTGGGCGCGTTACCGGTCGTCAGCCTCAACCGCGCGCTGGAGGACCACGAGACCCTCCAACTGGACAGCTACGCGGGCATGCGCGCGGCCGTCAGCCATCTGGTCGGGGAGCACGGCCGCCGCCGGCTCGCCTGCGTGCGCGGGCCGCTGGCCAACCCCGTCTCCCGGGACCGCTACCGCGCCTACGCCGACGCCCTCGCCCGCCACCGCATCCCCCCGGACCGCTCTCTGGTCGTCGCCTCGGCGGACTTCGGCGGCGGGGCCGGCGCCGCGGCGATGCGGGTCCTGACCGACGTACGGGGCCTGCGGCCCGGCCGCGACTTCGACGCGGTGGTCGCCTGCAGCGACGTCCTGGCCGCCGACGCCCTGCGGTTCCTGACCGGGCGCGGTGTGCGGGTGCCCGAGGACGTGGCGGTCGTCGGCTTCAACGACTCGCTGGAGGCCCGGCTGGCCGACCCGCCGCTGACCTCGGTCGCGCTGCCCTTCGCCGAACTCGGCGCGCTGGCCGTGGAGACCCTCCTCGCCCGGCTGCGGGGCACGGCGCCGCCCGCGCGGAGCGCGGTGACGGGCACCCTCGTCGTGCGGCGCTCCTGCGGCTGCCACTCGCCGCTCGTCGCCCAGGGGGCCGCCGGGGGAGCGCCGGACGGGGAGGAGCCGGGAGAGCCGTTCGCGGACCTGCCGGACCACGGACCGGCGCTGGCCGAGGCGCTGCGCACCGACCTCGGCGTGGAGGCGGACCGGAGCCCCGGCTCCGGTTCCGGCTTCGGTCCCGGTTCCGGAACCGGTGATGCCTTCCTGCCCCTGGTCGAGCGCCTGATCGGCGACCGGGTCCGCACCGCGGAGGACGCGGCCCTCTGGGACCGCTCCCTGCTGCGCGCCCGCGGCCTGCTCGCCCCGCCGCCCGCCCCCGCAGGACGGGCGAGGGCCGAACGACTCATCGCCCAGGCCCGGTTGATGGTGGCCGACAAGGCGCACCGGCTGCTGGAGTACGAGCGCTGGACCGAGCAGCAGGACGCGCGCCGGCTGCGGGAGCTGGGCACCGCGCTGACCACCGCCGTGGACCTGGACGCACTCACCGGCGCGCTGGCCCGCCACCTGCCGGACACCGGTGTGCCGGGCTGCCGCCTGGTGCTCTACGAGGGCGGCCACCGGGCACCGGACGGCGCCGGCCGCCGCCTGGCCCGTCCGGTGCCCCTGCCCGGCGAACCCGGAGAGCCCGGTGAGCCGGCGGGCGGCCCCGGCGAGCACCCACGGCCGGAGCGGGACGACGGCGGCGCGCCCTACCCGGCCGAACTGCTGCTGCCGGACCGGCTGCTGCCGCGGGACCGCCGCTTCACCCTGGTCGTCGAACCCCTGCACATCGGCGACGAGCAGCTCGGCCTCGCGCTCTTCGACGGGGGCACGGACGGAGGCGCCGCGCGCCGGGGAGCGCTCTACCGGGCGCTGGGCGACCAGATCAGCGCCGCCCTCAAGGGCATCCGGCTCTTCGACGAGGTCCGCCGGGCCCGTGACGCGGCCGAGCGGGCCAGCAGGCTCAAGACCCGGTTGCTGGACAACGCCACCGACGAACTGCGCACCCCGGTCGAGGCCATCCTGCGCCACACCCGCGCCCCCCGGGCCGACGCGGACGCAGGTGCCGACGGAGGTACCGACGGGAGTGCCGGAGGGAGCGCGGCCGACGCGCTCCGCCGCGCGCACGACGACGCCGCGCGCCTGCTGCGGCTGATCGACGACCTGCTGGACCTGTCCCGCTCCGAGATCGACGCCCTCGACCTGTCCCGGCGGCTGCTGGACCCGCGCCCGGTGCTCGCCGAGGCGTTCCACAGCGCCGCCCGGCACCGCCCGGCCGGGGCCGACTGGCAGCTCACGCTGCCCCGCCGCCTCCCCGCCGTACGCGCCGACGCCCCCCGGCTGCGCCAGATCGCCCTCAACCTGCTGACCGCCGCCGGGCACCTCGCCGGCGGCGGGCGGCTGCGGCTCACGGCCGAGGTCCTGCCCGCCCTGCTGCGCGTCCGCGTCCTGGCCACCGGGCTGTACGTACCGCCGGGGGAGGCCGGGCACCTGTTCCAGCCCTTCGCCTCCGGCGCGCCCGGCTCGCGGCTCGGCCTGGCCATCGCCCGGCGGCTCGCCGTGCTGCACGGCGGGACGGTCGCCCTCGACCGCGGCCCCGCCGGAAGCGGCTTCCGCCTGGACGTGCCGCTGCCCACCCCGGTGGAGACCTCCGCCCCCGCGCCCGGCCCCGCCCCGGACACCGGCCGCACCCTCCTGGTCGCCGCCGCCACCGCGCCGCCCCCGGAGGCGGCGGCCCTCGCCCGGCGGCAGGGCCTGCGGCTGCGCCGCCTCGACCCGGACGACGACCTCGCCTCCCTGGTCGCGGAGGGCGGACCGGCCGCCGTCGTCTGGGACGCCGAGGGGGCCCGGCCGCAGGAGTGGTCGGCCGTCCAGCGGCTCCACGGCCACCCGGCGCTGCGCCACACCCCCTTCCTGCTCTACGGCCCCGTCTCCGGCCCCGACCTGGACCGGGCGCTGCGCGCCCTCCGCCCCCCGGGGCCGACCGCCCCCGCGGTGGTCGTCGACGGCTCCGCGCCCCACCGCGAGCAGTGGCGGCGGCTGCTGGCCGGGGTGCTGCCGGGCCGCACCGTGCGCACCGCCGCGGACGGCGGCTCCGCGCTGGCCCTGCTCGCGGAGGACGCCCCCTGCCTGCTGGTCGTCTCCCGCACCCTGCCCGACATGGACGGCTTCGACGTCGCCGAGGCGATGTACGACGGCGCGGAACGCTCCGACACCCCCGTCCTGATGGTCGGCGACGACGGCTTCACCGCCGACGACGTGCGCCGCGCGGAACCGCACCCCGGCATGGTGTTCCTGGGCCGGGACATCCTCACCGAGGCGGAGACCGCCGCCCTGCTGACCGCCATGACGCGGCGCGCTGAACCATCGTCCCCGTCGTCCCCGTCGTCCCCGCAGCCCTCCCGCACCCGCGCCCCGGTCCGCAGCGCGCTGGCCTACCTCGAGCAGCACTACCGCCACCGCATCTCCCGCTGGCAGGTCGCCCGGGCCGCGGGCGTCAGCGAGGACCACCTCAGCAGGCTCTTCCACCGCGAACTGGGACTGCCGCTGTGGGAGTACCTGACCCGGCTGCGCGTCCAGCGCGCCAAGGAGCGGCTGCGGCACAGCGGCGACAGCGTCCAGGCCGTCGCCCGCGCGGTCGGCTTCCACGACCGGGCGTACTTCAGCCGGGTCTTCCGCAAGGTGACGGGCGTCGCCCCGCACGCCTACCGGGAGGCGTCGTAGCCACGGGGCCGCGTCGTAGCCGTGGGGCCCGCCCCGCACCGGCGGGAGACGGCCGGCCGGAGGGCGCTCCCCCCAGGGACACCCTCCGGCCGTGTGCCGCCCGCGCACCCGGGCGGCTCGTGGTGGTGCGGAAGACGGGTCAGGCGGCGCCCGTCACACCCGCTGCCACAGCGCCGGGGTGTTCGGCGGCTCCCAGCCCGGCTGCGCCTGGTGGGCCTGCAGGCAGCGGTAGGTCGCGCCCCCGTAGGTCACCCGGTCGCCGGCGCTGTAGACGGTGCCGGCCTTCCAGGTGCCGCCCGGCTCCTCACCGGGCGGGTCCGTGGGCGGGTCGGTGGGCTCCGGGCCCGGACCGCCGCCGGTGGTCTTCAGCGTCAGGCCGTACACCGAGAGGATCTCGTTGACCGGCTGGTGGTACGTCGTACCGCCCGTGCGGCAGTTGCCCGAGCCGCCGGAGGTGACGCCCTGCGCCTGGTTTCCGGAGATGTAGGAGCCGCCGGAGTCGCCGGGCTCGGCGCACACCGTCGTGCGCGTCACGCCGGTGATGGTGCCCTCGGGATAGGTGACGCTGGTGTTGTGCTGCTGGATCGTTCCGCAGTGCCAGCCCGTGGTCGAGCCGGACCGGCAGATGGAGGCGCCCACCGCCGCCTGCGTGGAGCCCGCGACCTGGACGGTGCCGCTGGAGGTCTTCACGTACGGGGTGGCCGTCCAGTTGCCGTTGGCCGCGACCCAGGCGTAGTCGTTGCCGGGGAAGGACGAGCCCTGGAAGGTGCCCAGCGCCACCTGGTTGTGGCCCGAGACGCTGGTGCCGGTGCGGCCGCAGTGGCCCGCGGTGGCGAAGCCCTGCTGGGAGCCCTTGGTGACGGGGAAGCCGACGGAGCAGCGCCCGCCGCTGCCCATGTAGTACGCGTCGCCGCCCCGCAGGTCGTACAGCGGGCGGGGCCGCTCGGCCGACTCCACCACGCGCACCAGGTCGCCGTCGACGCCGGCGGCGGCGACGAAGCCGCGCGCCTTCGCGGGCTCGGAGGCGTGGACGACCACGGAGTTGGTGCGGACGTCGACGTACCAGACCGGCGCCGCGGTGGTGGCGCTCTTCCGCGCGGCCCTGTCCAACGCGGCCTTGGCGGCGTCGAGTTCGGCCAGGCTGTGGCCGACGACCTCGGCGCGGGCGCCCTCGGCGGCGATCTCGCGGGCGTCGGAGGCGTCGGTGGTGGCCACCGTCAGCGTCGCGGTGTCGCCCGTCACCCAGGCGCCGGCGAAGTCGCCGCCGAGCGCCAGGCGCAGCGCCCCGGCGGTCGCCCCGGCCCTGCTCTCGTTCACCAGCCGGTCCTTCGCCTGGCCGGGGGTGAGGCCGAGGTCGCGCTGCATGGCCTTGAGCAGGCCGGGCGGGACGGAGGACAGGGCGGACGGTGCCGACGGGGCGCCGGTGGTCTGCCGGGCGGACGCGGCGGGATCGGCCGTCGCGGTGCCCGGCAGCCCGGTCAGGGCGAGCGCGCCGGCCGCCACGACGCCGGCGCACACGCCTATGACGCGTCTGTGGAGCATGTGGGTCTCCTCGGTTTCGTCGGGGTGACCGAAACCGTAGACGCGGACACGACAGGGAGAGGAGCTGTCAGTTCTCCTCTCCCCATCGCGTTATGGAAGCCGCCTCATGCCGTCGTCCGGCCTGCGGATTCCGCGGTGCCGCCGCACACGGCTCACCGTCCGCCCGACGGGGTGAGGTCGTCGAGGGACGTGACCAGCGTCTTGCGGCGGCCGTTCTTGGCCGGGGCCGAGACCAGGCCGAGCTGTTCGAGCGCGTCGAGGGCGCGCCGGGCGACCGGGCGGGAGAGGGAGAAGCGCTGCTGCACGTAGACCATGCTGGCGTTCTGCTCGGTGACGACCGCCTGCGCGATCTCACGGAGGGCCTCGACCTCCAGCCCGGCGGCCTCGGCCTGCCGGGCGAAGGGCTCCCCGGCGGGCTCGTCGGCGGCCGGTGCGGGCCGGGCGGCGGGCACGAGCGGCGCGGACTCGCCGATGGGCGCCTCCGGCTCCGCCTCCGCCGCCGGTTCCGGGGCCTCGGCGGTGACGGCGGCGACGGCGGGCGCTTCGGCAACCGGTGCGGGTTCGTCGGCGGCTGCCTCGGCCTCCACGGCGGGCGTCTCGGCCTTCTCGGCGTGGAGCCCGGGTTCCTCGGTGACCGGAGTGGGCTCGGCGGCGGGTGCGGGTGCGGCGGGCTCCTCGGTGACCGGGGTGGGTTCGTCCATCGGAGCGAACTCGGCGGCGGGTGCGGTGGGTTCCTCGGTAACGGGGACGGGCTCGACGGCAGGTGCGGGTGCGGCGGCTTCCTCAGCGGCCGGTGCGGGCTCGTCCACCGGAGCGAACTTGGCCGGGGGTGCGGTGGGTTCCTCGGTAACCGGGACGGGCTCGACGGCAGGTGCGGGCTCGGCGGCTTCCTCGACGGCCGGGGCGGGTCCGTCCACCGGAGCGGGGGGCGCGGCGGGCTCCTCGGTGACCGGGACGGGCTCGTCCACCGGTGCGGCGGACGCGACGGGGGCCTCGGTGGTCGGCTCGGCCTCGGTGGCGGGTGCCTCCGGCTCCGCGGCCCTGTCGCCGATGGGCTCCTCGGCGAGCGGGGCGGCTTCCGCGACGGCCGGTGCGGATTCGTCGGCGGCTGCCTCGGCCTTCTCGGCGGGCGTCTCGGCCTTCTCGGCGTGGAGCCCGGGTTCCTGGGTGACCGGAGTGGGCTCGACGGCAGGTGCGGGTGCGGCGGGCTCCTCGGTGACCGGGGTGGGTTCGTCCACCGGAGCGAACTTGGCCGGGGATGCGGTGGGTTCCTCGGTGACCGGGACGGGCTCGGCGGCAGGTGCGGGTGCGGCGGCTTCCTCAGCGGCCGGTGCGGGTCCGTCCACCGGAGCGGCGGACGCGGCAGGGGCCTTGTCCACCGGCGCCTCGGGCGCCCCGGCCTCCTCGGCCGGGGAGTCGTCGACCGGTGCGGGCTCCGGCGTACGGAGGGCCCCGCCGTCGCTCTCCTCCCGGTCCGCCCGGGCGCTCTCCCGGCCGGGACCGTCGGGGAAGGGGATGAACAGCCCCCCGGCCGACGGCCGTTCCCGGACCGATTCCTCCGCGGGGACCTTCTCCGCGGAGACTCCCTCGGCGGGGACTTCCTCGGCGGGAACGGGCCGCGGGGCCGCCTCCGCCCCGCTCCCGCGGTGCTCCTCCTCCTGCCGTGCCCCGGCCTGTGGCTCCGGCTCGGTCTGGACGGCGTCCGCCGCCTCCGTTCCGGTCCCGCCCGGCTCACCGGCCCGCCCGCGGGCCGGCTTGCGGGCGGTGCCGCGGCCCAGCAGGACGCCGAGCCCCGCCACGACGAGGAGGACGGAGCCGCCCACCAGGAGCGGCGGGGAGCCGAGGACCGCGCCGAGGACGAGGAGCAGCAGGACGACCAGCGCCAGGGCCGCGTACACGCGCACCACCGTCTTCGACCGGGTGTCCTCCCCGGCGGATCGCGGGACGCCCTCCCGCAGGGGCCGCCGTTCCACGGCCTTCCGGCCCGTTCCCCGGCAGCTCCGGCCCTCGCTCTCGTGGTCGCCGATGATCTCGTTGGTCACCGGTGCCCTGTGCTCGCAGACCGGGCATGTATCGCGACGCATTTCCGCCCCCTTGTGGCACTTCCCAGGAGGACGGACTGTAGCGGACGGAGGGAGGCGCCGTCGGAGGAGGTACCGGCGGTCCGCATCCATCCGGGCGTACCCCTCTGACCAGCGGAACCCCCCACGGCACCCCAATTCCGCTCTTCTACGGCCCTCTTGACCCGCGCGGTGCGGGCCGCCGGCCCGCCGGGTCAGACGGGGCCGTGGTGTCCGGTCGCGGCCGGGGGTGTCGCGCCGGAACCGGGGTGGTCCGCCAGCCACTGGGTGTAACTCGTGCTGCGCGCGGCGGCCTCGGTGTGCGCCGCGCGGGCGTGCCCGACCACCGACGCCGCGACACCCGCGGCGGACGCGCCCGGATGCCAGCCGATCAGGTGCCGCCAGCGCAGCGGGGCGCCGACCAGCGGGCGGGTCACCAGACCGGGCGTCGGCGGGAACGTCGCCCGGCACAGCCCGACCGCCCGCCCCACCTGCACCAGATGGACGCACGAGGCGGTGTCGGTCTCGTAGACGCGGGCGGGGGTGAACCCGGCACGGGCGCAGGCGGCGGCGAAACAGTCCGCGAAGCAGCCGTCCCCCGGCACGTCCGTCCAGGACTCCTCCGCCAACAGCCCCAGCTCCACCTCGCGCCGTCCGGCCAGCGGATGGTCCCGGCCCAGCATCACGAACACCGGGTCGACCGCGATCTCCCGCCACACCAGCCGGTCCGCCGCGGGCGGCGGGCTCTCCCCGCAGGCGCCGACCAGCGCGAAGTCCACCCGCCCCTCGATCACCAGCGCGGCGATCTCCCGCTCCGACCAGGAGGTGCGCGTGGTCACCGCGACTCCGGGATGGGACGCCGCCAGCCGGTCCACCACCCCGCCCAGCAGCGGGCCGTGCGTACCGCCGAGCCGGAAGCGCGGCATGCCGTCCCACGCCTGCGCGAACCGCACGGCCTCCTCCTGCAGTTCGCGCACCGCGGGCAGCAGTACGCCGGCCCGGTCCAGCACCAGCTCGCCGAGCGCGGTCGGCCGCACTCCGTACCGCCCGCGGGCGAACAGCGAACCGCCCAGGGCGCGTTCGATCCGCTTGAGCTGCGCGCTGAGCGCCGGCTGGGCCAGGCCCAGCGCCGTGGCCGCCCGGGTGAGGCTGCCCGCGTCCGCGATCGCCCGGATCGTCTTCAGGTGCCGCAGTTCCAGGTCCATGCCCGACAGCTTGGGCGTCCCGGTCCGTCGCGGCAATACATCGGCAGAGCATTGGTACGGACCAGGAGTCCGGTGCGTGATCGGCGAGTCGGAGCCTCCGCCGGGCTCCCGCATGCCCGAGACGGCCCGGACCTTCGACTCCTCCATGACCGCCTGGCGGCAGTGGCAGGACGCCCCCCGGGCCGGCCGCGCTTCGCCCTGGCCGAGGCCGACCTCCTGCGTCACCCGGACCGGCTGGGCGGCGGCTCCCTGCGGATCCTGGACCTCGCCGGGGGAGGGAGACGGGGGCGACGCGGTCCGGTCGGCCGCGCGGGCACCGCGTGACCGTGGTGGACCACGCGCCCGCGATGCCGGCCGCCGCGGTGGCGCCGCTGCGCGAGGGCGGCGTCCTGTCGGTGATGGCCGTCAACCGCCACTCCGCGCCGCTGGTGGCGGCCGTACGCGGACTGGGCCCGGCCGCGGCGCCGGCGGCCCTCGACCGGGACCGGGCCGACGGCCGCACCTTCGGCACCACCATGGCGCTGTACACCGCCGAGGAGATCGCCTCCCTGCCGGACGGCCTGGGCTGCCCACGGGCGGACCGCTACGGCATCCGCAGCGTCTGCGACCACATCGCCGACGACGAGCGCAAGCACGACCCGGCCTTCCACGCCGACCTGGAACGGCTGGAGCCGGCGGTCACCGACCGGCCGGCCCACCGGCACACCGCCCGGCTGTACCAACTGGCGGCCCGCCGGGGGACCGCCGCGTGCGCGCCCCCCCGCCCGCGCCGGGGCGTGACGGGGGACGCGGGCTCCGGTCAGGGCAGGGTGAGGACGCGCGGGCCCTCCTCGGTGACCGCCACGGTGTGCTCGATGTGGGCCGCCCGGCTGCCGTCGGTGGTGCGCAGCGTCCAGCCGTCGGCGTCGGTGCGGTAGGCGTCGCTCCCACCGGCCATGAGCATCGGCTCGATGGCGAGGACCAGTCCGTGGCGCAGGGGGAAGCCGCGGCCGGGGCGCCCGCGGTTGGGGACGTGGGGGTCCTCGTGCATGCGGCGGCCGATGCCGTGGCCGCCGAAGTCCCGGGGCATGCCGCAGCGGGCCGCCCCGGCGACGGCGCCGACGGCGTGCGAGATGTCGCCGATCCGGTTCCCGACGGTGGCCGCCGCGATGCCGGCGTCGAGCGCCTCCCGGGTGGCCTTGATCAGCTCCAGGTCGGCGGGGCGGGGGGTGCCCACGGTGAAGCTGACGGCGGCGTCGCCGGTCCAGCCGTCGAGTTCCGCACCGCAGTCGACGCTGACCAGGTCGCCGTCGCGCAGCCGGTACCCGTCGGGGACGCCGTGCACGATCGCGTCGTTGACGGACACGCAGACCACCGCCGGGAACGGGGTGGGGGCGAAGGAGGGGCGGTACCCCAGGAAGGGCGAGCGCGCCCCCGACTCCTCCAGGACGGCGCGCGCCGCCTCGTCCAGCTCCCGCAGGGACACGCCGACGGCCGCCGCGTCCCGGACCGCCGCAAGGGTGCGGGCCACGACGCGCCCGGCCTCCCGCATGGCCTCCAGCGCCGCGTCGGTCTTGATCTCCACCATGCTCCGCCACTCCCTGTCCGTACCGCGCCGGCCCGGCGCGACCCAATTCTTATACCGGTATTAGTATCACGGTCATGGTGAGGACTCCTCTGACCCCGTGGGAGCGGCAGCGCGGGGAGCGGCTCGGCGCGCTGCTGCGCGGAGCACGCGGTGAACGCAGCATGGTGGAGGTCGCCGCGGCGGCCGGGGTGTCGGCGGAGACGCTGCGCAAGATCGAGACCGGACGGGCGCCCACTCCGGCGTTCTTCACCGTGGCGGCGCTGGCGGCCGTACTGGGACTGTCCCTGGACGAACTGGCCGCCGTCTGCGCCCGGGACGACGGCCACGGCGGGGGCGAGCAGGCGCTGTCGGCGTAGGACGCGCCCTCCTGGCGGCCCCCGGCACCTCTCGGCGCCCTCCCACCGCTTCCTCAGCGCTTCCTCAGGGCTCCCTCAGAGCTTTCTCCAGCGCCCCCGGCAGCCGCGGCGAGGTCCAGCCGCCACTCGTTGCTCCGCATCAGGCGTCCCGGCGGGAACTCGAACTCGCACTCGCCCACCAGCGAGAAGCCGGCCCGGCGGCAGATCCCGTTCGACGCGGGGTTGCCGACGGAGGGGAAGGCGTACAGGAACCGGTGCCTGCGCTCGGCGCGGGCGCGGGCGACGACGGCCCGGGCGGCGGCCGCGGCGATGCCGCGGCCCTGGAACTCGGGCAGGACCGTCCATCCGGTCTCGTACACCACCGCGTCCCGCCACGGCCGTTCCCAGTAGCCGATGGTGCCCGCCTTCGCCAGGCCGGGGAGCAGGACCACGCGGAACATGCAGCCGGCGCCCGTGGCGGCGCCGGCGGTCATGCCGACGTACCCGCGGTGGCGGTCCAGGACCTTCTCCGCGCTCTCCGGACCGCCCAGGTGCTCGGTCATCTCCGGCGCGTTGGCGCGCCGCAGCAGGGGCAGGTCGTCCTCGCCCCAGGGCTCGATCCGTACCTCCGCCGCGGTCGCTCGCTCCGACATGCCGCCACCCTACGGGCGGGGTGCGACAGCGGCCCGGGCCGGGCGGGAACCGCCGGCGGAAACCGGGAGGACGCGACGGGCCGCGCCTGTGAGGATGGGGCGCGTGAACGCCGACCGCCGAGACCTCTGGGACATCGCGCCCCTGCCCGTCGGGCACCCCGATTCCGCGGCCCTGCTGCGCGCGTACTACGACGACATCGTCAGCCGCTACCACGGCCGCCGCGTCACGGCCGGGGAGGTCGACGCGGTGCTCGCCGAGGAGCCCAGCGACGACCTCACCGCCCCCACCGGCCATTTCGTGGTGGGCCGGTACGGGGGGCGGCCCGCCGGGTGCGTGGGCCTGCGCGTCCTGGCGCCCGGGACCGCCGAACTGACCCGGCTCTTCGTCCACCCCGGGGCGCGGGGGACGGGCGGGGGAGCGCGGCTGCTGGCGGCGGCCGAGCACGCCGCCCGCGAGGTGCTGGGCGCGCGGGTGATCCGGCTGGACACCCGCGGTGACCTGGTCGAGGCCCGTGCCCTGTACGCGCGGTGCGGCTACACCGAGATCCCCGACTACAACGGCGCGAAGTACGCCGAGCACTGGTTCGAGAAGCGGCTCGGTCCACGCTCCTGAAGGTTCCGCGCGCCCCGCCCGGCGCCGTTCCGGCCGCACGCGTGCAGCGCGCCGGCCGGCCTTTCACCCGTCCGGACCACATGCCGACCGCGCCGGTGGGGTACCTCACCCGTCCGTACATCGTCTACCGCGGCCGGGCACGCAGCTCGCGTGCGCCCCCGGCGCGGAGGGGAGCGCATCCGATGATCACTCCGCAGGGCGGTCCCGAGCCGGACCGCGAGAAGCACCCGGCCGGCGAGGTCGCGGGACTGACGGCCCAGGGAGAGTGGCTGCTGGCCGAGGCGGGGGCGGCCGAATCCGGGCGGAAGGCGCAGACCGTCGTCGAGGTCCCCGGACTGAGCGTGACCCTGGTGGCGCTGGCCGAGGGCCGCGGACTGGCCGAGCACCGGGCCCCGGGCGCCGCGACGCTGCTGTGCCTGAGCGGCCGGGTGACGCTGAGCACCGTCGACCGCTCCTGGGAGCTGCGGGAGCACGACCTCCTCGCCATCCCGGCCGAACGGCACCGCCTGACCGCCGGGACCGACGCCCTGGTGCTGCTCACCGTCCGGCTGGACTGACGGCCGCTACGCCGGACCGCCCGGCACCCGCCGGCCGGCCGCGCGGGGCGGGTCAGGCGGTCGCGCGGTGGCCCGGCGAGACGTTCTCCAGCACCCGGCCGGTCACCAGCTCGGGCTCGATCCGCACGAAGGCCCCGTCCCCGACCGGCGCCCAGGAGACCGGCCCGGACCGGGCGAGCCGCTCGGCCTCGGCGGGATCGGTCACCAGCGCGGCGCGCCCGGTGACCACCACGCTCCAGCCGGAGCGCGTCGCCTCCTCGAACCGGTCCACCTCGAAGGCGACCACGCTGGTGTCCACCGCGCGGGCCATCCGGGACGCGGCCGAGGTGCGCAGGACCACCCCCAGGTCGCGGTCCAGGAAGAAGTTGACGGGGAGGACGGCGGGCAGCGCGTTCTCGGTGTAGACGACGCGGCCCAGGGGGACCTGCTCCAGCAGGCGCAGGCACTCCTGCCGGTCGAGTTCGCGGAAGCCGTCGTGTCGGTGCATGCCTCCATGGTGCGTACGCCGCCCGGGCGGGGGATAGGGCCGACCGGTCCCCATCCGGGACGAAAAGCACGGAACCGCCGCCCCGCGGGACGGCGGTCCCGCGGGACGGCGGTCCCGCGGCCGGGGAGCCCCGCTCAGCGCGGGGGCTGCCCCGGGGAGTGCGGGGCGGTCTGGGTGGCGATGACGGCCGCCTGCACGCGGCGCTCGACCCCGAGCTTGGCCAGCAGGCGCGAGATGTTGTTCTTGACCGTCTTCTCCGACAGGTACAGCCGCCGGCCGATCTGCCGGTTGGTCAGCCCCTCGCCGATCAGGGCCAGGATGTCGCGCTCGCGCGGCGTCAGCGAGGCCAGCGCGGCGTCCCGCGGCTCCTCGGGCGCCTCCCCGGTGTCCTGCACCCGCAGGCTGTTCATCAGCCGCGCCGTGGTGGCCGGGTCCAGCATGGACTGCCCGGAGGCGACGGTGCGGACGGCGGAGACCAGGTCCGAGCCCTTGATCTGCTTGAGGACGTACCCCGAGGCGCCGGCCATGATCGCGTCCAGCAGCGCGTCGTCGTCGTCGAACGAGGTGAGCATCAGACACGCCAGCTCCGGCATCCGCGAGCGCAGCTCGCGGCAGACGGCGATGCCGTTGCCGTCCGGCAGGCGCACGTCCAGCACGGCCACGTGCGGGCGCAGGGCCGGGCCGCGGGCGAGGGCCTGCTCGGCCGTGCCGGCCTCGCCGACCACCTCGATGTCGGGTTCGGCGTCCAGCAGGTCGTGCACGCCGCGCCGTACCACCTCGTGGTCGTCGAGGAGGAACACCCGGATCGGTGTCTGTGGGGTGAACTGCTGGGCCTGGGTCATACGGTTCCTTCACGCTGTCGGACAGGGGCACGCCCCCTGCCCCACGATCGTGCCCCGACCGGCCCGCCCGACGCCAGGGCCCAACGGCCCCACCGCCCGTGCGCGCGGCCGGACCACGGGTGAGGGGGCCGCCCGGCTCAGGGCAGCGGGCCCGCCACGGGCGGCTCGTGCCGGCCGGCGACGCCCGGGCGGCTCAGATCGAACCCCACGTCCACGACCCCCTCGACCGACCGCGCCATCCGGGCCGCCACCGGGACCAGGGCCGTGTCGCGGATCTCGCCGGTGAAGGTGACCACGCCGTCCGCCACGCGCACCTCCACACTCCGGTCCGCGCCGGGGAAGAGGGGCTCGACCACCTCGTGGCGCACCTCCCGGGCGATCTCCTCGTCCGGGCGCAGGAAGACCTTCAGCAGATCGCCCCGGCTGACGACACCGACCAGCAGGCCGCCGGCGTCGGTCACGGGCAGCCGCTTGACGCGCCGGCGCGCCATGATCCGCGCCGCCTCGGCCAGCGTGGCGCCGGCGTGGACGCAGACGGCCGGCGCCGTCATCAGCTCGCCCGCGGCCACCGCCCCCACCCGGGCCAGCTCCTCCGGGCGACGCAACTGCTCCATGCGGCTGGGGTCGCCGTCCCGGAACTCCTCCTTGGGCAGCAGGTCCGCCTCGGAGACCACGCCGACGACGCGGCCCTCGCCCTCCAGGACCGGCAGGGCGCTGACCTTCCACTGCTCCATGGTCATCACGATCTGCTTGAACGGGGCGTCCCGGCCGACGGAGACGACGGTCTGGGTCATGACGTCGCTGACGATGTGCGGGGTGTGCGGGGTGTGCGGGGTGCGGTCCATGGCGTCCTCCTCGGATCCGGTCGCCGTGTGCGCCACGGCGCGCGCGTCACGACAGCGGCCCGCTGCCGTACGGCCCGTACAGGTCCAGCAGCCGGGTGCGGGCGGCCTGCAGCCGGTGCGCGACGATCTCGGCCACCCGCAGGGCCACCGCGCGCCCCAGCACCGGGTCCGCCTCGCACAGCTCCCGCACCCGGGCCGCGTCGAACTCCAGCGCCCGCACCGGGCTGAGCGCCTCGGCGCCCAGCTGCCAGGTGTACGGCGGGAAGAGCCAGGACCAGCCCAGCAGGTCGCCGTGGGAGAGGGTCTCCACCGCGGCCGGACGGCGTCCGGGCACGCGCATGTCGAGGGTGACCGAGCCGGTCCGGATCACCCAGAACCGGTCGGCCCGGTGGCCCTCCTCGGAGATGCGCGCGCCGGCGGGGAAGGAGACCTCGCGGGCGAGCTCCATCAGCCGGTCGCGCCCCTCGGGGGGCAGTGCCCTGAGCAGGTTGTTGGCGGTCACGATCATGGCGGGCCTCCCTGGGGCGGATGGTGTGCGCGGAGGCGTCCGCTGCCGGGCCGGGTGCCGTGGCGGTCCGCCAACGCTCCCTACTCCCGTTGTACTCCCTGACCGGCGGGCGGGCCTCACCCGTCATCGTCGGTCCCCTCCTCCCGCCGGGGCAGGGGCCGTACGGGAGCCGGAGACGGGACCTTCGGCCCCCGCGTCCGGGCCCGCGGACCCCTCCGCCGCCGCGCGGCGCCGCGCGATGGTGTGGATGCGCCCGAACGGCGGGCGGATCCACGCGGAGGGGATGAGAGACATGGCAGTCCACGGCCACTCGCACGGTCACCGGGGGTTCCACCTCCCGGTGCGGCGCACCACCCGGACCGCACCCGCGTCCGGTGAGACGGCGGCCGGGGCGGCCGTGGTGCCGGCGGCGCCGACCGCGGCCCGCGTCCTGGCCGGCGCCCGCGTCCTGACCGGGTTCGTCTTCCTGTGGGCGTTCCTGGACAAGACCTTCGGCCTGGACTACGCGACCCCCGCCGAGCGGGCCTGGACCGAGGGCGGCTCGCCCACGGAGGGCTTCCTCAGCGGTGTGGCCGTCGGTCCCCTGGAGTCGGTCTTCCACGACATCGCCGGGGCCGCCTGGGCGGACTGGCTGTTCATGCTCGGCCTGCTCGGCATCGGCCTCGCGCTGACCGCCGGCGTCGCGCTGCGGCTCGCGGCGGCCGCGGGCACCGTGATGATGGCGCTGATGTGGGCGGCGGAGTGGCCCCTGGCCCAGCACCTGTCGGACGGCAGCCCCAGCATGTCGACCAACCCGGTCGTGGACTACCACGTGGTGTACGCCGTCGTCCTGATCGCCCTGGCGGTCACCGCGGCGGGCGACACCTGGGGCCTGGGCCGCCGGTGGGCCCGGCTGTCCCCGGTCCGCAGGCTCCCCTGGCTGCGATGACCCGGCTGCGACGAGCCCGCGGCTCCGGCGCGAGCCCCCCGGCCGCCTTCCCCGGCTTTCCCCCGGCCGCCTTCCCCGACTTTTCCCCGGCCGCCTTCCCCGGTCGTTGTCTCCGGCGGGCCTCCCGGGGCCGCAGCGCCCCGGCCGGTCCGGTGGCCGGGGCACGGCGGGACGTTGGGCCCGCGAGGAGGGACCAGTGACCCCTGCCGATCGCGGGTACCCGAACCGATCATGGAAACAGAGCGGCAGGGAGCCGCGTCGTTCGTGGAGGTGTGTGATGGTGCGTACGGTCACCGTGGGTGTGGACGGCTCGGGCGAGAGCCTGGCCGCCGCCGACTGGGCGGCCCGGGAGGCGATGCGGCGCAAGGTGCCGCTGCACCTCGTCCACGTACGGGAGCCCGACCCCTTCACCCCGCCGGACTCCTTCGCCGACCCCGAGGCCCGGCAGCACTGGGCCCAGCGGATCCCGCGCGAGGCCGCCAACGACCTCGCCGGCCGCCACCCGGGGCTGGAGATCACCACCGACCAGCTCACCGGCCGCCCCGCCGAGGTGCTGACCGCAGCCGCCGAGCAGGCCGAGGTCCTGGTCATCGGCACCCGCGGCCTGGGCCCCGTCACCGGCTTCCTGGTCGGCTCCGTCGGCCTGTCCACCGTCGCCCGCGTCGACTGCCCGGTGGTGCTGGTGCGGGCCGGGACCGCCGAGGAGGGCGGGCCGGCGGGCACCGAGCCGCCCGTACCGGCCCGCGACGTCGTCATGGGCCTGGAGCTGTACCGGCCGTCCGACGAGCTGATCGAGTTCGGCTTCGACGCCGCCTCCCGGCGCGGCGCCCCGCTGCGGGTCATCCACGGCTGGAACCCGCCGCTGGTCTACGGCGTCGACCCCATCGCCGTCGACCCCCGCCTGGCCACCGACCTGGCCAGGGAGAGCGCCCGCGTCCTGGAGGACGCGCTGCGCCACTGGCGGGAGAAGTACCCCGACGTCGAGGTGAAGGCGCAGGCCGTGGTGGGCAGGCCCGCCCGGCACCTGCTGGAGGCCTCCGAGGACGCCTCGCTGGTGGTCGTCGGCCGCCGCAAGCGGCGCTCGCCGATCGGCTTCCACATCGGGCCGGTCGCCCACGCGGTCATGCACCACGCCAAGGCGCCCGTCGCCGTCGTCCCGTTCGGCTGAGACGCGCCCGCCGCGCGGCGGGCGCACCCCGGGCCGCGGCCCTTCGGCACCCGCCGAACGGCCGCGGCCCGGAATCCGCGGTCCGCGGCCCGGAGTCCGCGGCCCGGAACGTCAGGGCGTGAACGTCTCCAGATGGTCGACGACCACGAAGCGCGTGTCCGGGCTCGCGGCCTCCACCGCCTTCCGCAGGCCCGTCAGACCGCCCCAGTCCACGGCCGGTTCGTCCAGCGGCTCGTCGATGTCGTCCCAGTGGGTGGGCACGACGTACGGCGGGTGGTCCAGGCAGGACAGCAGGCGCGGCACGTAGTCGTGCACGGTGGAGCCCCCGGGCTGGATCATCGCCAGGTCCGGGGCCAGTCCGGCCAGGTCGGCGGCGCTGAAGTTGGAGCCGCCGAAGTTCACCACGGTGAAGCCGGTCGCCTCGCAGGTGACCGCGTACGCCAGGGTCTCGCCCTCGACGAGGTCGGCGATCGTCCTCGGCCGGGGCGGCGGGCCGCCGGGGCGGGTGCCGGGGAAGGGCACCCGGGCGCGCGGCCCCGGCATGGAGTGCAGGGAGCGCAGCACCCGGACCGAGTAGCCCTCGAACCGGATGTGCTCGCCGCCGCGCACCACCGACAACTGGTCCTCCAGAGCGCGCCGCTCCTCCGGTCCGGCCAGCGCCAGCATCATGTTGGCGTGGCTCTCGGTGCCCAGGACGGTGGCGCCGGTGGTGGCCGCCAGGTGCGGTACGTCGGGCAGGTGGTCGTAGTGGCCGTGGGTGACCAGGATCTGGTCCGCGCGCAGCCGGTGGCGGTCGATGGCGGCCCGGTCGACCGTCAGCCTCGTCCCCGGGTCGGCGCCCTCCTCGGAGTAGGTGCCGGTGCGGAAACGGGTCAGCCAGGGGTCGATGAGCACGGTGGCGGGCGTGGCGCCGGGCCGTGCGACCCGGATCTCCCAGCCGTTGTTGCCCAGCCAGCGCAGCCGGATGCCGGACCTCCCCGGCTCGGGGCGGGCGGAGCGCCTCCCCGGACGCGCCGCCGGGGCCGCCGGGGCCGCCGCGCCCGCCGGGGCGGCCGTGGTCAGGCCGGCGGCCGCCAGACCGGTCGCCGAGGCGCCGAGCAGACCGCGCCGGGACACGGCGGAGGAACGTGAGGATCGGGAAAGTGATCGCATGCGGGCATCAGAGCACGCGCGGTGACGGCCCGTCCAAGATCGAAAACCGTCCCCGGCGATACCGGAAACGGTATCGTCCCAGCGTGGACCTGTTACGGCACCTGAGGTACTTCCGGGCCGTCGCCGAGGAGTTGCACTTCGGGCGGGCGGCCGAACGGCTCGGCATGGCCCAGCCGCCGCTGAGCCGGAGCATCCGGGGGCTGGAGGAGGAACTCGGCGCGCAGCTGTTCGAGCGCTCCTCGCGCGGGGTACGGCTGACCGCCGCGGGCGAGGTGCTGCTGGCCGAGTCCGGGGAACTGCTGGACCGGGCCGAGCGCGTGCGGGCCCTGGTCGCCCGCGCCGACCGGGGCGAGCACGGAACCCTGCGGATCGGCGTACCGCCGGAACTGCCCGGGCGCGTCTTGGCCCGCGTCCTGACCGCCTTCGCCGCCGAGGCCCCCGGCGTACAGGTGGAACCGCGGGAGCTGAGCACCGCCGAGCAGGTGAGGCTGCTGGCCGAGAAGGAGCTGGACGCCGGGCTCCTCCAGCACCCGGTGGAACTGGCCGGGCTGGTGAGCGAACCGGTCACCGGCCTGCCGCTGGGAGTCGTCCTGCCCCGCGGCTCCCCGCTCGCGGGGGCGGGCCCGCTGCCCCTGGCCGCGCTCGGCGGCAGTCCGCTGGTGATCTTCCCCCGGCAGGCGGCGCCGGGCCTGTACGACGCCACCCTCAACGCCTGCCGCGCGCAGGGCTACCACCCGCCGCGGACCGTCCACGCCGGAAGCCCCGAGGTGGTGATGGGCCTGGTGATCGCCGGGCGCGGGGTCGCGCTCGCGCACGAGGCCGTGGCCCGCAAGGAGCCCCGCGTCCTGTGGCGCCCGCTCGACGCGGACGCCCTGGAGTGGCCCGTCTCCTTCGTCCGGCCCGCCGCCGCGCCCCACCCGGCCGCCCGCCGCCTGGCGGCCACCGCCACGGCGGTGCTGCGCGCCGAGGCGGGGGAGCGCTTCACCGGTCCCTCCGGTCCCGGCGGCCCGCCCGGGAGGCGGCCCGGTCCGGAGACGGCGGGACCGGACGGCGCGCCGCGTCCCTGGGACGTGGTCTACGCGGTGCGGCGGCCGGACGGCGGCTGACCGCAGCAGCCGTGCAGCTCCTCCACCGCCGCCCGCCCCGCCGCGCCGATCGCCGCATCCAGGTCCGGGCGGCGCTGCCCGAGCCCCTCGGTCTCGGCGAGCACCGCGACCGCGTAACGGCCGCCCTCCGGAAGGGAGACGACGCCGATCTCGTTGCGGATGCCGGGCAGGGTGCCGGACTTGGCCGCGACCGCGACCTCCTCGGGGAAGGCCGCCGCCAGCCGGTGCCAGCTCACCTGCCGCGCCATCAGCTCCCTGACCTCGGCGCACGCCTGCGGAGGGCCGGCGCGGCCGGTCCAGATCAGGGCGAGCAGCCGGGTCATGTCCCGGGCGGTGCCGCTGTTGGTGCGCCGCGGGTCCATGGTGGGCAGGGCCCGTATCCGTTCGGGGGAGAGGGTGGGGTAGACGGCGGCGAACTCGGCCGGGTCGGCGGCGCCCACGTCCGCCAGCACGCTCTCCAGCAGATCGCGGGGCGAGCCGGCGATCCGCGTGCCCTCCAGCCCCAGCTCCCGCACCAGCAGGCCCACGGTGTCCGCGCCCACCCGGCGGAACAGCACGTCGGCGGCGGTGTTGTCGCTGACCGAGAGGGCGAAGGCCGCCAGGTCGCGCAGGCTCATCTCCACGTCGTCCCGGCACCCGGCCGTCCCCGTCCCGCCCAGCCGGTCCGTCCGCCGCACCAGCACCCGCTCGGCCGGGTCCAGCTGGCCGTACGCCGCCTGCCGGGCGAACTCCAGCACCAGCGGCACCTTGACGACCGAGGCCAGCACCACCGGCTCGTCCGGCCGGACGCCCGTCTGCCGGTCGCAGTCCACGCAGCGCGCGTGCAGCCGCACCCGCGCGCCCAGCGCGCCGAACTCCCGCTCCGCGTCCCCGACGTCCCCGATGCCCCTCACCCGGCCATCCTGCCGCACCGGGGTCCGGTGCCCCGGCTCCCGGGGCAGGGCACCATGGGGGAGAGAGGCAGCCCCGACCACCGGATGAGGACGTCATGCCCCTGCACTACCACCGGCACATCACGGTCGTCCCCGGGCTCGTCCGGCTCACCGTCGGCCGCCACGGCTGGTCGGTCTCCCTCGGCCCGCGCCGGGCGCACATCACCCTGGGCCGCGGGTACCGCGGCGTGACCGTGCGCCTCCCCGGCGGTCTCACCTGGCACCGCCGGGGGCGGGGGCGCTGAGCGCGGCGGCCCCGTCAGCGGATGTGCCGCCCGGAGACCGCGCGGGCGATGACCAGGCGCTGGATCTCGCTGGTGCCCTCGAAAATCGTATAAATCTTGGCGTCCCGGTACATCCGCTCCACCGGGTGCTCCCGGCTGTACCCGGCGCCGCCGAGGACCTGGACGGCCTTCTCCGTGGCGGCCACCGCCAGTTCGCCGGCGCGCAGCTTGGACATCGAGCCCTGGGCCGCGTCGAAGGCGCGGCCGTTGCGGGCCATCCAGGCCGCCTGCCAGATCAGCAGGCGCACGGCCTCGATCTCGGTCCGCAGATCGGCCAGGGCGAAGGCGATGGCCTGGTTCTCGACGACGGGGCGGCCGAAGGCGATCCGTCCGCCCGCGTACTCCAGGGCGTACTCGTACGCGGCGCGCGCGATGCCGAGCGCCTGCGCGCCCACGGTGGGGCGGCTGACCTCGAAGGTCGCCAGGGCGGCCTGGCCCTTGGCCCGTCCGCCCTCGCGGGCGCGGGCGAGGCGCGCGTCCAGCCTCTCCCTCCCGCCCAGCAGGCAGTGGCCCGGCACCCGTACCTCGTCCAGGAAGACGTCGGCGGTGTGCGACGCCCGCAGCCCCAGCTTCCTGATCTTGCGTCCGGCCTCCAGGCCGGGGGTGCCGGGCGGGACGATGAACGCGGCCTGGCCGCGCGCGCCGAGTTCCGGGTCCACCGAGGCCACCACCACGTGGACGTTCGCGATGCCGCCGTTGGTGATCCACGCCTTCTGGCCGCTGATCACCCACTCGTCCTTCGCCCCGTCCCAGCGGGCGCGGGTGCGCATCGCCGAGACGTCGGAGCCCGCCTCGGGCTCCGAGACGCAGAAGGCCGCCACCTTGGGGTCGGCCTCGTCGCCGAAACACTGCGGGACCCACTCGGCGAGCTGGTCGGGGGTGCCGGCGGAGAAGATGCCCGCGACGGCGAGCGAGGTGCCGAACAGGGCCATGCCGATGCCGGCGTCGCCCCAGAACAGCTCCTCGTTGGCGATCTGGAGGGACAGGCCGGAGGGGTCGCCGTACATGTCGGCCAGGGACTCGAAGCCGTACAGGCCGATCCGGGCCGCCTCCCTGACGACGGGCCAGGGGGTCTCCTCCCGCTCGTCCCACTCGGCGGCGGCCGGGCGTACGACGTCGGCGGCGAAGCCGTGCACCCAGGCGCGCAGGTCGTTCTGCTCCTCGGTGAGGTCGAGGGAGAAACCGCTCATGGTCGCCGCCCGCCCCTCACGCCTTGGGGATGTCGAAGTAGCGGGTCAGGCCGGCGGCCAGGCCGACGTCGCCGGCCAGCCTCAGCCTGCGCGTCATGAACATCGTCACGGGGCTGGCGTTGCCGGAGACCAGCTTGAGGAACTCGGCGTCGCCCATGGTCAGCGTCACGTGCGGGTCGGCGTCGCCGCGGCCCTCGCGGACCGTGCACGTCCCGCCGGAGATGACGGTCTCGTGGACGACCTCGGTCTCCCCGGTGACCTTCCACCGGATCACGGCGTCCAGGGAGCCGGCGTTCTCGGGGCGGAACTGCCGCTCCATGCGCCGGAAGACCTCGCCGAGCACGCGCAGCCGCAGTTCGCCCCGCATGATCTCGGCGATCTCCCTGCCGGACAGGCCCTTGACGATCCGTGCGAACTCCTCGGGGGAGACGGCCGCGAAGTCGAGGGCGGCGAGGTCGGCCGGCTCGCGGCTGACGCCGTTGGTCATGGGGGCTCCTCCACTCTTCTTACTCTGGAGTAAATTTACCGGTGAGTAAGATTACGTCGTGGTAGGTAGGCTGGCAAGGGTGAGTGACAAGCGCAGGCGAAGGGTGCCCCGGCAGATCCGGGAACAGCAGATCATCGACGTGGCGGTCCAGGTCTTCGCCCGGCGCGGGTACCACCCCGCCTCGGTGGACGAGATCGCCGAACTGGCGGGCATCTCCAAGCCGATGGTCTACCTCTACCTCGACTCCAAGGAGGGCCTGTTCCTCGCCTGCCTGCGCCGCGAGGCCGAGCGGCTGGTGGCGGCGTTTCAGGGCGCGGCGCGCGACGTCCGCACCCCGGAACTGCGCCTGTGGGCGGGGCTGTCGGCGTTCTTCGCCTTCGTGGCCGAGCACCGCGACAGCTGGGTCGTGCTCCACCGCCAGGCGTCGCAGCTCAGCGAGACCATCACCGCCGAGGTCGCCCAGGCCCGCCGCGCGGTCATGGCCCAGGTGGCGGGCCTGGTCCGGGACGGGATCCGCGAGGCCCTCGGGCCGGTCCCGGTCGCCGACGAGGAGGCCGACTTCGTGGCGCACGCCCTGGTGGGCGCGGCGGACTCGCTCACCGACTGGATGGAGCGCCACCCCGGCGAGTCCCCCGAGCGGGTCACCCGGCGTCTGATGAACATGGTGTGGGTCGGCATGCGCAACGTGCTCGCCGGGGAGACCTGGACGCCGCCGGAGGGCGCCGGGACCCCGGGCCCCGGCTCCGGCGCGGCGCCCGAGGTCCGGACCGTCCCGGAGGCCCCGGCCCGGGGGTGACCTCAGCCCGCCGGGGCCGAGACCTCGCCGCGCAGGTGCTCGCGCCCCCCGTCGCCGTCCCCGCACAGCCGGAAGTCCCACAGCGCGCCGGTCCTCCCGGCGGACGCGGCGGGTCCGGTGGCGCGGAAGCGCACCGTCGCGGGCAGCAGGACCGGCGCCCGGAAGGAGACCTCCACCCGGTAGGCGTCGGGCAGGTGCTCCTCCAGCGCGGCCAGGCAGCGGGCCTTGGTCCACATGCCGTGCGCGATGGCGCGCGGGAAGCCCAGCGGCCGCGCGGCGAGCGGGTGCAGGTGGATCGGGTTGCGGTCGCCGGAGACGGCGGCATAGGCGCGCCCCGCCGAGCCGGGCACCTCCCAGCGCTCGTCCAGCACCGGGCCGCCCGGGCCGCCCGGGCCGTCGGGGAGGCCGTTGCCGCCGGGGCCGCCGCCGGTTCCGCCGCCGGGCGCGTCCTGGGCGCGCGGCCCGGAGCCGGCCCCGCCGCGACCCCGGCACAGGTACGTGCTGACCGACCGCCACACCGTACGGGCGCCGTCGTCGGCCTCGGCCGCCACGTCGAAGGCGGTGCCCCTCGGATGCGGCCGGAGCCGCTCGGCCCACACCCGGTAGGTGAGCCGCTCCCCGGCCTCCAGGGGCCTGTGCCGCTCGATCCGGTTGGCGACGTGGACCAGCCCGAGCAGCGGCAGCGGGAAGTCCCTCCGCGTCATCAGCCACATCGCCGGCGGAAAGGCGACGACGTGGGGGTACGTGACGGGCAGCCGGGAGGCGTCGGCGAAACCGCACACCCCGGCGTAGCGGCGCAGCCGGCCGGGGTCGGCCGCGACGTCGCGCAGCACCAGCCGCCGGTCCGGCAGCGGACCGGTCCGCCCGCCGCCGGACCGGGGCAGCAGCGCGCGGGCGTACAGCCCGGCCGTGCCCGGCACGGACGCCAGCTCCCGCGTCTCCGGCCCCGCGCGGCCGGCGTTCCCTGCGTTCTCGGCGTTTCCCGTGTTCTCTGCGTTCTCTGCGTTCTCGGCGTTTCCCGGGTTCTTCACGCCCCTCACGCTCCCAGCAGGGACTGGCCGCACACCCGCAGCACCTGGCCGCTGACCCCGCCGCTGCCGGGCGAGGCGAGGTAGGCGACGGCCTCGGCCACGTCGACGGGCTGCCCGCCCTGCCTCATGCTGTTCATGCGGCGGCCGGCCTCCCTCACGAGCAGGGGCACCGCCGCCGTCATCCTCGTCTCGATGAAGCCCGGGGCCACCGCGTTGACGGTGACGCCGCGTTCGGCCACGGCGGGCGCGAGGGCCTGGACCAGCCCGATCAGACCGGCCTTGCTCGCCGCGTAGTTGGTCTGCCCGACGTTGCCCGCGATGCCGCTGATGGAGGAGGTGCACACGATCCGGCCGCCCTCGCGCAGCACCGGGCCCCCCGGGTCGCCGGGAGCCAGCAGGCGGTCCGTCAGGCGCTCCACGGCGGTGAGGTTGACCGCGATCACGCAGTCCCACCGCGCGGCGTCCATCCGGCCCAGGGTCCTGTCGCGGGTGATGCCCGCGTTGTGCACCACGACGTCCACGCCGCCGTGGCGGGCGCGCAGGTGCTCCGCCAGGACGCCGTCGGCGCCGTCGGCGGTGATGTCCAGCTCCAGCGCGTCCCCGCCGATCCGCCCGGCCACCGCGCGCAGTTCGCCGCCCTGGCCGGGGACGTCCAGGCAGACCACCGTCGCCCCGTCCCGGGCCAGGGTGTCGGCCACCACCGCGCCGATGCCGCGCGCGGCGCCGGTGACCACGGCGACCTTCCCGTCCAGCGGGCGCTCCCAGTCGGCCGGGGCGGAGCCCGCGGGGACGGGCGCGGCGATCCGTACCACCTGCCCGGAGACGTAGGCCGAGCGGGCCGAGAGCGCGAAGCGCACCGTGGACTCCACCGCCTCCTCCGCGCCGGGCGCGACGAGCAGCAGGTGCGCGGTCGCCCCGCGCCGCAGCTCCTTGCCGACCGAGCGGACGAAGCCCTCCAGCGCCCGCTGGGCGACGGCCTCCCGCACCCCGCCGGCCAGTTCGGGCGGGGTGCCCACGACCACGACCCGGCCGCAGGGGGCCAGGGAGCGGATCCGCGGGTGGAAGAAGCCGTGCAGGGCGCGCAGCCCGCCGCTGTCGGCGACGCCGGTGGCGTCGAAGACCAGCGCGGCGGGGGATTCCCGGGAGCCGCCGGGGGCGCTCGGCAGCGAGGCCACCAGCGTGCGCAGCGACTCGGTCAGCCGGCCGCCGGGGGCGCCGTCCACGACCACCGGGCCGGACAGGACGGGACGGCCCGGGCGGTGGCGCTCCAGGACCTCCGGGCGCGGCAGGCCCAGGCGCCGGGCGAGGAGGGCGCCGGGGCCGGAGGACGTCAGTTTCTGGTAGCGATCCACCATTGATTTCTCCTTACGCATGAGTAAGTTTACTCCGAAGTAAGTAGAGGGGTTTCCTACCACGAGGAGGGGTGGCCATGGCAACGGCCGTCCGCCGCGCAGCGATCGTCGGCAGCAACCGCATCCCCTTCGCCCGGGCGGACGGGCCCTACGCCACCGCCTCCAACCAGGAGATGCTCTCCGCCGCGCTGGCCGGGCTGATCGAGCGTCACGGACTGGAGGGCGAACTGCTGGGGGAGTTCGCGGCGGGAGCGGTCCTCAAGCACAGCCGGGACTTCAACCTCGCCCGGGAGGTGGTGCTCGGCAGCGCGCTGGACCGCCGCACTCCCGCGTACGACGTCCAGCAGGCGTGCGGGACGGGCCTGGAGACCGTCGTCCTCGTCGCCAACAAGATCGCCCTGGGGCAGATCGAGTGCGGCGTCGCCGGCGGCGTGGACACCGCCAGCGACGCACCGCTGGGCGTCAACGACGATCTGCGGAAGCTGCTGCTGAGGGCCCGCCGCGCCCGCTCCCTGCCCCGGCGCCTGGGCGCCCTGGCCGGACTGCGCCCCCGGCACGCCGTCCCCGACATCCCCCGCAACGCGGAGCCGCGCACCGGGCTGTCGATGGGCGAGCACGCCGCCCGCACCGCCGCCGAGTGGGGCATCGCCCGCGCGGACCAGGACGCCCTGGCGGCGACCAGCCACCGGCGCCTGGCCGCCGCCTACGACCGGGGCTTCCTCGACGACCTGGTCGCCCCCTTCCGGGGCCTGGAACGCGACCAGAACCTGCGCCCGGACAGCACACCGGAGCGACTGGCCCGGCTGAGGCCGGTGTTCGGCGAGGGCGGTGCCGCGGCCGGCGCCACCATGACCGCGGGCAACTCCACCCCGCTGTCCGACGGCGCCTCCACCGTGCTGCTGGCGAGCGAGGAGTGGGCCGCCGAGCGCGGCCTGCCCGTCCTGGCCTACCTCACCCACTCCCGCACCGCCGCGGTCGACTTCGTCGACGGCCCCGACGGGCTGCTCATGGCACCGGTGCACGCCGTGCCGAAGCTGCTGGAGGCCGCCGGGCTGAAGCTCGGCGACCTCGACCTCTACGAGATCCACGAGGCGTTCGCCTCCCAGGTCCTGGCCACCCTCGCCGCCTGGGAGGACGAGGACTTCTGCGTGGACCGCCTGGGCCTCCCCGGCCCGCTGGGCACCGTCGACCGCGACCGGCTCAACGTCGCCGGCTCCTCCCTGGCCGCCGGGCACCCCTTCGCCGCCACCGGCGGCCGGATCGTCGGCACCCTCGCCAAGCTGCTCCACGAGAAGGCCGCCGAGCGCGGCGGACCCGCGGACGACGGCACGGTGACCGTACGCGGCCTGATATCGATCTGCGCCGCGGGCGGACAGGGCGTGACCGCCGTCCTCGAACGCTGACCGCCGGGCCGTACGGACCACCGCCCCGTACGGGCCCGCCCGTCCGCGGACCCCGCTCCCCGAACCCCGCTCCGAACCGGAGCCGACCAACCCCCCCGCACCGGCCGGTGCAGTCCTCCCACGCCGCGAACAGGAGCCGACCATGGGCGTACGCAAGGACTTGAAGAGGGCGAGACAGCGCAGCGAACTCGCCGACCGCGTGGTGGTGGAGCTGATCCGGGAAAGCGGCGCCGTACGCGAAGCGCGGGCCTCGTGGCGCACTCCGCCGGCCGTCGCCCCCGGCACCACCGCCGACATCCCCTTCACCGCCGCCGAACAGGCCCCCGACGCGGTGGTGCTGCGGCGCAGGGAGGGCGACCGGTGGGTCCCGGTCACCGCCGCCGGCTTCGCCCGCGAGGTGACCGCGGTCGCCAAGGGGCTGATCGCCGCCGGACTCCGGCCCGGCGACCGGGTCGCGCTGATGTCCCGCACCCGCTACGAGTGGGAGCTGTTCGACTTCGCCGTGTGGGCCGCGGGCGGGCAGACCGTACCGGTCTACGCCACCTCCTCGGCCGAGCAGATCGAGTGGATCCTGCGCGACTCCGGCACCCGCTTCCTCGTCGTCGAGACCGAGGAGAACGCCGTCACCGCCGCGGCCGCCGCGGTGTCCCTGCCCGAACCGCCGCGCACCTGGCGGATCGACGCCGGAGCCGTCGCCCTCCTGTCCGACCTGGGACGGGAGGTGGGCGACGAGGAGGTGGCCGAGCGCCGTGCCGGCCTCACCTCCGACACCGTCGCCACCGTCTGCTACACCTCCGGCACCACCGGCCGCCCCAAGGGCTGCGTCCTCACCCACGGCAACCTCCAGGCCGAGGCGTACAACACCGTGCAGCTGCTGCACCCGGTGTTCGAGGCGGTCACCGACCGGACGGCGTCCACCCTGCTGTTCCTGCCGCTGGCCCACATCCTGGGCCGCACCATCCAGATCGCCTGCCTCCAGGCGCGCATCGAACTCGGCCACTGGCCCAGCATCAAACCCGACGAACTGCGGCCCGAGCTGAAGAGGTTCCGGCCCACCTTCCTCGTCGGCGTGCCCTACCTCTTCGAGAAGATCCACGACACCGGGCGCGCCACGGCCGAGAGGATCGGCCGCGGCTCCTCCTTCGACCGGGCCGACCGCATCGCGGTGCGCTACGGGGAGGCCTTCACCGACGGGATCCGGGGCACCGGCCCGGGTCCCGGCATCAGGCTCTCCCTGGCGCGGGGCCTGTACGACCTGCTCGTCTACCGGCGCGTCCGCAAGGAACTCGGCGGCAGGCTCCACTACGCCATCAGCGGCGGCTCCCCCCTGGACCGCCGTCTCAACCTCTTCTTCGCCGCCTGCGGCATCCTCGTCTACGAGGGCTACGGCCTCACCGAGACCACCGCCGCCGCCACCCTCGTCCCGCCCCTGGACCCGCGCCCGGGAACGGTCGGACAGCCCATCCCCGGCACCGCCGTGCGCATCGCCGACGACGGCGAGGTGCTGATCAGGGGCGGCATCGTCTTCACCTCCTACTGGAACGACCCGCAGGCCACCGCCCGGGCCCTCGGGGACGGCTGGTTCGCCACCGGCGACCTCGGCAGCCTGGACGAGGACGGCTACCTCACCATCACCGGCCGCAAGAAGGACATCCTGGTCACCTCCGGCGGCAAGAACGTCTCCCCGAGCGTGCTGGAGGACCGGCTGCGCAGCCGCCCGCCGATCGGGCAGTGCATGGTCGTCGGCGACAACCGTCCCTACGTCGCGGCCCTGATCACCCTCGAAACCGAGGCCCTGGAGCACTGGCTGTCGGTGCGCGGGCGCCCCCTCGACACCCCCTTCGCCGAGCTGGAGAACGACCCCGAGCTCCTCGCCGACGTCCAGCGCGCCGTGGACTACGCGAACGAGGCGGTCTCCCGGGCGGAGTCGATCCGCAGATTCGCGCTGGTGGAGGGGGAGTTCAGCGAGGACAACGGTCTGCTGACCCCGTCGCTGAAGGTCAAGCGCCATGCCGTGGCCGCCGCCCACGCGGACCGGATCGACGCCCTCTACGAGCGGTGAGGGGGCCCGCCGCCATGAGCGACCACGACCACGAGCGCGACCGCGACCGCGATCACGGGCACGAGCGCGACCAGGGGTACGACTACGACGTGATCGTGGTCGGCTCCGGCTTCGGCGGCTCGGTCTCCGCGCTGCGGCTGACCGAGAAGGGCTACCGGGTGGGGGTGCTGGAGGCGGGCCGCCGCTTCACCCGCGAGTCGCTG
>NZ_JARVKV010000073.1 GCF_029813835.1 Streptomyces sp. DH37
GCCCTCGCCCTCCGGTCCGACGGGGCCGGGCGGGCCGCCCGGCCCCGTCGGACCGCCGTACGCCGCACCCGCCGCGCCCGCGGCGCCGGGGGCCGCGCCCGCCCCCGCGCCGGCCACCGTGATCCGGACGCCCTGGTCCGCCAGCGCCTGGAGCTCCGCCGCCGCCCGCTCCTCGTGCTGCGGGGGCTCGTCGGTCACCAGACGGGTGATGAGGTCCGGGGGCACCGTCTGGAACATCGTGTCGACGCCCAGCTTGGTGTGGTCCGCCAGGACGACGACCTCCGCCGCGGCCTGGACCAGCGCCCTGTCCACGCTCGCCGACAGCATGTTGGAGGTGGACAGGCCGCGCTCGGCCGTCAGCCCGCTGCCGGACAGGAAGGCGCGCGAGACCCGCAGCCCCTGGAGGGAATGCTCGGCGCCGCTGCCGACCAGCGCGTAGTTGGAGCCGCGCAGCGTACCGCCGGTCATCACGACCTCGACGCGGTTGGCGTGCGCCAGCGCCTGTGCCACCAGCAGGGAGTTGGTGACCACGGTCAGACCGGGGACGCGTGCCAGGCGGCGCGCCAGCTCCTGCGTGGTCGTCCCGGCGCCGACGACGACGGCCTCGCCCTCTTCGACGAGGCTCGCGGCGGTGTCGGCGATCGCGCTCTTCTCGGCGGTCGCCAGATGGGCCTTCTGCGGGAAGCCGGACTCCCGTGTGAAGCCGCCGGGCAGCACCGCGCCGCCGTGCCGGCGGTCCAGCAGTCCTTCCGCCTCCAGCGCCCGGACATCACGACGCACGGTCACTTCGGAGGTCTGGACGACACGCGCGAGTTCGCGGAGCGACACGGCTCCGTTGGCCCGCACCATTTCGAGGATCAGTTGACGACGTTCTGCAGCGAACACGAAACAGACAGTAACGCGGGCGACCGTCTGGTTTCAGCTGTTTCCACTGAATAACGGAAATTGTTCGTAGGGCGAACCCTGCCGTGGTATACGCGAACGACCCGGTGGAACCGGGCCGCAGGTCAGCTCCCCTCGGCGGTCTTCCGCGTCTGAAGCTGCCGCGCCACCTCGGCGATCGAACCCGACAGGGAGGGGTAGACCGTGAACGTGTTCGCGATCTGCTCGACCGTCAGGTTGTTGTCGACCGCTATCGAGATCGGGTGGATCAGCTCGCTGGCGCGCGGCGCCACCACCACGCCGCCGACCACGATCCCCGTGCCCGGGCGGCAGAACAGCTTCACGAAGCCGTCCCGGATGCCCTGCATCTTGGCCCGGGGATTGCGCAGCAGCGGCAGCTTGACGGCGCGGGCGTCGATCCGGCCGGCGTCCACGTCGGCCTGCGAGTAGCCGACGGTGGCGATCTCGGGGTCGGTGAAGACGTTCGCCGAGACCGTCTTGAGGTCCAGCGGCGCCACCGTCTCGCCCAGGAAGTGGTACATCGCGATCCGGCCCTGCATGGCCGCGACCGAGGCGAGCGCGAACACGCCCGTGCAGTCGCCGGCCGCGTAGACGCCGGGCGCGGTCGTGCGGGAGACCCGGTCGGTGCGGATGTGGCCGGAGTCCCTCAGCGCCACCCCGGCCTCCTCCAGGCCGATGCCGGAGGTGTTGGGGACGGCGCCGACGGCCATCAGGCAGTGGCTGCCGGTGATGACCCGGCCGTCGGAGAGGGTGACCTCCACCCGGTCCCCGACGCGCTTGACGGAGGCGGCCCGGGAGCGCGACATCACGTTCATGCCGCGGCGGCGGAAGACGTCCTCCAGCACGACCGCCGCGTCCGGGTCCTCGCCCGGCAGTACGCGGTCGCGCGAGGAGACCAGCGTCACCCGGGAGCCGAGCGCCTGGTAGGCGCCCGCGAACTCGGCGCCGGTGACGCCGGAGCCGACCACGATCAGCTCCTCGGGCTGCTCCTCGAGGTCGTACACCTGCGTCCAGTTCAGGATGCGCTCGCCGTCCGGCCTGGCGTCGGGGAGCTCGCGCGGCTTGCCGCCGGTGGCGATGAGCACGGCGTCGGCGGTCAGCCGCTCCTCGCTGCCGTCCGCGGCCCGCACCACGACCTCGCGCGAGCCGTCCGGCGCCTGGTGCGGCTCCAGCCGGCCGCGGCCGCGCATCACCCGGGCGCCGCCGCGGGTGACGGAGGCGGTGATGTCGTGCGACTGGGCGAGCGCCAGGCGCTTCACACGGCGGTTGACCTTCCCCAGGTCCACGCCGACGACGCGGGCCGGGCTGTCGGGGTCGGGGGTGCCGTCCTCGACGATGATGCCCAGCTCCTCGTAGGAGGAGTCGAAGTTCGTCATCACCTCCGCGGTGGCGATGAGCGTCTTGGAGGGGACGCAGTCGGTCAGCACCGACGCGCCGCCCAGACCGTCGCGGTCGACGACGGTCACCTCCGCTCCGAGCTGCGCGGCCACCAGGGCCGCCTCGTAGCCGCCGGGTCCACCACCGATGATCACGATCCGAGTCACGTACCCCAGTCTCGCACGGGCCCCGCGGCCCCCGGCCACCACCCGCCGGGCCCGTGACGGCGGCCACACCGGGCGGCGGACGCCGCTCGTCCGCGCCCTCGGCTATACCCTCGTCGCATGTCGCTCTACGCCGCATACGCCGGAAACCTCGACGCCCGGTTGATGTCCCGCCGCGCCCCGCACTCCCCGCTGCGCGGCACCGGGTGGCTCAGCGGCTGGCGGCTGACCTTCGGCGGTGAGCACATGGGCTGGGAGGGGTCGCTGGCGACCATCGTCGAGGCCCCGAAGGCGACGGTCTTCGTGGCGCTGTACGACATCGCGCCCATGGACGAGGACTCCATGGACCGCTGGGAGGGCGTCGGCATGGACGTCTACCGGCGCATGCGGGTGCGGGTGCACACCCTGGACGGCGACGAGCCGGCGTGGTGCTACGTCCTCAACGGCTACGAGGGCGGGCTGCCCTCGGCCCGCTACCTGGGCGAGATCGCCGACGCGGCGGAGTCCGCCGGCGCGCCCCACGACTACGTGACGGAGCTGCGCAAGCGCCCCTGCTGAGCGGTTTCCGGCCGGTTCCGGCCGTTCGGGGGACCACTCATCGGACACCCGTCTACGCGCGTAGGCGATAACCGGCTACCCTCATCCGCGTGAACGCATCTGCCACCACGGACTACTCCGGCGAGCCGTACGCCGCCGCCGACGCCGCCGCGGCCCGCCTCCGCGAACTGACCGGCGCGGAGACCCACGACGTCGCCCTGGTCATGGGCTCGGGCTGGGTGCCGGCCGCCGACGCGCTCGGGGAGCCGGACCACGAGTTCCCGGTCACCGACCTCCCCGGCTTCCCGCCGCCGGCGGTGGAGGGCCACGCCGGAAAGGTCCGCTCGCACCGGCTCGGGGAGAAGCGGGCGCTGGTCTTCCTCGGCCGCACCCACTTCTACGAGGGCCGCGGTGTCGCGTCCGTCGCCCACGGGGTCCGCTCGGCCGTGGCCGCGGGCTGCAAGACCGTCGTGCTGACCAACGGCTGCGGCGGGCTGCGCGCCGGAATGCGCCCCGGGCAGCCGGTCCTCATCCGGGACCACATCAACCTGACCGGCGTCTCGCCGATCGTCGGCGCCAACTTCGTCGACCTCACCGACCTGTACTCGCCGCGGCTGCGCACGCTGTGCCAGGAGGTGGACGCCACCCTGGAGGAGGGCGTCTACGTCCAGTTCCCCGGCCCGCACTACGAGACGCCCGCCGAGATCGGCATGGTCCGGGCGATCGGCGGCGACCTGGTGGGCATGTCCACCGTCCTGGAGGCGATCGCCGCCCGCGAGGCGGGCGCCGAGGTGCTGGGCATCTCCCTGGTCACCAACCTGGCCGCGGGCATGACCGGCGAGCCGCTGAACCACGAGGAGGTCCTCCAGGCGGGCCGCGACTCGGCCGCCCGGATGGGCTCGCTGCTGGCCCAGGTCCTCAGGCGCATCTGACGCCGTCCGGCGGTACGGATCCGGCGGTACGGGTGGTGTGCGGCCGCGCGCGGCCGGAAACCCGGCCGGTCCCGCGGCGCCCCCGGGGACCCGGACGGCCCACCCTCCGGCGGTCGCGCGGGGCGCACCGGGTAGCGGTGGACGAGGAGGCCCGCGCCCACCGGCGCGGGAGCGCAGCGAAGCAGCGAAGCAGGAGCGGCGTACCGCGCCGCCCGTGAGGCGACACGCGAGAGGCGGAGAAACCGTGGCAACCGTGCACGAGGATCTGACCGCGCAGGCACAGTCCTGGCTGGCCGAGGACCCCGATCCGGAGACCCGGGAGGAGCTGGCCGGGCTCGTCGAGGCGGGGGACGTGGAGGAACTGGCCGCCCGCTTCTCCGGCACCCTGCGGTTCGGCACCGCCGGGCTGCGCGGGGAGCTGGGCGCGGGGCCGATGCGGATGAACCGCGCGGTCGTCATCCGGGCCGCGGCCGGGCTCGCGGCGTACCTGCGGAAGCACGGCCACGACGGCGGCCTGGTCGTCGTCGGGTACGACGCCCGCCACAAGAGCGCCGACTTCGCGCGCGACACCGCCGCCGTGATGGTCGGCGCCGGGCTGCGGGCCGCCCTGCTGCCCCGCCCCCTGCCCACGCCCGTCCTGGCCTTCGCCATCCGGCACCTGGGGGCCGTCGCGGGCGTCACCGTCACCGCGAGCCACAACCCGCCGCGCGACAACGGCTACAAGGTCTACCTCGGCGAGGGCTCCCAGATCGTGCCGCCCGCCGACGCCGAGATCGCCGACGAGATCGCCTCCATCGGCTCGCTCGCGGACGTCCCGCGCGCCGGGTCGGGCTGGGAGACGCTCGGCGAGGAGGTCGTCGACGCCTATCTGGACCGGGCGGCCTCCGTCCTCACCGCCGGCGGGCCCCGGAACGTGAGGATCGTCCACACCTCGCTGCACGGCGTGGGCGGCGCCACGGTCGCGGCGGCCTTCGAGCGCGCGGGCTTCCCCGCCCCGGTGCAGGTCGCCGAGCAGGCCGAGCCCGACCCCGACTTCCCGACCGTGGCCTTCCCCAACCCGGAGGAGCCCGGTGCGATGGACCTGGCCTTCGCCACCGCCCGCGAGCACCAGCCGGACCTGGTGATCGCCAACGACCCCGACGCCGACCGCTGCGCGGTGGCCGTCCCCGACCCGGGCGCGGACGCGGGCTGGCGGATGCTGCGCGGCGACGAGGTGGGCGCGCTGCTGGCCACCCACCTGGTGCACAAGCGGGCGCGGGGCGCCTTCGCCACCACGATCGTCTCCTCCTCCCTGCTGTCGCGCATCGCGGCGGCGGCGGGCGCGCGGTACACCGAGACGCTGACCGGCTTCAAGTGGCTGGCCCGCGTGGACGGCCTGCGCTACGCCTACGAGGAGGCGCTGGGCTACTGCGTCGATCCCGAGGGCGTGCGCGACAAGGACGGCGTCACGGCGGCGCTGCTCGTCGCCGAGCTGGCCGCCGAGCTGAAGGAGCGGGGGCGCTCCCTGACCGAGCTGCTGGACGACATCGCGGTGGAGTACGGGCTGCACGCCACCGACCAGCTCTCGGTGCGGGTGGAGGACCTGTCCCTGATCGCCGACGCGATGCGCCGGCTGCGGGAGGCGCCGCCGGCCACGCTGGCCGGTCTGACGGTGACCTCGGCCGAGGACCTGGCCCGGGGCAGCGCCGCCCTCCCGCCGACCGACGGCCTGCGCTACCGGCTGGCGGGCGAGCCCCGGCAGGGGGTCACCGGCGCCCGGGTCGTCGTCCGCCCCAGCGGCACGGAGCCGAAGCTGAAGTGCTACCTGGAGGCGGTCGTCTCCGTGGCGGACGCCTCGGACCTGGCCGCGGCCCGCGCCACGGCGGACCGGGTGCTGGGCGGCCTCAGGGCCGACCTCGCCGCCGCGGCGGGCATCTGACGCGCGGGCCCCGGACGGCTCCCGGGCGCCGGGGCGCCTCCGGGCGTCCCGGCGTCCGGAGGGGCGGGCGTCCGGAGGGGCGGGCGTCCGGAGGGGCGGGCGTCCGGAGAGGCGGGGGCGGGGCGTCAGCCCTGGAGCAGCAGGACCAGCAGGGCCACCCCGCCGACCACCGCCGGGACCAGGATCTCGTAGGCCCAGCGGACGGCCGGGGCGCCCTGCGCCCCCTCGTCGGAGGCGTGGCGCTCGGCCAGGAGGCGGATCTCGTCGACGGCCTGGTCGGCCTGGGCCCGGTAGCCCCGGCTCCCGGCGTGCTCGGGGGCGAACACCGCGCCGGGGCCCGACAGGTTCGCCGAGGCCGGGCCCCCGCCGTGCCGCAGCGCCTTCTTGCGCTGGCGCAGCGAGACCGGGATCGCCCACATCTGGTACTTGCCGTCGCCCGCGTAGACCTCGGCGGAGTACGCGGCCCGCACGCCCTCGACCGACGCCCACGGCAGCGTGATGGTGCGGAACGGGTTGCGCACCCGCAGCCGCTCGCGCCCCGCGTACACGGCGGGCCGCAGGGAGAAGGCGAAGATCAGCGGCGCGAACGTCACCAGCGCGGCCAGCGAGATCCAGCGGGTGCGGCCCTCGCCGTTGAGGACCCCGTCGGCGGCGAGCAGCACGACGAGCACCAGCAGCAGGGAGCCCCCCACCATCCCCAGGCCGGAGCGGTAGGTGTGGTCTGCGTACCTGGTCTGCTCACTCATGCCCCCGATTCTGCCTGACCCCGTCGCACGCGCGTCCGGGCGGTGAGGCGCCTCCGGGCCCGCCCGGGGATCCGCCCGGAACCGAGGGGAGGGGGATGACAGTTTGCTACGCGCGTAGATATGCTCCTCTGGTGACCATGCCTGCCACGTCTCCCACCACACCCGCCGCGCCGCCTCCGGCACAGCCTTCCGCAGTGCCTCCGGAACTGGCCGACGCGACCGCGTCCGACGCCGCGCTGCGCCGCTTCCTGCACGGTCTGCCCGGGGTCGACGCGGTCGGCCTCGAGGCCCGCGCCGCCCAGCTCGGCACCCGTTCGATCAAGACCACGGCGAAGGCGTACGCCATCGACCTCGCCATCTCGATGATCGACCTGACGACCCTGGAGGGCGCCGACACCCCGAGCAAGGTCCGGGCGCTGTGCGCCAAGGGCGTCAACCCCGACCCCACCGACCGCACCGTGCCGAAGGTCGCCGCGATCTGCGTCTACCCGGACATGGTGGCCACCGCCAAGGAGGCCCTGGCCGCCGGCGGCGGGCGGGACGTCAAGGTCGCCTCCGTGGCCACCGCCTTCCCCGCCGGCCGGGCCGCGCTGGACGTCAAGCTGGCGGACACCCGCGACGCGGTGGCGGCCGGGGCCGACGAGATCGACATGGTGATCGACCGGGGCGCCTTCCTCTCCGGCCGCTACCTGCGGGTCCTCGAGGAGATCAGGGCCGTGAAGGAGGCGTGCGCCCGCGCCGGCGGCGAGGACGCGCACCTGAAGGTGATCTTCGAGAACGGCGAGCTGTCCACGTACGACAACATCCGCCGCGCCTCCTGGCTGGCGATGCTCGCCGGCGCCGACGTCATCAAGACCTCCACCGGCAAGGTCGCGGTCAACGCCACCCCGGCGAACACCCTGGTGATGCTGGAGGCCGTCCGCGACTTCCGCGCCGCCACCGGCACGCAGGTCGGGGTCAAGCCTGCGGGCGGCATCCGCACCACCAAGGACGCGATTCGGTACCTGGTGATGGTGAACGAGGTCCTCGGCGACGACTGGCTGCACCCCGACTGGTTCCGCTTCGGCGCCTCCAGTCTCCTCAACGACCTGCTGATGCAGCGCCAGAAGCTGACCACCGGGCGCTACTCCGGCCCCGACTACGTGACGGTGGACTGATCACGATGAGCCCCATGTTCGAGTACGCACCCGCGCCCGAGTCCCGCGCCGTGGTGGACATCGCGCCCTCCTACGGCCTGTTCGTCGACGGCGAGTTCCGCGAGGCCGCGGGCGGCAGGGTCTTCAAGACGGTCTCGCCGTCCACCGAGGAGGTCCTGGCCGAGGTCGCCCACGCGGGCGCCGAGGACGTGGACGCCGCCGTGGCCGCCGCCCGCCGCGCCTTCGCCCCCTGGTCGGCGCTGCCCGGCTCCGAGCGCGCCAAGTACCTGTTCCGGATCGCCCGGATCATCCAGGAGCGCTCGCGCGAGCTGGCCGTCCTGGAGACCCTGGACAACGGCAAGCCGATCCGCGAGACCCGCGACGCCGACCTGCCGCTGGTCGCCGCGCACTTCTTCTACTACGCGGGCTGGGCCGACAAGCTCGCCCACGCCGGGTACGGCCCCGACCCCCGTCCGCTGGGCGTGGCCGGCCAGGTCATCCCGTGGAACTTCCCGCTGCTGATGCTGGCCTGGAAGGTCGCCCCGGCCCTGGCCACCGGCAACACCGTGGTCCTCAAGCCCGCCGAGACGACGCCGCTGTCGGCGCTGTTCTTCGCGGACGTCTGCCGCCAGGCGGGGCTGCCCAGGGGCGTCGTCAACATCCTCACCGGCGACGGCTCCACGGGAGCGGCGCTGGTGGCGCACGAGGGCGTCGACAAGGTCGCCTTCACCGGCTCCACGGCCGTCGGCAAGCAGATCGCGCGCACGGTCGCCGGCACCCGCAAGAAGCTCACGCTGGAACTGGGCGGCAAGGGCGCCAACATCGTCTTCGACGACGCGCCGATCGACCAGGCCGTCGAGGGCATCGTGAACGCCGTCTACTTCAACCAGGGCCAGGTGTGCTGCGCGGGCTCGCGCCTGCTGGTCCAGGAGTCGGTCCAGGACGAGCTGCTGGACGCACTGCGGCGCCGGCTGTCCACCCTGCGGGTCGGCGACCCGCTGGACAAGAACACCGACGTCGGCGCGATCAACTCCGCCGAGCAGCTCGCCCGCATCACCGAACTCGCCGACAGCGGCGAGGCCGAGGGCGCCGAGCGCTGGTCCCCGGCGTGCGAACTGCCCGAGCGGGGCTACTGGTTCGCGCCGACGGTCTTCACGAACGTCACCCAGGCCCACCGCATCGCCCGCGAGGAGATCTTCGGCCCCGTGCTGTCGGTGCTGACCTTCCGCACCCCGGACGAGGCGGTGGCCAAGGCCAACAACTCGCAGTACGGCCTGTCGGCGGGCGTGTGGACCGAGAAGGGCTCGCGCATCCTGGCGATGGCGAGCAGCCTCCGGGCCGGTGTGGTGTGGGCCAACACGTTCAACAAGTTCGACCCGACCTCGCCGTTCGGCGGCTACAAGGAGTCGGGCTTCGGCCGCGAGGGCGGCCGTCACGGTCTGGAGGCGTACCTCGATGTCTGACACCACCGGAACCGGCTCCGGCAGGCCCGGAACGCACACGCGGCTGGGTGTTCTCAAGACCTACAAGCTGTTCGTCGGGGGGAAGTTCCCCCGGTCCGAGAGCGGACGGGTGTACGAGGTGACCGACACGCGCGGCAACTGGCTGGCGAACGCCCCGCTCGCCTCCCGCAAGGACGCCCGGGACGCGGTGGTCGCGGCCCGCAAGGCGTTCGGCGGCTGGTCGGGGGCGACCGCGTACAACCGCGGCCAGATCCTCTACCGGATCGCCGAGATGCTGGAGGGCCGCCGCGACCAGTTCACCGCCGAGGTCGCCGCCGCCGAGGGGCTGTCGCGGGCGAAGGCCGCCGCCCGGGTGGACGCGGCGATCGACCGCTGGGTGTGGTACGCGGGCTGGTCCGACAAGATCGCCCAGGTCGCGGGCGGGGCCAACCCGGTCGCGGGCCCGTACTTCAACCTCTCCACGCCGGAGCCGACCGGTGTGGTCGCCGTCGTCGCCCCCCAGGAGTCCTCCTTCCTGGGCCTGGTCTCGGTGCTCGCCCCGGTGATCGTCACCGGCAACACGGCCGTCGCCGTGGCGAGCGAGCGCGCACCCCTGCCCGCCCTGTCGCTGGCCGAGGTGCTGGCCACCTCCGACCTGCCCGGCGGTGTGGTCAACGTCCTCTCCGGGCGGACGGCCGAGATCGCCGCGCCGCTCGCCGCCCACCAGGACGTCAACGCCGTCGACCTGACGGGCGCGGACGAGGGGCTGGCGAAGGAGCTGGAGACGGCCGCCGCCGACAACCTCAAGCGGGTGCTGCGCCCGGCGGACGCGACCTCCGACTGGTCCGCCGACCCCGGCACCCGGCGGATGCTGGCCTTCCTGGAGACCAAGACCGTCTGGCACCCCATGGGCGTCTGACGGACCGCCCGTCCGGGGCCGCGACCGCCGCGGCCCCGGACGGGCGCCTCCTCAGCCGGGCAGCAGCCCCGCCACCGGGCCCACGGCCGGAAGGGTGCGGATCGTGCCCCCGTCGCTGATCGGCCCCGTGAGGGTCCTGGTGCTCACCGGCCGGAAGTCGGCGACCTGGGTGCCGACCGTGTTGTCCAGCGGGTCCACCGGCGTGCCCGCCAGCGGGTGGATCCGGTGGTCCTTGGCCGGGCGCAGCCCCCCGGCCGTGGCGTGCTCGGTGGCCTGCACCCCTTCGGCCATGCCGTGCACGCCGGACTGGAGCGAGTCCGGCGAGACCAGCGACGTGACGCGCGACAGCTGCACGGACGCCTCGCCGCCCCCTCCCGGCGCGGCGGGCGCCGCGACCGCCGCCGTCGCTCCTCCGGCCATCGCGGCCCCGACCGCGGAGACGGTCAACCCGGCCCGCAGCAGGGCGCGCTGGACGCCGCCGCCCCCCGTCTGCCTCTCCCGTGCGTGACGCCGGCGCTGAGCGGTCATGGGACACCTACCAAGGGAACTCGAAGTGCGTGATCGTACGGTGACGCAGCGTATACGAGCCGGGCGTCACGCGCACGCGCGCACCGGCACCCCCGGGAATGGCCGACAATGGTCTTCCGTGACCTCCCACGACACCGCCCGCGTGATCCTGCTGACCGGCCCGTCCGGCTCCGGCAAGTCCTCGCTCGCCGCCCGCACCGGGCTGCCCGTGCTGCGCCTGGACGACTTCTACAAGGAGGCCGGCGACCCGTCCCTGCCCCGCCTCGCCGCCGGCGGCCGGGTGGACTGGGACCACCCCGCCTCCTGGGACGCCGACGCCGCGGTGGCCGCGATCGGCGCCCTGTGCGAGCGGGGCCGCGCCACCGTGCCGGTGTACGACATCTCCGCGAGCGCGCGGGCCGGCGAGGAAGCGCTGGACCTGGAGGGCGCGCGCCTGTTCGTCGCCGAGGGGATATTCGCCGCCGAGGTCGCCGGACGCTGCCGCGAACTGGGTCTGCTGGCCGACGCGTTGTGCCTGCGCGGACGCCCCTCCACCACCTTCCGGCGGCGGCTGGCGCGCGACGTGCGCGAGGGCCGCAAGTCGCTGCCCGTCCTGGTGCGCCGCGGCTGGGCCCTGATGCGCGCCGAGGGCGCGATCGTCGCGCGGCACGTCGCCCTGGGCGCCCACGCCTGCGGACGCGAGGAGGCGCTGGCGAGGATCGCGGCGCTCCGCGCGCCCGAGTCCGTGCACGCGTGAGAGCGGGTCCGGTCGTACCCCCCGGCCGACCAGGCCCGCTCCCGCGCCCCCCGTGCTCCCCCGTACCCCCCGGTCCTCTCCCCCGTGTCCCCCGGTCGCGGCGCGTCAGGCGACCAGCTCGCCGAAGCTCTCCTCCAGGTCGCGCCCGAAGCTGAGCGCCTCGTCGTCGCGCAGCCGGCGCAGGGAGCGCCAGATGCTGCTCTTGACCGTGCCGACGCTGATGTTCAGGATGTCCGCGATCTCCGGGTCGGTGCGGCCCTCGTAGTAGCGCAGGACCAGCATCGTGCGCTGGAGTTCGGGCAGCCGCGCCAGCGCCTGCCACAGCACCGCGCGCAGCTCGGTGCCGCGCATCGCGTCGCTCTCGCCGGCCGCCTCGGGCAGTTCCTCGGTCGGGTACTCGTTGAGCTTGCGGCGGCGCCAGGCGCTGATGTGCAGGTTGGTCATGGTGCGGCGCAGGTACCCGCCGACCGCCGCCTTGTCGCTGATCCGCTCCCAGGCGCGGTACGTGGAGAACAGCGCGCTCTGCAGCAGGTCCTCGGCCTCGTGGCGGTCCCCCGTCAGGTGGTAGGCGGTGGCGTACAGGGAGGCGCGGCGCTCGCGGACGTAGGCGGTGAACTCCGCCTCCGACACGCCCCCCCGGCGCCGCTCCCCCGAGCCCTCCCCGTACGCTTCCTCCCCCCGCCGGCCGCCCCCCGCGGCCGGCTCGGGCGCGGCGGCGATGTGCGCCGGCCGCTGACGGCCGGTGCCGCGGTTGCACCCTCCCCCGGGAGTTCCCGCGGCACCGGACTTCTCCACGCTCCGGGCCGGAACCACAGGGGTGCGCCGGCGCGTGTGGATAACCGCGCTGGTGATGTTGCGGTGCAGTGTGTTCATCTCGCGCCCCCCTCTGGAGCCAGCCCGTGCGCTTGCTTGTGGCGAATACACTGCCGGGGCAGTTTCATCGCCGGGTCCGCCGACTGTCACAGGGGTGTCACAGGCCCCGGGGAGGCCGTGACCCGCCCGCGTTCGCGTTCCGTTCACCGGCCGGTCGTGGTCCGGGCACGGGATGCGCCAGAATGGCGCGCGTGCCTTTCCTGTTGCTGATCGAGGACGACGAAGCCGTCCGTACGGCCCTGGAGATGGGTCTGACCCGGCAGGGTCACCGTGTGGTGACCGCCGCCTCGGGTGAGGACGGCCTCAAGCTGCTGCGCGAGCAGAGGCCCGACCTGATCGTGCTGGACGTCATGCTGCCCGGCATCGACGGCTTCGAGGTGTGCCGCCGCATCCGGCGCACGGACCAGCTTCCGATCATCCTGCTGACCGCGCGCAGCGACGACATCGACGTCGTGGTCGGCCTGGAGTCCGGCGCGGACGACTACGTCGTCAAGCCGGTGCAGGGGCGGGTGCTGGACGCCCGCATCCGCGCGGTGATGCGGCGCGGCGAGCGCGAGGCGAACGACTCGGCGACCTTCGGCGCGCTGGTCATCGACCGCTCGGCGATGACCGTGACCAAGAACGGCAGGGACCTCCAGCTCACCCCGACCGAGCTGCGGCTGCTGCTGGAGCTGAGCCGCCGCCCCGGGCAGGCGCTGTCGCGGCAGCAGTTGCTGCGGCTGGTGTGGGAGCACGACTACCTGGGCGACTCCCGGCTGGTCGACGCGTGCGTCCAGCGGCTGCGCGCCAAGGTCGAGGACGTCCCCTCCTCGCCGACGCTGATCCGCACGGTGCGCGGCGTCGGCTACCGGCTGGATCCCCCCGCGTGAGAGGGGCGCGCGACGCCGGCGGGCGCCCGGCGCTGATATCCGCACCCCCGTTGGGGGGAGGCACCGTGAGCGACGCACGCGAGGCCACCAGCCCGCACACGGCGACGACACCAGCACGTCCGCGCCGAGCGGGCGGAGAAGCTCACGAGGAGACGGAGTGAGCGACGCACGCGAGGCCACCGACCCGCACACGACCGCGATACCAGTGCGTCCGCGCCGAGCGGGCGGAGAAGCTCGGGGGGAGACGGAGTGAGCGAGACCCCTGGCAGGCTCGCCGGGGCACTGCGGCTGACGAGTCTGCGGCTGCGGCTGGTGGTGGTCTTCGCGCTGGTCGCGCTGACCGCGGCGGTGGCCGCCTCCGGCATCGCGTACTGGATCAACCGCGACGCCGTCCTGACCCGGGCGCAGAACGCCGCCCTCAACGACTTCCGCGAGTCGCTGGGCGACAACGCGGGCGCCCTGTCCCGCCGGCCGCCCTGCGACGCGGTGCGGGACGCGGCCGACACCATGGCGAACAGCACCCAGCGGTACGAGGTGGTGCTGATCGAGGAGCAGGCCGACGGCTCGCCGTGCGCGGCGGTGTCCGACCCGGAGTTCACCCTGGAGGACGTGCCCGGGGCACTGCGCGCCGCGGTGGGCAGGAAGCGCCCGGTCGACGCCTCCAACAAGGCCCCGTACCACCTGTACTGGCAGCGGATCACGATGGACGGCGAGCCGTACCTGGTGGGCGGCGCCACCGTGATCGGCGGAGGGCCGACGGGCTACATGTTCAAGTCGCTCGCGCCCGAGCGGGACGACCTCAACTCCCTGGCCTGGTCGCTGGGGATCGCCACCGCGCTGGCCCTGGTCGGCTCCGCCCTGCTGGCGCAGGCCGCCGCCACGACGGTGCTGCGGCCCGTGCAGCGGCTGGGCGACGCGGCGCGGCGGCTGGGCGAGGGGAAGCTGGACACCCGGCTGCGGGTGTCGGGGACGGACGAGCTGGCCGAGCTGTCCCGGACGTTCAACCGCACCGCCGAGTCCCTGGAGCAGCGGGTGGCCGAACTGAGCGCCCGCGAGGAGTCCAGCCGCCGCTTCGTGGCGGACATGTCGCACGAGCTGCGCACGCCGCTGACCGCGATCACCGCGGTGACGGAGGTCCTGGAGGACGAGATCGACTCGCTCGACCCGATGATCGCGCCCGCGGTCACCCTGGTGGTCAGCGAGACCCGGCGGCTGAACGACCTGGTGGAGAACCTGATGGAGGTCACCCGCTTCGACGCGGGGACGGCCAGGCTGGTGCTCGACGACGTGGACGTCGCGGACCAGGTGACGGCCTGCATCGACGCCCGCGCCTGGCTGGACGCGGTCGAACTCGACGCCGACCGCGGCATCATGGCGCGGCTCGACCCGCGCCGTCTGGACGTGATCCTGGCCAATCTGATCGGCAACGCGCTCAAGCACGGCGGCTCCCCGGTGCGGGTGTCGGTGCGCACCCGGGAGTCCGCGGCGGGAGGCGCGGACGCGGGCGGGGACGAACTGGTGATCCGGGTCGCCGACCACGGACCGGGCATCCCCGAGGACGTGCTGCCCCACGTCTTCGACCGCTTCTACAAGGCGAGCGCGTCCCGGCCCCGCTCCGAGGGCAGCGGGCTGGGGCTGTCGATCGCCATGGAGAACGCGCACATCCACGGCGGCTCGATCACCGCGGAGAACGCGCCCGAGGGCGGCGCGGTCTTCACCCTGCGGCTGCCGCGCGACGCCAGCCGCCTCGCGCCGGACCGGGAGACGGACGCGGACGCAGACGCGGACACAGAGACAGAGACAGACACAGGCGCGGACACGGGCACGGACGCGGGCACGGACACGGACGGCGGCGGAACGGGCCGGGGGGACGGACGATGAGCACCACACTCCGTACGGCCCGCGGCCTCCGTACGGCCGCCGTCGCCCTGGCGGCGCTCGCGCTCGGCGGGTGCGGCATACGCTCCACGCCCGTGCCGGTGGACGCCGGCCCGGCGCCGTCGCGGGTGTCGTGCGCGGCGCCCGGCACCGGCGAGGAGCAGTACCCCGGGGACGGGGTCGTGCGGGTGGACGTCTTCCTGGTCTGCGGCGGCGACGTCACCGCCGTGGAGCGCACCGTGCCGCTGGAGGGCGCGGAGCCGGGCCGGGACGCGCGGCTGGAGGCGGCCCGCGAGCTGCTGGACGAGTTGCAGCGGAGCCCGTCCGGGGCCGAGACCGAGGCGGGGTTCAGCAGTGCGGTCCCCGCGAGCCTGGAGGTCACCGGGCCGGAGGGGGACGATCCCGAGGGGACGCTGCGGCTGAGCGAGGCGCCCGGCGGGCTGCCGCCCTTCGCGCTGGCCCAGATCGTCTGCACGTTCGCGGGCACGGCCGCCACCGGCCGGGGCGACTCGGTGGTGCTCGGCGGCCCGGCGGGGGACGGGGGCGGGAAGCCCCCGCTGGGCTACTCGTGCACCGGCGCGCTGCGCGGCGGCCCGGAGGCGGCGGAGACGGCGGGCACCCCGCTCCCGTGAGGGCCCGGCGCCCCGGCGCCCGGAACCGCGGCCCGTGCCGTGTGCGTCTTCGCCGCCGTGCAGCGTCATCACCACGGCGGCTCCGCCGCCCACCGCATCCGTGCAGCGGGCCTCGTACTCCTCTGCTGCCATCTGCTGTTCGTCGGCTGGCTGACGCTGCGGCCCCTGTCCGTCCCCTGGGTCGCGCCCGCGAACCTGCGGCCCTTCGCCTCGATCCACGCCGACCTGCTGAGCGGCCCCCGGGCGGCTCTGGAGGGCATCGGCGGGGGGCTGGCGCTGCTCGCCCCGCTCGGGGTGCTGCTGCCGATGGCGGTGGGCCGGGTGACGTCGCGGCTGGGCTCGTGGGCCCGCACGGTCTTCGCCGCGGCGATGATCTCCCTCGGCATAGAACTGGTGCAGCCCGCGGTGCCGGGCCAGGTGGCGAACGTGGACGCGCTGCTGCTCAACACCACCGGCGCGGCCCTGGTGCACCTGCTGTGCTACCCGGCGCTGCGCGCCCGGCTGCGCGGTGCGGTGCGGCAGGAACGTCCCGGCGCGCGGCGGTTCGCTCCCCCGGAGGACGGGGATCAGGGTGCGACCCCGAGGACTCCCAGGGTCGGAATCGCACCGTAGAGGGACGCTTTCGCCCGTAACGCTCGCCTACGGTGGTTCTGTACCCGCCGAACGACGGCGTTCCGGAGAGAGCGAAGGAGTCCCCGCCATGGCCGCAATCGTCCGCCCCCGCGACGACCGGATGATCGGTGGTGTGTGCGCCGGGCTGGCCCGCCGCTTCGGCACCACCCCGAACACGATGCGCGCGGTCTTCCTGGCCTCCTGCCTGCTGCCGGGACCGCAGTTCCTGCTCTACGCGGCCCTGTGGGTCCTGCTGCCGGACGAGCGGAAGGCGCACCGCGCCGGCTGGTGACGCGCACCGCCGCCGCACGGGAACGGGCCGCGCACCGGGCGGAACCCGGTGCGCGGCCCGTGGCGCCTCCCCGTGGGTGGGCGGAGGGAGGGGGGAGGCGCCGAGAAGGGGAGAAGGGGGAAGAAGGGGAGGAAGCGGGATCAGCCCAGGAGCTTGCCGGTCTGCAGGGCGCCGGTGAGCTTGCCCGTCGGCAGGTTGAGCATCGTCGGCTTCTCGGGGCTGCCGAGCGGCAGGCCGCCGAGCAGGTCCCGCACCGGGTCGTGCTGCTTGGTGTTGGGCTTCGGCTCGGCCTTCTCGGCGCCCTTGCCCGCGGGAGCGGGCAGCGTCCTGGCCCGCTGGGAGGCGTCGGGGGCGGGCAGCGTCTTGGCGACCTCCTGCACGGGCAGGGACTTCAGTACGCCGCCGGCGGTCTTGTTGACCCCCAGGGTGTCCGCCGCGGAGGCGGTCCCGGCACCGGCGGCGGCGAAGGCGGCGCCGAGCACGGCGACACCGATCGTCTTCATCGTTCGCTGCTTCATCAGCTGGTACGTCCTCGTGTGGATGGCTTGAGCGGCCTCGCGAACGTAGCCAGGGCGCCGTGCGCGCCGCAAACATCCCGGAACGGTCCGGCGCCGGCGCACCCGACCGTCCCGGAGCCTCCTCCCCCGGACCCGCCGGCCGAGAGAACCGCTGGTCACAGCCCCTTGGTGGCGGCCTCCCGGAACAGCCACTCGGACCTCAGTTCGGCGTATCCGGGCTTGATCACCTCGTTGATCATGGCCAGACGTTCATCGAAAGGGATGAACGCGGACTTCATCGCATTGACGGTGAACCACTGCATGTCGTCGAGCGTGTAGCCGAACGTCTCCACCAGGTGCCCGAACTCGCGGCTCATGCTGGTGCCGCTCATCAGCCGGTTGTCGGTGTTGACCGTGGCGCGGAAGCGCAGCCGCCGCAGCAGCCCGATGGGGTGCTCGGCGTAGGAGGAGGCCGCCCCGGTCTGGAGGTTGGAGGTGGGGCACAGCTCCAGCGGGATGCGCTTGTCCCGCACGTACGCCGCGAGCCGGCCCAGCTTCACCGTGCCGTCCTCGGCGACGTGGATGTCGTCGATGATGCGCACCCCGTGGCCGAGCCGGTCGGCGCCGCACCACTGGAGGGCCTGCCAGATCGACGGCAGGCCGAACGCCTCGCCCGCGTGGATGGTGAAGTGGTTGTTCTCGCGCTTGAGGTACTCGAAGGCGTCCAGGTGGCGGGTGGGCGGGTAGCCCGCCTCGGCGCCCGCGATGTCGAACCCGACCACGCCCAGGTCGCGGTGGCGGTTGGCGAGTTCGGCGATCTCCAGCGAGCGGGCGGCGTGCCGCATCGCGGTGAGCAGGACGCCGACGCGGATGCGGTGCCCGGCCTCGCGGGCCCGGCGCTCGCCCTCCCGGAAGCCCTCGCTGACCGCCTCGACGACCTCCTCCAGGCTCAGCCCCGCCTCCAGGTGCTGCTCGGGGGCGTAGCGCACCTCGGCGTAGACCACGCCGTCGGCCGCCAGGTCCTCGGCGCACTCGGCCGCGACCCTCACCAGCGCCTCGCGCGTCTGCATCACGGCGCAGGTGTGGGCGAAGGTCTCCAGGTAGCGCTCCAGGGAACCGGAGTCGGCCGCCTCGCGGAACCAGGTGCCCAGCGCCTCGGGATCGGTCTCGGGCAGGGCGTCGTAGCCGGTCGCGCGGGCGATCTCGACGACGGTGGCCGGGCGGAGACCGCCGTCGAGGTGGTCGTGCAGCAGCACCTTGGGCGCGCGGCGGATCTGGTCCGCGGTGGGGACGGTGGTGACAGGCTCGCTCGTCATTGCGGCACTCTAGCGCCTACGCGCGTAGATATCATCCTGGACCCGTGCCGGACGCCCCGCGGCCCCGCCCCCGCTCCCCTTCGATATCCAATGGTGACCGCACGGCACCGCCCGTACACCCCCGCTTCTGCGATCGTTCTGCCATGGCTCAGCAGGCGTTGCCGCGGCGGGATGCGCGGCTGGGGCGGGCGTTCGGTGACGAGCGGGCGGTGCAGGGAGTGGTCCTGCTGCTCCCCGGGGGGCGGGCCGAGAGCATGCGCCGCCGTTCCTCCCGGGCCGCGGCGGCGACGTTGCCGCTGGCGCGGCGGCTGGTACGGGCGGGGGCGGACCACGACGTGGTGGCGCACGTCGTCCACTACCGCTACCGCGGCTGGAACGGCGGGGAGGCGCACCCGGTGCGGGACGCCGAGTGGGCGCTGGAGGAGACGGTGCGGCGCTATGGCGACGTACCGGTGTGCCTGGCGGGCTGGGACATGGGCGCCCGGGCGGCGCTGCGGGCCGCGGGCCATCCGGCCGTGACCTCCGTGCTGGCGCTGGCCCCCTGGCTGCCGGACACCGCCGAGGGCGGCGGGGCGGAGCCGGTGCGGCAGCTCGCCGGCCGGCGGGTGCTGATCGTGCACGGCACGGACGACGAGCGCACCGCCCCGGACCTGTCGTACCGCCTGGCGGTACGGGCCAAGAAGATCAACCCGGACGTCTGCCGCTTCGAGGTCCACACCGACGGCCACGCGCTGCGCCAGCACCGCGCCGAAGTCCTCGCCCTGGCCGAGGACTTCGCCCTCGGGTCGCTGTGCGACCGGGACTTCGCCCGCCCGGTGGCCGACGCGCTGGCGGCCCCGCCGCCGCTGGGCCTGCGGATGCCGCTGGCGGCGGGCTTCGGCCGCTCCCTGCGCCACTGAGGGCGCCCGCCGGCGCCGCTCGGCGCCCCTCCCGCCCGCGGCCGGGGGCCGCGGCCCGGAGCCGTCCCCGGCCCCCTACGCCAGCAACCTCCCCCGGCGGCTCAGCAGGAACGTCCGGAACGCTGCCACCGGCGGGGTGTCCGGGCGGCCGTCCACCCAGGCCACCCCGATCTCCCGCACCGCGCGCGGCTCCGTGACCGCCAGCTCCCGCACCCCCGGCCGGGGCACGGCCGGGGGCGGCAGCAGCGCCACGCCGAGCCCCGCGGCCACCAGGCCGCGCAGCGTCTCGGCCTCCTCCCCCTCGAACGCGATCCTCGGCTTGAAGCCCGCCTCGGCGCACAGCGCGTCGAAGATCCGCCGCATCCCGTAGCCCGGCTCCAGGGTGATGAACGGCTCCTCCGCCGCCTCCACCAGCCGTACGCGCCGCCGCCGCGCCAGCGGGTGGTCCTCGGGCACCACCAGGCGCAGCCGCTGCTCGTCCAGACGGCGCGCGGCCAGGTCCGGGGCGTCCGGGACCGGGGAGGTCAGGCACAGGTCCAGGTCTCCGGCGCGCAGCCGCTCGATCATCGCCTCGCCGTACGTCTGCACCAGGGAGAAGCGCACCCGGGGGTGGTCGGCGCGGAAGGAGCGGATCAGCCCGGGGACGGTCTCCGAGCCCAGTGTGTGCAGGAAGCCGAAGGCGACCTTCCCGGCGGCCGGGTCCGCGTCCGCCCGCACCGCCTCCGCCGCCTGCTCCACCGAGGCCAGCGCCCGCTCCACGGAGGCCAGGAACGTGCGTCCGGCCGGGGTGAGCGAGACCGTCCGCCCCCGCCGGGCGAACAGCGCGACCCCCAGGTCGTCCTCCAGCCGGGCCATCGCGCGGCTGAGCGTGGACTGCGGCACGCCCAGCTCCCCCGCGGCGCGCGTGACGTGCTCGTGCCGGGCGACGGCCACGAACCGCGCCAGTCTCGGGGCGAGCGCGGCCGCCCAGGAACCGGGGTCGATGTGGGGCGGGGTGCTGGATGTGTCGGATGTAACCGAGATGTCTTTTCTGTTGCCGACCGGTGACACGACACCCTCCCACCTCGTCTTATGCGTCAGTGCACGAGCATCGGCGGTTCCGTGCATTGGACGCATCAGGTCGTTGATCGTACGTTCGAGACATGCCTTCCGTCGATACCGGGGCACCTGTCCGCACAGGTGCCTCTCCCGAGCGTTTCCCGTCCTCCCGCCGCATCAGCCTCGCCCTCTTCGCCGTGGGCCTGGCGACCTTCGCGCTGCTGTTCTCCACCCAGCCCCTGCTGCCCGCCCTCTCCGCCGACTTCGGCGTGACCCCGGGACAGGCGAGCTGGACCGTCTCGGCCGCCACCATCGCCCTCGCGGTGGCCGTGCTGCCGCTGTCCGCCCTCTCCGAGCGCTTCGGGCGGCGCACGCTGATGACGGGCTCCCTGGCCGTCGCGGTCGCCGTGGCGCTGGCGCAGCCCTTCGCCCCGAACCTGGAGGTCCTGATCGCGCTGCGCGCCGTGCAGGGCGCGGCGATCGCGGGCATCCCGGCCTCGGCGACGGCGTACCTGGCGGAGGAGGTGCGGCCCGCCGCCCTGGTGGGCGCGATCGGCCTGTTCGTGGCGGGCAACAGCGTGGGCGGGATGACCGGGCGCGTCCTCACCGGCTGGGTCGCCGAGGGGTGGGGCTGGCGCACGGGCCTGGCGGCGGTCGGCGTGCTCTCCCTCCTGTTCGCGATCGCCTACCGGCTGCTGATCCCCCGGGCGCGGAACTTCACCCCCGCCTCGCTGCGCCCCGCCGAGATGCTGGAGGCGGTGCGCGGCCACCTCTCCGACGGACTGCTGGTGCGGCTGTACTCGCTCGGCCTGCTGTTCATGGCGGTCTTCGGCGCGGTCTACACGGTGGTGGGCTACCGGCTGACGGCCGAACCCTTCGGCCTCTCCCAGGGCCTGGCCGGCTCGGTCTTCGTGATCTACCTGGTCGGCACGGTCTCCTCGGCCGCCGCCGGCCGCCTCGTCGGGCGGCTCGGCCGGCGCGGCGCGCTCTACCTGGCGATCGGCGCCACCGCCACCGGCCTCCTGCTGACCCTCGGCGACACCCTCACGGCGGTGCTGCTCGGCCTGGTGCTGGTCACGGCGGGCTTCTTCGCCGGCCACGCGGTGGCGTCCGGCTCGGTGGGCCGCACGGCGAAGACGGGCAGGGCGCAGGCGTCGGCGCTGTACCAGATGGCGTACTACACGGGCAGCTCGCTGGGCGGCACGCTGGGCGCGGTCGCCTACCACGCGGCGGGCTGGAGCGCGACGGTCGCCCTCGCCCTGACCGCCCTGGTCCTGGCGGCGGGGGTCACCCTCTACGCCACGCGCCGCGCGGTGGTCCGGCGGCGGCTGGAGGTCGCGAGGAGCTGCTGAGCTCCGGCCCCGCGGGTGTCCTGACGGGTGGGGTGGTGTGGGGCCGAGTGGGGGCGGGGCGCGGGTGCGTGCGGGGGTCGGGGCCGGTCCGGGGCGAACATTCCGGACGGCATGATTTACGGCCGCTGCCGTGCACCGTTTCGCAGGCCGCCTATTGGCCGCAAATCACGCTTGAGTGTCCGGAACGTCCGCCCCTCCCCGTCCCCTCCCGCCGTCGTCCGCGTGCGGGCAGGCGCGGGCCACGCGGGGCCCGTGCCGCCTCCCGAACGCCGACCCGGCGGGCCCTGAACGCCCCCGCGGCACCGTCCTGGTTCTTCGGCCGCTTCCGCGGTCCCGAACCGGCCCGCGCGTGAGAGAGGAGCGCCCGGGCGGTGACCGACAAAGCTCCGGGTGACCTCCCCGGCGGCGTGGGTGCGCAACCGGAAGAGCGCGTCGCCGAACCGCCCGGCGGGAACAGGGCCCGACGCGCCCTGCCGGGAGGCTTCGCACACGGGGTGTGAGGCCTCTCGTCCGGTGGCGACGGCTTGTTCCCGGAGCCGCGCGTCAGGCCGGGAACGTCACGCCCGGGACGTGAACAGCCGAGGACCAGCCGCACGCGGACGACGGCGGGAGGGGACGGGGAGGGGCGGACGTTCCGGACACTCAAGCGTGATTTGCGGCCAATAGGCGCTTCACACAAGGGTGCACGGCAACGGCCGTAAATCATGCCGTCCGGAATGTTCGCCCCGGACCGGCCCCGACCCCCGCACGCACCCGCACCCCGCCCCACTCCACCCCACCCCCACCTCGCACTGCCCGGACCGCCGACGGCGGCCCGGCGGCGGTCCGGGCGGGAGCCGGTCGCGCCGTACCGGGCGGAGGGGCCCCGTCAGTGGTCCTCGAAGTCCCAGTGGCGGGGCTCGGGCCGGCGGAGCAGCACCAGTCCGGTGCCGAGCAGCAGGGCCACGGCCGCGCCGCCGGCGAGCCACGGCACCCAGTTCGCGGCGGTGTGCCCGTAGACCGTGACGAGCTTCCCCTCGCCCGACACGGAGGTGATGTCGCGGGGGGTGAGGATCACGTCGTCCGGACCGAGCAGATCGTTGTTCTCCCGGAAGTCCTCCAGGCCGCCGGTGTAGGACTCGCCGTTGGAATCGACCAGCGCGGCGGCCCCGTCGGGTTTCCGCGCCACGTACAACGTGATCAGCTCCAGGGAACCGTTCTCGCGTTTGGCCAGGATGCGGCGCTCGAAGACCTTTCCGTCCGCTCCGGCGAAGTCCCGCACGGCCCTGCCGGCCGCTCCCGTGGGGGCGCAGGCGGAGCCGGGATCGCACGGGTGCGACGAGAACAGCGCGTTCTTCAGCTGTTCGGGGTTGTAGTGGGCGGCAATATTGGCCAGGCGGTCCTCGCTCGTCTCGCTGCCGGTGAAGACGTCGTTCCTGACGTCGGTCGACTTCACGTACTCACCGAACAGTTCGGACGTCGAGGTCTCCGGCGCCGCCGAGCCGCACGCGGACACCAGCACGGCGATCAGCGCCACGACGAACACCCCGGATCTGGCTCGCTTCACGTACTTTCCTCACGGTTTCGCCGGGAGTCGGTCCCGGCATGGGTTCGATGCCCGGACGGGTTGCGCGGGGCTCCGGCCGGAGCCCCGTACAGCCCATTCCAGCGCCGGCCGCGTTGTTCGGCAGCCCCTCCTCCCGCCGCGAACAATCCCCCCGGGGCGCCGGGCGGGATGACCGGGACGGGAACGGTGAGTTTCCACCGGATTAACGGGGAACCACGGAACCGGTAATGCACCGTGTAATTCGCACAAACTCTCAGGAGGCCGGGAAAATATCCGCCGGGGAACATGCCGCGCGGTTACGATGAGGCCGCTTCGCCGACCGGCGCGGCGACTGCCGAGGCATCAGGGGAGGACGCCGACCGCGGTTTTCAGGGGTGCGACGGATTCGGGGAGACGTCGTCGCGCAGAGGAATTCTGCACCGTGCATTTCCCCGAGGGGGCGATCGGGATTTCCTGGGGCTCGTCGCCCCGCCGTACCCGGAATTCTTTTCACGGAAGGTGAGAGACCTGTGCGACGCATGACCTCCGTTCTTCTGGCTCTGAGCGCTCTGGTGGGGGCCTCCGCGCTGACCGCCCCGGCGGCCGCGGCCGCCCCGCAGACCGGCCGTCCGGCCGCCGCGCAGGCCGCCGTACCGGCCGGCTGGGAGGTGGTCGAGGGGGACGCGATCGCGGCCCTGAACGGCGAGGCGGACGGCAAGCGCTCCGCCGCCCGGAACCTCACCGCGCAGGACGCCGCGGCGGACGAGACCACCCTCCTGGCGATGCAGTCGGCCCGCAACGGGCTCTTCGTCACGACCGAGAAGAACTACCCGGCTCCCCACACCGGTGCGCTGCGCGCCCGTTCCGCCGAGATCGGCGGTTCCTGGGAGGGCTTCGCCTTCGAGTGGGACGAGGCCTCCCAGACCTACGCCCTGAGGTCCCTGGCCAACGGCCTCTACGTGGCGGTGGAGAAGAACTTCGCCGGCAGCTCCCAGAACCTGCTGCGCGCCCGTTCCACCGGTGTGGGCGGCTGGGAGCGGTTCGTCGTGTACTACAACGAGGAGCTGGACCGCTGGGCGCTCCAGTCCACGCTGAACGGTCTCTTCGTCGCCATGGAGAACGGCTACACCGGCTCGCTCCAGTACGCGCTGCGCGCCCGTTCCGCCGAGATCGGCGGTTCCTGGGAGGAGTTCTTCCTCTACGAGCTGGGTGCCTGAGCCCCCGGCCGGACGGAAGGTGCCCGTACCCCGCGTCCCGGGGTGCGGGCACCTCCGTGCGGGCCCCGCCTACCGCGTGCGTTCCGCGATCCGCAGGAACGTGATCGAGTGGGGCGGGAAGGTGTGGGTGAAGGAGGTGTCCACGCCCCCGACGGTCGCGTGCTCGGGCCTGATCGGCCGGTCGTCGGCGGTGTTGACCGCGTCGGGGTCGCCCCGCAGGACGGTCAGGCGGGCGGTCGGCGCGACGGCCGCCCCCTCCCCGAGGTCGATCCGCGTACGGGCCGGGGCCTCCTGTGCGTTGACGACCTTGACGATCAGCTCGCCGGTGGCCTCGTCGCGGGCGACGACCTGGCGGAAGGGCTCGGCGGCCTTGTCGTCGGTGAAGCTCCCCCACCTCTCGCCGTCGAGGTAGAGGGTCACCTGGCGGCCGCGGACCTCGATCCGCACGTCGTACGCGCGGCCGGTCTCGATCACCGTGCCGTCCTCGACCATCGTCTCCTTGCCGCCGTCCACCGCCTTCTCCACCGCCGAGCGGGTGTTGCCCCAGCCGCCGAGGTTCCACCAGTAGTGGTTGCCGGTGTCCTTCACGCCGAAGGCGATCAGGAAGCCCTCGCGGCCCTCCCGCTTGGTGGCCTTCACCCGCAGGTCGTAGTCGCGCCAGGCGGGGTCGCCCGCGGTGACCAGGGTGTCCTCGGCGGCCGTGTCGGTCTGGACGTACGCGCCGTCCTCGACCGTCCAGGCGCCGCGTCCGGCGGCTTCGGTCCACCTCCCCGCGCCGGCGGAGAAGTCGTCGGCGAACAGCTCCTCGCCGTCCGCCGACACGACCCTCACATCGTCGTACGCGGCGCTGGTGGCCCAGGTGGACAGGCCGATCGCGCCGGTGATCGGGCCGCTGACGGCGGGGGTCGGGGACGACCGGCTGGGCACGACCTCGTCCCCGGTGTTGGTCATGAACAGCTTCTGGGTCTCGTAGCTGGTCGAGCCCCAGGAGCGGGCGTTGTCGAACCAGATCATGTCCGGGCTCCACTGCACGTAGCCGGTGTTGGCCAGCAGCGGGGCGTAGGAGGCCATCTCGACGACGTCGGCGTTGCGCTCCAGGCCGGTCATGAACGCGGCCTCGGCGAGGGAGTTGCGGAAGCGGTTGTCCCGGGAGGCGTACTCGCCGAGGAACACCTTCGGCCCGGAGCGGTCGTAGGAGTCGTAGCGCTCGTTGTTCTCCAGGAACCAGCTCGGGCTGTTGTAGTAGTGCTCGTCGACCATCTCCACGCCGGACGCGCGGGCCAGCTCCCAGGCGCGGTCGAAGGTGCCGCCCGCGTCGTCGGGGCCGGAGTTGGCGATGACCGTGATCTCCGGGTGCTCGGCCCCGATCGCCTCGCGAAAGACGGCGAGGCGCTCGTAGTACGCGTCGGGCAGGTTCTCCTCGTTGCCGACGGCGAGGTGGGTGAGGCCGAACGGCTCGGGGTGGCCCATCCGGGCGCGCAGGCCGCCCCACTCCGAGGTGGCGGGGCCGTTGGCGAACTCGATCAGGTCCAGGGTGTCCGCCACGTGGCGGCGCAGCAGTGCGGGGTCGTCGGTGGCCTCGTTCTCGCCGCAGCCGGTGACCAGGGCGGGGACGACGGGCAGCGGCATCGCGCCGATGTCCTCGGCGAACTGGAAGTACTCGTAGTAGCCGAGGCCGTAGGACTGGTGGTAACCCCAGAAGTTGGCGTTGACGGCCCGCTCCTCGACGGGGCCGACGGTGTCCTTCCACTGGTAGGAGCGGCGGCGCTCCCAGTTGGGCGCCTCGTACGCCTCGTGGCTGCCGGTGTTGACCAGGCAGCCGCCGGGGAAGCGCAGGAAGCCGGGCTCCAGGGCGGCGATCTTCTCGGCGAGGTCCCTGCGCAGGCCGCCCGGGCGGCCCTTGTAGGTGTCGCGGGGGAAGAGCGAGACCATGTCGAGGCGGAGCGTGCCCGCGCCGCCCGCGGCCACGGTGAGCCGCCCGGTGGTGCCGGTGGTGCGGGCGGTGAGGGCGCCGGTGTACTTCGTCCAGCGGTCGCCGCGCACGGTGCGGCGCAGTGGCGCGGCGAGGGGTTCGCCGGACGCGTCGTGGAGGGTGACGGTCAGCGGGGTGCCGCGTCGGGCGTCGGTGCGGGCCCACACGGAGAAGTCGTACTTCTCGCCCTCCTCGACGGCGATCCCGGAGTTGTAGCCGGCGTTGGTGACGCCGTAGCGGGCGCCCGCGCCACCGGTTCCGCCGAGGTCGAGGCGGAGGTGGCTGCGGTTGCGCCCGTTCAGCCGGTGCTCGTCGTCCACGACCCGCGCGGCGCCGGTCGCGCCCGCGGTGGCGGCCTCGGTCCAGGCGGTGAGGCCGGTGTAGGAGGGGTGGTCGGCGGGGGCGTACTCGAAGGAGCGGTTCTGCACGAGTTCGGCGTACAGCCCGCCGTCGGCGGCGCGGTTGATGTCCTCGTAGAACACGCCGTACATCCGCTCGCCGATCTGCGGGCCGGTGCGGGTGCGGTCGACGGTGAGGGTGTAGTCGGCGGGCTCGGCGGCGGACGCGGCCGGGGCGGCGGGGAGGGCGGCGAGCGCGCCCGCGAGGAGGGCGCCGGTGAGGAGGGCGATCGCGGGGGCTGGTCTGGGTCGTGTGCGCGGCATGGGGCTCCCGACTCTTCGGTGTTCGAAATGTCGTACACTGACCAGGACTTCGAACGAGAAGATAGGCACCTCCGGGAAGGCCGTCAACGCCCCGCACGGCAAACGGTCACCGCCCCTCGCTCCCTGCCGGGACACGGCGCGGGGTCACGGGCACGGACGCGGACCGCCGTGGCGACCGACGTCGAGGAGGCGGAAGTCCTCGCGGGATCCGGCGCACCGGCGGGCCGGGCGCCGCCCGGACGGCGGGCCGGAGCGGTCATGGCGGCGCGACGCACGACGGCGCGCGCCCCGGGCTCCGGGGTGCGCGCCGTCGTGCAGCGGGTGGGGCGGGCGTCAGGCGATGCGGTCCAGGATCAGGGGGGTGGGTTCGAAGGGGGTGCCGTCCCCGGCGATCCCGATCGCGTCGCCGGTGAGGGCTTCGAGCGCGTAGTCGAAGCGCTCGGGGGTGTCGGTGTGGAGGGTCAGCAGCGGGGCGCCCGCGGTGACGCGGTCGCCGGGCTTGGCGTGCAGTTCCACACCGGCCCCGGCCTGCACCGGGTCCTCCTTGCGGGCGCGGCCCGCGCCCAGGCGCCAGGCGGCGACGCCCACCGCGTACGCGTCCAGCGTCGTGAGGACCCCGGAGGTCCCGGCGCGCAGGACGTGCTGCTCGCGGGCGACGGGCAGGGGCGCGTCCGGGTCGCCGCCCTGGGCGGCGATCATGCGGCGCCAGTGGTCCATCGCCGAGCCGTCGGCCAGTGCCTTGGCCGGGTCGGCGTCCGGCAGGCCGGCCGCGTCGAGCATCTCGCGGGCCAGCGCCAGCGTCAGCTCCACCACGTCGGCCGGTCCGCCGCCCGCCAGGACCTCCACCGACTCGCGGACCTCCAGGGCGTTGCCCGCGGTCAGGCCGAGCGGGGTGGACATGTCGGTGAGCAGGGCGACGGTCCGCACCCCGTGGTCGGTGCCGAGCCCGACCATGGTGGAGGCCAGCTCGCGGGCGTCGCCGAGGTTCTTCATGAAGGCGCCGGAGCCGACCTTGACGTCCAGGACGAGCGAGCCCGTCCCCTCCGCGATCTTCTTGGACATGATCGAGGAGGCGATCAGCGGGATCGCCTCGACCGTGCCGGTGACGTCCCGCAGCGCGTAGAGCTTCCGGTCGGCGGGCGCCAGCCCGTCGCCCGCCGCGCAGATCACCGCGCCCACCGAGCGCAGGACGTCCATCATCTCGTCGTTGCTCAGCAGCGCCCGCCAGCCGGGGATGGACTCCAGCTTGTCGAGCGTGCCGCCGGTGTGGCCCAGGCCGCGCCCCGAGAGCTGGGGGACGGCCGCGCCGCAGGCGGCGACCAGCGGGGCCAGCGGCAGGGTGATCTTGTCGCCGACGCCGCCGGTGGAGTGCTTGTCGGCGGTGGGGCGGGGCAGGGAGGAGAAGTCCATCCGCTCGCCGCTGGCGATCATCGCGGCGGTCCAGCGGGCGATCTCCCCGCGCTCCATGCCGTTGAGCAGGATCGCCATGGCCAGGGCCGACATCTGCTCGTCGGCGACCTCGCCGCGGGTGTAGGCGTCGATGACCCAGTCGATCTGGGCGTCGCCGAGGCGGCCCCGGTCGCGCTTGGTACGGATGACGGAGATGGCGTCCATCAGAGGGGGATGCTCCTTGGGAGGGGTCGGGGGCGCCGGGTCAGCGGCCGGCGAGGTCGTCGGGGCCGAAGGCGTCCGGCAGGAGGTCGGACAGCGGCCGGATGCCGGAGGCGGTGTCGACCGCCAGGCCGGGGCCGCCGTGCTCCCACAGCAGCTGGCGGCAGCGGCCGCACGGCATCAGCACCTCGCCGCGGCCGTCGCAGCAGGTGAAGGCCACCAGCCGCCCGCCGCCGGTGGCGACCAGGTCCGAGACCAGGCCGCACTCGGCGCACAGCACGACCCCGTAGGCGGCGTTCTCCACGTTGCAGCCGGCGACGACGCGCCCGTCGTCCACCAGCGCGGCGGCGCCGACCGGGTACTTCGAGTACGGGGCGTAGGCCCGGGACATCAGCTCCCGGGCCCTCTCCCGCAGCGCCGGCCAGTCGACCCGGCCGGCGTCCGTCGTACGGGACTCGCTCACTTACTTGCCCTCGCCCTTCCGGTAGGCGTGCCCGTTGGCCTTGGGCATCCGCAGCCGCTGCGCGGACATCGCCAGCACCAGCAGCGTGACGACGTACGGGGCGGCGCTCACGAACTGGCTGGGCACCTCGTCCACCGACGAGTACCACACGAACAGCACCAGACCGACGAACGCCATGACCGCTCCGGTCAGGTACTTCTTCCGGTACACCGCCCAGGCGGTGGCCAGGACCAGCAGGATCGCCAGCAGCAGGAGCAGGGCGTGGACGTTCTGGCCGCCGCCGCGCAGGTTGAGGCTGTCGGCGTAGCCGAAGAGTCCGGCGCCCAGCGCCAGACCGCCCGGCATCCAGTTGCCGAAGATCATCGCGGCGAGGCCGATGTAGCCGCGTCCGCCGGTCTGGCCCTCCTGGTAGATGTGGGAGGCGACCTCGGCGAGGAAGACGCCGCCCAGGCCGGCGAAGCCGCCGGAGATCATCACGGCGATGTACTTGTACTTGTAGACGTTGACGCCCAGGCTCTCCGCCGCGATCGGGTTCTCGCCGCAGGAGCGCAGCCGCAGGCCGAAGGCGGTCCTCCACAGCACCCACCGGCTGAGCGGGATCATGGCGACGGCCACGACCGTCAGCAGGGAGAGGTTGGTGACCAGGCCGCCCAGGAGGCCGGCGACGTCCGAGACGAGGAACCAGTGCTTGGCGTTGAGCGTGGCCATGGCGTCGGACAGCCCGGGGACGGTGATCTGGGTGATCGATTCGATCGGCGGCGACTGCTTGCTGGTGCCGCCCTCCATCTCCTCGAAGGTGAAGCTGGACAGGTAGCGGGTGGCGCCGACGGCGAGGATGTTGATGGCCACACCGGAGACGATGTGGTTGACGCCGAAGGAGACGGTGGCGATCGCGTGCAGCAGACCGCCCAGCGCGCCGCCGACGACGCCCATGACCACGCCCGTCCACGGGCCCCACTGGACGCCGGCCCAGGCGCCGAACCAGGTGCCCAGGATCAGCATGCCCTCCAGACCGATGTTGATCACACCGGCCCGCTCCGCCCACAGGCCGCCCAGGCCCGCGAGCCCGATGGGGACGGCCAGCCGCAGGGCGGCCGAGGTCTGCCCCACGGAGGTGATGCCGTGGGCGCCGGTGATCAGCCGTACGGCCGAGACCAGTGCCAGGACGCCGGCGATGATGAGCATCCACTCGGCGAGGGTGAGGCGGCGGCGGGCGGTCTTCTTCGGCTGCTGTGCGGCCGGCTTGGTGAGGACGGTGCTCACGCCGACACCTCCTTGCGGTTCTTCGGGCCGGTGCCGTCACCGGAACCGGTGGAGCCCGCGGCGGCGGCCGCGGCGAGTTCCTCGCCCACCTTCTGCTGCTGGCGGCGCAGGCCGTAGCGGCGTACGGACTCGTAGCTGATGACGACCGCCATCACGATCAGACCCTGCATGATCGTGGCGATCTCCTTCTCGTAGCCGTTGTAGTCGAGCGTCGCGGACGCCTTGTCGAGGAAGGCGATCAGCAGCGCGCCGAAGGCTATGCCGAGCGGGTGGTTGCGGCCGAGCAGGGCGATGGTGATGCCCGTGAAGCCGACGCCGGCGGGGAAGTCGAGGCTGTAGGTGTGGGAGTCGCCGAGCAGGACGGGCATGCCGGTCAGTCCGGCGATGGCGCCGGAGATCAGCATGCTGGTGAGCACCATCCGCTTGGCGTCGACGCCGCTGGCGACCGCCGCGCTCTCGCTGGCGCCGGTGGCGCGCAGGTCGAAGCCGAAGCGGGTGCGGTTCAGGACCAGCCAGTACAGGACGCCGCACAGGGCCGCGACGACGGTGAAGCCGTAGATCTCGCCGGCCACTCCGAGGTCGATGCCGGGGAACCAGCCGGACTCGGCGATCCGGCCGGTGGTGAGGTTGTTGCCGACCTGCTCGCCGAACTGGGCGGGCAGGATCAGGTAGGCGACCACGCTGGTGGCGATGGAGTTCAGCATGATCGTCGAGACGACCTCGCTGACGCCGCGGGTGGTCTTGAGGATGCCCGCGATGCCCGCCCAGAAGGCGCCGACCAGCATGGCGACGACCATGATGAGCAGGACGTGCAGCGGCCCGGGGAGCGCGACGGAGGCGCCGACCAGGGCGGCGACCATCGCGGCGAGCCGGTACTGGCCGTCGACGCCGATGTTGAACAGGTTCATCCGGAAGCCGACCGCCACCGCGAGCGCGGCCAGGTAGTACGTGGCGGCCTGGTTGACGATGAGCACCTGGATGTCGGAGTGCATCGCGTACTCGGCCATCAGCGCGTACGGCTGCACGGGGTTCAGGCCGGAGGCGAGCAGTACCACCGAGGTCAGCGCCAGGGCGACGACGATGGCGAGCACCGGTCCGCCGGCCGCCAGGATCAGCCGGTCCTTGTCGAACTTCTTCATCGGTCCTCTCCCCCGTCCCGGCCCGCGGTTGTGTTTCCGGCGGTCCCGGCGGCCGCGTCGGCGGCCTCGTCGAGACGGCCGGAGGCCGCGCCGGTCATGGCGGAGCCCAGGGCCTCAGGGGTGATCGTGGCGGGGTCGGCGTCGGCGACCAGTCGGCCGCGGTACATCACGCGCAGGGTGTCGGACAGGCCGATCAGCTCGTCGAGGTCGGCGGAGATCAGCAGGACGGCCAGGCCGGCGCGGCGGGCCTCGCGGATCTGGTCCCAGATCTGCGCCTGCGCGCCGACGTCCACGCCGCGCGTGGGGTGGGCGGCGATCAGGAGCCGGGGGCCGTGGCTCATCTCGCGGCCCACGATCAGCTTCTGCTGGTTGCCGCCGGACAGGGACGCCGCGGTGACGTCGATGCCGGGGGTGCGGACGTCGTACTCCTCGACGATCCGCTCGGTGTCGGCCCGGGCGGCCTTGATGTCGAGCCAGGCGCCCCTGCTGTTGGGGGCCTCGGTGACGTGGCCGAGTATGCGGTTCTCCCAGAGGGAGGACTCCAGCAGCAGCCCGTGCCGGTGGCGGTCCTCGGGGATGTAGCCGACGCCGCCCTCGCGGCGGCGGCGGGTGGGCCAGTGGGTGATGTCCTCGCCGGCGAGGGTGACGGTGCCGGCGTCCGGCCTGCGGATGCCGATCAGGGCCTCGATCAGCTCGGTCTGCCCGTTGCCCTCGACACCGGCCAGGCCCAGCACCTCGCCCTTGCGGATGGTGAAGGCGATCCCGTCCAGGAGGGTGCGGGCGCCGTCGACGGCGTCGTTCCCGGTGAGGGTGAGCCCCCTGACCTCGAGCATCGGGGTGTCGGTGACGGTGGACTCGCGCGTCTCCGGCGAGGGCAGTTCGGCGCCGACCATCAGCTCGGCGAGTTGCTTGACGGTGACGTCGCCCGGGGCGACGGAGGCGACGGTGGTGCCGCGCCGTATGACGGTGATGTCGTCGGCGACCGAGAGCACCTCGCCCAGCTTGTGCGAGATGAAGATGACGGTCAGGCCCTCGGCCTTCAGCTCGCGGAGGTTGGCGAAGAGGGCGTCCACCTCCTGCGGCACGAGCACGGCGGTCGGCTCGTCGAGGATGAGGGTGCGGGCGCCGCGGTAGAGGACCTTGAGGATCTCCACGCGCTGGCGGTCGGCGACGCCGAGGTCCTCCACGAGGGCGTCGGGACGGATGCCCAGGCCGTAGGCGTCGGATATCTCCCTGATCCGGGCGCGGGCGCGGGAGCCGATCCCGTACAGCTTCTCGCTGCCCAGGACGGTGTTCTCCAGGACGGTGAGGTTGTCGGCCAGCATGAAGTGCTGGTGGACCATCCCGATGCCCCGGTCGATGGCGTCGCCGGGGTCGGAGAAGGCGACCTCCTGGCCGTCGATCGCGATGGTGCCCTCGTCCGGCTTCTGCATGCCGTAGAGGATCTTCATCAGGGTCGACTTGCCCGCACCGTTCTCGCCGACGATGGCGTGGACGGTGCCCTTGCGGACGGACAGGTGGATGTCGTGGTTGGCCACGACTCCGGGGAAGCGCTTGGTGATCCCGGCCAGTTCGACGGCGGGAGGGCTGCTGGACGCGTTGATGGTGCACTCTCCTCGGGGCTAAGGAGTGGCTCGTAGGAGGGCCCGGTGGGGCGGGAGGGCGGATGGGCCGCGAGGGGGTGCCGCCGGGCCGTGTGGGTGAGGGCGACGCTATCGCGTCTGCGACCGGCTACGCGCGTAGAGCCTGCTCTGCAAGGCGGGCCCGGCCGGAAGGCCGTGTGCGGCCTCCGGTACCGGGCCCGGACCCGGGCCGGGCGGCCGGGGCGGGGCGTCCGGGGAAGTGGACGCCCCGCCCC
>NZ_JARVKV010000074.1 GCF_029813835.1 Streptomyces sp. DH37
GGGCCGTCCGGTCTCCCGGACGGCCCCGCGCCGTCTCCCCGTCGTCTCCCCCGCCCCTCGCGCCACCTGACGCAACACGCCGCGTGCGCGGCTCCCGCCCGGCGCGCGGCGCGCCTTACGCGCGCGGAGCCACCTTCGTCAGCCCGTTGATGATGCGGTCCATCGCGTCGCCGCCCGTCGGGTCCGTCAGGTTGGCCAGCAGCTTCAGCGTGAAGCGCATCAGCACCGGGTGCGTCAGACCGCGCTCCGCCGCCAGCCTCATGATCTTCGGGTTGCCGATCAGCTTCACGAAGGCGCGGCCCAGCGTGTAGTAGCCGCCGTAGGTGTCCTTGAGGATCCTCGGGTAGCGGCGCAGCACCAGCTCGCGCTGGGCCGGGCTCCGCCGGGCGTGGGCCTGGACGATGACGTCGGCCGCGATCTGCCCGGACTCCATGGCGTACGCGATGCCCTCGCCGTTGAACGGGTTGACCATGCCGCCCGCGTCACCGACCAGCAGCAGCCCCCGCGTGTAGTGCGGCTGCCGGTTGAAGGCCATCGGCAGGGCCGCGCCGCGGATCGGGCCGGTCATGTTCTCCGGCGTGTAGCCCCACTCCTCGGGCATCGAGGCGCACCACGCCTTGAGGACCTCGCGCCAGTCCAGCTCCTTGAAGGACGAGGAGGTGTTGAGCACGCCCAGGCCGACGTTGGAGGTGCCGTCGCCCATGCCGAAGACCCAGCCGTAGCCGGGCAGCAGCCGGTCCTCGTCGCCCCGGCGGTCCCACAGCTCCAGCCACGACTCCAGGTAGTCGTCCTCGTGGCGCGGGGAGGTGAAGTAGGTGCGCACGGCCACGCCCATCGGGCGGTCCTCGCGCCGGTGCAGGCCCATCGCCAGCGACAGCCGGGTGGAGTTGCCGTCCGCGGCGACCACCAGCGGGGCGTGGAAGGCGACCGGCGTCTTCTCCTCCCCGAGCCTGGCCTCCACGCCGGTGATCCGGCCCGTGCGCCCGTCGACGATCGGCGCGCCGACGTTGCACCGCTCGTACAGCCGCGCCCCGGCCTTCTCGGCCTGCCGGGCGAGCTGCTCGTCGAAGTCGTCGCGCTTGCGGACCAGTCCGTAGTCCGGGAAGCTCGCCAGCTCCGGCCAGTCGAGCTGGAGCCGCACCCCGCCGGCGATGATCCGCAGCCCCTTGTTGCGCAGCCAGCCCGCCTCCTCGGAGACGTCGATGCCCATCGCGACGAGCTGCTTGACCGCGCGCGGGGTCAGTCCGTCGCCGCAGACCTTCTCCCGGGGGAAGGCCGTCTTCTCCAGCAGCAGGACGTCGAGTCCGGAACGGGCCAGGTGGTAGGCGGTGGTGGACCCGGCGGGGCCGGCCCCGACCACGATCACGTCGGCGCTGTGCTCGGAGGTTGCCTTCGGGGGGGACTCGGTCACGACGGACTCCCGCAAGACTCGGTGTTCAACGTGCCGGTCACGCCGGGCACTGGACGGATGCAGTCTATGGGGGGACCTCCGGCGCTCCGGGAAAGGGATGCGCGTGCGGACGCCCGTACCCCCGTCCCCGTACCGCCGCCCGCGCCGTCTCCCCGACGCCCGGCAGCGCACGGGGAGTTCACCGCGGGGCGGCGAACGCTCCCCCGCGGTCGCCCGCGCGCCCGGACGAACGCCGGACCGGGCGGGACGCACCTCTTCCCGCGCCGGGGGACGCGGCCGTCCGCGCCCGCCCCGGCCCGTGGGCTATCCGGCGTATCCCCGGTGCAGGGCGACGATCCCGCCCGTCAGATTGCGCCAGGCGACCCTCGCCCAGCCCGCGTCCTGGAGCCGGCGGGCCAGGGCGGGCTGGTCGGGCCAGGCGCGGATGGACTCGGCGAGGTAGACGTACGCGTCCGGGTTGCTGGACACGGCGGTCGCCACGGGCGGCAGGGCCCGCATCAGGTACTCGGTGTAGACGGTGCGGAACGGCGCCCGGACGGGATGGCTGAACTCGCAGATCACCACCCGTCCGCCGGGCCTGGTCACCCGCAGCATCTCGCGCAGCGCGGCGTCGGTGTCGTGGACGTTGCGCAGCCCGAAGGAGATGGTGACGGCGTCGAACGCGTCGTCGGCGAACGGCAGTCGCGTCGCGTCCCCGGCCGTGAACGGCATCCACGGCTCGCGCTTCTTGCCCTCCCGCAGCATCCCGAGGGAGAAGTCGCACGGCACGGTGTACGCCCCGGCGGTCGCGAAGGGCACCGACGACGTCCCGGTCCCGGCCGCCAGGTCCAGCACCCGCTCCCCCGGCCGCGCGTCCACGGCGCGGGCGACCGCCTTCCGCCACAACCGGGTCTGCCCGAGGGACAGCACGTCGTTGGTGAGGTCGTACCGGGCCGCCACCTTGTCGAACATCGCGGCGACTTCGTGGGGCTGCTTGTCCAGGGATGCGCGCGTCATGCCCCCATCCTCCCAGCCCTCGGCGCCTCCGCCGTCGCCTGCCCGGCGTACGCCGGAACGGCGCCGGACCGCCGCACGCTCTCCCGTCGCCGCCCGCGCCCCCTCCCGGAGCCGAGGGGATGGACGTGAGGCCCCGAACGCCTCGTCCCGTACCGGCGGTCGAGCGCTCCGGACGGCCGGTGCGGGGACGCTCGCCGTGCCCGCGGAGCCGCGACCGTTCGGATTCGGCCGATTCGGCCGGACACCACCCGATCCCTTTGCCATGTCGACACCGGGCGCGTTACACAGTGCGTCCGCAGATGTCTTGACCGTCACCACGGGGGAATCGTGTCGTTCGACGAGGAGTGGGCCCGGCTCGTGGCCAAGGCCACGCGCGAGCGGGAGGTCCGCACACGCCTCAACACGCTCGACGGGGACGAGGGCGGCGGCACGGCCAGACTCCTCCACGTCACGCCGGGCGAACTCACCAAGCGCGCGGGCAGGACCGACACCCTCCGCGGCGACTTCGCCTCGGCGGACAACGCCGTCGTCAAGGAGACCGGGGAAGCCGCCGCCGGGCTCAAGGGGTTCAAGTCCGCTGCCGCGTTCGCCACCTTCCGGAAACGCTGGGAGGAGCAGATGAAGTACCTCCAGGGCCTGCTGGACGACGGAGTGGCCAAACCGCTGCGCGCCGCGGCCGGCGCACTTCAGCAGGAGGACGGCGACCGGGCCAAGGTGCTCGACGGCCTCAAGCCGGCGGAGGACGACAAGGACGGCAAGGACGACAAGGGCGAGGACAAGTGACGCTGAGCTACAGCACGGTCAGGGATGCCGACCTCACGCCGCTGTCCGAGGCCGTCGCCAAGTGGCGGAACCTGCCGGGCAGGTTCACCACCATCGCAACCTCGTTCAACACCGAGGTGTCCGGTGCCCTGCGCGCCTCCGACTGGGAGGGGGAGGCCGCGGAGGCCGCCTTCAGGAAGTTCGACCAGGTGCAGAAGCAGATGCGGAACGCCGCGGACGAGGCCGGCGACGTCCACCGGTTGCTCGACAGCGCGCTGGAGAGCTTCCGTTCCGCCCAGAAGCGGCTTCGGGACGTCGCGACCGAGGTCTCCGAGGACAGGAACCTCAAGCTCTCCCCCGCCGGGCTGGTGTACCTGGACCCGGACGACCGGAAGGAGCCCGAGCGGCTCGCCGTCCTCCGGCAGGCCTACGAGGACGTGGTCCGGGGGTACAACGACCGCGTCAGGACGGCTCTCGAGGACGCCACCGAGGCGGACACCGCACTGCACTGGGCTCTCTCCCAGGACCCCAACGGCCGCTCCCCCGGTTTCCACCCGGACATGTTCCGCAGCGTCCAGGACGCCCGGCAGGGACGCGATCAGGCCCGCAAGGACGCCGACACGCTCGTCGAGCTCACCTCTCTCGGTCCCGACATGACCGACGAGCAGCTTGAGCAGTTCAACCGCCTGGCTCGGAGGCACGAGGGCGATCCCTACTTCGCCGAACGGTTCGCCGTCCGGACCGGCCCCGAGGGCACGCTGCGCTTCTGGCAGGGCATCGCCGATGCCCGCCCGTCCGGCAGTGCGGCAGAAAAGACTCTGGCCGGCATCCAGGAGTCCCTGTCCCGCACCCTCGCCACCGCCTCCCACTCCCAGAGCGAGGCCATGCGGGAGTGGAAGAAGAAGATGGTCGACCTCGGGGACGAGCGCATCTACTTCGTCCACTCGGGCGAGACGGCCATGCTACCGAGTCAGGGATCCCACGGGTTTTCCATCATGAGCAGCCTGATGCGCCATGGTGAGTACGACACCGATTTCCTGAAAAATTACGGCAATGAACTCTTCAGTTTCGAGAAAGATCATGAGGGGAACCTCAAGGAACTCTGGTATGTGGACGATCACAAAGCTCGCCTTAGTTTCGTCTCCGGGTCCGGAAACGATCCTATGGCCGGGTACCTGGAAGCCCTGGGTCACAACCCTGAAGCATCCAAAGCCATGTTCGAATCGGAACCCTGGGCAGCGGCAAAAGATCCCGGCCACGCCGGAGATCTCAACCCGTTCCTTAACTACCTCATGCGCGAACGCGATTGGCCTCAGGACTCAGCAGAGGGCGAGGAATCCTCAGAGGGTTACGGATACGACGAACTGGGGCACGCCCTCGAAGCCGCCACGCTTGGATTCCCGTATGACCGGCCAGATCTTGGAGCGGCGTCTTACCTGAACCCCAAGGAAGGTGCTTATCCGGAGCAGTCCGCACTTCGAGACAAAACTGCGGCAAATATCATGAGCCAAGTCGCAGCAGTCGTCGGCTTTGACTCCGACTATGTTACAGACCGCCCTGGAGTCGGCGACAGCCTCGCCAAGATGGGGGCCGGATACATGGACGACTTGAGTCGCTCTGTCTCGAATTTCGCGAATATAGACCATGATGCAGATCTGAGGGACAAAGCTTTTCGATACGGAGAACAGGCCGGCCACATCAACCTTGACGAGAACCTTGCCAAAGACTTCCTGGAGAGCGTAGGAAAGCACTCCGGGGCTTACGAGATTCTGTCTGCCGCGCAGGAGTCCTATGCGGTCAGTGCATTGAAGCACTACCCGGAGCCCAACGAAGAACTGAATCGCATTATCGACACAAGCGCGAAATTCCACTCCATCCTCGACAACGCAAGGGCCGAGCACATCGACAGCCACGCGGAGAAAAAGTCTCAAGAATACGCCGAAGCGGCAGAGTGGAAGAATTTTGCGGTAAGTCACGGGGTGGGCCTGGGTGTAGGGCTTGCCACGCTCCCCTTCGGCGGGCCTGCCACTTCTACTGCGGTCTCGTTTGTAGTCCCTGCGATCATAGAAGGAGTTGGCGACGCGGCGGAGACCAAACTCGGCATCGAAATCGACCAGGAGCTGAGGGAGCGGGAAAAGGAAATCGAGAGCAAGGCAGAGATGGAGAAGGACGACTTCAAGGAGATCGGAAAGTCGCGCGCTGCCGCCCCTCTCTCCGCCTACGCTCAGGCTCACGGCATGCCCAGCGATGACCCCTGGTTCGCGGAACGAAGAAGGTTCATCGAGCTCTACTACGGAAGGTAATACAGGAGGCGAGGGATGGAAATCAGTGGGTAAAAGAGTCGGCTCACCCTCCTCGAAAATCGCACCTTACAGCTTCATCATGACAGTATTTTTCTTGGTTTCGGGGTGCACGGGAGAAGAAGAGAAGGAAGGGATCGAGGCGGAGTCAGCTTGCGGCGGACTGTCCGGTCCCGCAGCCGCGGCGCTTTCTGAGATTACAGGAGAGAACCGCTTCCCTTCTTCGGCCCGGGTGAACGCGAAGGCCTTCTCCGAATCCTTCTCCAAAACTGCGAGAAGCGAGAAAAAGGGCGCCGAAGTTTTCTGCAGAGTACCCCACCCCAAGGGAAAGGATCTCCCTAGCCCGACAGTACGGTTCGCCCTCTCCACCAGAAGCGAAGTCCCGCCATCGGTCGAAGAGGGGCTGGTCGGGGAGGATAATTTCCCTGTAGCCCTGCAGGCTGTGAGCGACCCCAGGGGTGCTGACATATACTTTGAATGCCGCTCAACATGGGCAAAGAATTCGGGAATCCCTGCCGTGATCCGCGCGGAGCTGGATTACGAAAAGACCAGCAAGGCCGGGATGGGGACTCTTCAGAAAAACATGGATTTCCTTCAACACGTAGCGCACAACGTGGCCGGGGAACTGGGATGCGAGAACAACGGGGATATTCCCAAGAGAGACAAGCCCTGGTGACGTCAGGCGCGGCGGTGGAGGAGGCGGCCGGCGAGGATCGTGGCGAGGCAGGGGCCGTCGGGGGCGTGGACGGCGAGGTCGGCACGGGCGCCCACGGTGAGGACACCGGGACGGGGGGCGGGGAGGACGGCCAGGCCCGAGCGCTGGACCGCCGTGCGGACGGCGGGGCGGGTGAAGGGGCCGACCACCGAGGTGACGCCCTGGCGGAGCAGGCGCTGCAGGCCGCGGCGGGCGCTGTTGCCCCAGCGCACCTCGTCCATCGGGAGGGCGGTGAGGGCCTCGCCCGTGAGGGGTTCGGTGCCGAGGGCGTCCGCTTCGCGCGGGTCCGGGTGGTACGCCGCCTCCAGCCAGGCCGCCGCGTCGGCCGCGCAGCGGCCCGGGCCGAGGAGGCCGGGCCAGCGGCGGACGCGCGCGGACGGGTACGCCGCCGTCAGCTCGCTCAGGGGGCCGATCGCCGCGATCCGGTCGCCCTCGACCGCCGCCGCGTGCCCGTCCAGCGGCTCGCCGTCCTCCGTGAGGCGGACGGCGAGCGGGGCGTGGATCGTCAGCACGGTGGTGGGCCCGGTCAGTTGGCGTCGACGAGCTTCAGCCCGGGGTGCGCCGTGCCGCCCTCGATCGCCGTGGAGGACAGGTGCGACACGACGCGGTCGTCCACCGGGTCGTCGGCCGGGTCCTCGTGGACGACCAGGTGCTCGTACGTCGTCGAGCGCTGCGCCGGGACGCGTCCGGCCTTGCGGATGAGGTCGATCAGCTCCATGCGGTTGGAGCGGTGCCTCGCCCCGGCCGAGGAGACCACGTTCTCCTCCAGCATCACCGAGCCGAGGTCGTCCGCGCCGTAGTGCAGGGAGAGCTGGCCGACCTCCTTGCCCGTCGTCAGCCAGGAGCCCTGGATGTGCGCGACGTTGTCCAGGAAGAGCCGGGCGACGGCCAGGATGCGCAGGTACTCGAAGAGGGTGGCCTGGGTGCGGCCCTTCAGGTGGTTGTTCTCCGGCTGGTAGGTGTACGGGATGAAGGCGCGGAAGCCGCCGGTGCGGTCCTGCACGTCGCGGATCATCCGGAGGTGCTCGATGCGCTCGGCGTTGGTCTCGCCGGTGCCCATCAGCATCGTGGAGGTGGACTCCACGCCCAGCCGGTGCGCGGTCTCCATGATCTCCAGCCAGCGCTCGCCGGACTCCTTCAGCGGCGCGATCGCCCTGCGCGGGCGCTCCGGCAGCAGCTCGGCGCCGGCGCCGGCGAACGAGTCCAGGCCCGCGGCGTGGATGCGGGTGATGGCCTCCTCCACCGTCACGCCCGAGATCCGGGCCATGTGCTCCACCTCGGAGGCGCCCAGCGAGTGGATCACCAGCTCGGGGAAGCGCTTCTTGATCGCGGCGAAGTGCTCCTCGTAGTACTCCACGCCGAAGTCGGGGTGGTGCCCGCCCTGGAACATGATCTGGGTGCCGCCCAGCGCCACGGTCTCCTCGCAGCGGCGCAGGATGTCGTCCAGGTTCCGCGTCCAGCCCTTGTCGGTGTCCTTGGGCGCGGCGTAGAACGCGCAGAACCTGCACGCGGTCACGCAGACGTTGGTGTAGTTGATGTTCCGCTCGATGATGTACGTGGCGATGTGCTCGGTGCCCGCGTACCGGCGGCGGCGTGCCGCGTCGGCGGCCCGGCCCAGCGCGTGCAGCGGTGCGTGCCGGTAGAGCTCCAACGCCTCCTCCGCGCTGATCCGCCCGCCCCCGGCGGCGCGGTCGAGCACGGACTGGAGGTCGGCGTTATCGGTCACCGGGCGGTCCTCTCGGGCTGGGCGGTCGGGTCGGCCGGGCCGGTCGGCGCGCGGCGGCACGGCGTCCGATCCAGCGTACGCCAGCGCCCGTACGGCCTTTCGGCAGGTCAGTCCCGCCTGGCCGGTTCCCGTGGAGCCGCTGCCGAGCGGGTGCGGGCCTCAGCGCAGGAGTTCGACGCGCACGTCGGCCGGGAATCCGGTGGTGGGCCCGGTGCGGCGGGCGAACTCGGCGATGCCGCCGAGCTGTTCGGGGCCCAGCCGGAAGTCCAGCGTGGTGAAGTAGCGCTCCAGCAGCTCGGCGTCGAACGCCTCCCAGCGGGCGGCCTGCTCGGCCACCTTGGCGACCTCCTCCAGGGACAGGTCGCGGGAGGCGAGGAAGGCCCGGTGGACCTCCCGCACGGTCTCCGGTTCGCGGTCCAGGTAGTCGCGGCGGGCGGCCCACACGGCGAAGACGAACGGCAGGCCCGTCCACTCCTTCCACATCAGGCCCAGGTCGTGGACCCGGAGCCCGAGCCGGGGCGCGTCGTGGAGGGAGGCGCGCAGCGCGGCGTCGCCGATGAGCACGGCGGCCTGCGCCTCCTGCATCATCAGCCCGAGGTCGGGCGGGCAGGTGTAGTAGTCGGGGGCGAGGCCGTACCGCTCGGCCAGCAGCAGCTGGGCCAGCCGCACCGAGGTGCGGGAGGTGGAGCCGAGGGCGACGCGCTCGCCGTCGAGGGCGTCCAGCGGCACCTTGGAGACGATCACGCAGGACATCACCGGACCGTCGCAGCCCACCGCGATATCCGGCAGCGCGACCAGCCGGTCGGCATTGCGGAGGAATTCCACGAGGGTGATCGGGCCGATATCGAGATTCCCGTTCACCAGCTGTTCGCTCAGCCTTTCCGGGGTGTCCTTGGTGAGCTCCAGGTCCAGCAGGGTGCCGGTGCGGGCCAGGCCCCAGTAGAGGGGCAGGCAGTTGAGGAACTGGATGTGCCCGACGCGGGGCCGCCTCCGGAGGGACTCGGCGGCGGGCCGGTCAGCGTCATTGGTGTCCACCTGGCGAGACTATCCCCGGGGCGCGATCCGCCGCCCCCGGGGGGTGCTCACCCGGACGGACGCGCCCGGACATGATCACCCTTCCCCTCCGGTGGGCGCCGTGCTAGGCTCGAGGCAAGTTGCAGTTTGGTTTCCCTTGCAGTACAGAGCCTGCGGAGCATGTGACCGCGGGCTCTCGTCGTTTTCAGAGTTCTTATTGGGTTCTGGAGCAGGGCAACCCTTATAGGCCCAAGGAGGGCTTATGGCTACCGGAACCGTCAAGTGGTTCAACGCTGAAAAGGGCTTTGGCTTCATCGCCCAGGACGGCGGCGGTCCCGATGTGTTCGTTCACTACTCCGCGATCAACGCCAACGGGTTCCGCTCCCTGGAGGAGAACCAGGCGGTCACCTTCGACGTGACGCAGGGCCCGAAGGGTCCGCAGGCGGAGAACGTCACCGCGGCCTGAGTTGCCCGGCTCGGCCAGAGCCCTGGCCGTGTCGGCGCACGGCCGCCCGTGAGGGCGGTACGGCGTCGGCAGACGACCGGATAAGCAGTACCCAAGGAGCCCCCGCCACGGCGGGGGCTCCTGCCTTGTGTCCCCGTCCGGCCCCTCGCCCGGCCGGGCGGCCGTACGGGGCCCGGAGCCGGACCCGCCGCCGTACCGCTCGCCCCGGCCGGGTCCGGTGGACGCCCGACGGGCCCCACGCCGACGGGCCCCCGCCGTCTCCCGGGGCGGGAGGCGGCGGGGGCCCGTGAGCCGGTGCGCGGGACCGGTCAGGCGGTGGCGGGAGCCGGCTCGCTCCGGCGGCGGCCCGTGTCCTCCACCGTGTCGCCGGCGGCGCCGCCGGGACCGTCGAGCTCGTCGATGTCGAAGCTCTTGGCGCTGTGGAAGGCGTCCAGGTCCAGGATCTTCTCCCGGGCCGACACCAGGACCGGCACCACGGCCTGTCCGGCGACGTTGGTGGCCGTCCGGATCATGTCCAGGATCGGGTCGATCGCCAGCAGCAGGCCCACGCCCTCCAGCGGCAGGCCGAGGGTGGAGAGGGTCAGCGTGGTCATCACGGTGGCGCCGGTGAGGCCGGCGGTGGCGGCCGAGCCGATGACCGAGACGAAGGCGATCAGCAGGTAGTCGCCGATGCCGAGGGACACCCCGAAGATCTCCGCGACGAAGATCGCGGCGAGCGCCGGGTAGACCGCGGCGCAGCCGTCCATCTTGGTGGTCGCGCCGAACGGGACCGCGAACGAGGCGTACTCCTTCGGCACGCCCAGCCGCTCGGTGACCTTCTGGGTCAGCGGCATGGTGCCGACCGAGGAGCGGGAGACGAAGGCGAGCTGGATGGCGGGCCAGGCGCCGCGGAAGAACTGCAGCGGGTTGACCCGGGCGGCCGTCGCCAGCAGCAGCGGGTAGACGCCGAACATCACCAGCAGGGAGCCGACGTAGACGTCGACGGTGAAGGTGGCGTACTGGCCGAGCAGGTCCCAGCCGTACTCGTTGATGGCGCGGCCGATCAGGCCGAGGGTGCCCAGCGGGGCCAGCCTGATGACCCACCACAGCGCCTTCTGCAGCAGGGCGAGGGCGGCCTCGGCGAAGGACAGCAGCGGAGCGGCCTTCTCGCCGAGCCGCAGGGCGGCGATGCCGGCGACGGCGGCCATGAAGACGATCTGCAGGACGTTCAGCTCGGTGAACGGCGTGATCACGTCGGTGGGGACGATCCCGGTGAGGAAGTCCAGCCAGGAACCGGCCTGTTCGGGCCGGCCGCCGTCCTTCGGGGTCAGACCGGTGCCCGCGCCGGGGTCGGTGAGCAGCCCGATGCCCAGGCCGATCGCGACGGCGATCAGCGAGGTGGCCATGAACCACAGCAGGGTGCGGGTGGCCAGCCGGGCGGCGTTGGAGACGTTCCGCAGGTTGGTGATCGAGACGGTGATCGCGAAGAAGACCAGCGGGCCGACGGCCAGCTTCAGCAGCTGGACGAAGGTGCCGCCGACCTTGTCGAGGGCGGTGCCGAGCCAGGCGACGTCGCCGCTGCGGGCGACCCAGCCCAGCAGGACGCCGAGCACCAGACCGAGGAGGATCTGGGCCCAGAAGGGCACCCTCGGCAGGCGTGTCCGGCGCGTCGGCGCGTCGGGCGCGCCGGCCGTACTGGACGTGCTGGATGGGGTGTTGGAGGACACGGACACACTCCGGTGAGACGTGAGGGGACGGAGTTCTCTGCGGTTCTCGGGGTTTCCCGCGTTCACGGCCGCTCGGCCGTGCTGGGAGAACTCGACGGTCCCGGAAAACTCGGAACGGGGGAAGAGCGCGCCGGAGGAGGCCCGGCCGCCGTGGTCGCGCTGGCTCAGCTGATGCGACAGGCCGCGGACAGGCAGCGGCAGAGGTCGACGTGCAGCCGGGCCACGAGCATCGTGCTCCTGGCCTGGGGGGTGGTGCGGGCTGCGGTCGTCATGGTCCTCACGCTAACACTGGGCCTTGGGGCTTCCCAAAGTCGGCCTTGGGGAAGCGGCGTTCGACCACGCACAACGTCCCGCCGGGCAACGGGCATTCCCGGCGGGACGTGTCGAGGGCGTGTGACGAGGATTACGCGCGGGCGCGGTGAGCGGGGGCGCGGACGCGGTGGGCGCGGAGGCGCCGGGCGGCCCGGCCGGGCTCTAGTCCTCCTGGCTCTGGTTGGCGGCCAGCTTCCGCTTGGCGCGGTCCACGCGCTCGGTGATCTGCACGGACATCTCGTCACGCTGCCTGCGCAGCAGCACCAGGCTGAGCGGCGCGGAGACGACCATGGCGAGCATCAGCAGCCACAGCGGGTTGGCCCTGCCGATGGCCTCGGGCAGGACGCCGACGTAGGCGAGCAGCGCGACGACCACGAAGCAGGCGACGAAGACGCCCAGCCGCATGGCCGTGTAGCGGAGCGTCGCGTGCGACGTGCGGGCCGGTGCGGCGCCCGGCACGGTGTCGGGTGCGGTGTTCGGCACGGTGTCGGGTGCGGTGTCCGGTGCGGTGTCGGGTGCGGTGTTCGGGTTGCCGGTCTCCGAGGTGCTGGTCACGGTGGTGGATCCTTTCGGCGTGGCCGGTTCAGCGGAACTGGAGCCACATGGTGATGTCGTCCCGGAGATCGTCGTCCGCGACCCTGATGGCGTCGGGTACGCGGCCGACCTCCTTGTAGCCGCACGAACCGTAGAAGTCCTCCAGCCCGAGCCCGCCGCGGCAGGTGAGCCGGATGCCGCGGACGCCGTCCATGCCCCGGGCGGCCTCCTCCACGGCGGCCATCAGGGCCCGGCCCTCGCCCCGGCCCTGGCGGTCGGGGCGCAGCATCACGGTGTACAGCCACACCCAGTGTCGCATCAGCCGGTGCGTGTTGAGGGCGAGGAAGGCGGCGCCCGCCACCTCGCCCTCCTCGTCGTACGCCACCAGCAGCCGCTCCCGTCCCTCGGCCATCGCCACGAGGTGCCTGACCAGCTCGGGCCGCACCTCCTCGGGGGTCACCGGCGGTACGAAGCCGACGGCGCCGCCCGCGTTGGTCACCCGCGCCCACAGTGCGCAGATCCCGTCGGTCAGCCGCCGGTCGACGGGAGGGTCGGGTACGTATCGCAGCGTCATCGTGCCTTCCTCACGACTGTGGCCCAGGTCACGTCCGCCGGCCCGTCAGAGCCGCATCGGCTGCGGGGACTCGCGCCGCGCCGGGTCCGGGCCGTCGTACTCGCGGACGATCTCGTAGCGGGTGTTGCGCTCGATGGGGCGGAAGCCGGCGTCGCGGATCAGCTCCAGCAGGTCCTCGCGGGTGAGCTTGTCGGGGGTGCCGTAGTTGTCCGCGTCGTGGGTGATCTTGTACTCGACCACCGAGCCGTCCATGTCGTCCGCGCCGTGCTGGAGGGCGAGCTGGGCGGTCTGCACGCCGTGCATCACCCAGAAGACCTTCACGTGCGGCACGTTGTCGAACAGCAGCCGCGAGACCGCGAACGTCCTGAGCGCCTCGGCGCCGGTGGCCATGGTGGTGCGGGCCTGGAGCCGGTTGCGGACCTTGCCGTCCTTCATGTCCACGAAGTCGTGCTGGTAGCGCAGCGGGATGAAGACCTGGAAGCCGCCGGTCTCGTCCTGGAGCTCGCGCAGCCGCAGCACGTGGTCCACGCGGTGGCGGGGCTCCTCGATGTGGCCGTACAGCATGGTGCACGGCGTCCTGAGGCCCTTCTCGTGCGCCAGCCGGTGGATGCGCGACCAGTCCTCCCAGTGGGTGCGGTGGTCGACGATGTGCTGCCGCACCTCCCAGTCGAAGATCTCCGCGCCGCCGCCGGTCAGCGACTCCAGGCCGGCGTCGATCAGCTCGTCGAGGATCTCCGACGCCGACAGACCCGAGATCGTCTCGAAGTGGTGGATCTCGGTGGCGGTGAACGCCTTCAGCGACACCTGCGGCAGCGCCTTCTTCAGCTCCCGCAGCGAGCGCGGGTAGTAGCGCCAGGGCAGGGTGGGGTGCAGGCCGTTGACGATGTGCAGCTCGGTGAGGTGGTCGTTCTCCATCGCCCGGGCCAGCCGCACGGCCTCCTCGATGCGCATGGTGTACGCGTCCTTCTCCCCCGGCTTGCGCTGGAAGGAGCAGTACGCGCAGGAGGCGGTGCACACGTTCGTCATGTTCAGATGACGGTTGACGTTGAAGTACACGACGTCGCCGTTCATCCGGGTGCGCACCTCGTGGGCGAGGCCGCCCAGCCAGGCCAGGTCGTCGGACTCGTACAGGGCGATGCCGTCCTCGCGGCTCAGCCGCTCACCGGCGCGGACCTTCTCCTCCAGCTCACGCTTGAGCCCAGCGTCCATGCGTCGCCGCCTCCTCGTTCCTGTGTGCGGGGGTTGCGGGGTCCTGCGGGCCGTCCCGTCGCGGGCGGCCCGACGAGCCTACGCCTGCCCCCGCGCGCGTCCGGGCGGGACCCCCGGGGCGGCGCCGGGACGGCGGGGCGCCGGTCACTCCTCGCCGGGCAGCTCGCCGACCCGGTTCTCCCACTTGGTGGAGAGGACGATGGTGGTGCGGGTCCGCGAGACGCCCTTGGTGCCCGAGAGCCTGCGGATCGTCCGCTCCAGGCCGTCCACGTCGGTCGCGCGGACCTTGAGCATGAAGGAGTCGTCCCCGGCGATGAACCAGCAGTCCTCGATCTCCGCCAGGTCCCGCAGCCGCTCCACCACGTCCTCGTGGTCCACGGAGTCCGAGAGCTGGATGCCGATCAGGGCGGTGACGCCCAGGCCCAGGGAGGGGGCGTCCACGGTCGCGCGGTAGCCGGTGATGACCCCGGCCGCCTCCAGCCGGTTGATGCGGTCGGTCACGCTGGGTCCGGAGAGGCCGACGAGCCGGCCCAGCTCCGCGTACGAGGCTCTGCCGTTCTCGCGCAGCGCCTGGATGAGCTGCCTGTCCACCGCGTCCATGCGTCCTGGTGCCTTCCGTCTTCGGGCCGTCGTTCAGCGCTGCCGGGCTGTCGGGTGCTGCGGGAGTTTCCGTTATCGAATCTAAGGCATTCGGGCGCGCTGCCCTACGACTGCCTCTGTGCGCCCCCCAGCTCGCCTTTCCATCGGCGATAGAGATCGTGGGGAACACCCAGCGCGTCCAGCGCGCGGCCGGCGACGAAGTCGACCAGGTCCTGGATGTGGGCCGCCCCCGCGTAGAACGCGGGCGAGGCCGGCAGCACCACCGCCCCCGCCGCGTCCAGGGAGACGAGGTGCCTGAGCGTCTGGCCGCCGAGCGGCGTCTCGCGCACGGCGACGACCAGCGGGCGGCGCTCCTTGAGCGTGACGCTCGCGGTGCGCTGGAGCAGGTCCTTGGAGAGCCCGAGGGCGATCCCCGCGACGGACGCGGTGGAGGCGGGGACGACGATCATGCCCCTGGCCGGGTACGAGCCCGACGACGGCCCCGCGGCCAGGTCGCCGGCGGGCCAGTGGCGCACGGTGCCGCCGCCCGCGCCCGTCTCCGGATCGGGCTCGGCGATCTCCACGTCGTACGCGTCCGGCGTGCCGTCCGCGCCGCGGGCCAGCCAGCGCCGCAGGTCCTCGCGCCAGTGGGCGTCGCGGAAGGGGTGGCCGGTCTCGTCCAGCAGGGTGAGCCGGGAGGCCCGGCTGACCACCAGGTCCACGTCCTCGCCCGCCGCGAGCAGCGCGCGGAGCACCGACGCGGCGTACGGCGTCCCGGACGCCCCGGACACACCGACGATCCACGGCCGTCGCACACTGTCCCTCACGGCACCGAGCCTAACGGCCGCCGCGCCGACCTCCCGCGCCGACCGGGGCACCCTGGACCCTGGCCGCTTCCGTCCCTGAGTAGTTGGATCGACGCATGCCCCGTACGCCCAGCACGCCCAGCACACCCAGCACGTCCGTCCCGCGCAAGGGCCTGGCAGCCGCCGGCTGCGCCCTCCTGATCGCCGCCTCCACCGCCTGCGTGGCCCCGCAGGAGCCCGACGCCGAGGCCAGGGCGCGCCAGTCCGTCGAGAGGCTCGGCGAGTGGGAGACGGTCTCGGTCACCGCGCGCGTCGAGGCCCCGGCCGACGAGATACACGCCTTCCTGCGGCGCAACCACGACCGGGGCATAGGCCCGGCCGCCTCCCGCACCGACGCCCTGCTGCTGTCCCGGATGGAGACGGCGTTCGCGTTCGGCGCGGACGGGCCGCTGAAGGACGTCGGGAGGAAGGACCGGCTCGACACCGCCGCGGCCGTGAACTTCGGCAGCCTGGACCTGGCCGCCTACAAGTCGATCGGCGACGACTTCTACGTGCGCGCCGACTGGACGAGGCTGGCGTCCGAGACGAACCGGAGCCACGAGACGGTGGCCCAGGCCGCCGAGCTGGCCCGGTCCGCGGACGACCTGCCGCCCTCGCTCGCCGCGGCCCGGGACATGCTCAGGGGCCGGTGGGTGCAGATCGACCCCGAGGAGTTCGACCACTTCGCGCGGGCGGTGGGCGGCACGTACGGCGAGCGCGCCCAGCGGCTGGCCAACAGCGTGGACATCCTGCAGAGCGCGGCGGCCCAGCACCACGTGGTCGGCGCGGTGCGCCGGGCCCTGGACGACCACGCCGTCTTCCGGGACGCGGGGCGGGCGGACGGCGCCGAGCGCATCAGGGTGACCCTCCCGGCCCGCGCGGTCGCCCGCGACCTCGCGCGGACGCTGGCGCCGCTGGAGGAGCGCTTCGACGGGATCGGGTTCTCCTGGCTGGAGCGGGCGCCGGACCGGAGGGTCACCGCGGAGCTGGCGCTGCGCGGCGGCACCCTGTCGGGAATGACGGTGGACCTCGGGGAGTTCACCGAGGAGGAGGGCTCCGGGAGTTCCGGGAGGCTTCCGCTCACGCTGTCCTTCGCGCCCGGAGCGGCGGTTCCGGTGGAGGCGCCGGCGGGCGCGAGGTGGCTGGACCCGCAGGACGTGATGGCCGCGGTGCTGTACCGGGAGCTGGGCGCGGCCCGGCCCTGACGGGCCCGGACCGGAACTTCCGCCACGGTCCGTAACGTTCTCCAGTCGTACGCGGCGGCGAAAGCGGGCAGACCAACGGCAGCGGCGACGGCCGCGGCGGCAGCCGCGGCGACGACTGCCGCGCACACCGCGGCAGCGGCGGCGGCAGGAGCGGCATCGCACGGGGAGAGGACCGGATGGTGTACGGATCGACGACCGGCGCGGCTCGCACGTCGCGCGCCTCCAGGGCGATGTCGGCGGGCGTGCTGATGCTGGTCTGGGTGGGCCTGCTGTGGCTGCTGGAGGCCTTCGACGTGGCCACCGGCCACTCCCTCGACCCGTACGGCATCTCGCCGCGCGAGACCGACGAGCTGGCCGACATCGTGCCGGCGGCGTTCCTGCACTTCGGCTGGGACCACGTGGCGGCCAACAGCGTGCCGCTGCTGGTGCTGGGCTTCCTCGCGGCCGTCCGCGGCATAGGCCGCTTCCTCGCCGTCTGCCTGACGATCATCGTCGTCAGCGGCGCCGGCGTCTGGCTGACCGCGCCGGAGAACTCGCTGACGGCGGGCGCCTCGGGCGTGGTGTTCGGCCTCTTCGGCTATCTGCTGGTCCGCGGCTTCGTCGACCGGGACGCGCTGGACATCACCGTCGGCATCACGGTCGTCCTGCTCTACGGCTCGATCCTGTGGGGGGTGCTGCCCACCGCCTCGGGCGTCTCCTGGCAGGGCCACCTGTTCGGGCTGATCGGCGGGGTGCTGGCGGCCTTCTGGTTCCGCCGCTCGGTGCCGGCGGCGCGGACCCGGCGGCAGATCCCCTGACCGCGGCGGTTCCCCCGATCCCGGCCGTGACCCCGACCCCGACTTCGACTCCGACCGTGGCGCGTACGGTCCGCGGGCCCGTCAGACCGTGAGGCCGCGCAGCACCAGGTCGAGCAGGGCGCAGCCGAACAGGGCGATCCCGATGAAGCCGTTGACGGTGAAGAACGCCCGGTTCAGCCGGGACAGGTCGCCGGGCCGCACGATGGAGTGCTCGTAGACGAACGCCGCCACCACGACCGCCAGGCCCGCCCAGTACGGCGCCCCGGCCCCCGTCAGCGCCCCGTACCAGGCCAGCAGCGCCACGGTGACGGCGTGGGAGCCGCGGGCGCCGTACAGCGCGGCGGCTATGCCGAAGCGCGCGGGGACGGACCGCACCCCGTGGGCCCGGTCGGCGGCCACGTCCTGGCAGCCGAAGATCAGGTCGAAGCCGCCGATCCACACGCCCACCGCCAGCCCGAGGACCACCGCCTCCCACGACCAGGCGCCGGTGACCGCGATCCAGGCGCCCACGGGCCCCATGGCCTGGGCGAGCCCGAGGATGGCGTGCGGGAAGTCGGTGAACCGCTTGCCGTACGGGTAGACCACCATCGGCACCACGGCGACCGGCGCGAGCGCCAGGCACAGCGGGTTCAGCAGGGCTGCGGCCCCCAGGAAGACGGCGAGCGCGACCAGCGCCCCGGTCCACGCGGTGCGCACCGACAGCGCCCCGGTGACCAGCTCGCGGCCCGCGGTGCGCGGATTGCGGGCGTCGATCTCCCGGTCGATGATCCGGTTGGCGGCCATGGCGAAGGTCCGCAGGCCCACCATCGCGACGGTGACGAGGAACAGCTCCCACCAGTGGACGGCGCCGTCGTCGAGGAACATCGCGGTGAGCGCGGCGATGTAGGCGAAGGGCAGCGCGAAGACCGAGTGCTCGATCATCACCAGCCGCAGGAACGCCCTCACCCGTCCGGCGGAGGGGGCGGGCTGCGGCCCGGTGACGCCCTCGGTGACGGAGCTCACAGGCCGTACTCCCGCCAGCGGCGGCTGACCTTCTCGGCGGTGTCGGGATCGGACAGCACCATGTCCGGCCAGCCCCCGTCGCGCGTGTACCCCTCCTCGGGCCACTTGGCGGTGGCGTCGATGCCCGCCTTGCCGCCCCAGAACTGCTGGTAGGAGGCGTGGTCGAGGTGGTCCACCGGGCCTTCGGTGAGCAGCAGGTCGCGGGCGTAGTCGGTGTTGCCCAGCGCCCGCCAGGCGACCTCGTGCAGGTCGTGGACGTCGCAGTCGGAGTCCACCACCACGATCAGCTTGGTCAGCGACATCATGTGCGCGCCCCAGATGGCGGACATCACCTTCTGCGCGTGCTTGGGATACTTCTTGTCGATCGAGACGATCGCGCAGTTGTGGAAGCCGCCCGCCTCGGGGAGGTGGTAGTCCACGATGTCCGGCACGATGATCTTCAGCAGCGGCAGGAAGAAGCGTTCCGTCGCCCGGCCCAGCGGCCCGTCCTCCGTCGGCGGGCGGCCCACGACGATGGACTGGAAGACCGGGCGCCTGCGCATCGTCACGCAGTCGACGGTCAGCGCCGGGAAGTCCTCCTGGGGCGTGTAGAAGCCGGTGTGGTCGCCGAACGGCCCCTCGGGGAGCATCTTGCCCGGCTCCAGCCAGCCCTCCAGCACCACCTCCGCGCGGGCCGGGACCTGGAGCGGCACCGTCTTGCAGTCCACCATCTCCACGCGCTTCCCCTGGAGGAAGCCGGCGAACAGGTACTCGTCGATGTCGCCCGGCAGCGGCGCGGTGGAGGCGTAGGTGACGGCGGGCGGGCAGCCGAAGGCGATGGCGACCGGCAGCCGTTCGCCGCGGCGCGCGGCGACCTGGTAGTGGTTGCGGCTGTCCTTGTGGATCTGCCAGTGCATCCCGATGGTGCGCCTGTCGTGCCGCTGGAGCCGGTACAGGCCGAGGTTGCGGATGCCGCTGTCGGGGTCCTTGGTGTGGGTCAGGCCCAGGTTGAAGAAGGAGCCGCCGTCCTTGGGCCAGGTGAACAGCGCGGGCAGTCTCTCCAGGTCGACGTCGTCGCCGGTGAGCACCACCTCCTGGACGGGCGCGTCCCTGACCTTCCTGGGCGGCACGTGCGTCATCGCGCCGAGCTTGCCGAAGGCCTCCCGCACCCCGACGAAGCCGTGCGGCAGCTCGGGCCGCAGCAGTCCGCCGATCTTCTCGCTGATCTCGTCGTACGACGCCAGGCCCAGGGACTTGAGCATCCGGCGGTCGGTGCCGAAGACGTTCATCGCCAGCGGCATGTCGGAGCCCCTGACGTTCTCGAAGAGCAGCGCCGGGCCACCGGACTTCTGGACCCGGTCGACGATCTCCCCGACCTCCAGATGGGGATCGACCTCGGCCTTGATCCGGACGAGGTCGCCGTCGCGCTCCAGGGCCCGCAGCAGCGAGCGGAGATCGTCGTATGCCATACGGGCCAGTATCCGACACCCATTACTCTGGGCGTGTCACGGGTCCTCCTCCGGCTCCGGCCCGGCGTCCCGGGCCACCGGCCCGCGCGGGGCCCGGCACCCGCCGCACTACACCCTCCAGGGGGCGTTGCCCAATGCTCAGGCTCCTTCCGACCGTTCTGCTCCTGGCGGTGTGGATCTACGCCTTCATCGACTGCCTGAACACCTCCGAGAACGAGGCCCGCAAGCTGCCGAAGCTGGCATGGGTGTTCGTCATCCTGCTCTTCCCCCCGGTCGGTCCCATTGCCTGGCTCGCGGTCGGGAGGCCGCGAAGGAACGCGCCCTACGGCGCCACGCGGGCCGCCGAGCGCCGGTGGGTGGCACCGGACGACAACCCCGAGTTCCTGAAGTCGATCAACGAGCGCGGACAGCGGCGGCCCGAGCCCGAGAAGCCCGACCCCGGGCAGGAGCCGGGGGACGGGCCGCGCGGGGAGCGGGACCGGGAGCGGGAGCCCGGCAAGGAGAACGGCGGGCCGGAGGACAACACCCCGCCCGCCGCCTCCTGAGGGGCGCGCCCCCCGCGTCGCGCCCCGGCCGTCACACCCCGGCCGTCACACCCCGCCGTAGGAGTGCAGGCCGTTGAAGAAGATGTTGACGCCGTAGTAGTTGAACAGGAAGCACGCGAAGGCGATCAGCGCCAGGTACGCCGCCCTGCGCCCCTTCCAGCCGGCCGTGGAGCGGGCGTGCAGGTAGCAGGCGTACGCCACCCAGGTGATGAACGACCAGACCTCCTTGGGGTCCCAGCCCCAGTAGCGGCCCCAGGCGTTCTCCGCCCAGATGGCCCCCGCGATGATGGTGAAGGTCCAGAACGGGAAGACCGCCGCGTTGATCCGGTACGCGAAGCCGTCCAGGGACGCGGCGCTGGGCAGCCTCTCCAGCACGGAGGTGGCGAAGGCGCCCGGCTTGCCGCCGGCCTCCAGCCTGGCCTCGTAGCGGTCCCGGAACAGGTACATCAGCGTGGAGACCGCGCCGAGGTAGAACAGGGCGCCGCAGACGATCGCCAGCGAGACGTGGATCCACATCCAGTACGAGTCGAGCGCCGGGACGAGCTGGTCGCTCTCGGTGTAGAGGACCACGATCGCCAGACCCAGGTCGAGCAGCACGGTGGTGACCAGCGGCAGCCCGATCCAGCGGACGTTCTTCCTCGCCGCCAGGAAGCCCAGGTAGGCGCCGGCGGCGACCATCGAGAAGGCCGTCGAGAACTCGTACATGTTGCCCCAGGGGGCGCGCTGCACCGACAGGGCGCGGGTGAGCACCGCGGCGAAGTGCAGCAGGAAGGCCAGGACGGTGAGCGAGACGGCGATCCGGCCGTACAGGTCGCCCTTCTCGTCCCCGCCGGCCGCACCGGGCCCGTCCGGCACGTCGGCCCGCCGGCCGGACGCGGAGCGGGTGACGACCTCGGGCCGCTCCAGCACGTCCGTGCCGCCGCCGGTCCGCACGGTGACGGAGACGCCGGCGGTCCCGGCCCTCCCCGCGGCCCCGGTCCTCCCGGCGCCGCCGGCGGTCAGCGCGGCGGCGGTGCGGGCCACCCTGCTGCGGCTGCCGAACACCCACTCCACGATGTGCGCGACGAAGGCCAGGGCGTAGACGGCCATCGCCGACCTGATCAGCAGGTTGCTGAACTCGGCGAGGTTCTCGTTCGCTGCCGCGGCGATGTCCACTGGGTTCACTGGTTCTCTCCTCGTGACGAGGGTCCGGCGCCTTCGGTGGCGTCCGGTGCGTCTGCTGTCTTCCCCGCGGTGGTCCGTTCGGCCGCGTCCCGGCCGGCGGCGGGCGGCGCGCCGGCCCGGAGCGCGAGCGCCAGGTCGCCCAGCTCCTCGGGGACGCGCGCCGACTCGCTGCGCCCGAGCCCGGCCATCTCCACGACGGTGGTGCCGTCCTCGCCGCGCTCGGCGCGGACCCACACCCGGCGGCGCTGGACGAACAGCGAGCCGGCCAGGCCCAGTACGGCGGCGATCGCCCCGGCCAGCGCCCAGCCCTCGCCCGGTTCCTGGGAGATCTGGAAGCTGGCCCACTCCTCGACGCGGTCGAACGTCAGCGTGCCCGCGCCGTCCGGCAGCTCCACCGACTCGCCGGGGCGCAGGTCGGCGCGGAACAGGTCGCCGTCCTCGGCCTTGAACTGCTCCATCTTGTCGGTGTCGAGCTGGTAGACGTTCTGCGGGATGCCGGAGTCCAGTCCCAGGTCGCCGTGGAAGGCGTTGAGGGAGAGCACCGGGTAGTCCAGCGCGGGGAACGTCGAGTGCGGCCCGCGGACGGCGTCGATCCCGTAGGTGGGGGTGAAGATGCCCTGGAAGCCGAGCTGGTCCCGCTCGCCGTCCCCGTCGCGGTAGTCGGTGACCTTGATCACGCCGGTGGACGTGATGTTGCCGTCCTGCGGGAGGAACGGCACCGGGCCCCTGAACGCCACGTCTCCCTGGCCGTCGGTGACGGTGACGACGGGCGCGTAGCCGTGGCCGATCAGGTGGACCTTGGAGTCGCCGACCCTCAGCGGGTGGTTGACGTCGATGACGCCCTTCTTCTCCGGGCCGTCGGCGCCCTCCCAGTACGAGACGTCGGCGCGGAAGGTGCGCGGGGTGCCGCGCTGCGGGCCGGTGCGCTCGAAGGTGGCCCGGAAGTCCTCCAGCACGAAGCCGAAGGGGTCCAGCCCGTCGGGGTCGTGGAGGCTGCCGGAGGAGAAGTCGTCGTAGCTGACGAGGGTGTTGGAGAAGCCGTCGCCCTGCACGACCAGTTTGCCGCCCTCGGACTTCCACAGCTGCCCGGCGGCGAAGGCCAGCAGCATCACGATGAGCGAGATGTGGAAGACCAGGTTCCCGACCTCGCGCAGATAGCCCTTCTCGGCGGCGACCGAGCCGCCGGAGGCGGAGGCGTCCGGTCCGGCGGTGCGGAAGCGCCTGCCGCGCAGCAGCGACCGGGCCGCCGACAGCACCTCCTCCGGTTCGGCGTCGGTGCGCCAGGCGGTGTGGGCGGGCATCCGGGTCAGTCGGCGCGGGGCGCGCGGCGGACGGCTGCGCAGCTGTCCGGCGAACTGCCAGGTGCGCGGGACGATGCAGCCGATGAGCGAGACGAACAGCAGGATGTAGACGGCCGAGAACCACACCGAGCCGTAGACGTCGAAGAGCTGGAGCTTCTCGTAGACGGGCGCCAGGGTCTCGTGCCGCCGCTTGAAGTCCTCGACCCTGAAGGCGTCCACGCCGCTCTGCGGGATCAGCGAGCCGGGGATCGCGGTGAGCGAGAGCAGGAAGAGCAGGATCAGCGCGACCCGCATCGAGGTGAGCTGCCGCCAGAACCAGCGCGCCCAGCCGGCGGTCTCACGGGCGTACCACGCCGCCGCGCCCAGCCCGCCGGGACGGCGCTCACCGGCGAAGGAGCCGGGTACGGCCTGGCCCGGGGGGCGGCGCGCGTCGCGTTCGGCGTCGTCCAGCGGCGCGGTGGACAGTTGCGCGCCCGCGCGGGCGGCGTCCGCCTCGTCGGTGTCCGGCGTCCGGCCCGGAGCGGTCGTGGAGTCGATGTCGCTCATTGCTCAGATCCCAACGGTGAAGTCGGCCGACCACACCTGCAGCTCGTAGACGATCCGGTCCCAGACCCCCGTGACCAGGAGCAGCCCGACGGCGACGAGCATCACGCCGCCCGTCCTCATCACCCACGCGTAGTGGCGCTTGACCCGGCCGAAGGCGCCCAGCGCCCGCCGGAAGGCGACGGCGGCCAGGACGAACGGCAGGCCGAGCCCCAGGCAGTACGCCACGGTCAGCAGCGCGCCGCGCGCGGCGCTGGCCTCGCTGAATGCCAGGGTCTGCACGGCGGCCAGGGTCGGCCCGATGCACGGCGTCCAGCCCAGCCCGAACAGCACCCCCAGCATCGGCGCGCCCGCCAGTCCGACCGCCGGCCTGGTGTGGAGGCGGAACTCGCGCTGGACCAGGCGCGGCACGACGCCCATGAAGGCCAGTCCCAGCACGATGGTCAGCGCGCCCAGCACCCGGGAGATCGCCTTCTGGTGCTCCTGGAGGAGGGAGCCGAAGCCGCCGAACAGCGCGCCGCCGGAGACGAACACGGCGGTGAAGCCGAGCACGAACAGGGCGGCGCCCGCGAACATCCGCCCGCGCCTCGCCTCGGCCAGGTCGGCGCCGCCGACGCCGGTGACGTAGCTGAGGTAGCCGGGCACCAGCGGCAGCACGCAGGGCGAGAAGAACGACACCAGGCCGCCCAGGACCGCGATCGGCAGGGCCAGCAGCAGCGCACCGCCGAGCACGGTCTCGTTCACGTCGGTGACGGCGGCCAGCACCGACGCGCCGGGGTGGGTGTCAGGAGGCATCTCGGGTCACTTCTCCGTGAGGAACGGATCGACGATGGACCGCAGGTCCTCCTCGCTGAGCGGCTTCAGCGCGCGTACCGCGATCCTCCCCTCCCGGTCGATGACCAGGGTGGAGGGGATCGCCTTCGGCGAGAGGCTGTACTTGGGGAACTTCAGGATCAGCCTGCCCTCGGGGTCGTACAGGCTCGGGTACTCGATGCCGTAGGTGCGGTCGAAGGCCTTGGCGTTGGCCCGGTCCAGGTCGCGGGTGTTGATCCCGACGAACCGCACGCCCTCGTCCTCGGTCTCCTTCGCGACCTTGGCGAGGTTGGGCGCCTCGGCGCGGCAGGGCGCGCACCACGAGCCCCACACGTTGAGGACGACGACCTTGCCCCGGTAGTCGGACAGGGACAGCCGCTCGCCGCCCACGGTCTCGCCGGAGATGTCGGGCAGCGGCTCGCGGTCCTTCTCCGCCACCTTGGTGATCTGGCCTGTTCCCTGGACGAACCCGGTGTCGCCCGAGGAGGTGCCGGTGGCGTCGCCGCCGCACGCGGACAGCGCGAGCGCACCGGCCACGGCCCCCGCGACGACCGCGGGAAGGCGGCGGCGGAGGTCCGGGAAGCGGCGTCGGGGGGCGCGGCTCTGACTCATGTGAAAAGTTTCGCATGCGCCCCCGGGCGATCTACCGCGCCCCCCTTGTCTGTTCCGCCACTTCCGTCCGGCCCGGTCAGGCGCCGAATCCGGGGCCGTTCCCCCTGGACCCCTTCGCCGGCCTCGCGCCCGCGCGCAGGTGCGGCGGCACGAGGTCGCGGGCCGGCTCGCTGTAGCCGACCGAGACGATCCGGTCGCCGACGAAGGTGAAGGTGGTCAGCGACGCCAGGGTGCACTGCCGCCTGCGCGGGTCGTGCCACAGCCGGCGGCGCTCGACGAAGCTGCGCACCGTCCAGATCGGGAGCTGGTGGCTGACGCACAGCGCCTCGTGGCCGCGGGCGGCGTCCCGGGCGGCCTCCAGGGCCGCCATCATCCGCACCACCTGGTCGATGTACGGCTCGCCCCACGACGGGCGGAAGGGGTTGCGCAGGTGCGGCCAGTTCGCGGGCCGCTTGAGCGCTCCGTCGCCGACGCCGAAGGTCCGGCCCTGGAAGATGTTCTCCGCCTCGATCAGCCGCTCGTCGGCGGCCACGTCCAGGCCGTGGGCCTTGGCGATCGGCGAGGCGGTCTCCTGGGCCCGCTCCAGCGGGGAGGCGACGACATGGGTGATGTCGCGCCCGGCCAGGTGCTCGGCGACCCGCTCGGCCATGCGGCGGCCCAGGTCGGAGAGGTGGTAGCCGGGCAGGCGCCCGTAGAGGATCCCCTCGGGGTTCTCCACCTCGCCGTGCCGCATCAGGTGGACGACGGTGCGCCGGCCGCCGCCGTGCCGCTCCCGCTCCCCCGCCGTCTCGCCGGTGACCGTCACGTCCGCCGGGTCCGTCATGCCCGCGGGGTCCGCCGACTCCGCCGGGTCCGGGGCGCCCGCGTTCGGCGCGTCCGTCATGCCCCCTCCTTCTCGGTGTCGGCGGCCCGCGCGGCGGCGCGCGCGGCGGACGGCAGGGCGGCGGCGATCCGCTCGACGGCCCGGTCGTCGTGGGCGGTGGAGACGAACCAGGACTCGAAGGCCGAGGGCGGCAGGTAGACGCCCCGGGAGAGCATCTCGTGGAAGAAGGCGGTGAAGCGGAACGACTGCTGCCGCCTGGCGGTGTCGTAGTCCCGCACGTCCTCGTCGGTGAAGAAGACCGAGAACATGTTGCCCGCGTTCTGCAGCCGGTGCGCCACGCCCTCCTCGGCCAGCGCCTCGGTGACCAGCGAGCGGATCTCGGCGGAGACGGCGTCCAGCCGCTCGTACGCCGCGTCGTCCAGCAGGCGGAGCTGGGCGAGGCCGGCGGCGGTGGCGACCGGGTTCCCGGAGAGGGTGCCCGCCTGGTAGACGGGGCCGGCGGGGGCGAGGTGGGCCATCACGTCGGCGCGGCCGCCGAAGGCCGCGGCGGGGAAGCCGCCGCCCATCACCTTGCCGAAGGTCATCAGGTCCGGGACGACGCCGTCCAGGCCGTACCAGCCCGCCTTCGAGACGCGGAAGCCGGTCATCACCTCGTCGGAGACGTACAGCGCCCCGTTGGCGGCGCACAGCTCCTTCAGGCCGGCGTTGAAGCCCTCGCGCGGCGGCACGACGCCCATGTTGCCCGGCGACGCCTCGGTGATCACGCAGGCGATCTCGCCGGGGTGCGCGGCGAAGGCGGCGGCCACCGCGTCCAGGTCGTTGTACGGCAGCACCAGGGTGTCCCCGGCCTGCGCGCCCGTCACGCCGGGGGTGTCGGGCAGCCCGAAGGTGGCCACGCCGGAGCCGGCGGCGGCCAGCAGGGCGTCGACGTGCCCGTGGTAGCAGCCGGCGAACTTGACCACCTTGGCCCGTCCGGTGAACCCGCGCGCCAGGCGGATCGCGGACATGGTGGCCTCGGTGCCGGAGGAGACCAGCCGCACCTGGTCGACGGGGGCGACACGGGCGACGATCTCCTCGGCCAGCTCGACCTCGCCCTCGCCGGGCGTGCCGAAGGACGTCCCGCGCGCGACCGCCCGCCGGACCGCCTCGACCACGGCGGGGTGGGAGTGCCCGAGGACCATCGGCCCCCAGGAGCACACGAGGTCCACGTACTCCCGGCCGTCGGCGTCGGTGAGGTACGGACCCGTACCGGACACCATGAAGCGGGGCGTACCGCCCACGGCGCGGAAGGCGCGCACCGGAGAATTCACGCCTCCGGGCGTCACGACGGCGGCGCGGTCGTACAGCGACTGCGATACTGGGGCATCGTACGGATAGCTCACGCAAGCCATGGTCTCAGAGCCTCGCGCACATGTGCGGCCGGGCGTTTCACAGCCCGCCAGAAGGGGAGGTCTCTGGAAGTCTCTGAGACGATGATCTGGTTGCGCGGCGGGGGCCGCGAATGGTCGGGTGGTGACATGCAGCGCGGTGGCGGACTGGGCGAGGGCACGGGGGACCTGGGGCCGGGGCCCAGACGCGCGCGGGGCCGTCACCGGCGGGACCGCGACGCGAGGACGACGGGGGAGACCGCCGAGGCGGAGACCGCGGAGACGAGGAGCAGCAAGGGTGGCCGGGTGGGGGTGACCTACAAGTACTTCGGCGCGCCGGACGGCGCCACAGCCGCCCGCGTGCCCATATCGATGCGTCCGGAGGAGCTCGGCGGTGACGAGCTGGGTCACGGCATGTTCACCAGGATCAAGCCGGAGACGATGGCCGCCATGGTCCTCACCGGCATCGAGGGCGTGCCGCTGAACAAGGTGCCGCCGCTGGAACTGGTCGTGCTCCACTCCGACTACGCGGTGGTCAGGCTCCCCATGACGGTCGTCGACCCGCTGCGCGGCATCGGCGAGGAGTCGGTGGGCGCCGCCGCCTTCATCTGGTCCACGGTCCCCGACCGCGGCGGCCCGCGCGACGCCTTCGACGTCTACCGGCTCCTGCACGAGTGGCAGGACTTCTCCCACCGCCTCCACGAGGCCGGCCACCAGCCGTACTGCCTGGTCTGGCCCTAGACGCCGCGCCTACGCTTCCCGCATGTCCGTCGCGCGCTCCGTCCTGCTGTTCTCCCTCGCCGCCCTCCTGGAGATCGGCGGCGCCTGGCTGGTGTGGCAGGGGGTGCGCGAGCACCGGGGCTGGACGTGGATCGGCGCCGGGGTGGTCGCGCTCGGCGCCTACGGCTTCGTGGCCACCTTCCAGCCGGACGCGAACTTCGGCCGCGTGCTGGCGGCGTACGGCGGGGTCTTCGTCGCCGGCTCACTGGCCTGGGGCATGGTCGCGGACGGTTTCCGGCCGGACCGCTGGGACGTCGCCGGGGCGCTGGTCTGCCTCGCCGGGGTCGCGCTGATCATGTACGCGCCGCGGGGAGGGTGAACCGGCCGGGACGGGTGTCCCGGTCCTGCCCGATCCGCGCGGCCTATCCTGCGAGGCGGCCCAGGAACGTCCACCGCCTCCCGAGGAGCGCCCGCCCATGACCCCTCCCGCAGAGCAGCCCACCGCCGTCGTCACCGGCGCGAGCAGCGGCATCGGCGCCGCCACCGCGCGCCGGCTGGCCGCCGCCGGCTACCGCACCGTGCTCACCGCCCGCCGCGCCGACCGCGTGGAGGCGCTCGCCGACGAGCTGACCGGGGCCGGCCACCAGGCCCTCCCCCACGCCCTGGACGTCACCGACCGCGCCGCCGTGGACGCCTTCGCCTCCCGGCTCGGCCCCCTCGCGCCCGGCAGCGTGCTGGTCAACAACGCCGGCGGCGCCCTGGGCCTCGATCCCGTCGCCACCGCCGACCCCGCCGACTGGCAGGCGATGTACGAGATCAACGTGCTGGGCGTGCTGCACATGACGCAGGCCCTGCTGCCGGCCCTGACCGCCTCCGGCGACGGCACCGTGCTCGTGCTGTCCTCCACCGCGGGCCACGGCACCTACGAGGGCGGCGGAGGCTACGTCGCCGCCAAGCACGGCGCCCACGTCCTGGCCGAGACGCTCCGCCTGGAGCTGTGCGGGCAGCCCGTGCGCGTCATCGAGATCGCGCCCGGCATGGTGCGCACCGAGGAGTTCTCCCTCACCCGCTTCCGCGGCGACGCCGAGAAGGCGGCGAAGGTCTACGAGGGCGTCGCCGAGCCGCTGACCGCCGAGGACGTGGCCGACACCGTCGTCTGGGCCGTCACCCGTCCCCCGCACGTCAACGTCGACCTGCTGGTCCTCCGCCCCCACGCCCAGGCGTCCAACACCAAGGTGCACCGCGAGCGCTGAACGCCCGGGCCCCGGGGTGCGCGCGAAGGGGCGCGGGGGGCGCGGCTACAGGCGCTCGGGGGTGCGGATGCCCAGCAGCGCCATGCCCTGGCGCAGGGTCCGGGCGGTCAGGTCGCACAGGAAGAGCCTGTTCTCCCTGATCGCCTCGGACTCCGCCCGCAGCACCGGGCACTGGTCGTAGAACGTGGTGTAGAGCGAGGCGAGCTGGTACAGGTACGCGGCCAGCTTGTGCGGCTCGTACGTCTCGGCCACGCCCGCCAGCGTCTCGGCGAACTCGTCCAGGTGCAGGCCCAGCGCCCGCTCGGCCGGCGCCAGCGGCGCCTCCGGGTGCGCGACGGGCGCGGCGGTGTCGCCCGCCTTGCGCAGGATCGACTGGATCCGGGCGAAGGCGTACTGGAGGTAGACGCTGGTGTCGCCGTTGAGCGAGACCATCCGGTCCAGGTCGAAGACGTAGTCGCGGGACATGGAGGTCGACAGGTCCGCGTACTTCACCGCGCCGACGCCCACCTGGGCGCTGCGCTCGGCGATCTCCTCCTCCGTCAGCTCCAGCCCGCCCTGCCCGGCCTTCTCGCGCACCACGGCCGTGGCCCGCTCGACGGCCTCGTCCAGCAGGTCCACCAGCCGGACCGTCTCGCCCTCACGGGTCTTGAAGGGCTTGCCGTCCTTGCCCAGCACCGTGCCGAAGGCGAGCTGCCGCGCGGCGCCCTCGGGCAGCCAGCCCGCCCGGCGCGCGGTCTCGAAGACCATCTTGAAGTGCAGCGCCTGCCGGGCGTCCACCACGTACAGCAGGGTGTCGGCGCCCAGCCCGCCGATCCGGTCCCGGATGGCGGCCAGGTCGGTGGCGGCGTAGCCGAAGCCGCCGTTGGACTTCTGCACGATCAGCGGGACGGGCTTGCCGTCGGGGCCCTTGACGTCGTCGAAGAACACGCACAGCGCGCCCTCGGACCGGACCGCGACGCCACTGGACTCCAGGTCCTTCACGACCTGCTGGAGGTCGTCGTTGTACGCGCTCTCGCCGACCACGTCCTCGTCGCGGATCTCCACGTCGAGCCGGCCGTAGACCGCGTGGAAGTAGATCATCGACTCGCCGACGATCCTCCGCCACATCTCCAGCGTGGTCTCGTCGCCGCCCTGGAGGAGCACCACCCGGTCGCGGGCGCGCGTCTTGAACTCCTCGTCGGAGTCGAACAGCGCGCGCGAGGCCTTGTAGAGCCGGTTCAGCCGGGACATCGCGGCCTCGCCGGAGGCACCGCCGGACTCCTCGCCGGAGGTGTGGTCCAGCTCGTGCGGGTGCTCGACCAGGTACTGGATGAGCATGCCGAACTGCGTGCCCCAGTCCCCGATGTGGTGCCGCCGGACGACCTTCTCGCCGCGGTGCTCCAGGATCCGCGCGATCGCGTCGCCGATCACCGTCGAGCGCAGGTGCCCGACGTGCATCTCCTTGGCCACGTTGGGCTGCGAGTAGTCGATGACCGTCGTGCCCGGGTGCTCCGCGTACGGCACGCCCAGCCGGTCGTCGGCCGCCCGCGCCGCCAGCGTCCGCACGATCGCGGCGTCGGAGACGGTGATGTTGAGGAAGCCGGGCCCGGAGACCTCGACCCCGGCGATCTCCTCCGCCTCCGGCATCGCCCCGACGACCCTGCCCGCCAGCTCCCGCGGGTTGCCCTTGAGCCTCTTGGCCAGCGCCAGCATCCCGTTGGCCTGGAAGTCGGCCCGGTCGCTGCGTCGCAGCAGCGGATCCGCGGAGGCGGCCTCCGGCAGGGCTGCCGAGAGGGCGTCCGCGACACGCTGGTGGACGGTGGCGGCGAGGGAGGGGACCGAGGCCATGAAGGAGTGCCGTTCCTCTGAGTGGGGTTTTCGGATCGGTCCAGTATCCCACGCGGCCCGGCGCCGGGGCGCGCCGATATCACGGGCGCGGGGCCCGTACCGCGTCTGAAAGAATGGGTCCGTCACCCTTTGGAACATCCGAAGCCAGGAAAGGGACGTGCCGACCGTGGCTCAGAGCACAGAGACCGACTGGGTCTCCCGCATCGCGGACGAGGTCATTGCCGAGGCGGAGCGCCGCGCCCCCGGCAAACCGGTCGTCTGCGCCTCGGGCCTGAGCCCCTCCGGCCCCATCCACCTGGGCAACCTCCGCGAGGTCATGGTTCCGCACCTCGTCGCCGACGAGATCAAGCGGCGCGGCGTGCCCTGCGAGCACATCCTGTCCTGGGACGACTACGACCGCTTCCGCAAGGTCCCGGCCGGCGTCCCCGGGGTCGGGCCCTCCTGGTCCGAGCACATCGGCAAGCCGCTCACCCTGGTGCCCGCGCCCCCCGGCAGCGAGCACCCGAGCTGGGCCGAGCACTTCAGGGCCGCCATGGTCGAGGCGCTGGACGAGCTGGGCGTCGAGGTGCGCGGCATCAGCCAGACGGAGATGTACACCTCCGGCGCGTACAGCGAGCAGATCCTCTTCGCCATGCGCGAGCGCGCCCGCATCGACGCCGTCCTGGACCGCTACCGCACCAAGGTCGCCCCCGAGGGCCCCGCGGGTGCCGCCGGGGCCGCGAAGAAGCGGCAGAAGCCGGAGGACCCCGGGATGTCGGCCGCCGAGATCGAGGCCGCCGAGGGCTCGGGCGCGGCGGGCGAGGACGACGGCAGCACGGGCGGCGCCGGGTACTTCCCGTACAAGCCGTACTGCTCCGCCTGCGACCGCGACCTGACGACGATCACCGCGTACGACGACGAGAGCACGCGGCTGACGTACGTGTGCGAGTGCGGCCACCAGGAGACGGTGCTGCTGTCGGAGCACCGGCGCGGCAAGCTGGTCTGGAAGGTCGACTGGCCGATGCGCTGGGCGTACGAGGGCGTGGTCTTCGAGCCCTCCGGCGTGGACCACCAGTCCCCCGGCTCCTCCTACGTCGTCGGCGGGCAGCTGGTGCGGGAGATCTTCGGCGGCGAGCAGCCGATCGGCCCGATGTACGCCTTCGTCGGCATCAGCGGCATGGCGAAGATGTCCAGTTCCAAGGGCGGGGTGCCCGTCCCGCTCGACGCGCTGGAGATCATGGAGGCTCCGCTGCTGCGCTGGCTGTACGCGCGCCGCCGCCCGAACCAGTCCTTCAAGATCGCCTTCGACCAGGAGATCCAGCGGCTCTACGACGAGTGGGACGCCCTGGAGCGCAAGGTCGCCGACGGCGCCGCGCAGCCCGCGGACGCCGCCGCGTACCGCCGCGCCACGTCCACCGCCGCCGGCGAGCTGCCCCGCACCCCGCACCCGCTGCCGTACCGCACCCTGGCGTCGGTGGTGGACATCACCACCGGGGACGAGGAGCAGACGCTGCGCATCCTGAGCGAGCTGGACCCGGACAACCCGGTCCGCTCCCTGGACGAGACGCGCCCGCGCCTGGACTGCGCGCAGCGGTGGGTCGCCACCCACGTCCCGGCCGATCAGCGCACCCGGGTGCGCGAGGAGCCGGACACCGAGCTGCTGGCCTCGCTCGACGACGACGCGCGCGAGTCGCTGCGGCTGCTGCTGGACGGGCTGGACGAGCACTGGTCGCTGGACGGGCTGACCACGCTGGTCTACGGCGTGCCCAAGGTCCGGGCGGGCCTGTCGCCGGAGGCCAGGCCGACGCCGGAGCTGAAGGTGGCCCAGCGCGCCTTCTTCGCGCTGCTCTACAACCTGCTGGTGGGCCGCGACACCGGCCCGCGGCTGCCCACGCTGCTGCTGGCGGTGGGCGCGGACCGGGTCCGCAAGCTGCTGGGCGCGTAGCCGGCGCCCGCGCCGGGCGGGGCTTGGCGGGCCCTCAGCCCCCCCACCCCCGCCCGTACCCGGCCGTGAACACCTGCCCCTA
>NZ_JARVKV010000075.1 GCF_029813835.1 Streptomyces sp. DH37
GCCCTCTGCGATATGCCGACCGATCCGCCGCCGCCTACGGCGGCTGCGTCAGTTGTCGTCCTCGTCGATGAGGAAGCCGCGCATCGGCGAGGGCGCCTGCTGCATCGGCTGCGGGCCCTGCGGCCGCACCGGAGCCATCGGCTGGGTCATGGCCGGGGACATCTGCTGCTGTCCACCGTACGTCTGACCGCCCTGGTTGTGGCCGCCGTGACCGCCACCCGGTCCGCCCATCGACTGCCCGCCGCCCATGGACTGGTGACCGCCCATGGTGCCGCCGGCCGGAGCGCCCGCCGACGCCATCGACGGGGACGGCGGCAGCGAGGCCGCCGCCGGGGTGCGCGGCGGGGCCAGGGAGTCGTCGGCCTGGTTCTCCAGCTGGCGGAGCTGGCTCTCCAGGTACGACTTCAGACGGGTGCGGTACTCGCGCTCGAAGCCGCGCAGGTCCTCGACCTTGCGCTCCAGCGTGGCGCGGGCGGACTCCAGGGAGCCCATCGCGACGCGGTGCTTCTCCTGCGCGTCCCGCTCCAGGGCGTCGGCCTTGGCGCGGGCGTCCCGCTCCAGCCCCTCGGCGCGGCTGCGCGCCTCGCCGACGATCTTGTTGGCCTCGGAACGGGCCTCCGCGATCGCCTGGTCGGCGGTCTGCTGCGCCAGCGACAGCACACGGGCCGCGCTGTCGCCGCCCGGGCCCTGGCCCGGACCCGGCTGGTGCATGCCGTGACCACCGTGACCACCGGGACCGCCCATCGGTCCGGGGCCCATCGGACCCGGACCCATCGGACCGCCCTGCGGTCCGTGCCCGCCGGGACCGGCCGGCAGCTGCGGTGCACCGCCGGGCAGCTGGGGCGGGCCGCCCATCTGCCCCGGCGGGACCGGCTGCGGTCCCGATATGGCGGCCGGGACGGGCCCGGGCCGTTCCTGCTGCTGGGGCTCGGGGGGTTTGCGCATGCCCTGCTGCTGCTGGTTCTGCGCGGCGGCACGCGTCGCGGCGGCCAGCTTGGCGCGCAGGTCCTCGTTCTCGCGGAGCAGCCGCGTCAGCTCGGCCTCGACCTCGTCGAGGAAGGCATCGACCTCGTCCTCGTCGTAGCCCTCGCGCAGGCGGACGGTCGTGAACTGCTTGTTCCGCACGTCCTCGGGGGTCAGCGGCATCTCTTCACCTCAACGTAAGTCATCGGCATATCGGCAAGACCGTATCGCTCACAGCCTGGCCACGACACTGATCAGGATGTAGACGATGATCATCAGTACGAAGAAGGACAGGTCGAGCGCCACGCCCCCGAAGCGCAGCGGCGGTATGAACCGCCGCAGCAGCTTGAGTGGCGGATCAGTGACAGTGTAGGTGGCCTCCAGGACGACCACCATCGCCTTGCCGGGCTGCCATGAGCGGGCGAACATGAAGACGTAGTCCATCACCAGGCGGAAGATCAGCACGACCAGGAAGACCTGCAGCACAATGAGGACCACCTGCTGTACGACGCCCATCGAGCGCTTCCCTCTCCCCTTTGGTCGCGTCCGGCCCGTCGGCCGGCCCGTCCGGTTGCACTGACTCTCAGCTCTGGTTGAAGAACCCGCCCTCTGCGATGCGGGCCTTGTCCTCCGCCGTGACATCGACGTTAGCAGGAGACAGGAGGAAGACCTTCTGTGTCACCCGCTCGATACTCCCATGGAGGCCGAACACCAAACCGGCCGCGAAGTCGACCAGACGCTTCGCGTCGGTGTCGTCCATCTCGGTCAGATTCATGATCACCGGGGTGCCCTCTCGGAAGTGTTCCCCGATGGTACGGGCTTCGTTGTACGTCCGGGGGTGCAGTGTGGTGATCCGGTAGGGCTCCCTCTCGGACACGACCTTGGGCATGATCACCGGTGCGTTCTTCTCCAGGCTCTGGCGTTCGGATGTGATGGATGACACGGGGGCAATCCTCCCGTGCCGTCCGTTTTCGGAGACGACCGCGGGGGTCTGCTCCCGCTCCCGGTGGGCGGGGGGGTGGACGACCCGCACCGGCTCCTCGGGCTCCTGCTCCCCGCCGACCTCGGCCGCGGGCGCTCCCAGGGGCTGGTGCGTCTGGTGCCGCCGGTCCCTCTCGGGATCCGGCTCGGGCTCGAACTCGTCGTCGGGGTCGAACCCCGGGCCGTCGTACCCATCGTCCTCCACGAGGCCGAGGTAGACCGCCATCTTGCGCATCGCGCCGGCCATTCTCTGCGTCCTCCGCTCTGTGGTGGTTCCCCTGCCTTCGGCGGGGAGGCCCCATTCCTGCCTCCGGTGCCTCCGACCGGGAGGCTCCAGGGCTCCGTCACCGGTGACAACCGGTGTCACCGGTGGCCCTGGCTCCACACGGCCATCCGCGCGGGGCGGGAATGACCATATTTTCTGCTGTGGCCCGACTTGTTTGGCGACGTTACCGGAGCCCGGGTCGGACTCCGAGTACCGCACTGCCGATACGCACATGTGTCGCACCGGCCGCCACCGCCTCCTCGAGATCCGCGCTCATGCCCGCCGAGACCATGGTCGCAGCAGGATGGTTCGCCCGCAGGGCCGTTGCGATTTCCCCCAGCCGCTCGAACGCGGCTCCCGGCTTCCCGGCGTACGGGCCGGACAGGGGTGCGACCGTCATCACGCCGGCGAGCCACAGCCCGGGCGCCGCGGCCACCTCGTCGGCCAACTCCCCCACCGCGTCGGGCGCGACGCCCCCGCGCCGCCCGGCCGCGCCCGTCTCCCGGTCGAGCGCGACCTGGAGGAGGCAGCCGACCCGGCGCCCCTCCCGCTCGGCCGCCGAGGAGAGGGCGCCGACCAGCCGGGGCCGGTCGACCGAGTGCACGAAGTCGGCGTAGCGGACCACGGAACGGGCCTTGTTGGTCTGCAACTGGCCGACGAAGTGCCAGGTGAGGGGGAGGTCCGCGCAGGCGTCGGCCTTGGGCGCCGCCTCCTGGTCGCGGTTCTCCGCGACCTGCCGCACCCCGAGCCCGGCCAACAGCCGGACGTCGTCGGCGGGGTAGGTCTTGGTGACGACGACCAGGGTCACGTCCTCGCGTGCGCGCCCCGCGGTGACACAAGCGCGGGTGATGCGCTCCTCCACTCGGGCGAGGTTCGCGGCCAGTTCGGCTGCGCGGCCGGTCGTGGAACCGCTCATGCCGCGTCCTCCCCGTCCGCCGCCGCGGAACCGCCGGCGGAACCGCCCAGCCACACGTAACCGGCCAGCCGGCCGGTGGTCTTCTCCCCGCGGTACGAGTAGTGGTCCCGCGACTCCAGGGTGCAGACGGACGGCGCCGGCGGCTCCGGGACCCCGAGCCGGGCGAGCTGGGCCCGCACTCCGGCCGCGACGTCGACCGCCGGAGTGCCCCGGCCGGTGGTGGCGTACGCCTCGGGCACCTCGGCCGCGACCTCCGCGCGCATCCGCTCCGGCACCTCGTAGCAGCGCCCGCACACCGACGGACCGATGCGCACCACCGTGCGCGCCGGATCGGCGCCGAGGGAGACCATCGCCCCGACCACCGCCGGCACCACCCCGGCGACCAGGCCGGGCCGCCCGGCGTGCGCGGCTCCCGCCACCCCGGCGACGGGGTCGGCGAGGAGGACGGGGACGCAGTCGGCGGTCAGGACGGCGAGCGCGAGGTTCCGACGGGCGGTCACGACCGCGTCCACCGGCGGCGCCCCGCCCTCCCGCCACGGTCCTTCGACGACGGCCACGTCGCGCCCGTGCACCTGGTTCATCCAGACCACCGCGGCCGGGTCGAGGCCGAGCGCCCTCGCCGCCAGCCCGCGGTTGGCCCGTACGGCGCCGGGGTCGTCGCCGACCGCGCCGCCGAGGTTGAGTTCGTCATACGGAGCGGCGCTCACCCCGCCCCACCTGTCGGTGAAGGCGAAGTGCGCGCCGCTCACGGTGTCGTGTTGTCCTATCACGCTCTCGATGCCTACTTGAGGAAGTCCGGCACGTCGAGTTCCTCGGCGGATCCGTCCTGGTACGGACGGGCCGGGGGCACCTGCGGGGCCGAGGACGGGCCGGTCTCGCCGGACAGCGGCGAGGGGGACCCCACGCCGTAGGCGGACGGGGCCTCCGTCAGCGGGGCGACCGGGGGCACCTCCTCCTCGCGCGGGGTGACCGAGCCGAGGCCGCCGAAGGACGGGCGGTCGGTGTCGGAGGGCACCGGACGCGGACCCGCCGGGGCCTCCTCCTTGGCGCCCCCGTACGAACCGAGCACCTTGTCGCGGTTCTTCGCCGGCGGCTGCCCGCCGTCGAAGCCCGCCGCGATGACGGTGACCCGGACCTCGTCGCCGAGGGCGTCGTCGATGACCGCGCCGAAGATGATGTTCGCCTCGGGGTGCGCGGCCTCGCTCACCAGCTGGGCGGCCTCGTTGATCTCGAACAGGCCGAGGTCCGAGCCGCCGGAGATGGAGAGCAGCACGCCGCGGGCGCCGTCGATGGACGCCTCCAGCAGCGGCGAGGAGATCGCCATCTCGGCGGCCGCCACCGCGCGGTCGTCGCCGCGCGCGGAGCCGATGCCCATGAGCGCCGAGCCGGCCTCGGACATCACGGACTTGACGTCCGCGAAGTCCAGGTTGATCAGGCCCGGGGTGGTGATGAGGTCGGTGATGCCCTGGACACCCGACAGCAGCACCTGGTCCGCGGACTTGAACGCGTCGAGCACGCTCACCTGGCGGTCCGAGATGGACAGCAGCCGGTCGTTGGGGATGACGATGAGGGTGTCGACCTCGTCGCGCAGGGCGGCGATGCCGTCCTCGGCCTGGTTGGCCCGGCGGCGTCCCTCGAAGGTGAAGGGACGGGTGACGACGCCGATGGTGAGGGCGCCCAGGGAGCGTGCGATGTTCGCGACGACGGGCGCACCGCCGGTGCCGGTGCCGCCGCCCTCGCCCGCCGTGACGAAGACCATGTCGGCCCCCTTGAGGACCTCCTCGATCTCCTCGCGGTGGTCCTCGGCGGCCTTGCGGCCGACGTCGGGGTTGGCGCCGGCGCCGAGGCCGCGGGTGAGTTCGCGGCCGACGTCGAGCTTGACGTCGGCGTCGCTCATCAGCAGGGCCTGTGCGTCAGTGTTGATCGCGATGAACTCGACGCCCTTGAGACCGACCTCGATCATCCGGTTGATGGCGTTGACGCCACCGCCGCCGATACCGACGACCTTGATGACTGCGAGGTAGTTCTGCGGTGCTGCCACGTCGAAGGCCTCTCGCCTCGAGTTACGTGTCGCCGCTCCACGGTGCTTGCGGTGCGCCGACCTATGCCGAGTGGGACGGTCCGGACGCCGACCCCGAACCCTAACGGTGAAGTTTAGGGTTACCAGTGTCTGTCGTTCCTCGGATTCTTTGGAACGGACACTAGGTCGACAAGCGGCTCGCGTTCAATGAACACGCCGAACCTCCCGTTTTTCTTCTCACCCTATGTGATCAGGCAACGCGGTAGCCAACCAGGGTGCTGGCCTGCACATACGTACGTCAACTCCCCGACGCCGCGGGGGCGCTGGGAACGCTCACGTCGAATCTCCCCGCGCCGTCGGCGGCTTTCATCAGCAGGACGAGCGATCTGGCCTTCGCCTCGCTGTCCTCGCCGCTTCCCCACATCACCGTACGGCCGCCGCTCATCTCCAGGGTGATGGAGTCGTAGGAGCGGACCCGGATGGTCCGGGTGTCGCGGCGCACCCGTTCGGGAAGGGCCGCGGCGACCCTGACGGCCTCCCCGCGCATCCGCTCGGCGCCGAAGCGGTGCCGGCTGGGGGACGCGGCGAGGTCCAGGGCGAGGACGGGGACGCCCTCGGGCCGGTCGGCGACCGTGCCGAACCGCACCCCCTCGTCGTCCACCTCGGCATAGCTCCGCCCCCTCCCGGCCCGCTCGTCTCCCCCGCCTTCCCCGTTCGGCGCGTCTTGCACCATCACGACGACGGGTTTCCGCTCGGTGATCTCCAACTCCACGCCGTGCGGCCAGGAACGGGCCACCTCCACGGAGTCGATCCGCGGCAGCCTCTCCAGCAGGCGGCTCTCCACCGCGTCGGGATCGACCGAGACGAGCGGCTCGCCGACGGGCACGTCGGCGGCGTCGAGGACCTGCCGCTCCGTCAGGACCCGCTCGCCGCCGACCGTGACGGTCTCCACCCGCAGCCACGCGGAGCCGTAGAGCAGCCACAGGGCGAGGCCGCCGAGCAGCAGCGCCGGGGCGAGGGCGAGCACGAGCAGCAGACGGCGGCGCCTGCGATCGTCCGGCGGGGGGAGGCGGGGGCGCCGGGGCCGCCCGCCGGCCGGCGGAGCGGGGGGCGGGCCGGAGTCCGCCCCCGGCCCGCGGGGGTCCCGCGGGTCGCGGCCGCCACGTTCGGCGGTCGTCGTCCGTCCGGCCACGCTCCCTGCCCTCCCGCTTCCCCGCCGCCGGGCCTCAGCCCTGGCGGCGTGCCGCGATCGCCTCGTAGACCATGCCGACCAGCAGTTCGTCGGCGTCCCGGCGCCCGAACTCGGCGGCGGCTCGGGACATGTCGTACAGCCGGTGCGGGTCGGTGAGCACCGGCAGGACGTTGGCCTGGATCCACTCCGGCGACAGTTCGGCGTCGTCGACGAGCAGTCCGCCGCCCGCCTTGACCACCGGCTGGGCGTTCAGCCGCTGTTCGCCGTTGCCGATCGGCAGCGGGACGTAGGCGGCCGGCAGTCCGACCGCGGACAGCTCGGCCACCGTCATCGCGCCCGCGCGGCAGAGCATCATGTCGGCCGCGGCGTACGCCAGGTCCATCCGGTCCAGGTACGACACCGGGATGTACGGCGGCATCCCGGGCATGTTGTCCACCTGCGGCAGCTCGTTCTTCGGGCCGACCGCGTGCAGGATCTGGACGCCGGAGCGCTGGAGGGTCGGGGCGATGGCCTGGACGACCTCGTTCAGCCGCCGGGCGCCCTGGGAGCCGCCCGTGACCAGCAGGGTGGGCAGGCCGGGGTCGAGGCCGAAGGCGGCCCGCGCCTCGGCGCGCATCGCCGCCCGGTCCAGGGTGGCGATGGAGCGGCGCAGCGGGATGCCGACGTAGCGGGCGTGCCGCAGCTTGCTGTCCGGGGTGGAGACGGCGACGTGCTGGGTGTAGCGGGAGCCGATCTTGTTGGCCAGGCCCGGGCGGGCGTTGGCCTCGTGGACGACGATCGGCACCCCGAGCCGCTTGGCCGCGAGGTAGCCGGGCAGCGCCACGTAGCCGCCGAAGCCGACCACGCAGTCGGCCTTGGTGCGTTCCAGGACCTGCTCGGCGGCCTTGATGGTGCCCCGCAGCCGCCCCGGCACGGTGATCAGCTCGGGGGTCGGTTTGCGCGGCAGCGGCACGGCCGGGATCAGCGCCAGCTCGTAGCCCCGCTCGGGGACGAGCCGGGTCTCGAGCCCGCGCTCCGTGCCGAGTGCCGTGATCCCCACGGTCGGGTCCTGCCTGCGCAGGGCGTCCGCGAGGGCGAGCGCGGGCTCGATGTGGCCGGCGGTCCCCCCACCGGCGAGTACGACATGCACCGAATTTCACCGCTCTCCGGACGGGCGCCGTACGGCGCTCCGTCGCATCGTCTTCCGTCTCACCCCAGCCAGCTTCTTTCTCACAGCAGGCTGCCGCATGGCCAGTGCCGCGCGCGCGGCGGGTTCCGATCTCGCGGACGAGATCAGCAGCCCGGCGGCGAACATCGTCGGCAGCAGGGCGGAACCCCCGTAGGAGAACAGCGGGAGCGGGACACCGGCGATCGGCAGCAGACCGAGCACCGCACCGATGTTGACCACGGCCTGGGCCGTGATCCAGGTGGTCACGCCTCCCGCGGCGTACCTGACGAAGGGGTCCTCCGTGCGTCCGGCCACGCGGATACCCGCATAGCCTAGAGCCGCGAAAAGGGCGAGCACCGACAGCGTCCCCGTCAGGCCGAGTTCCTCCCCGGTCACGGCGAAGATGAAGTCGGTGTGCGGTTCGGGCAGTTGTCCCCATTTCTCCATGCTGGCGCCCAGTCCCGAACCGAACCATCCGCCCGACGCCAGCGCGTAGATGCCGTGCACGGCCTGCCAGCACTCGTAGTTCGGGCCGGGCTCGGTGGCGCCGAGGCAGGCGAACCGGGCCAGCCGGTTGCCGCTGGTGCCGATGAGGACGGCCCCGAGGGCACCGGCGACGGCGAGCACCCCGGCGAACAGCCGCAGCGGCGCCCCGGCCAGCCAGAGCAGCCCGACCAGGATCGCGGCGACGATGATCGCGGTGCCCATGTCGCGGCCCAGCATGATCAGGCCGAGCAGCAGGAAGGTCACCGGAACCAGCGGCACCAGCATGTGCTTCCACTGGGTCAGCAGCCGTCTGTCGCCCTTGCGCGCCAGCAGGTCGGCGCCCCACAGCACCAGGGCGAGCTTGGCGAACTCGCTGGGCTGGAACTGGAAGGGGCCGCCGAGCTGGATCCAGTTCTGGTTGCCGTTGACCTCGTGCCCGATCCCGGGCACCTGGACCAGGCAGAGCAGGAAGACCGAGCCGGCCAGCAGCGGATACGCCAGCCCGCGCTGGAGCGCGACGGGCATCCGGGCGGCGGCCAGCATCAGCAGGGCGCCCAGGACGGCTGCCAGCAGCTGCTTGCGGAAGAAGTACGTGGAGGGCAGCCCGGAGCCCAGCGCCTCGATCTGCGAGGCGGAGAAGACCATCACCAGGCCGAGCCCGGTGATCATCAGGCTGCCGCCGAGGATCAGGTAGTAGGCGGTCAGCGGACGGTCCCAGGCCCGCTTCGCCCGCAGGTACAGCCGCCGGACCCCGCCCAGGGCCCGGCGCGGGCCGCGTGCGGGACGCCGCGGGGCGCCGCGGGGCGGAGTGCGCCCGGCGGCCCCGGACGCCCGGGGCGCGGCGTCCGGACGCGGGGCGCGGGGCGTACCCGGGCGCGCCGTACGGGGGCCGGGGCGGGACCGCTGCGCCTCGCGCAGTACGGCGCCCGCGCGCCCCGGGCCGCCCGCGGCGGGCAGGGCGGCCGGGGCGGGCAGGGTAGGCAGGGCGGGCACGGCCGGTACGCCGGCCGCGAGTGCCGCGCGTACGCGGCCGGCCGCCGCCGCCAGGGCCGCGAACGCCGCCGCGGGCGGCGCGGGTCGCTCGGCCGTCATCGTCCCCTCCTGTCTCCCCGGGCCGCCGGACCGCGGCACGGGGACCGGCGGGTTATCGCTCCCGCGCCGCGGACCGGCCGGAGGCGAGGCCGCGGACCGCGGCGGCGAAGGCCTCCCCGCGCGCGTGGTAGTTGGTGAACATGTCCATCGAGGCGCAGGCCGGAGCCATGAGGACGGTGTCCCCCGGGCGGGCCAGCCGCGCGGCCTCGCCGACCGCCGCCGCCATCGCCCCAGTGTCGGTCCGGTCGAGGTCGACGACCGGGACATCCGGGGCGTGTCGCGCCAGCGCTTCGCGGATCAGGGCGCGGTCCGCGCCGATCAGCACCGCGGCGCGCAGCCGCTTCGCGGCCCCGGCGACCAGCTCGTCGAAGGTGGCTCCCTTCGCGAGGCCGCCGGCGATCCACACCACCGGTTCGTAGGCGCCCAACGACGCCTCGGCGGCATGGGTGTTGGTCGCCTTGGAGTCGTCGACGTAGCGCACCCCGGCCACGTCGGCGACGTGCTCGATGCGGTGCGGGTCGGGCCGGAAGGCGCGCAGCCCGTCGCGTACCGCCCCGGGCTCCACGCCGAAGGCGCGGGCCAGGGCGGCGGCGGCCAGGGCGTTGGCGATGTTGTGCGGGGCGGGCGGGTTCACGTCCGCCGCCTCCGCCAGCTCCTGCGCCTGCCTCCGGCGGTCCTCCACGAAGGCCCGGTCCACCAGGATGCCGTCCACGACGCCGAGTTGGGACGGCGCGGGCGCGCCCAGGGTGAAGCCGATCGCGCGGCAGCCCTCGACGACGTCGGCCCGGCGGACCAGTTCCTCGGTGAGGGGGTCGGCGGCGTTGTAGACGCAGGCGACCTCGTTGCCCTGGTAGATCCGGCCCTTGTCGGCGGCGTACGCCTCCATCGAGCCGTGCCAGTCCAGGTGGTCGGGCGCCAGGTTGAGCACCGCGGCGGAGTGGGGGCGCACCGAGGGGGACCAGTGGAGCTGGTAGCTGGACAGCTCCACGGCGAGCACGTCGTACGGCGTCCCGCCCAGGACCGCGTCCAGCAGCGAGACGCCGATGTTGCCGACGGCGGCGGTGCGCAGCCCGGCGGCCTCGAGGATGGAGGCGAGCATCCGCACGGTGGTGGTCTTGCCGTTGGTGCCGGTCACCGCCAGCCAGGGCGCGGCGTCGGGACCGCGCAGCCGCCACGCCAGTTCGACGTCGCCCCACACCGGTACGCCGGCCGCCGCGGCCGCGGCGAACAGCGGCTTGTCCGGCCGCCAGCCGGGCGTGGTGACGATCAGCTCGGTGCCCTCGGGCAGGGTGGCCCCGTCGCCGAGGCGCACCGCGGCGCCCAGCTCCTCCAGTTCGGCGGCCTGCTGCCGGGCGCGCTCGTCGTCGCCGTCGTTGACGACCGTCACCTCGGCGCCCAGGGACCGCAGCATGCGCGCCGCGGGGATTCCGGAGACGCCGAGGCCGGCGACGGTGACGTGCTTGCCGGTGAACTCCCCGCCGACGGGGCCGCGCGTCATTTCCCGGCCGCCCAACCGGCGTAGAACAGGCCGATGCCGACGATCACGCACATGCCCTGGATGATCCAGAAGCGGACCACGACCAGCACCTCGCTCCAGCCCTTGAGCTCGAAGTGGTGCTGGAGCGGCGCCATTCTGAAGACCCGCTTGCCCGTCAGCCGGAACGAGCCGACCTGGATGACGACGGACATGGTGATGAGGACGAACAGGCCGCCGAGCAGGGCCAGCAGCAGCTCGGTGCGGGAGATGATGGCCAGTCCGGCCAGGGCGCCGCCCAGGGCCAGCGAGCCGGTGTCGCCCATGAAGATCTTGGCGGGCGAGGTGTTCCACCACAGGAAGCCGAAACAGGCGCCCATCAGCGCGGAGGCGACGACCGCCAGGTCCAGTGGATCGCGCACCTCGAAGCAGCTCGGGCTGCCGGTCAGCGCGCAGGCGTCCTGGTACTGCCACACCCCGATGAAGGTGTAGGCGCCGAAGACCATCACCGAGGCGCCGGTGGCCAGGCCGTCCAGGCCGTCGGTGAGGTTCACGCCGTTGGACATCGCCAGGATCATGAACAGCGCCCAGATGACGAAGAGCACCGGGCCGATCGACCAGCCGAAGTCCTGGGTGAAGGAGAGCTTGGTGGACGCCGGGGTCTGGCCGCGGGCGTCGGCGAAGTTGATGGACAGCACCGCGAAGGCGATGCCGACGATGAGCTGGCCGAGCATCTTGGCCTTGGCGCGCAGACCCAGGCTGCGCTGCTTGACGATCTTGATGTAGTCGTCGAGGAAGCCGACCAGGCCCATGCCGGCCATCAGGAAGAGCACCAGCACAGCGGAGAGCGACGGCGGCTGGCCGGTGATGACCTTGGTGAGGGCGTAGGCGATCAGCGTCGCCAGGATGAAGGCGATGCCTCCCATGGTGGGGGTGCCGCGCTTGCTGTGGTGGTCCCGCGGGCCGTCGTCGCGGATGTACTGCCCGTAGCCCTTGCGGGCCAGCAGTTTGATCAGCAGCGGAGTGCCGATCAGGGTCAGGAAGAGCCCGATGACCCCGGAGAAGAGGATCTGCCTCATCATCGGCCGGCGACCTCGCCCTCGACCAGCGCGAGCGCCACCTTCTCCAGGCCGGCCGACCTGGAGGCCTTCACCAGCACGACATCCCCCGGCCGCAGATCGTCGCGCAACAGGTCGATTGCCGCCTGAGCGTCGGACACGTGCACCGACTCCTCACCCCACGAACCCTCGTTCTTGGCGCCCATGTCGAGCCAGCGGGCCTCCCGGCCGCCGACCGCCACGAGCTTGCTGACGTTGAGCCGGACGGCCATCCGTCCGACCGCGTCGTGCTCGGCGAGCGACTCCTCGCCGAGCTCGGCCATCTCGCCGAGCACCGCCCACGTGCGACGCCCCTTGCCCATGGCGGCGAGCGCGCGGAGCGCAGCCCGCATGGACTCGGGGTTCGCGTTGTAGGCGTCGTTGACGACGGTCACGCCGTCCGAGCGCTCGATGACCTCCATCCGCCAGCGGGAGAGCGTGCCGGCCTCGGAGAGCGCGGTGGCGATCCCGTCGGCGGGCATGCCCAACTCGTGGGCTACGGCGGCCGCGGCGAGCGCGTTCGACACGTGGTGCTCACCGTACAGGCGCATGGTCACATCGCTGCACCCGGTAGGGGTGTGGAGGGTGAAGGCGGGTTGCCCCTTCGGGGTGAGTCGGACATTCTCGGCGCGGACGTCGGCGTCGGCGCCCTCGCCGAAGAGGACGACGCGGGCGTCGGTGCGGGCGCGCATGGCGCGTACCAGGGGGTCGTCGGCGTTGAGGACGGCGATGCCGCCCTCGTCCAGCGGGGGAAGTGCCTCCACCAGCTCGCCCTTGGCCTGGGCGATCTGCTCCCGGCCGCCGAACTCGCCGATGTGCGCGGAGCCGACGTTGAGGACCACGCCGATGCGCGGCGGGGTCAGACCGGTGAGGTAGCGGATGTGGCCGATGCCGCGGGCGCCCATCTCCAGCACGAGGTGGCGGGTGCCCTCCTCGGCGCTCAGCGCGGTCAGGGGCAGGCCGATCTCGTTGTTGAGCGAGCCGGGGGTGAAGACGGTGGGGCCGAGCCGCCGCAGGAGCTGGGCGATCAGGTCCTTGGTGCTGGTCTTGCCCGCGGAGCCGGTGAGGGCGACGACGGTGGCGCCCAGCCGCCGCACGACGTGCCGGGCCAGGGCGCCCAGGGCCGCCTCCACGTCGTCGACGACGATCGCGGGCACGCCGACGGGCCGGGCGGCCAGGACGGCCACCGCGCCGTCGGCGACGGCCTGCGCGGCGAAGTCGTGGCCGTCCACCCGCGCCCCGCCGAAGGCGACGAAGAGCGCGCCGGGGCGCACCTCGCGGGAGTCCCTGACCACCGGTCCGGTGACGGTCAGCCCCGGGTCCGGTATGTCGTGGGCACGGCCGGAGACGACGTCCGCGATCTCTGCGAGGGTCAGCGGGATCACGGCGCGCTCTCCCCGTTCTTCCCGGTGTTCTCCACGGTGTCGCCCCCGGTGTTGTCCCCGGAACTGCCCACGGCGTCGCCCCCGGCGTCGTCCCCCGGGCCTCCCCCGGCGTCCCGGCGGGCGGCCAGGGTGCGCGCGATGGCCTCGCGCAGCACCTCGCGGTCGTCGAAGGGGCGGACCACTCCGGCGATGTCCTGGCCCAGCTCGTGGCCCTTGCCCGCCACCAGGACCGTGTCCCCGGGCTCGGCCCGGGCGACGGCCGCGGCGATGGCGGCGGCGCGGTCCTCCTCCACCAGCACGGTGCCGCGCTCGTGGATCGGGACCTCGGCGGCGCCCGCGAGCATGGCCGCGAGGATGGCCAGCGGGTCCTCCGAGCGCGGGTTGTCGGAGGTCAGCACGGCGGTGTCGGCCAGGCGCGCCAGCGCGGCGCCCATGGCGGGGCGCTTGTGCGGGTCGCGGTCGCCGCCGCAGCCGAGCACCGCGTGCACCCGGCCGTCGGTGACCTTGCGCAGGGCGCGCAGCACGGAGTCGACGGCGTCGGGCTTGTGCGCGTAGTCCACGACCGCCAGGTACGGCTGGCCGGCGTCCACGCGCTCCAGGCGGCCCGGTACGCCGGGCACCGCGGCGACGCCCTCGGCCGCGGTCTCCAGGTCGATCCCGGCGGTGACCAGGGCGGTGATGGCCGCGAGCGCGTTGGCGACGTTGAACGGGCCGGGCAGCGGCGCCGCGGCGCGGGCCGTCACGCCGCCCGGTCCGACGACGGTGAAGGTGGAGCCGAGCGGGCCGATCTCCACGTCCCGCGCGCGCCAGTCGGCGTCCGGGTGGCCCTCGGCGGAGAAGGTGGTGACCGGCACCTCGCTGACGCCGCCGGCCAGCCGCTGCCCGTACTCGTCGTCGATGTTGACCACGCCGGCGCGGGAGCGGGCCTTGGTGAACAGCTGTGCCTTCGCCCGGAAGTAGTCCTCCATGTCCGGGTGGAAGTCCAGGTGCTCGGGGCTGAGGTTGTTGAAGACGGCGATGTCGAAGACGCAGCCGTCCACCCGCCCCAGCACCAGCGCGTGGCTGGAGACCTCCATGGCCACCGAGCGGACCCCGCGCTCGCGCATCACGGCGAACAGCGCCTGGAGCTCGGTGGCCTCGGGGGTGGTGCGCTCGGACTTGATCCGCTCGTCGCCGACGCGGGACTCGACCGTGCCGATCAGCCCGGTCAGCTCCCCCTCCTTCGCCGCCGCGCGTAGCCCGCCCTCGACGAGGTAGGCGGTGGTGGTCTTGCCGGAGGTGCCGGTGATGCCGATCTGCAGCAGGTCCCGGCCCGGCTCGCCGTAGATGGCGGCGGCCAGGGAGCCCATCCAGTCGCGCGGGTCCTCCACGGTCAGCACCGGCAGGCCGGTGGCGGCCGACCGCTCGGTGCCCGTCGGGTCGGTGAGCACCGCGACGGCGCCCAGCCGGGCGGCCTGGACGGCGAAGTCCGCGCCGTGGAAGCGGGCGCCCGGACGCGCGATGTAGACGTCACCGGGACGCACGGCGCGCGAGTCGTGGGTGATGCCGGTGACGGCCGCGTCGCCCTCGGGGGCCGCGACCCCCAGCCGCCGGGCCAGCTCCGCCAGCGGTACGGGACGGACCCGCTCCGGGCGGGGTGGGACCGGGGACGGGGATGGGGTCTGATCAGCGTGTGGCACGGCGGTGAGCGTACCCGCCGTGCCGGGCCCGCCGCGAAGCGAGGGGCCGGGTGTGCCGGGCGGGCCGCCGGCGGTGGCGGGGCGGTTCCAGGGGTCGTCGGTGATGGTTCTCACGGTCGCTTTCCGGTCGGTTTCCGGGTCAGTCCCCGGGGTCGAAGGTGACGGGCAGACGCGGGGGCTCGGCGCCGGTCGGGGGGATCCGGAGGGCCTTGAGCGTGTACTTCATGACCTGCTGGTACACCGGGCCGCACACGTCGCTGCCGAAGTAGCTGCCCTTCCTGGGGTTCTGCACGGCGCAGTAGACGGTGACGCGGGGGGCGTCGGCGGGGGCGAACCCGGCGAAGGAGGAGGTGTAGCCGTTGTAGCGGCCCGTCTCGGGGTCCACCCGGTTGGCCGTGCCGGTCTTGCCCGCCACCCGGTAGCCGGGGATCCGGGCGGTGGTTCCGGTGCCCTCCATGTCCGCCACCACCGACTCCAGCATGGTGGCGAGCGTCGTGGCGGTCCGCTCGCTGACGACGCGGGTCCGCTCCGGCCTGGGCGCGGGGGTCCAGCTCCCGTCGTGCCCGGTGGTGCCGCGCACCAGGCTCGGCTCGACGCGTACGCCGCCGTTGGCGATGGTGGAGTAGACCGACGCCGCCTGGACGGCGTTGATCGACAGGCCCTGGCCGAAGGGGATGGTGTACTGCTGCGAGGCGTTCCAGTCCCCGGGGTCGGCGAGGATGCCGGGCGTCTCCCCGGGGAAGTCCAGGCCCGTCCGCTGTCCGAGGCCGAACTTGCGCAGGTAGGAGTGGAGCACCCGGTTGGCCTCCGCCTGGGTGTCGCCGAGCTGCTCGACGGCCAGGATGGTGCCGATGTTGCTGGACTTGGCGAGCACCCCGTTGAGGGTGAGGTACCAGGTGGGGTGGTCGACGTCGTCGGCGAAGCTGCGGTCGGCGCGCGGCAGCCGGTTGGGCACCACCACATGGGTGGCGGGGGTGGCCACGCCCTCCTCCAGGACCGCGGCCATGGACATCACCTTGCTGGTGGAGCCGGGCTCGTAGGCGTCCTCCACCGCGGCGTTGCGCAGCGAGGAGGCGCTGGCCGTGGACAGGTCGCCCGGGTCGTAGCCGGGCGCGTTGGCCATGGCGAGGATCTCGCCGGTGCGGACGTCCTGGACGATCACGTAGCCGCTGTCGGCCTCGGACCGCTCCACCCGGTCCTCGATGGCCCGCTGCGCGGCCCACTGGATGTCGCGGTCGAGGGTCAGCTCCACGTCGGAGCCGGGGAGCGCGGGCTGCTCGTGCTTGTCCGCGGTGGGCACCTGGCGGCCGCCGGACTGGGCGTAGGTGATCTTGCCGTCCTTCCCGGCCAGCACCTTGTCGAACTTCGCCTCCAGGCCGCCGCCGCCCCTGCCCTCGGCGTTGACGAAGCCGAGGACGGCGGCCGCGAGCTCCCCGCCCGGGTAGACCCGCTTGGCGTGCTCCTCGGAGTACACCCCGGCCAGCACGTGGTGTCCCCCGTCGGGGCGCGGCCGTCCGGCCAGCGCGCGCTTGAGGTCGATGATCTGCCGCCAGACCTGCGGGGACTGCTGCCGGGCCAGGACGACGTAGCGCGTCTCCTCGCGGGAGAGCCGCGCGGTGAGCGTCTCCTCGTCCACGCCGAGGATGGGGGCGAGCAGTTCGGCCGCCTGGGCGGGGGCGTCGGGGACCTTCGTCTGGTCGGGGGTGAACAGGTAGGGGTCGGCGGTGATGTCGTACGCGTCGACCGTGGTGGCCAGGGGGACGCCGTCGCGGTCGGTGACGGTGCCGCGCTCGGCGGCGAGCGGGACGGTGATGTAGCGGTTGACGTCGGCCTTGCCGGCGTAGGTGCCGGCGTCCACGGCCTGCACCTGGAGCAGCCGCACGGTGAAGGCCAGCATCACCAGGGTCAGCCCGACGCCGAACAGCCTCAGCCGGGGCCGGGGGTTGCCCAGCCGGATGGCCCCCGGCTTCGGGCGGGGCGCGCGGGCCGCGGGACGGGCCGCGCGCGGGGCGGACGGCGTGCGGCGGGGGCGCTGGGGACGCTCGCTCACGGGGCTCCCTCCCCGCCGGGGCCGCCGGGAGCGGCGGGAGCCGGCTCGGGCACGCCCCGGACGGTGCCGTCCGGGAGGATGAAGGCGGGGTTGCCGCCGGGCACCAGGCCCATCTCGCGGGCCCGCTCGGCGAGCGCGTCCGGGGCGGAGAAGGAGTCCAGCTCCTGCTGGAGGGCCTGCTCCTCGTCGGTCAGTTCCTCGGCCTGCTTCTCCAGTTCTTCGAGCTCGAAGGCGCCCTGGTTGACGGCCGCGTTGAGCAGCAGCAGGGACAGCAGCCCGGAGCCGAGCAGCAGGACGACCAGCAGCACGAAGGGGGTGCGGGCCGGCGCGGAGGGCCGGTCGGCGGGCACCAGTCCCGCCAGCCTCGCCAGCCGCTGCTGGGGCGTCGGGGAGGCGGGCGCCCCGGTGCCCCGGGCCGCCCTCGACGCCGGTGCGGCCGGTTGCGGTGCCGACTTGGGTGCCGGCTTGCGTGCCGGTTTCGGTGCCGGTTTGGGTGCCCCTCCCGCGGTGGCCTTCGGTGTGTCCTTCAGGGCTCCTCCCGGATGCGCTCGGCGCCGCGCAGCCGGGCCGGGGCGGCGCGGCGGTTCTCGGCGACCTCTTCCTCGGTGGGGAGTTCCGCCCCCCGGGTGAGCAGCCTCAGCCGGGGCTGGTAGCGCTCGGGGACCACCGGCAGGCCGGGCGGGGCGGTGCTCGCGGCGCCCGCGGCGAGGACCTGCTTGACCAGGCGGTCCTCCAGCGAGTGGTACGACAGGACGGCGATCCGGCCGCCCACGGCCAGTGCGGCGACGGCCGCCGGCAGCGCCCTCTCCAGCACGGCCAGTTCGCCGTTGACCTCGATGCGCAGCGCCTGGAAGGTGCGCTTGGCGGGGTTGCCCCCGGTGCGCTTGGCGGCCTGCGGCAGCGCCTCGCGGATCAGCTCCACCAGCCGGGCGCTGCCGGTGAAGGGCTCCTTCTCGCGCTCGCGCACGATCGCGGCGACGATCCTCCTGGCCTGCTTCTCCTCGCCGTAGGCGCGCAGGATCCGCACCAGTTCGCCGGGCGGGTAGGTGTTGAGGACCTCCGCCGCGCCGATGCCCCGGGTCTGGTCCATCCGCATGTCCAGCGGCGCGTCCCTGGCGTACGCGAAGCCGCGCTCGGCCTCGTCGAGCTGCATGGAGGAGACGCCGAGGTCGAACAGGACGCCCTGGACGCGCGGCACACCGAGCCGGCCGAGCACCTCGGGCAGCTCGTCGTAGACGGCGTGCACCAGCGTGGCGCGGTCCCCGAAGCGGGCCAGGCGCTCGCCGGCCAGCTCCAGCGCCGCCGGGTCGCGGTCCAGGCCGATCAGCCTCGCGTCCGGGAACTCCGACAGCAGGGCCTCGCTGTGGCCGCCGAGCCCGAGGGTGCAGTCCACGACCGTGGGTCCCCGGCCTCCGGCGGCGGGCTCGCGCAGGGCGGGGGCGAGCAGGTCCAGGCAGCGCCGGAGCATGACCGGGACGTGCCGCTCGTTGGTGCTCACTGGACTCTCCTTGAGCGGGCCCGTACGGCCGGGTCCCCGCCCGCTCGCGAAGGGGAAGGGCGGCGGCCGGCGCCGGGGAAGGGGCGCCGGCCGGCCGGGAGCGGGAGGAGGCCGGGCCGTACGCGGCCGTACGCGCGCCCGCGCACATGGGGATCTGGGGCTGGGGAGGGGAGCTCGGCGCGTGTCCCGGCTCCCGCTTCGCGTCACTTTAGTCCACTCGTCCCCCCGGTCAACCAACCGGTCAGGCGCGTCACGGCCGCTCCCGCCCGGAGCCCTCCCCGTACGGGCTCCGCCCGTACGGGGGCGTCCCGCACCGGGCATGTGGGTTACCTCACACCCATGCGCGTTGACCGGCTTTGCCCCGCCTCACGCCGAGCCGGACGGAGACGGGCCGGTTACGGTCGTAGGCATGCCACCGTCTTCTTCCGAGGGGTCGGTCACCAACCGCCTCGTCGCAGCCAACCAGCGTTACGCAGCCGAGTTCACCGATCCGGGCATGGACGCCCGGCCGGTGCTGAAGGTCGCCGTCGTCGCCTGCATGGACGCCCGGCTGGACCTGCACGCCGCCCTGGGCCTCGAGCTCGGCGACTGCCACACCATCCGCAACGCGGGCGGCGTGGTCACCGACGACGTCATCCGCTCGCTGACCATCAGTCAGCGCGCCCTGGGGACCCGTTCCGTCGTACTGATCCACCACACCGGATGCGGTCTGCTGAACCTGACCGAGGACTTCCGGCACGAACTGGAGCTGGAGGTCGGCCAGCGGCCGTCGTGGGCGGTCGAGTCCTTCAAGGACGCCGATCAGGACGTGCGGCAGTCGATGGAGCGGGTACGTACTTCACCGTTCCTGTTGCACACCGACGACGTGCGGGGCTTCGTCTTCGACGTCACCACCGGTCTGCTCCGGGAGATCGATCCGGCGAACGACCCGGAAGCGTGACGCGTAAGCCTGAGTACGTGAAGAATGCCTGAGTGACGGCTCTCCCCGCGGGCACCGCGCCCGCGGGGGCGCCGGTTGTTCGGGGTGGGCCGGCCGGCCGCGTGGGAGACCGGCCCGTGAGCGGGCCGAGGAGGGCCGGGTGACGACCTATGACGAACGGGCTGATCTCAGTGATCTGACCGCCACGGCGGACCGGGTGCGCCGGTCGGTGGAGAGCGTGATCGAGGGCAAGCCGGAGGTCGTACGGCTCTCACTGACCGTGCTGCTCGCCGAGGGGCACCTGCTGATCGAGGACGTGCCGGGCGTGGGCAAGACCATGCTCGCCAAGGCGCTGGCCAGATCCGTCGACTGCTCGGTGCGCAGGATCCAGTTCACCCCCGACCTGCTGCCCTCCGACATCACCGGGGTGAGCGTCTACGACCAGCAGCGCCAGGAGTTCGAGTTCAAGCCCGGCGCCATCTTCGCCCAGGTCGTGATCGGCGACGAGATCAACCGCGCCTCCCCCAAGACCCAGTCGGCGCTGCTGGAGTCGATGGAGGAGCGGCAGGTCACCACCGACGGGCGCAGCTACGAGCTGCCCGACCCGTTCATGGTGGTGGCCACCCAGAACCCGGTCGAGATGGAGGGCACCTATCCGCTGCCCGAGGCTCAGCGCGACCGCTTCATGGTGCGGACGTCGATCGGCTACCCCAGCCCCGAGGCCGAGCTGCGGATGCTCGACGTGCACGGCGGGACCTCCCCGCTGGACGACCTCCAGCCGGTCGCCCACGCGCACGAGATCGTCAAGCTGGTGGAGGCGGTGCGCGGCGTGCACGTCTCCGAGCCGGTCCGCCGGTACGCCGTCGACCTGGTCGCGGGCACCCGCAGCCACCCCGAGCTGCGGCTGGGCGCCTCGCCGCGCGCCACCCTGCACCTGCTGCGGGCGTCGAAGGCGGCGGCGGCCCTGGCCGGCCGGAACTTCGTCCTGCCCGACGACGTGCAGGGGCTGGCCGTGCCCGTGCTGGCGCACCGGCTGCTGCCCACCGCGCAGGTCCAGCTGAGCGGGCGCACCGCCGAGCAGATCGTCCTCGACATCCTGCGGCGCGTGCCCGTGCCCGCCGCCCACCACCGGGAGGCCACCTCGCAGCCCCCGCTGTACGGTCGGCCTCCGCAGCGGGGGCACTGATGGACGGCGGCCCCGGCACAGCGGGCCGGGACACCGGCGGGGGCGACGACGCGGACCGGGACGTCCGCGCCGGGGAGCGCCAGAGCTCGCTGCGCGCCGCGCTCGCGGGGCTCACCACCCGGGGGCGGTCGTTCCTGGCCGCGGGGGTGGCCGCGACGGTCTGCGCCTACGTCCTGGGCCAGGGCGACCTGCTGCGGGTGGGGATGCTGCTGGCCGCGCTGCCCCTGGTGTGCGCGGTCGTGCTGCACCGCACCCGCCACCGGGTGGCGGCCTCCCGGCGGCTGTCCCCGGTCCGCGTGCCCACCCGGGACGAGGCCCGTGTGCACCTGCGGCTGGACAACGTCTCGCGGCTGCCCACCTCCCTGCTGATGCTCCAGGACCGGGTCCCCTACATCCTGGGCCCGCGCCCGCGCTTCGTCCTGGACCGGGTGGAGCCGGGCGGCCGCCGCGAGGTCTCCTACCGGGTCCGCTCCGACCTGCGCGGACGCTATCCGCTGGGCCCGCTGCAACTGCGGCTGACGGACCCGTTCGGCATGGTGGAGCTGACCCGCTCCTTCAGCGCGTACGACACCCTCACCGTCGTGCCGCGCACCGAGGCGCTGCCTCCGGTGCGGCTGGCCGGGGAGGCCGCCGGCTGGGGCGAGGGGCGGCAGCGCTCCCTCGCGACGGCCGGCGACGACGACGTGATACCGCGCGGCTACCGCCACGGCGACGACCTGCGCCGGGTCCACTGGCGCTCCACCGCCCGCCACGGCGAGCTGATGGTGCGCCGCGAGGAACAGCCGCAGAAGCCGCGCTGCACGGTGCTGCTGGACACCCGCCGGGCGGCCTGGGCCGGCTCCGGCCCGGACTCGGCGTTCGAGTGGGCGGTCTCGGGGGCCGCCTCGGCCGCCGTGCACCTGCTGGGGCGCGGCTACGCGGTGCGGCTGCTGACCGACACCGGCACCGCCGTGCCCGGACCGGACGGCGGCGGCCTGCAGTCCTCCGCCGGCGGCTCCTCCGACACCGCCGGGCTGATCCTGGACACCCTCGCGGTGGTGGACCACTCCGGCGAGCCGGGCCTGTCGCGGGCGTACGAGGTGCTGCGCGGCGGCATCGGCGGGCACGAGGGGCTGCTGGTGGCCTTCCTCGGCGCGCTGGACGAGGAGCAGACGGCGCTGGCCTGCCGGATGCGGCGGCGGGCGGGCGCGGCGGTGGTCCTCCTCCCGCGCGGGTTCCAGGACCCCGTCGCACAGGGGGAGCGGGAGCGGCGGCTGCGCGAGGCGGGCTGGGCGGTGCTGCCGTACGCGCCCGGTGACGCGCTGCCCGGCCTGTGGCGGCAGGCGGACCGGGCCGCGGGCGGGGCCTCGGCACGGACGGAAGGCGGAGGGCGATGAGCGGACGGACCCGGCTGGCGTTCTGTGCCTGGGCGGCCACCCTGGCGGCGGCGTGCGCGCTGCTGCCGCTGGTCGCCCCGGCGGGCTGGCTGCTCCAGGCCGCCCTGCTGCTGGGCGTCCAGACCGCGGTGGGCGCGGCGGCGCGGCGGGTTCCGCTGGCCGCCCCGGCGACGGTGGCGGCGCAGGCGCTGGTGTCGCTGCTGCTGCTCACCTTCGTCTTCGTCCGCGACGACGCCGTCCTCGGGGTGCTGCCGGGCCCGGACGCCGTGGAGGCCTTCGGCGCCCTGCTGGCCCAGGGCACCGCGGACGTGAGCCGGTTCGCGATCCCCGCCCCGGTCACCGGCGGCATCCGGCTGCTGCTGGTCGGCGGCGTGGTCGTCGTCGGCCTGCTGGTGGACGTGCTGGCGGTGACGTACCGTGCCGCGGCGCCGGCCGGGCTGCCGCTGCTGGCCCTGTACTCGGTGGCGGCGGGGCTGTCCCAGGGCGGGACGCGCTGGCTGTGGTTCCTGTGCGCGGCGGCCGGCTACCTGCTGCTGCTCCTGGCGGAGGGCCGGGAGCGGCTGTCGCGGTGGGGCCGGGTGTTCGGCGGCGCCGAGGGCGGCGGGACCGGTGGCCGGTCCGGTGGCGGGTCCGGTTCCGCACGGTCCGGCGGTGCGACGGCCGTGCCGGTGCGCACCGGGCGGCGGATCGGCGCGGTGGCGCTGGGCATCGCCCTGGTGGCGCCCGCGGCGCTGCCGTCGCTCGGCGGCGGGCTGCTGGACGCCGCGCGCCAGGGGCGGGGTCCGGGGAACGGCGGCGGCACGGTCTCGGCGGTCAATCCGCTGGTCGCGCTGCAGGACAGCCTGAACCAGCCGGACAACCGCACGGTGCTGACGTACACCACCGACGCCGACAGCACCTCGGACATGTATCTGCGGATCGTGGCGCTGGACCGGTTCGACGGCACGGCCTGGAAGCCCTCGGAGCGGCGGATCACCGAGCTGCCGCGCCCGCTTCCGCCGGTGCCCGGACTGTCGCCCTCCGTCCGCACCGAACGCGTCACCACCTCCTTCCGGGCCGCCGGCTGGTACGCCCAGAACTGGCTGCCCATGCCGTACCCGGCCGACGAGGTGCGCATCGGCGGCCGGTGGCGCTTCGAGCCGGAGGGCCGCACCCTGGTCGGCGACCGCGGGCAGACCACCCGGGGCGCGCGGTACGAGGTGGAGAGCCTGGTGGTGCGGCCGACCGCGCGGCAGCTGTCGGACGCGCCCGCGCCGTCCCCGGAGATCCTGGCGGAGTACACCGACGTGCCGGAGTCGCTGCCGCCCGTGGTGGCGCGGATGGCGCGCGATGTCACCGAGGGCGCGACCAGCGACTACGACGAGGCGGTCCGGCTCCAGGACTGGTTCTCCTCCCAGGGCGGCTTCCGCTACGACACCCAGGTGAAGGCCGGCAGCGGCAGCGCGGCCATCGTCCGCTTCCTGGAGGACCGGGAGGGCTTCTGCGTCCACTTCGCCTTCTCCATGGCGGCGATGGCCCGCACCCTGGACATCCCGGCGCGGGTGGCGGTGGGCTTCACCCCCGGCGCCTCCGACGGCGGCGGCGGGATGACGGTGGGGCTGCAGGACGCGCACGCCTGGCCCGAGCTGTACTTCGAGGGCGTGGGCTGGACCCGCTTCGAGCCGACCCCGAGCCGGGGCAGCGTGCCGGACTACACCCAGCCCGACCTGCCCTCGCCGGACCAGCCGAGCGTTCCGGACCCGCGGCCGAGCGACAGCGCGGAGCCGCTCCCGGAACCCTCGGAGCAGGAGGAGTGCGCCCCGGGAGAGGGGACGGAGGACTGCGGCGCGGCGGCCGACCCGCAGGGCGGCGGGGCCGCCGACGGCGGCTTCCCGGCGGGCACGGTGCTGTGGGCGGTGGCGCTGGTGCTGCTGGTCGCGGGGGTCCCGGTGCTGCCGGCGCTGTGGCGCGGCAGGGTCCGGGCCCGGCGGCTGGACGGCGGCGGCGACCCGGGCGCCCGCACGCTCGCCGCCTGGCGGGAGATGACCGACTCCGCCTGGGACCTGGGCATCCTCCCGCAGGAGTCCGCGACCCCGCGGACGGCCGCGGCGCGCGTCGTACGGCTGGGGAGGCTGCAGGGCGAGGCGGCCGAGGCCGCGCACCGGCTGGCCACGGCGGTCGAGCGGGCGCTCTACGCCCCCGAGCCGCGGCCGGCGCAGGACCTGGCCGGGGACGTGCGGCGGGTGCGGGCCGGACTGTGGGAGGCCGCCGGGCGCGGCGGGCGGCTGCGGGCCCTGCTGCTGCCGCGGTCGGCCGTGCGCCTGGTGTGGGCGGCCTCGGAGCGCCGGGCGGCGGTGGCCGGACGGTGGGGCGGCGCGGCGCGGCGGGCGCTCTCGCGGGTCAGGCCGTCGCGGCAGCGGGTGTGAGCCCGGCGGCCGGGACGGACCGGGACAGACGGGAGACGGGCCGGAGACGGGGCGGGGACACGCAGAGGGGCCCCGGATCTCTCCGGGGCCCCTCGGTGGTTCGTGGTCGCGCGGCCCTCGGGCCGGGCCGCACGAGTGGTGTCGGGTCGCGGCGGCCGTGCGTCCCGCGAGCCGTCGCCGGTGGGGTGACGGCGCGTGGAGCGGACCGTTACTGCTGTTCGTCCCGGCGGCGCTGCCAGCGGTCCTCGATACGGTTCATCATGGAGCGGCGCGGCCTGGCCTGCTTGCGGGAGTGCGACTGGCGGTCGCCGTCGTGGCCCCGGCCGCCGGGGTGCTCACCCGGCTTGGGAGCCTTGCGCCAGCCCGTCACCGCCAGGACGGCACAGCCGAGCATCACCAGGAAGCCCAGCACACTGACGATGACCAGCTTCGCGACCATCCCGGCCATGAGGAGCGCGACGCCCACCAGAAAGCCCGCGACCGCCTGGTAGACCCGTCGCCGGGTGTACGTGCGCAGCTCGCTTCCCTCGAGCGCTGTCGCGAACTTGGGGTCTTCGGCGTACAGCGCTCGCTCCATCTGCTCGAGCATCCGCTGCTCGTGCTCAGAGAGCGGCACGGAGTCCTCCTACTCGTCGGTCGCGGGGGCGACCGGATGCGACCCTTCAAGGATAGGCAGGGATTCGCCCCCGTGAAACCCGCCCCTCTACGCCAGTTCATGCCACCGGGACCGGGACGCCGGACGGCGGTGTCGGGCTTCTCATTCCCCTGCCGCCGTGCCGTCATGCCGGACGGTGTGCTTCGATCATACGGCGGGTAGCGGCCGTTCGGGTCGCCTCTGGCCTACCGCACCCCGTCCGCGGGCGGCGCGGAGCCCTCGGGCGTACGCGCGAGTACGTGGAGGTGCGCCGCGACGGACCGGAAAGCGGGGAGTTCGGCCACCGCCTCCTCCAGCCGGGCCAGGGCCTCCGTGGCGCCCGGCTCGGCGTCCACCAGCGCTCCCGGCACCAGATCGGCGAAGACCCGCACGCCGTGGACCGCGCCGACCTCCAGCCCGTTGGCCGCGACCAGGGAGGTGAGCCGTTCGGGGGTGAAGCGCCGGGGCACCGGGTCGCCGCCGCCCCACCGGCCGTCGGGGTCGGCCAGCGCCCGGCGGGCCTCGGTGAAGTGTCCCGCCAGGGCACGGGCGAGCACCGCGCCGCCCAGCCCCGCGGCGAGCACGCTCAGGGTGCCGCCCCCGGGACGCAGCGCGGCCGTGACGTTGCGCAGGCCCTCCGCCGGGTCGTCGACGTACTCCAGGACCCCGTGGCAGAGCACCACGTCGTAACCGCCGCGCTCGGCGACGTCGAACAGCCCGTGCGCGTCGCCCTGCACGCCCCGTACCCGGTCGGCCACGCCCGCCTCCGTCGCGCGCCGCTCCAGGGCGAACAGCGCGTCCGGGCTGGGGTCCACCACGGTGACGCGGTGGCCGAGCCGGGCGACGGGCACCGCGAAGTTGCCGGTGCCGCCGCCGGTGTCGAGGACGTCGAGCGCCCCCCGGCCGGCGGCCTTGGCCCGGTCCTCGAGCGCTTCCCGCAGGACCTCCCAGACCACGGCGGTACGGAAGTGTGCGTGGGGGCGGGACATGGCGGACGCTCCTCGGCGGCTCGGACGTGGCTGGCCCAAGCCTATTGCGTCGCCGGCCCGTCGCGCCGCCGCGGCCCGTCCCCCGCGCCCCGGGGTTCAGCCCGCGCGCAGCCGCGGCCCCTCGCCGCCCGGCCGCCGCGGCTCCCCCGGGTCCTCCCGGACCCTGGGGAGCGGCAGCGCGGGCTGCTGCACGAGCATCTGCTCGACGATGCGCAGGAACATCCCCGCGTCGCGTATCAGGTCGTCGGAGTCGCGCCGGCTGGCCGCGCCCTCGATGCCCGCCTCGGCGCGGGCCCGCTTGGCCGCGCCGGCGGCGAACAGCCTGCACCACTCGTCCAGCTCGGGCGCCACCTCGGGCAGGACCTCCCAGGCGCTGCGTATCCGCCGTCTGGCGCGTGCGGTGGCCTCGGGGCGGCCGCGCACCGCGAGCACCGCGGCGGCGGTGCGCAGGGCGGCGAGGTGCGCGGTGGCGTACCGGTCGTTGGATTGCTCCAGCCCGGCCGCCTCGTCGAGGCCGTGCCGTGCCTGGGCGAGCAGGTCGAGTGCGGCAGGCGGGGCCGAGGCCCGGCGCAGCACGGGATGGACATCCTTCGGGGGCCCGTTCATCTGCGAACCTCCTGTCGTCGTCTGACTGTGCTGTTCGCTGTGCTGTTCGCGTGCACGGGTCGCGACCGGGAATCGCGATCGGGAACATCGTTGCGCATGCCACTGACAATCGACCCTGACCTGGGCAAACGCCTCCAGCCGGGGCTCATCCGGCGCACCGCCCCCCGGGCCGCCGCAAGGCGGTGCGGGGCCGCCGTCCGGGAGCCGCCGGCGGGATCCCCGCGCCGCCCCCGCCCCTCTGTGACAATCGGCGGATGGACAGCCGCACGCGGTGGAACGCCACCCGGCAGAGGCTCTACGAAGCGGCCGTGACGCTCATCGCCGAGCAGGGCTTCTCCGCCACCACGGTGGAGGAGATCGCCGAGCGCGCCGGTGTCGCCAAGGGCACGGTCTACTACAACTTCACCAGCAAGACCGGGCTGCTGGAGGCGCTGCTGCGGCACGGCGTCGGAATGCTGTCCGCCTCGCTGGAGCAGGCCGCCCGCGACGCGGCCCGCAGCGGCGGCGGGCGCGGGGAGGTCCTGGACGCGATGGTCCGGGCCGGGCTGGTCTTCGCCGACCGCTGCCCGGCCTTCACCCAGCTCTACGTCGCCGAGCTGTGGCGCACCAACCGGGCCTGGCGCGCCACCCTGACGGCCGTGCGGCGGCAGGTCGTGGCCGTGGTGGAGGAGGCGCTGCGCGGCGGCGCGGGACCGGGCGATGCGGGACCGGACGGCGCGGAGCCCGGCGGGCCGGACGGGGATCTCGACGTCCCCCTGGCGGCCTCGGCGCTGGTCGGCACGGTGCTGGTGACGGCGCTGGACTGGAAGGTGTTCCAGCCGGAGCGGTCGCTGGAGGAGGTGCACGGCACGCTGTCGCTGCTGCTGCGGGGCCGGATCGGCGGAAGCGGGCGGTCCGGCTGATCGGCCGTACCGCCCGCTCCCGTCCCCCGTATCCCCCGAGCGTTCCCCCACTGACGGCCGCCGCGCCGCTCCGCCGCCCCGTGCCGGCGGTGCGACGCCTCGTTCCCGTCGTCTCCGACTCTGCCGTCAACGCCGGTGAAGCCCCATCCGTACGGCTACTCAGAACCCTACTCAGGTACTCCCACTCCCTTCTGCGTACGGCCCCCCGAAGCCGTTACCGCCACCCGGCTAGAGTCCCTGGTCATGGCACGGACTGTGGTGATCGGCGCCGGTATGGGCGCGATGGCTGCCGCCGCCCGGCTGGCCGTGGCGGGCCACCGGGTGACGGTGTACGAGCGGGCGGAGACGCACGGCGGCGCGGTGCGCCGCCACGAGCGGGACGGGTTCGGGTTCGACACCGGGCCGGGGCTGCTGCACCTGCCCGCCGTCTGGCGGGACCTGTTCGTCAAGACGGGCCGCGAGCCGCTGGAGGAGTGCGTCGGGCTGACCGAGGTGGACCCGGCCGTACGGCACGTCTTCGCCGACGGCACGTCCGTCCGCCTGCCGGGCGGGTCGCGGGCGGGGACGGTCGAGGCCCTGGACGCCGCGCTCGGCACGGGCGCGGGCGAGCGGTGGAGCGCCTTGCTGGGGCGGGGCCGCCGGACGTGGGAGGCCACCCGCCGTCCGCTGCTGGAGGAGCCGCTGACCGCCGCCACGGACCGCGCCCGGCTCGGCCGCGACCCGTACCCCGCGCCGCGGCGCGGGCTGCTGCGCCGCCGGACCCCCACCCTGGCCGAGGCCGCCCGCGCCGAGCTGCGCGATCCCCGGCTGGTGGCGCTGCTGGAGAGCCACGCGCTCGCCTACGGCCTCGATCCGCGCCTCGCCCCCGCGAGCGCGGCCGTCCTGCCCTACCTGGAGCAGACCTTCGGCACCTGGTACGTCGGCGGGGGCATGCGCGCGCTGGCGGACGCGGTGTACGAGCGCTGCCGGGCCCGCAAAGTGGAGTTCCGCTTCGGCACGGCGGTGTCGGGGGTCGTGGTGGAGGGCGGCCGGGCGGCGGGGGTGGAGCTGGCCGACGGGACGCGGGTGGCCGCCGACACCGTGGTCTGCGGGATCGACCCCCGGCCGATGTACGGCGGCCGGGCCAGCGCCGCGGACGGCGGGCCCGGCTACGCGGCGGGGCGGCTCACCGTGCTGCTCGCGCTGCGCGGCGGCCGGCCCGAGGGCACCGCCCACCGCACGGTGGTGCACACCGCGGGTCCGGGGGGCGCCACGCGCACCGTCACCGTGCTGCGGCCCGGCGATCCGGCGCTGGTCCCCGACGCCGGGCACGAGTCGGCGGTGCTGTCGGTGACCGTGCCGCCGCACCGCGCGGGAGCCGGCGGGCCCGCCCGGGACGGCGGGATCGCCGGCCACGTGGACTGGACGGCGCCGGGCGCGGCCGAGCGCGCCGCCGACGAGGCGCTGGCCGCCGCGGACGCCGCCGGGCTCGGCCTGGGCCCGCGGGTGCTGTGGCGCGAGGTGCGCACGCCGGCCGACACCGAGCGGGAGACCGGGGCCCCCGGCGGCGCCGTACCGGCCCCCGCGCTGGCGGGGGCGGACGGCGCGTTCCTGCGGGCGGCCAATCCGACGGGGACGGCCGGGCTGTACCGGGTGGGCGGCTCGGCGCACCCCGGGGGCGGACTGGCGCACGCCGGGATGTCCGGGGCGCTGGCCGCCGGGCTGGTCGTCGAGGGCGACGACTGGCGCGGCTCGCGGTGACGCGGGCGGGGCGGGCTGGGCGGGCTGCTCAGTGGCGGGGCTGCTCGCCGTAGTGGTGGCCGGTGCCGGAGGAGGGGTCGTACCCGCCGTACCCGGCGCCGTCGCCGTACCCACTGCCGCCGTACTCGCCGTACTGCCCGGGCCGCGGCTCGGAGTCGCGCTGCTGCGGCACCCAGACCCCGCCGGGCGGGGTCTGCCCGGCGTACGGATCGGCGGGGTGGCCGGTGCCGTACCCGTCGGCGTAGGAGGGGTCGGAGGTGTGGCCCCCGGCGTCCCGCCCGTCGTGCGGGGGCCCGCCGGGGACGCCGGCGTACGGGTCGGCGTAGGCGTCGGAGTACGCCTCGGAGTAGGCGGCGTGTCCCTGCTGCCCGCCGCCCGCGCCGTCGCCGTACCCGTATCCGTACGCTCCGGCGTACCGGCCGTCCTGCACGTCCTGGCCGTTCTGACCGTCCTGGCCGTCCTGCACGTCCTGGCCGTAGCCGGGGTAGCCCGTGTAGTCGCCGGTCGTGTACGGGGCGCCGTACCCCTCCTGCCCGCCGTACCCCTCCTGCCGGGCCTCCTCCGGCGGCTGCTCGGCGTGCCCGGCGCCCCGCTCGTAGACGCCGTACCGGCCGGTGTCGTCGGGCATCGGCTCCGGCCGGTACGCGGGGGGCTCCGGCTCGTGGACCTCCAGGCCGGAGACCTCCAGGTGGGGGTCGGCGTCCTCCGGCGGCATGGGCCGCACCTCGCGGCGGCGCCTGCTCGTGCCGGGCATGCCGCCCAGCGCCCAGCCGGCGGTGAAGCCGCGCCGGTAGGAGAGGGTGACGAAGGTCTGGCCGACCGCGAAGGCCGCGGCCCCCAGGGCGATCACCACGACCGAGGAGAGCGCCACCACGCCGACGACGACCATCGCGAAGCCGCCGAAGGCCAGCAGCCGCCAGCGCAGCCGCGCCTTGTACTGCAGCAGCACCTCGGCGAGCAGCCACACGGCGACGCCGCCGAACGCGATGTAGAGGAGCGTCCACCCCATGTACGTCCTCCCACCCCGTCTTCTAGCCCCGCCGGTGCAGGCCCAGACTCTCGTAGATCTCCAGCGTCGCCGTGGAGTGGTTGAGGGTGATGAAGTGGAGTCCGGGGACGTCCTCGGACATCAGCCTCGCGCACAGCTCCGTGGCGTACTCGATTCCCAACGAGCGTACAGCGGCCGGATCGTGCTCCACCGCGAGGATGCGCTCGGCCAGGTCCGGGGGGAACGTCGCGTTGCTCAGCTTCGCGAACCGCTCGATCTGCCGCACGCTCGTGACGGGCATGATCTCCGGGATGATCGGGACGTCGCAACCCGCCGCCGCCACCCGGTCGCGCAGCCGCAGGTAGTCGTCGGCGTAGAAGAACATCTGGGTGATGGCGTAGTCGGCGCCGGCCCGGCACTTGTCGACGAAGTGGCGGACGTCGCTGTCCCAGTCCGCCGAGCGCGGGTGCATCTCGGGGAAGGCGGCCACCCCGACGCAGAAGTCCCCCGACTCCTTGATGAGCCGGACGAGCTCGGCGGCGTAGGTGATGCCCTGCGGGTGCGGTACCCACTCGCCGGTGGGGTCGCCGGGCGGGTCGCCGCGGACGGCGAACATGTTGCGGATGCCGGCGTCCGCGTACTGGCCGATGACGTTGCGCAGCTCGGCCACCGAGTGGTCCACCGCGGTGAGGTGGGCGACCGGGGTGAGGGTGGTCTCGGTGGCGATCCGCTCGGTGGCCCGTACGGTGCCCTCGCGGGAGGAGCCTCCGGCGCCGTAGGTGACCGACACGAAGGTGGGGGCGACCGCCTCGACGCGGCGGATGGCGTTCCAGAGGGTGCGCTCGCCCTTCTCCGTCTTGGGCGCGTAGAACTCGAAGGAGTAGGAGCGCTCCCCGGAGGCGAGCAGCTCGCGGACGGTGCGCGCGCGGTCCGTCCTGGTGGAAGAGGTGCCGAGGGCCATACGGGCAGGCTAACCGGCGCCCCGTTCCCCGACCGCATCACCGGGGGGTTTTGTCCGCGCTTGGCCCGCTTGCCGTCCAGTGGGTGGACAGCGGGCCGCCCCCGGGGCCGCTCCGGGACCCCCGCAACCCGCCCGGGCCCGCTCAGACCCGCTCAGGCCCGCCGCAGCCGTGCGGCCAGGTCCGCGGCGGCCGCGCCCGGATCGTCCGCCTCGGTGATCGCGCGGACCACCACGACCCGCCGCGCACCGGCCTCCAGCACCTGGTCCAGGTTGGACGCGTCGATCCCCCCGATGGCGAACCAGGGCCGCTCCGGCCGCCGCCGCGCGGCGTACCGCACCAGGGAGAGCCCGGGGGCGGGACGGCCGGGCTTGGTGGGGGTGGGCCAGCAGGGGCCGGTGCAGAAGTAGTCCACGCCGGGCTCGGCCAGGGCCGCGTCCACCTCGGCCTCGGTGTGGGTCGAGCGGCCGATCAGGACGTCGTCGCCCAGGATCGCGCGGGCGGCCGGCACCGGCAGGTCGCCCTGCCCCAGGTGCAGGACGTCCGGGCCGGCGGCGTGGGCGACGTCCGCCCGGTCGTTGACGGCCATCAGCCTGCCGTGGCGGCGGCAGGCGTCGGCGAGGACGGCCAGGTGCTCCAGCTCCTCGGCGGCCTCCAGGCCCTTGTCGCGCAGCTGCACGACGTCGACGCCGGAGGAGAGCACCGCGTCCAGGAACTCCGCCAGGTCGCCGCGCTCCCTGCGCGCGTCCGTGCACAGGTACAGACGGGCGTCGCCGAGCCGCTCGCGTGCGGTCGCTGCCATGCGGGAATCCCCCCGGAACGAGGCGTGCGGGCCCCGGCGCCCGGTCGGGCGCCGCGACCCGCACGCCGGTGGAT
>NZ_JARVKV010000076.1 GCF_029813835.1 Streptomyces sp. DH37
GTCCTCCCCCGGGAGGACGGGCCCCTCACGCACCGGCCGGCGGCGGGCCTCAGGGCTTGCGGGCGACGCCCCCGTACTCCTGCCACTCCCAGGTGAGCTGCCTGGGGCCCAGGTCCGAGTCGGGCCGCCAGGTGGAGACCTCCACCAAGCCGGGCTCGAGGATCTCCAGACCCTCGAAGAACCGCTCGACCTCGTGCGGCTCCCTGACCCGGCCCCAGTTGCCGCCGGTGCTCCTGTCCATGAACTCGGTCACGGACGTGCGCGTCCCGGCGTCCTCGCTGACCAGCTGGCAGATCACGAAGAAGCTCCCCGGCGCCAGCCGGTCGGCCACCCGCTTGACCACCCCGGCCGGGTCGGCGGAGTCGGGGACGCAGTGGAACACGGAGTTGAACAGGGCGGCGACGGGCCGGTCGAAGTCGATCAGCCGGACGGTGTCCGGGTGGTCCATGATGCCGTCGGTGTCACACAGGTCCGCCTGTATGACGGTGGTGTTCTCGTTCTCCTCCAGCAACGCGCGGCCGTGGGCCAGCACGATCGGGTCGTTGTCCACGTAGACCACGCGGGCGTCGCCGTCCACGCGCTGCGCGATCTGGTGGACGTTGTCCTGGGTGGGCAGACCGGAGCCGTGGTCGATGAACTGCCGGATCCCGTACTCCTGGGCCAGGACGCGCACCACGCGCTGCAGGAACCGCCGGTTGTTGAGCGCCAGCGCCTGCGTGCTGGGGACGACCTCCAGGAGCTTGTCGGCCGCCTGCCGGTCGACGGCGTAGTTGTTCTTCCCGCCCAGATAGTAGTCGTACATGCGCGCGGCAGTGGGGACGGTGACGTCGATGTTGCCGGTGAGGGGTTCCCTGGACTGGTTCATCCGGGCCTTCACAACCTTCCGCCTGGGAGACGTGTCGGGGACGGGGCGGCACCCGCCGCGTGGGGACCCATGCTGCCAGGTGCCCTCTCCTCGTGCCGCGGAAAGCGAACACCCGTCGGAACGTTCCCGGTTGGGCGCCGGCGGATGTCGGACGAAGGGCAACTCCGGCTGGTCCCGGGCCGGTTCGGCGCCGGAGGCGTCGGCTGTGTCGACGGCGTCAGGCCGAGTCGCGGACGACGAGCGAGGTGGGGAGCACCACCTGGTGCCGTGCGCCGCCGGGCTTGTCGATCTCCCGCAGCAGCAGTTCGGTGATCGTCCGGCCGATCTTCTCCACGGGCTGCCGCACGCTGGTCAGGGGCGGGTCGGTGTGCCGGGCGACGATCGAGTCGTCGAAGCCCACCACCGCCACGTCGTCGGGCACCCGCCGCCCCTGCCGGCGCAGTTCGGCCAGGGCGCCCGCGGCCATCACGTCCGAGGCGGCGAAGACCGCGTCCAGCCGGGGGCGGCGCTCCAGCAGGGCGCGCATGGCGCACCGCCCGCCGTCCTCGGTGAAGTCGGCGGGGGCGACCAGTTCCTCCCCGGCCTCCCGGCCGGCCTCGCCCAGCGCGTCCCGCCAGCCCTGCAGACGGCTGTTGCCGACGTCCATGTCCAGCGGGCCGGTGATGGTGGCGATCTCGCTCCGCCCGCGCTCGACCAGGTGGCGCACCGCCTCACGGGCGCCTCCGACGTTGTCCGAGTGGACGTGGTTCAGCGTCTCGGCGGGGGAGCGGCGCCCCGCCAGCACGGTCGGCAGCCCGAGCTTCTCCAGCAGGCCGGGCAGCGGGTCGTCCCGGTGCACCGAGACCAGGAGCACGCCGTCCACGCGGCGCGCGGTGAGGAAGCGGGTGAGCTGGTCCATCTCCCGCTGGTCGCGGACCAGGGTGAGCAGCAGCTGGATCTGGGTGCCGGCCAGGCCGTTGCTCACCCCGCGGATCACGGCGGAGAAGTAGGGCTCCGCCCCCAGCCGGCTCTCCGACTCCGGTATGACCAGGGCGATGGAGTCCGTCCTGCTGGTGACCAGGGAACGGGCCACGGAGTTGGGCACGTAGCCCAGTTCGGCGATCGCCGCCTGCACCGCCTCCCTGGCCTCGTCGCTGACCAGGGAGGAGCCGTTGAGCACCCGGGAGACGGTGGTGCGTCCCACCCCGGCCCGGGCGGCCACGGTCTTGATGGTCGGCCGCCGAGTGGCCCCCATGGCGTCCCGCCTCCCTCCGCTTCCGTCACGCCGCGTACGGCGTTCACCAGCGCATTGTGCCAGACGGCCGGGGTGCGGCCCGTGCGGCGTCGGCGCCCCCGAGGACACTCCCCGGTAACGGAATCGACATCCGTCCTTGACAGCCGCCGCTCCTGCGGACAGTCTTCCACAACCTGATGGGAACGTTCCCACCTTCGAATGGGATCGTTCCCACACCACCGTCCGGGGACCGGTGTGCCCCGGCGGACCGCACCGCGGTGATCCCGTCGCCGCCCGCAAGGAGGACGCCATGGGCAGAGCCCGCAAGCTGTTCGGTACGAGAGCCGTGACCGCCGTCTCGGCCGCCGTCTCCATCGCGCTCGTCGCGGGCTGCTCAAGCGGCGACGGCGGAGGCGGAGGCTCGGAGGACGGCAAGACCACCATCACCATGGGCCTGTTCGGGGTCATGGGCCTCAAGGAGACCGGCCTCCTCGAGCAGTACATGAAGGAGAACCCGGACGTCCGCATCGAGGCCGAGGTGGCCGGCGACGAGCAGACCTACTACACGGCGCTGCAGACCCGACTGGCCGCCGGCAGCGGGCTCAAGGACATCCAGGGCATAGAGATCGGCCGCGCCAAGGAGCTCGCCGACACCCAGGCGGACAAGTTCGCCGACCTCTCCGGCGTCCCCGGCATCGACCACTTCCTGCCCTGGAAGCAGAGCCAGGTCACCACCGGCGACGGCAAGGTCATCGGCCTGGGCACGGACATCGGCCCGATGGCGGTCTGCTACCGCAAGGACATGTTCGAGAAGGCGGGCCTGCCCACCGACCGCGATGAGGTCGCGAAGCTGTGGGAGGGCGACTGGAAGAAGTACGTCGAGGTCGGCAGGGACTTCAAGGACGGCTTCGAGGGTGACGGCGTCGCCTACATGGACAGCGCCAGCGGCCTGTTCAACGCGATGATCTACGGCGCCTCCGAGCAGTTCTACAACGCGGAGGGGGAGCTGATCCACCAGGACAACCCCGTCATCAAGGACGCCTGGAAGCTGGCCTCCGAGGCCGCCACCGACGGGCTGACGGCCAAGCTGCGCCAGTTCCAGCCCGGCTGGGACCCCGGACTGGCCAACGGCACCTTCGCCACCGCCGTCTGCCCGGCGTGGATGCTCGCCCACATCAGCGAGAAGGCCGGGCCGGGGAACAAGGGCAAGTGGGACGTCGCCCGCGCCCCCAAGGGCGCCAACTGGGGCGGCTCCTTCCTGGGCGTGATGGAGAGCAGCCCGGTGAAGAAGGAGGCCGAGAAGCTGGTCGCCTGGCTGACCGCCCCGGAGCAGCAGGAGCACATCTTCAAGGAGATCGGCAACTTCCCCTCCTCGGAGAAGGCCCTGGAGTCCCCGGCGGTGACCGGCGCGAAGTCCGAGTACTTCGACGACGCCCCGATCGGGGAGATCTTCGGCGCCGCGGCCAAGGAGATCCCGGACGAGCAGGTGCTCGGCCGCAAGGACGGCACCATCAAGGACACCTTCTCGCAGGGCCTGCAGCTCGTGGAGCAGGGCAAGAGCCCGGACGAGGCGTGGAAGACCACGGACGAGCGCGTCAGGAAGGCGGTCGACTGACCCGGCCCGGCCGTCCGTGAGGGGCCCCGGCGGCCGCCGCCTCCCCGCGCCGCCGCCGGGGCCCCTCCCCACCGGGCGCTCCCCGGAACCCGGAAGAGCCCGGGAACTCCCGGGGTCCCGAACCAGGGGACCCCGGGAGTCCCAGAACTCGTCAGACCCCTCCGAACTCCCAGAACTCCCAGACCCCCTCTGAACTCCCAGAACTCCCAGACCCCCTCTGAACTCCCAGAACTCCAGGAACTCCAGGAAGGAGGCCCTCCGTGGCCACCTCCACCTCGGCGTCCGGCGCCGGCGGGCCGCAGAGCGCGCCCGCCGGCCCCGCCAAGGGAAGCAAGGAACGCGGGGAAGACCCCGCCGGCCGCGACGGGGCGCGCCCCCGGCGGACGTGGCGCACCCTCCTCCACCGCTTCGACATCAAGGCGGCGCCCTACGCGTTCGTCGCCCCGTTCTTCGTCGTCTTCGCCGCCTTCAGCTTCTACCCGCTGCTGTACACGTCCTGGATCTCTCTCCACGACGTGGAGCTCGCGACCATGGACGTCATGGAGTGGGAGGGCTTCGGGAACTACACGGAGCTCTGGCAGGACGAACGCTTCTGGAACGCGCTGGGCAACACCTTCACCATCGGCGTGATCTCCACCGTCCCGCAGCTGCTGATGGCCCTCGGCCTGGCCCACCTGCTCAACTACGGGCTGCGCGGCTCGGCGTTCTTCCGGGTCGCCGCCCTGACGCCCTACGCGACCTCGGTGGGCGCCGCCGCCCTGGTCTTCACCATGCTCTTCGAGCGCGACTTCGGCATGATCAACTGGTTCCTGGGCCTGTTCGGGTTCGACAACGTCGACTGGGGGAACGCCAAGTGGCCCGCCCAGCTGGCCATCTCCTCCATCGTGATCTGGCGGTGGACCGGCTACAACGCCCTGCTGTACCTGGCGGCGATGCAGGCCATCCCCAAGGAGCGGTACGAGGCGGCGGCCATCGACGGGGCCTCCCGCTGGCAGCAGTTCACGAAGGTCACGATCCCCGGCATCCGCTCCACGATCGTCTTCACCATCGTGCTGTCCACCATCGGCGCCACCCAGCTCTTCGGCGAGCCGCTGATCTTCGGACAGGGTCCCAACGGCATCAGCGGCGGAGCGGACAACCAGTACCAGACGCTCGGCCTGCTGCTGTACGAGGAGGGCTGGAAGAACTACGAGATGGGGCGCGCCGCCACGATCGCCTGGGCGATGTTCCTCCTGCTCGTCCTCGTGTTCGTCCTGCAGCGCGTCGTCAAGCGCCTCACGTCCCGCACGTCCTGACCAGGGAGCGGTAACCCATGACCACCGACACCGTCCGCCCCGGCACGGACGTGCCCGAGCCGCTCGCCGGAGCCGCCCCGGCCGCGCCGCGCCGGTTCCGCCTGTCCCTGCGCCCGGGGGCCGGGCAGCAGCACCGCGCCGGGCCCGTCGCCTACCTCCTGCTCGGCGTGGCCGCGCTGCTCTCCCTCTTCCCGCTGTACTGGACGATGGTGGCGGCCTCCACCGACAACACCCGCGTCTCGCAGACGCCGCCGCCGTTCGTCCCCGGCCCCAACCTGCTGAAGAACCTCGCGGCCGCGTGGGAGGACGCGGCGATGGGCAAGGCGCTGACCAACAGCTTCATCGTCGCCACCACGATCGCCCTGTCCACCGTCCTGTTCGCCACCCTGGCCGGCTTCGCCTTCGCCAAACTGCGCTTCCGCGGGCGCAACATCCTGCTGATGCTGGTCATCGGCACGATGATGGTGCCGCCGCAGCTCAGCGTGGTGCCGCTGTTCATGATGATGACCGAGCTGGGCTGGGGGCAGAAGCTGCCCGCCGTCATCTTCCCGACCCTGGTCAGCGCCGTCGGCGTGTTCTTCATGCGGCAGTACCTGACGGAGGCGCTGCCCGACGAGCTCATCGAGGCCGGCCGGGTGGACGGGGCGCACAGCCTGCGGATCTTCTGGAGCATCGTCCTGCCGGTCGCCCGGCCGGCGATGGCGGTGCTGTTCATGATCACCTTCGTCCACGCCTGGAACGACTTCTTCTGGCCGTTCATCGTGCTCGACATGACCAACCCCACGATCCCGGTGGCCCTGACCCAGCTCAGCGCGGGATACGTGCGCGACCAGTCGCTCATCATGGCCGGCGCGCTGCTGGGCACCCTCCCGCTGCTGGTGATGTTCGTCGTCTTCGGCAAGCAGATCGTCGGCGGCATCATGCAGGGCGCGGTCAAGGGCTGACGCCCCCACCGGAAGACCCCGGACCCGTCCCACGCGTTCCCCGTTCCCGTACCACTGATCCGGAAGGACCTTCGTGGCCATCGCATCCCGTACCGCCGAACCCGCCCGGGCGACCTCCACCGCCAGGGTGTTCCCGCCCGGCTTCCTGTGGGGCACCGCGACCGCCGCCTACCAGATCGAGGGGGCCGCCGCCGAGGACGGCCGCACCCCCTCCATCTGGGACACCTTCTCCCACACCCCCGGCAGGACCCGCAACGGCGACACCGGCGACGTCGCCTGCGACCACTACCACCGCTGGCGCGAGGACGTGGCCATCATGGCCGACCTCGGCGTGGGCGCCTACCGGTTCTCCGTCTCCTGGCCGCGCGTCCAGCCCACCGGCAGCGGCCCCGCCTCCCGCAAGGGCCTGGACTTCTACAGCCGCCTGGTGGACGGGCTGCTGGAGAAGGGCATCCAGCCCGTCGTCACCCTCTACCACTGGGACCTGCCGCAGGAACTGGAGGACGCCGGCGGCTGGCCGGAGCGCGCCACCGCCGAGCGGTTCGCGGAGTACGCCTCCCTCGTCGCCGGAGCGCTCGGCGACCGGGTGGGCACGTGGACCACCCTCAACGAGCCCTGGTGCTCGGCCTTCCTCGGCTACGGCTCCGGCGTCCACGCCCCCGGCCGCACCGACCAGGTGGACGCCCTGCGCGCCGCCCACCACCTCAACCTCGCCCACGGCCTGGGCACCCAGGCGCTGCGCGCCGCCCTCCCCGGCAGCGCGCAGACGTCCGTCACGCTCAACCTGCACCACGTGCGGTCCCTGACCGACGACCCCGGGGACCTCGACGCCGCGCGCCGCATCGACGGCGTCGCCAACCGGGTCTTCACCGGCCCCATGCTGCGCGGCGAGTACCCGGCCGACACGCTGCGGGACACCGCGCACCTGACGGACTGGAGCTTCGTCAGGGACGGCGACCTGACCGAGATCCACCAGCCGCTGGACTTCCTGGGCATCAACTACTACAGCCCCACCCTCGTCTCCGCCGCCTCCGGCCCCGGCTCCCACAACGCCGACGGCCACGGCGTGAGCGCGCACAGCCCCTGGCCGGGCGGCGACGACGTCGCCTTCCACCGCCCGCCCGGCGACACCACCGCCATGGGCTGGGCGGTCGACCCCAGCGGCATGTACGACCTGCTGATGCGGGTCAGGGAAGACTTCCCCGACATGCCGCTGGTCATCACCGAGAACGGCGCCGCCTTCGACGACTACGTCAACCCCGAGGGCCGGGTGGTCGACCCGGAGCGGATCTCCTACCTCCACGGCCACCTGGCGGCGGTGCACCGGGCCATCGAGGACGGGGCGGACGTGCGCGGCTACTTCCTGTGGTCCCTGCTGGACAACTTCGAGTGGGGGTACGGCTACAGCAAGCGGTTCGGCGCGGTCCACGTCGACTACGCCACCGGCCGGCGCGTCCCCAAGGAGAGCGCCCACTGGTACGCCCGGGTGGTCCGCGACGGCGCCCTGCCGCCGGAGCCCGGCACGGGGGCCTGACCGGGACCGCCTCCTCGCGCGAGGGGGCGGGCACGGTCGGGCGCGGTCAGCCGGGGAGCGGGGGAGACGGCGTCTTCCCCCCGCTCCCCGTCCCCGTAGCCGGGGCGGTCTCCGATGCCGCCCCCGTACCCGGGGACGGGGAAGAGGACGGGTACGGGGGCGGGGACGGGGAGACGGCCCACGAGGGGAAGGGGATCGGCGGCCGGCAGTGCCCCTCCCGGACCTTCACCCGGCTCCCGTCGTCGAAGGGACCCTCCCGCGGAGGGTCCGGCGGCCGGATCCGGAGGCAGAGGACGTCGTCGAACTCGGCCACGCCGTCCGCCCGGACGTCGTAGAGGCCGTGCGGGCCGCTGTACCGCTCGACGTACACCCCGCCGGAAGGGGTCCGCTCTCCCCCGCTCGCCACGATCGCGTCCCTGATCGCCTCCTCGGCGGCGCGGTCGGGGACGTCGGGGCCCGGCAGGAGGTGCGGATGCGCCTCCAGGGCGGCGGCCGCCGCGTGGGCCGCCTCCTCCAGTTCGTCGTCGTTCCACGTCGTCTCGTCGTGCCACACGCTCAGGACGGCGATCCCGGCGAGGAGCACGAGCGCCGCGGCCGTCAGGACCACGGGATGGCGGAGGACGCCGGCGAGGTCCCGCCGCCGCCCGGACTGCTGTTCGCCGCTCACGGCCGCACCCTACGGCCCGGCGCCGGGCGCCGGGCCGAACGGCGGGCCAACACACCGCGAACTCCGCGCGCCCGCCCCGGGATCAGGCGGAGCGGCCCCGGCGCCACTCCCGTACGACCTCCTCGACGTCGAAGGGCTTCAGGCCGAGCGGCGGGCCGGGGGGCGGCATCCTGAGCGCCGCGCGGATCCTGTCGTCGACCTCCGCGAGGATCCGCCGCACCTCCGGCTCCGAGCGGGCGCCGCGGGCGGCGGCCAGGGCGTCCTCCGCCTCCTTGCGCAGGGCGAGCGCGGGCGGCAGCCAGGACAGCCCCTCGCGGCGCATCTTCCTCCTGACCCACCACAGGTCGTCGTACGGCTTGTCCAGGTCGGGCAACGGCTCGCCCATGCCCGGCAGGTCGTCGAACTCGCCGCGCTCCGCGGCCTCGCGGATCTGCCGGTCGGCCCATGTCTCGAAGTCGACGCCGGGCGGTTTGCGTTCGGTCACGGTGCGATCCTCCCCGTGGTACGGCGGTGTCGCGGTGCTCCTGCGGACCAGGCTACGGGCGGGGCCGGGCGCGCGGGGGCGGGCCGGGCCCCGCGCGCTCGGCCGGACCGCGGGGGACTCACCCGGCCAGGGAGAGCACCGCCTCGACGGTGTCCGCCTCGGCCGCCGTCTTGTCCTCCCGGTAGCGCAGCACCCGCGCGAACCGCAGCGTCACCCCCTCGGGGTAGCGGGGGGAGCGCTGCACCCCGTCGAAGGCGACCTCCACCACCAGCTCCGGCCGCACCGTCACCGTGGAACCGTCGTCTCCGGTGGCCAGTTCGAGCAGCCGCCCGGTCTGCCAGGCCAGCACGGCGTCGGTGAGTCCCTTGAAGGTCTTGCCGAGCATCGCGAAGGAGCCGTCGGGCCGGCGCGCGCCCAGATGGAGGTTGGACAGCCTCCCCGTGCGCCGCCCGTGCCCCCACTCGGCGGCCAGCACCACCAGGTCCAGGGTGTGCACCGGCTTCACCTTCAGCCAGGACGCGCCGCGCCGCCCCGCGCCGTACGCGGAGTCCAGCGCCTTGAGCATCACGCCCTCGTGACCGCGGACCAGCACCTCGTCGGCGAACTCCCGCGCCGCGGCCCGGGCCCGCTCGTCCCCGGGGTCGTCGACGGCCAGGCGCAGCACCCGCATCGGCTCGGGCACCACCCGGGCCAGCTCCGCGTACCGCTCGGCGACCGGCAGCGCCAGCAGGTCGCGGCCGTCGACCGACAGCAGGTCGAAGAAGACGGGCGACAGCGGCAGCGACGCCCGCGCCCGCTCCACGTCCAGCCGCGATCCGACCCGGCCCGCGACCTCCTGGAAGGGCCTGGGCCGGCCGTCCTCGCCCAGCGCGATGACCTCGCCGTCGAGGACCGCCCGCTCCGCCCGCAGCTCCCGGGCGGCGGCGGCCACCTCCGGGAGCCGGCCGGTGATCTCCTCCAGGGTGCGGGTGAAGACCCGCACGTCCGCGCCGTCGCGGTGCACCTGGACGCGGATGCCGTCGAGCTTCTCCTCCACCGCGCACGGCCCGAGCCGGTCCAGTGCCTCGTCCACGCTCCGGGCGGTCTGGGCGAGCATCGGCAGCACCGGCCGCCCCACGTCGAGGCGGAAGTCCGCGAGCGCGCCGGGACCGTCGGCGAGCAGGGCCCGGGCGACCGCGCCGAGCGAGCCGCCGACCATCACCGCGCGCCGCACCTCGGCCGGCTCGGCGCCCACCGCCGCGGCCAGGCCCTCGACGGCGAACGCGTCCAGCGCCCCCTGCCGCAGTTCGCCGCCGATCAGCCGGACGAGGAAGCGCTGCTCCTCGGCGGTCGCGGCGGACAGCAGCCCGTGCAGCAGCCGCCCGCGCTCGGCCTGCGCCCCCTTGCCCGAGACGGCGGCGATCCCGTCGAAGGCCCGGTGGACGTCCAGCACCGACAGCGACGGCCCGTCCGCCGGGGGGACCGGCCGGCCCAGCGACTTCCAGCCGATCCCGGTCCTGCGCTGGGGGAGCCGGCCCGCCAGATAGGTGATGACGACCGGGGCCTCCTCGGGCCCGGCCCCGCGGAACAGCCCGGCGAGCAGGGCGACCTTCTCCGTGCGTGAGGAGGTCTCCGCGACCCGGCGGGAGACCTGTGCGACGTCGGCCAGCAGCATGCCCCCATCCTCACCCGGACGGGTGGTCCCGGGGCCGAACGGCGCGCGGAGGGACGTACGCGCGGAAGGACGGGTGCGCCGGGACCGATGAGTCCCGGCGCGCCGGCGGGTCCGAACCCGTGGGGCCGGTCGGCGGGAAAGCCGGCCGGGGGAGCGGAACGAGGAGGAGGACCATGGCGAAGGTGACACTGACCGAGTTCCTGACCCTGGACGGGGTCGTGCAGGCGCCGGGAGGCCCGGACGAGGACCGCGACGGCGGGTTCGAGCACGGCGGCTGGGTGGTTCCCTACGTCGACGAGGACATGGGCCGGTTCGTCGACGAGGTGTTCCGGAGCGCGGACGGCTTCCTGCTGGGCCGCAGGACGTACCAGATCTTCGCCGCCCACTGGCCGCGCGTCACCGACGGCGACGACCCCGTCGCGACCCGGCTCAACGGCCTGCCCAAGTACGTCGCCTCCCGCACCCTGGACAGGGTCGGGTGGCACAACTCCACCCTGCTGAAGGGCGACGCGGTGCGGGAGGTCGCCGCGCTCGCGGAGCGGCTGGAGGGCGAGCTGCAGATCCACGGCAGCGGGACCCTGGCGCGGAGCCTGATGGCCCACGGCCTCGTCGACGAGTACCGCCTGCTGGTCTTCCCGGTGCTGCTGGGCGGCGGCAAGCGCCTGTTCGACGGCGGAGCCGTGCCGACCGCGCTGGAGCTGACCGGCAGCAGGACGACCGGCGCCGGCGTGGCGATCCACACCTACCGGGCGGCGGGGAGGCCCCGCTACGGCTCGTTCGAGCTGGAGGGGTGAGAGGCGGAGCGGGCGGAGAGGCGTTCGAGGAGGCGCACGGCCTCCGCCGCCCGCTCGTGGGGGACGAAGAGGTGGTCGTGGTGGAAGCCCGCCACCACGTTGCAGCTCAGCCCGGCCGAGGCGAGCTCGGCGGCGACGGCCGCGGTCAGGCCCACGGCGTCCAGCGCGGAGTGGATCCGCAGCGTGATCCGGCCCGCGGTGTAGTCGTGGCCGAGCCCGGCGCGGTCGGCCTCCTCCTCGCGCAGCACCAGGGTCAGGCCCTCCGCCTCGGCGACGGTGGCCACGGGCGTGACGCCCGGCGGCACCCGGCCGTCGGCGACGGTGGTGAAGACGTACCGCCCCGGGACCAGTTCCGGACGCATGCCCGCCAGCAGTCTTCGAAGGTCGCTCTCCGCCGCCATGCCGGGATCCTAGGCGTGCCGCGCCGCGACGGCCGCCGCGGGGGAGGTGACCGCCGGGCGGAGCCGGGTAGCCGCGGGGCAGCGGACCTCAACGCGGCGAGGTGACCCATGACAGGTTCGACCCCCTACGACCCGTACCCCCGCCACGGCGGCCACCGGGAGCCGGAACCGCCCCCGCGGCGGGTCGCGGCGGGGCGGCTGTGGGCCGCCGGCGCGGCGACCGCCGCCGTCGCCGCCCTGGCCGCGGTGGTCACCACGCTCCTGGTCCGCGGCGTCCTCGGCATCCCCGTCTCCGCCCCGCAGCGGGCGGGCGCGTGGGGGGACGCCACCACCGGGCACCTCGCCGCCATCGCCGCCTGCGGGGCCCTGGCCGCCACGGCCCTGCTGCACCTGCTGCTGGTGACCACGCCCCGGCCGCGCCGCTTCTTCACCTGGATCGTCGCCCTGGCGACCGCCGCGGCGATGCTGCTCCCCTTCACCACCGGCATCGCCACCGCCTCGAAGTTCGGCACGGCCGTCGTCGCCCTGGTGACGGGGCTGGCCGTCGTCAGCCTGCTGTCCGCGGCCGTCCCCTCGGTGGCCGGCGACCGGGACCGGTTCCGCGCCTGAGGGGGCCGGGGCGCCACCGCCCCGTACCGGCGGCGTGCCCCGTACGGCGCCGGTACCGGCCGGGGACGCCGTACGGGGCACGCGGGCGGGCCGGATCAGAGCGCGCCGCGGCGCCAGGGACCGGTGATCGCGAAGGTGATGCCGGGGGTCTGGACGTTGACGAAGAGCCAGTTGCCGTTCTTCGGCTCGAAGACCGAGCCCGCCCACTCGGAGCCCGTGTGGTCGGCCGCCGGGACGTCCTTGCCCGCGGTGCCGGAGCGCAGGTCCACGGCGTTGGCCGCGAAGCGGAAGATCTCCCCGTCCGTGGTCAGCCCGTGGACGTACTCCGTGCCGCCGCCGTCCTCGCACAGCACCAGGCCGCCGCGCGGGCTGACGCACATGTTGTCCGGGGCGTTGAGGACCTCGGCGCCGGGGGAGGCGAAGAGCACCCGGAACTCGTCGGTGGACGGGTCGAGCTCGAAGACCTGGCCCTGGCGGGCCGGGCCGCCGTCGGTGGTGATGACGTAGACGCGGTCGTTGCCGTACCAGGCGCCCTCCAGGCGGCTGAAGACGGCGGCGCCGTTCGCCTGCGCCTGCCGGCGCACCGTGTCGCCGTCCGGGTCGGCGTCGCCGACCGGCACCCAGGAGACGGCGCCGTAGGAGCCCGCCCCGTCGCGGCGGGTGTCGTACGAGGTCCCGCCGATGCGCAGCGCCTCCAGCCGGCCGCCCCGGGACAGGTCGCCGGGCACCGCCGGGACGAAGCGGTACAGGCAGGCGTCGCCCCGGTCCTCGGTCTCGTAGACGTAACCGGTCGCGGGGTCGACGGCGACGGCCTCGTGGTTGAACCGGCCCATCGCGGTGAGGGGCGTGGGGTCGCCCTTGCCCTCGGAGGCCACCTCGAAGACGTAGCCGTGCCGCTTGCCGGCGGTGGTGCCGAAGGTCTCCTCGCAGGTGAGCCAGGTGCCCCACGGGGTCGGGCCGCCCGCGCAGTTGCGCAGGGTGCCGCCGAGGCTGCCGTAGGACTCCAGCCACTGCCCGGCGTCCGGGTCGAAGACCAGGGTGGTGGTGCCGCCCCCGGCCGCCGGGTTGTAGGCGGGCGCGGTGAAGGCGGGCCCGGCGCCGCGCTCGTGGTTGCGCACCAGGTGGACCCGGTCGCCGTGCCGGAAGGCGGCCATGCCGTCGTGCGCGCCCGGGGTGCGGACCCCGTCGTCCATCAGGTCGTTGGTCCAGCCGTAGGAGACGTACTCGAACCCGCGCGGCAGGTGCAGCAGCTCCAGACCGGTGGCCTGGTCCTTCACCGGACGCAGCGGACCGTAGCCGGGGTCGAAGTCGAACCTGGCCGGCTCGGCCGCCGCCGTCCGCGCGGTGAGCGCCTGGAACGGCAGGCCGGCGGCCGCGGTCACGGCGGCACCGCGCAGCAGGGTGCGCCGTTCGAAGCCGGATCCGGCCGGTTCCCGGGAGGAGGTGCTGGTCATGAGGTCCCTTTCGGACGCGGTGGGCGGCGCGGGGGGTGGGGTCACAGCCGTGATCACCCTAGGGAGAGGGGCGCCGGCCGCCCCCCAACGGCAGGCGACCGTTGGGGGAACCTTCCGTGCCCCGCCGCCGCGCTCCGGGGGTACGCGCCCGGCGAACACGCTCGACCCCGGGGCTCGCGCGCGCCACAGTGAGGCCATGCCGAACCGGGTGGCCGTCCTCTCCGACATCCACGGGGTCCTGCCCGCGCTGGAGGCCGTGCTCGCCGAGCCCGAGGTCGCCGCCGCGGACCGGATCGTCCTCACCGGCGACCTCGCCGCGGGGCCGCAGCCGGCCGAGGTGCTCGACCTGCTGGCCGGGCTCGGCGACCGCGCGGCGTGGATCGGCGGCAACGCCGACCGCGAGCTGGTCGAGTACCGCCGCGGGCGGCGCGACGGCATCCCCGACCCGATCGCCCCCTGGGCGGCGGAGCGGCTGCGCGAGGACCACCTCGACCGGCTCGCCGGACTGCCGCTCTCGCTCACCCTGCCCGTGCGCGGCCTGGGGAAGGTGCTGTTCTGCCACGCCACCCCCCGCGACGACGAGGAGGTCGTCCTCGTCGACTCCCGCCCCGGCCGCTGGCGGGAGGTCTTCCGGGGGCTGGACGAGGATGTCGACGCGGTGGTCTGCGGCCACACCCACATGCCGTTCGTCCGCCTCGCCAACCGGCGGCTGGTGGTCAACCCCGGCAGCGTCGGCATGCCCTACGGGCGGGCCGGGGCGCACTGGGCGCTGCTGGGGCCGGGCGTCGAACTGCGGGTCACGGAGTTCGACGCCGCCTCCGCCGCGGCCCGCATCGCCCGCGAGTCCTCCTACCCGGAGGCCGCCGCGTGGGCCGACCACGCCCTGAACGCCCGCGCGGGCGACGAGGAGGCCCTGGAGGTCTTCGGGCCGCGGGACGGCCGCTGACCGGGGCCCGCAGACCTCCGGGACCGTCCCGCCCGCCCGGCCGCTCCCGCCGGGCGGCGCACGCCCCCCACGTGCGCGTGCGCCGCCGAAGACGGCGATTCGGCCGCGGTCCCGCGGTGAGGTAGCCTCGCCCTGTTTGCATGTTTGTCGGACGACAAGCGTGACGGCCTGTGAACGTGGTGCGATCACACCGCCTGCCCACCGAGCGCGACCGGGGTGGCGCGGCAGTGACGAGCCCCGGCGGCGGACGAGCGGAGCGATGGCGGACATGGCTGACACCACGGTCGGCGAGGCGCGCCCGGCGGGGCGCGGCAAGACCACCCGGAGCCGGAGCGTCGGCAAGGCGGGGGAGCAGGAGCTGCGGCAGCTCCTGGCCGGCCTGACCGCCGTCCGGGACGGCGACTTCGGCACCCGGCTGCCGGACGGCGCCGACGGACTCCTCGGCGAGATCGCCACGGTCTTCAACGGCATGGTGGACCAGCTGTCGCTGTTCACCTCCGAGGTGACCCGCGTCTCCCGCGAGGTCGGCAGCGAGGGACGCCTGGGCGGCCAGGCCCAGGTGCCCGGCGTCGGCGGCGCCTGGCGCGACCTGACCGACTCCGTCAACTTCATGGCGGGCAACCTCACCACGCAGGTCCGCTCCATCGCCCAGGTCACCACCGCCGTCGCCCGCGGCGACCTGTCGCAGAAGATCACCGTCGACGCGCGCGGGGAGATCCTGGAGCTGAAGAACACCATCAACACGATGGTCGACCAGCTCTCGGGCTTCGCCGACGAGGTGACCCGGGTGGCCCGCGAGGTGGGCACCGAGGGCATCCTCGGCGGCCAGGCGGACGTCAAGGGCGTCTCCGGCACCTGGCGCGACCTGACCGACTCCGTCAACTTCATGGCCGGGAACCTGACCGGCCAGGTCCGCTCCATCGCCCAGGTGGCCACCGCCGTGGCCAAGGGCGACCTGTCGCAGAAGATCCGGGTGGACGCGCGCGGGGAGATCCTGGAGCTGAAGGAGACCATCAACACGATGGTCGACCAGCTCTCGGGCTTCGCCGACGAGGTGACCCGGGTGGCCCGCGAGGTGGGCACCGAGGGCAAGCTGGGCGGCCAGGCCACGGTGCGCGGCGCCTCCGGCACCTGGAAGGACCTCACGGACTCCGTCAACGTCATGGCGTCCAACCTGACCGGCCAGGTCCGCTCCATCGCCCAGGTGGCCACCGCCGTCGCCCGCGGCGACCTGTCGCAGAAGATCACCGTCGAGGCCAAGGGCGAGGTCGCCGCCCTCGCCGACGTGATCAACACCATGGTCGACACCCTGTCGGCGTTCGCCGACGAGGTGACCCGGGTGGCCCGCGAGGTGGGCACCGAGGGCATCCTCGGCGGCCAGGCCCGCGTGCCCAACGTCGCGGGCACCTGGAAGGACCTGACCGACAACGTCAACTCGATGGCGAACAACCTGACCGGGCAGGTCCGCAACATCGCCCAGGTCACCACCGCCGTCGCCCAGGGCGACCTCACCCGCAAGATCGACGTCGACGCGCGCGGCGAGATCCTGGAGCTGAAGACCACCATCAACACGATGGTCGACCAGCTCTCCGCCTTCGCGGCGGAGGTCACCCGCGTGGCCCGCGAGGTCGGCAGCGAGGGACGCCTGGGCGGCCAGGCCGAGGTGGAGGGCGTCTCCGGCACCTGGAAGCGCCTGACGGAGAACGTCAACGAGCTGGCCGGGAACCTCACCCGCCAGGTCCGCGCCATCGCCGAGGTCACCAGCGCCGTCGCCGAGGGCGATCTGACCCGCTCCATCACGGTGGACGCCTCGGGCGAGGTCGCCGACCTCAAGGACAACATCAACTTCATGGTGCAGTCCCTGCGCGAGACCACCCGGGCCAACCAGGAGCAGGACTGGCTCAAGACCAACCTGGCCCGCATCTCCGGCCTGATGCAGGGCCGCCGGGACCTCGCCGTCGTCGCCGAACTGATCATGGACGAGCTCACCCCGCTCGTCGACGCGCAGTACGGCGCCTTCTACCTCGCCGAGGAGGACGCCACCGAGGGCACCGAGCTGCGCCTCATCGGCTCCTACGGCCACCCGGACGTGGCCCGGGGCGCCGAGCCGCCGCGCTTCAGGCTCGGCCAGTCCCTGGTCGGCCAGGCCGCCCGCAGCCGCCGCACCATCATCGTCGACGACCTGCCCGCCGGCTACGTCACCGTCTCCTCCGGCCTGGGCTCCACCGATCCCACCAGCCTGATCGTGCTGCCGATCATGGCGGAGGAGCAGGTGCTCGGCGCCATCGAGCTGGCGTCGGTCACCCCCTTCACCGCCGTCCACAGGGACTTCCTCGGCCAGCTCATGGAGACGGTGGGCGTCAACGTCAACACCATCGTCGCCAACGCCCGCACCGACGAGCTGCTGGAGGAGTCGCAGCGCCTGGCCGCCGAACTCCAGTCCCGCTCGGAGGAGCTCCAGGTCCAGCAGGAGGAGCTGCAGCGCTCCAACGCCGAACTGGAGGAGAAGGCCGCCCTCCTGGTCTCCCAGAACCGCGACATCGAGACCAAGAACCTGGAGATCGAGCAGGCGCGGCAGGAGCTGGAGGACCGCGCCCAGCAGCTGGCGCTGGCCTCGAAGTACAAGTCGGAGTTCCTGGCCAACATGAGCCACGAGCTGCGCACCCCGCTCAACAGCCTGCTGATCCTGGCCCAGCTCCTGGCGCAGAACCCGACCCGCAACCTCACCCCCAAGCAGGTCGAGTACGCGGGCATCATCCACTCCGCCGGCTCCGACCTGCTCCAGCTGATCAACGACATCCTGGACCTGTCCAAGGTCGAGGCCGGCAAGATGGACATCAACCCCGAACGCGTCCCGCTGCGCCGCCTGCTGGACTACGTCGAGGCCACCTTCCGGCCCCTCACCACCCAGAAGAGCCTCAGCTTCACGATCACCACCGCGCCCGGCGTCCCCGTCGACCTGTTCACCGACGACTCCCGGCTGCGGCAGGTGCTGCGCAACCTGCTGTCCAACGCGGTGAAGTTCACCGAGTCCGGCAGCGTCCGCCTCAGGATCGAGCCGGTCGCCCCGGACGAGCTGCCCCCCACCGTCCGGCTGCACGGCTCGGCCGTCGCCTTCCGGGTGGAGGACACCGGCATCGGCATCCCCGAGCAGCAGCTGGAGACCATCTTCGGCGCCTTCCAGCAGGCCGACGGGACCACCAGCCGCAAGTACGGCGGCACCGGGCTGGGCCTGTCCATCAGCCGCGAGATCGCCTACCTGCTGGGCGGCGCCATCACCGCCGAGAGCCTCCCGGGGGAGGGCAGCACCTTCACCCTCTACCTGCCCGTGGCGCGGCCCGACTTCACCGCCGTGCCCGCCTCCTCCCAGGACACCGAGGCGGGGACGGAGGAGACCGGTTCCGCCGACGCCGAGCAGCCCGCCGCGCCGCCGCGGCCGCAGAAGCGGCGGCTGCTGGTGATCGAGGACCGCCCCCGCGGCCTGCTGTCCCTGGTCGCGGAGAACGCCGTGGCGGACCTCGCCGAGGGCGCCCACGACCCGGGCGACCCGCGCGGCCCCGTGGAGATCGTCACCGCCGTCGGGGCGCAGGAGGCCGCCGCCGCGCTCGCCGCGGAGGCCTGCCACTGCGTGGTGCTCCAGCTCGACATGCCCGACGGGACGGCGCTGAGCTTCCTGGAGGCCATGGACGGCGACACGGCCCTGCGCCGGGTCCCGGTCCTCGCCCACAACAACCGGCGCCTGACCCCGGAGCAGGAGCGGGCCCTGCAGTCCCGCACCGGCAGCCGGCCGATGGAACTGCTCTCCGGCCTGGACGAGCTGCGCGAGCGCATCGCCCTGCACCTGACCGCCGAGGAACCGGGCGACGTGCTCCCGCTGGTGCGCTCGGAGGAGGTCCCCGAGCCGGCCCTGCCCGGGGAGATAGACGGCTCGCTGGCGGGCCGCACGGTGCTGGTCGTCGACGACGACGCGCGCAACGTGTACGCCCTCACCGGCATCCTGGAACTCCACGGAATGCACGTCCTGCACGCCGACAACGGCCGCAAGGGCATCGACTGCCTCACCGCCAACCCCGGTGTCGACCTGGTGCTGATGGACGTGATGATGCCGGAGATGGACGGCTACGCCGCGACCGCGGCGATCCGGGCGATGCCCGAGCACGCCCACCTGCCCATCATCGCGGTGACGGCCAAGGCGATGCCCGGGGACCGGGAGAAGAGCATCGCCGCCGGGGCGAGCGACTACGTCACCAAGCCGCTGGACGCCCGCGACCTCATCGCGTGCATCCGGCGCTGCCTGGGCCTGTAGGCCGAGCCAGCCATCCGCCAGCCCCAGCACGACACCACCTCCCCGAGGAGCAGCGCAGTGGAGACCCAGCGGCCGGACGGGCCCGTCCGGAAGGACGCGCCGGCGAGCGCCGCCCCGAACGGGGACGCGCCCGCGCCGGGCGCGCCGGCCGCGGGGGACGCCGCGTCCCTGGTGCCCTCCGTGCGCCGGCCGTACGAGGGGAAGGTGTACGAGCGCGGGGTGTACGACACCCCGCGCGAGGGCACCGACGTCAGCGTCGGCAGGCTGGCCGCCACCGTCGAGCGGCTCCGCCGCGAGGTGCGCGAGGCGCACGCGGCGGCCGAGGGCCGCGCCCTGATCGAGATGGCCAAGGGCATCCTCGTCGAGCGGCTGGGGTGCGGTCCGGCGCAGGCCGCCAGGCAGCTGGCCACCCTCGCCGACCAGGCCGGCCTCTCCCAGCTGGAGCTCGCCGCCGACCTCATCGACCAGGCGGCCCACGACCGGCTCACCGAGGCGGCCCGCGAGTTCCTGGCCAGGGCCCAGGAGGGCCACCGCGCACAGGGGAGGGGCGGCGACCGGGAGCAGGGCGGGGACCGGGAGCAGGGCGGCGGGAACGCCCCCTCGCTGTCGGTGCGGCTGCGCACGGCGGAGAGCGGCGCGCTGGCCGCCGACGACACCCAGGCGGTCGCCGAGTCCCTGCTGGAGCACGCCCTGACCCCCCTGGGCGCCACGGCGGTGGCCATCTGGGCCGCCGGCACCGACGCCTCCCTCACCCTGGCCGGCTCCGCGGGCTACGCCGCCGAGGAGGCCGCCCGGTGGCACTACGTACCCCCCGGGGTGGCGACGCTCGCCCGCCGGGCCCTCACCGAGCGCCGGCCCGTGTGGTTCGCGTCCCCCGCCGAGGCCGGGCTGCCCACCCTGGGGCGGCGGCAGGCGCCCGAGGGCTGCCGGGTCACGGTCCCCGCCGACAACGGGGGCCGCATCCTGGGCGTCCTGGAGATCTGCTGGCCCGGCCCGCTGGAGCCGCAGCCCCCGCAGGTCCAGCGGCAGATCGAGGCCCTGGCCGAGCTGTGCGCCCACACCCTCGACAGCCGCGGCCCGGCGGACGCCGCCCGCTCCGGCGACGTCCTGCAGGCGCGGCACCCGGGCGTGTCCGAACTGGTGGACTTCGCCGACGGCCTGCTGGACCCCGCCCTGGTGCTGGTGCCCCAGCTGGACGCCGACGGCCGGCTCGCCGACTTCCGCATCCACCACGTCAGCGCCCACTTCGTCGACCCGGTGGGCCGTCCGCGCGGCACCGTCGCCGGATCGCTGCTGCTGGAGGCGTACCCGATGGCGGTGGGCGATAGCGGCCTGTTCGAGAAGATCGAGCACGTCCACGCCACCGGCGAGCCCTTCCGCGCCGACCGCATGGTGCTGCGCGCCCTGGTCGGCCAGGTGCCGCTGAAGGTCGAGGCGGCCGTCAGCATCAGCCGCCACGGCGACAACGTCCTGCTCATCTGGCGCATCCAGGACGAGGCGGCACGGCTGGCGAGCGTGCTCCAGCACGCCCAGCGCCTGGGCCGCATCGGCGGGTTCGAGGAGAACCTCGTCACCGGCGAGATCGTCTGGAACAGCCAGCTCTTCGCCCTCCACGGTCTGCCGCCCACCGCCGCGCCCATCCCGCTGGAGCAGCTGCCCGCCCACACCCACGCCGACGACGAGGCCGCCATCGGGCGCTTCCTGCGCACCCTGCTGCACCACCGCCGCCCCGCCTCCACGGCCTTCCGCCTCCAGCGGACCGACGGGATCGTGCGCCACATCCGCGTGGTCGCCGAACCCGCCCTCGACGCCGAGGGCCGGCTGATCGCGGTGCGCGGCGCGTACCAGGACGTCTCCGCCCAGCACTGGACGGAGGTCGCGCTGGGCGCCACCCGCGACCAGCTCGCCCAGACCGAGCAGCAGGCCGCCGAGCGCAACCGCATGACGCTCCAGCTCCAGCGCGCCATCATGCCGCCCACCCGGGGCCCCATCGAGGCCGGGGGACTGGACATCGCGGTGCGCTACCGCCCCGCCGAGAAGGACCACCTCGTCGGCGGCGACTGGTACGACGCCGTCGTCCTGCCGTCGGGCCAGGTCCTGCTCTCCGTCGGCGACGTGGCGGGCCACGGCATCGAGGCGGCCACCGGCATGGTCGTCCTGCGCAACGCCCTGCGCGGTCTGGCCACCACCGGCGCCGGGCCCGCGCAGATCCTGTCCTGGCTCAACACCGTCGCCCACCACCTCACCGAGAACGTCACCGCGACCGCCGTCTGCGGCCTCTACGACCCCGGCACCCGGACGCTGCGCTGGGCCCGGGCCGGCCACCCGCCGCCGGTGCTGGTGCGCCGGGAGGAGGCCATCACGCTGCCGCTGGCCGGCGGGCTCCTGCTCGGCGCCATCGCGGAGGCCGGGTACGAGGAGGAGCGGCTGACGCTGGAGGCCGGCGACATGCTGCTGATGTACACCGACGGCCTGATCGAGCGCCGGGACCGCTCCCTGCAGGAGTCCCTGGACCAGCTGATGGCCCTCGCCCGCGACTCCGGCGCCACCCTGGACAAGCAGCTCGACCGCCTGCTGACCTACAGCAACTCCGACACCGACGACGACACCTGCATCGTCGGCGTCCGGATGCGCTGACCCCGGCCCCCGCGCCGTTTCCGGCCCGGTCCACCGGGTACCTGCGCCGTGCACCCGAACGCGACACATTGCGAGGACCACGGCCATGGGCGAAGCGAACAGGCACCAGGAGCAGGGCGAGGGCGAGCGCGGCCGGGAGGCGGAACGCCGCACCGACCCGGCCGACCGGGGCCCCGGAGCCCACTCCGGCCGGGAGACGCGGATGGAGCACCGCATCGTCCCCGGCACGGCGAGCGCCGCGGAGGGCTTCTCCGGGGGCGGCACCGTCGAGGGCGAGCCGCTCAAGGGCGTCGAGGCCGAGGAGGGAGCTTCCGGCAAGGCGCGCCGGGCGGAGGAGGCCGCGGAGGAGGCGGACACCGGCTCCGGCCGGGAGTCCGGCGGCTGAGACCGGACCGGAACCCGCGGGACCGGGGCCGTCCCGGCCCCGCTTCCCGGCCCTGTTTCCCGGCGCCGCTCCCCGGCGTCCTTCAGCGCCCTCTCAGCGCCCCCTCAGCGCCGCAGCGGGACGAAGCGCACCGGGAGGCCCGGCACCGCCTGCGCCGCGGCCGCCAGCGCCTCCCCGGGCACCACGCCCACCACCGGATAGCCGCCGGTGGTCGGATGGTCGGCGAGGAAGACCACCGGCCCGCCGCCCGGCGGCACCTGCACCGCGCCCGTCACCATGCCCTCGCTGGGCAGCTCGCCGCCCCTGGCGCGTTCCGGGGAGGGCCCCTCCGTCCGCAGGCCGACGCGGTTGCTCTCGGCGGACACCCGGTACGCCGCCCGGGCCAGGGTGCGCAGGGCGGCACCGGTGAACCAGTCGTCGCGCGGCCCGAGCACCAGCGGCAGCACCAGCTCCCCGGTCGGCGGCCCCGGCGCGGCGGCGGCCGTACCGGGGAGGGCCCAGGGGGCGGGCCCGGACGCCGGACCCACCGGCAGCGGCGTCCCCGCGGACAGCGGCGCCGGGCCGAGCCCGGACAGCAGGTCGGTGGAGCGGCTGCCCAGCACCGGCTCGACGGCGACGCCGCCCGCCACGGCCAGGTAGCTGCGCACCCCGGCCCGCGCGGCGCCGACCTCCAGCACCGCCCCGCCCGGCACCCGTACCGCCGCGCCCCACGGCGCCGGGCGCCCGTCGATCCGCACCGGGCAGGGGGCGCCCGTCACCGCCACCGCCACGGCGCGGTCCGGGCGCACCGCGCACCCGGTGACGGTGGTCTCCAGCGTGGCGGCCCCGGCCGGGTTGCCCACCAGGCGGTTGGCGAGCCGGTGGGCGGGCGCGTCCAGCGCCCCCGAGCGCGGCACCCCGAGATGGGCGAGGCCCACCCGGCCCAGGTCCTGCACGGTGGTCAGCGCACCCGGCCGTACGACCTCCAGCACGCCCGCGCCCGTCACGGGACCGCCTCGAAACGCACCCGGGTGCCCGGTGCCAGCAGCGCGGCCGGCTCCCGAGAGACGTCCCACAGCACCGCGTCGGTCCGGCCGATCAGCTGCCAGCCGCCCGGCGAGGTCCGCGGGTACACCCCCGTGTACGGTCCGGCCAGCCCCACCGAGCCGGGCGGCACCGCGGTGCGGGGCACCGCCCGGCGGGGCACGCCCAGCTCCTCGGGCAGCCCGGTGAGGTAGCCGAAACCGGGGGCGAACCCGCAGAAGGCGACCCGGAACTCCGTCCGCGAGTGGACCGCGGCCACCTCCTCCTCGTCCACGCCCCACAGCGCCGCCACCTCGGCCAGGTCGGGGCCGTCGTAGCGCACCGGCAGCACCACGGCGGCCGAGCCCGCCGGGACGGCGGCCGGGACGTCCCAGCCCCGCAGCCGCTCCGCCAGCGCGCGCGGATCCTCCAGCCCGTCCAGCAGGACGGTGACCGCCGCCGGGACGATCTCCTCCACCTCCGGCAGCTCACCGGCCTCCCGCAGCCGCACCAGCTCGGCGTGGAGGGCCTGGGCCCGCCCGGTGCTCTCCACCTCCACCAGCAGGGCCCGCCTGCCCACGGGCAGCACCCTCATCGCGCGAACGCCTCGATCCGCACCCCGGCCTCCCGGAGCGCCTGCCGCACCCGACGGGCGAGCGCGACGGCGCCCGGGGTGTCGCCGTGCACGCACAGCGACCTGGCGCCGGCGGCCACCCGCCCCCCGCCGACGGCGGCCACGCTGCCGCGCAGCGCGACGTCCAGCGCCCGGGAGACCACGGCGTCCGGCTCGTGGATCACCGCGCCCGGCTCCCGCCGGGGCACCAGCGTGCCCCGTGCGGTGTAGCCGCGGTCGGCGAAGGCCTCGGCGACCGCGGGCAGTCCGGCCTCCCCGGCGGTCCCCAGCAGCAGCGAACCGGGCAGCCCCAGCACCGGCAGCCCCCCGCCCGCCAGCAGCACGCCCGACACCACCGCCCGCGCCTGCGCCGCGTCGTGCACCGTGCGGTTGTAGAGCGCGCCGTGCGGCTTGACGTACGCCACCCGCGCCCCGGCGGCCTCGGCGAACACCCGCAGCGCGCCGATCTGGTAGGCGACCTCGTCCGCCAGCTCGTCCTCCGGGACCTCCATCGCCCGCCGCCCGAAGCCCGCCAGATCGCGGTAGGCGACCTGGGCGCCGATCGCCACGCCCCGCTCGGCCGCCGCCGCGCACACCCGGCGCATGGTGGAGGGGTCACCGGCGTGGAAGCCGCACGCGATGTTGGCGCTGCTGACGACCGAGAGCAGCCCCTCGTCGTCGGTGAGCTCCCACCGCCCGAAGCCCTCGCCCAGGTCGGCGTTGAGGTCGATCACCGCGGCCGTGCTCTCCGCGGCGTTCCCCGCGGCATCTCCCACGGTGTTCCCGACGGTGTTTCCGGCGGTGTTTCCGCTGGTGTTCTCCACGGCCCCCACCGCCCCCTCGTCCCGCTGTGCCATGGGAAGAGGGTAGTTCCGCGGCGGGGGAGGACGGGCGCGTCAGCGCCGACGGGGCTCCCCCGGATCCTTCAGGAGCTCCGTCTCCCCCGGGTCCCGCCCGTACCGCCGCACCGCCCCGCCCAGGTGGTGGAGGGCGAGCAGCAGCAGGCCGACGTCGTCCAGGTACACCGGGTCCGGGAGCAGGTCCACGGGGAACACCGTGTAGACGAGCGCCCCCCAGAACGCGGCCTTGGTGCCCCCGGGGACGTCCTCGCTCCGCAGGAGCCGGTAGGTCCGCACCAGCCTCACCAGGAGGACGGCCGCGGCGGCGAGCGTCGCGGCGGCGAGCACCGCGCCGACGGCGATCAGTACGACCTGCCAGGTCTCCAACGGGCCTCCTCCCGCACGGTCCGGTGGAATGAGGATCGCCCCGCGGGCCCGCTTCAAACGTGGGCGTGCGCGCCGGCGCTCAGCGGCGGGGCGGCAGCCGGTGCAGCCCGACCCCGTCCAGCCGCCCCGCCTCCACCACCGCCGTCATGTAGGTGCAGTACGGCTGGGCGCGGCGGTCGGTGGGCGAGCCGGGGTTGAGCAGCCGCAGGGGCCTGCCGGCGGCCGTGGTGGCGGTGGTGTCCCAGGGGATGTGGCTGTGGCCGAAGACCAGGACGTCCAGGTCGCCGAACCGCTGCGCGCACCGCTTCTCCCGCCCCTGCTTCGGCCCCGTCTCGTGGACGACGCCCAGGCGCAGCCCGTCCAGCTCCGCGCGGGCCACCTCCGGCAGCCGGGCGCGCAGTTCGGGGCCGTCGTTGTTGCCGTACACCCCGATCAGCCGCCGCGACCGCTCCTGGAGGAGGTCGAGGGTGGCGGTGTCCACCCAGTCCCCGGCGTGGACCACCACGTCCGCCTCCGCCACGCGGGCCAGCAGCTCCTCCGGCAGCCGCCCGGCGCGCTTGGGGAGGTGGGTGTCGGACATGATCAGCACAAGCACGGGCCCACCGTAACCCGCGCCTCCCGGCGGGCCCTCACTCCTCGCCGGCGGTGACGGTCCGGGTGGGGGAGAAGGCGCCCCAGGTGCCGTCGGGGAGCCGGGCCCGCAGCCGCACGGTGTGGGTGGTGCCGGGCTCCTCGTCCAGGTAGAGGCTGTACTCGGCCCTGCCGCGGGGCGTCCCGGCGCTCCAGTTGAGGGTGGTGGCGAGTTCGCCGTCGAGGTGGATCTCGTACTGCGTGATCCGGCCGCCCGTCCTCGGCGGCACCCAGGACAGGTCGAGGTGGTAGCCGCCCCCGGCGGGGCGCGTCGCGGCCCGGAAGTCGGCCGGCGCCGTGCCCGGACCGCCGCCCGGGGCCGAGGCGGTGGTGAGCTCCACGGCCCCGCTCGCGGGGGAGACGTTGCCGGCCGCGTCGCGCGCGGTGACGGTGAAGGAGTAGCGCACACCGGGCCGCAGACCGGTGACCAGCGCCGTCGTCTCGCCGCCGGGCACGCTGTGGATCCGGGTGCCGCCCTGGTGGATGTCGTACGAGGCCACGCCCCGGTCGTCGTCCGACCTCCGCCAGACGAGGGTGGCGGCGCGGGCGCCCTCGGCCTTCCCCCGGAGCCGCTGCGGCCGGGTGGGCGGGGTGCGGTCGTCGGGGGCCGACGGGGGAGTGGTGACGGAGACCCGGGCGCTGTACGCCGAGAGGTTCCCGGCGGCGTCCCGCGCCCGGACGGTGAAGGTGTAGGCGGTGGACGGCTCCAGGCCGCCGACGTCCACCATGTGCCGCGCGCCGTCGACGTCCACGCTCTTCTCGCCGGCGCCTTCGGGGCCCGGTGAGCGCACGACCTCGTACCCGGCGACGCCGGTGTCGTCGGTGGAGCTGTTCCACATGACGTGCACGGAGGTGGCGCTGCCCGCCTGGGCCGTCAGACCGGTCGGCGCGGTGGGGGCCTGCCCGTCGCCGCCCCCGAACCGGCACCCGGCGAGCAGCGCGGGCAGCGAGAGGGCGAGGACGAGTGCGGCAGACGTGGACGTCCGTCCCAAGGCGAGCTCCCCGCAGGGCCGTTGAAATTGGTCCAGACATATATGACACAGGGATCGGCTCCCGGCAAGGGGTCGGCCGCCGCCTCTCCCCGCCGGCCCGCGTACAGCATGCGGACACGCCGCCTCCGCATCGCGCGCCCGCCGTAGGGTGAGCCCGACACGCCCACGACAGAACCGGCCCGCACCGGGGGAGCGCATGACACGCACCGACGACACGATCAGATGGGGCATCCTCGCCACGGGCGGGATAGCCGGAGCCTTCGCGCGCGACCTCGCCGCCCTGCCCGGCGGCGAGCTCCTCGCGGTCGGCTCGCGCTCGCCGGAGTCCGCCCGCCGCTTCGCCGACGAGCACGGCGCCCCGCGCGCGTACGGCAGCTGGGCGGAACTGGCCGCCGACCCGGACGTCGACGTGGTCTACGTCGCCACGCCCCACTCGGCGCACCTGGAGGCCGCCACCGTCTGCCTGGAGGCGGGCAAGGCGGTGCTGTGCGAGAAGCCCCTCACGCTCAACCTCCCCCAGGCGCGGGAGATGGTCGCGCTGGCGCGCCGCAGGGGCGTCTTCCTGATGGAGGCCATGTGGACCTACTGCAACCCGGTGGTCCGCCGCATGCTCGACCTCGTCGCCGACGGCGCGGTCGGCGAGGTGCGCTCGGTCCACGCCGACTTCGGCATCGTCGCCCCCGTGGACGCCTCCCACCGGCTGCGCGACCCCCGGCTGGGCGGCGGCGCCCTGCTGGACCTGGGCGTCTACCCGGTCTCCTTCGCCCACCTCGTCCTCGGCGAGCCCTCCTCGGTCGCCGCCTGGGCCCACCTGACGCCCGAGGGCGTGGACGAGACCACCGGCGTCCTGCTGGGCTACGACAGCGGGGCCGTCGCCACCCTCTCCTGCTCCATCGCCTCCGCCAGCCCCACCGTGGCGGCCGTCAGCGGCACCCGGGGCCGCATCGAGCTGCCGCACGGCTTCTTCGCCCCCGAGTCCTTCGTGCTGCACCGCGAGGGGCGCGAGGCCGAGGAGATCCGGGTGCCGGACGCGGAGGGCGGCACCGGCTACGGGCCCGAGGCGGCCGAGGTGATGCGCTGCCTGCGGGAGAAGGAGACGGAGTCCCCGCTGGTGCCGCTGGACGGGACGCTCGCCGTGATGGCGACGCTGGACGCCGTCCGCGAGCGCGTCGGGGTCCGCTACCCGCACGACTGACCCGCGCGACCGACCCGCCCGCCGGACATCCGGCGGGCGCGACGCACCAGGGACCCCGGGGGGTCTCCGGGGCCGCCTCGAGGGCCCCGGAGGCCCCCTCATCTGCCATGATGCGGAGAGCGCTCTCACCCTTGGCGCACGGGGAGCCGGGACGGGCCACCCGCCTTCAAGAGGTTTACGGATGAGGAGTCTTGACGACCCCTCCGGGCGCGTACAGGATCAACGCCGTGCGCATGACAGGACGCCTGTGTCTCCGTGCGTTCAAGCCGTGAAAAGCCGACCGTGCCCGAGGGAGCCGCCATGGGACAGCCGTTGCACGCAGGACCGGACCCCCGGGGAGGAGGCCGGCGGAGACGGCGGAGGCGAACGGCCGCCGGGACCCTCGGCGCCCTCCTCGCCCTCCTCGCCTCCGGCCTCACCCCCACCGCGTCGGCCGCCGCGCAGGACCGCGTCCTGGACGACTTCGACGCCGCCGTCCCCGGCCCGATCGGCGTGTACGGCAGCAACGCCCAGGACACGCCGAAGCTCAGCCAGGTCGCCGCCGAGGCACGCCCCGGAGCCAACGCCTTCAACCGCGCGCTGCGCGTGGAGTACGACATCACCGCCTGGGGCGGCTTCGACCACGCCCTGAGCGCCACCGAGGACTGGAGCGGCCACGAGGGCTTCTCCTTCTGGGTGAAGGGCACCGGCAGCGGGAAGCGCGTCCAGTTCGAGGTCAAGGACGGCGGCCCGAACGCCGGGCAGGCCGAGCTGTGGGCCGGGTACTTCACCGACGACACCGACGGCTGGAAGCAGGTCAGGACCCCCTTCGAGGACTTCGTCCGCCGCCCCGACTACCAGCCGGCCGGAGCCCCGGCCGACGGCGTGCTGGACCTGACCAGGATGTGGGGCTACGCCGTCAACCTGCCCACCGCCTCCGGCACCCTGGAGTTCGACCAGGTCGAGCTGTACGGCGTGGGCGGGGTGCGGGCCCGCGTCGCCACCGACCGGCCCGTCTACACCGTGGACCACGGCGGCACCGCCACCGTGGAGGTGTCGGTGGGCACCACCGGCGGCGTACCGCTGGCCGAGCCCGTCACCGTCGCCTACGGCACCGGCGAGGGCACCGCGAAGCCCGGCGAGGACTACACCCCGGTCGAGGGCACCTTCACCTTCCCCGCCGGAACCCCCTCCGGCACGGCGAAGACCTTCACCGTCGCCACCAAGCGCAGCGCCGGGCCCGCCACCGCCAGGACCATTCCCATCACCCTCTCCGTCGACGGCGGACGCGCCCCCGACGACCTGCCCACCGTCGTGATCGACGCGCACGGCCTGCCGTACCAGAACCCCCGGCTCCCGGTGGAGAAGCGGGTCGGGGACCTGCTGTCGCGGATGACGCTGGACGAGAAGATCGGCCAGATGACCCAGGCCGAGCGCGGCGCCCTGGAGACCCAGGACGACATCGCCTCCCACGAGCTGGGCTCGCTCCTCTCCGGCGGCGGCTCCAACCCGACGCCCAACACCCCCGCCGCCTGGGCCGACATGGTCGACGGCTTCCAGCTGCGCGCCCAGCAGACCCGGCTGCAGATCCCGCTGATCTACGGCGTCGACGCCGTCCACGGCCACAACAACGTCGTCGGCGCGACGGTCTTCCCGCACAACACCGGCCTCGGCGCCGCCCGCGACCCGCGACTGGTCGAGGACACCGCGCACGCCACCGCCAAGGAGGTCCGCGCCACCGGCGTCCCCTGGAACTTCAGCCCCTGCCTGTGCGTCAGCCGCGACGAGCGCTGGGGACGCGCGTACGAGGCCTTCTCCGAGGACCCGGCGCTGGTCACCCGCCTGGCCACGGCCGTCGAGGGCTACCAGGGCCGTGCCGACGGCCGGGACCTGAAGGACGCCGACCGGGTGCTGGCCACCGCCAAGCACTACGCCGGCGACGGCGGCACCGAGTTCGGCTCCTCCACCACCGGCACGTACACCATCGACCAGGGCGTCACGAGGACGACGCGGGAGGAGCTGGAGGCCGTCCACATCGCCCCCTTCGTGGAGGCGGTCGACGAGGGCGTCGGCACCGTCATGCCGTCCTTCTCCAGCGTGGACTTCCTCGGCGACGGCGAGGGCCCGGTCAAGATGCACGCCCACACCGACCTGATCACGAACGTCCTCAAGGGCGACCTCGGCTTCGACGGCTTCGTGATCAGCGACTGGCAGGCCATCGACCAGATCCCCGGCGACTACGCCTCCGACGTGCGAACCTCGATCAACGCCGGACTCGACATGATCATGGTCCCGTACGACTACAAGGGCTTCACCTCCACCCTGCGCGAGCAGGTCGACTCCGGCGCCGTGCCCATGGCGCGGATCGACGACGCGGTCTCCCGCATCCTCACCAAGAAGTTCCAGTTGGGCCTCTTCGAGAAGCCCTACACCGACCGCACCCACCTGGACTCCGTCGGCTCCGCACCCCACCGCGAACTGGCCCGCGAGGCCGCGGCCGACTCCCAGGTGCTGCTGAAGAACGACGGGGGCCTGCTGCCGCTGAGCGGTGACGAGAAGCTCTACGTCGCCGGCTCCAACGCCGACGACCTGGGCAACCAGGCCGGCGGCTGGACCATCTCCTGGCAGGGCTCCTCCGGCGACATCACCGAGGGCACCACCATCCTGGAGGGCATTCGCCAGGTCGCCCCGGACGCGTCCGTCACCTTCAGCGAGGACGCCTCCGCGCCCACCGACGGGCACCGGACGGGTGTCGTGGTGGTCGGCGAGACCCCGTACGCCGAGGGCGTCGGCGACGTCGGCAACGGCCACGACCTGGAGCTGTCCGACGCCGACAGGAAGGCGATCGACACCGTCTGCGGCGCCATGGAGTGCGTGGTGCTGATCGTCTCCGGCCGCCCGCAGATCATCACCGACCAGCTCGGCGACATCGACGCCCTGGTGGCCTCCTGGCTGCCGGGCACCGAGGGCGCGGGCGTGGCGGACACGCTGTTCGGCGAGCGCCCCTACACCGGCCGCCTGCCGGTGAGCTGGCCGCGCTCGGCCGCCCAGGTCCCGGTCAACGTCGGGGACGCCTCGTACGCCCCGCTCTACCCGTACGGCTGGGGCCTGCGCACCGACAGCGCCCGCGACCGGCTGGAGGACGTCCGCGACGAACTGCGGGAGCGCCGCGACATCACGTCCCGTGCGGCCGCCGTCCACGTGCACCTCGCCCAGAAGCACCGGCACTGGAACGCCGACGGCACGGTCCGCAACGCGGACGCGGTCCTGAAGTCCCTCTCCAGGGCCGCCGCCCTGCTGGAGAAGTCCCGCACGGACTCCTACCTCCAGGCGGACGAACTGGCCTCGGTCGCCCGGGACATCGCCCAGGCCGCCCTGCTGGGGGCCGGCGACGGCGCCCCGGAGCGCGCGGTGTCCCGCACGGCGGACGCCGACCACGCCCTGGCCTCCGGCCAGTACGCCAAGGCGTTCCGCCACCTCACGGAGGCCTACCGCCTGACCCGCTGACCCATCCGCCCACCCACCCGAACCGGTCCGCCGGGCGCCCCGCTCCGACGGGGCG
>NZ_JARVKV010000077.1 GCF_029813835.1 Streptomyces sp. DH37
TCGGCTTCTTCGTCAACACCCTGGTACTGCGCACCGACACCTCCGGCGACCCCGGCCTGCGCGACCTGGTCGAACGCGCCCGCACCACCGACCTGGCCGCCTACGCCCACCAGGACCTGCCCTTCGAGCAACTCGTCCACGCCCTCCAACCCGCCCGCTCCCTGGCCCGCCACCCCCTGTTCCAGGTCATGATCGTCCTGCAGAACAACGCCCGCGCCGCCCTGGACCTGCCCGGCCTGACCGCCCACCCCCTCGACGGCGAAACCGGCGCCGCCAAATTCGACCTCGGCTTCAACTTCATCGAACGCACCGACCTGGACGGCGTACCGGCGGGCATCGACCTGTCCATCGAGTACAGCGCCGACCTGTTCGACGAGGAGACGGTGGCGCGCTTCGGGGAGCGGCTGGTGCGGCTGCTCACCGCCGGGGTCGCCGATCCGGCGGTGCCGCTGAGCCGGATCGACATCCTCGGCTCCGCCGAGCGCGAGCAGGTGCTGACCGGCTGGAACGCCACCGGCCGGGCGCTGGAGCTGCCGCCGGCGACGGCGTCCGGTTTCGAGCCGGAGACCATCGCCGGGCTGTTCGCCGCGCAGGCGGCGCGGACCCCGGACCGGCCCGCGGTCGTGGCCGAGGACGCCCACCTGACCTACGCCGAACTCGACGAGCGCTCCACCGCCCTGGCCGCGCTGCTCGCCGCCCGCGGAGTGCGCCGCGGCGACGTCGTCGCGGTCGCCGTGCCCCGCTCGGCCGCCCTGACCGTCGCCCTGCTCGCCGCGGTCAAGGCCGGGGCGGCGTACCTGCCGGTGGAGACCGACTATCCGGCCGAGCGGATCGCCTACCTGCTGGCCGACGCCGCCCCGGCGGTCGTGGTCACCACCCGCGCCGCGCGCGGGGGGCTGCCCGAGGGCGCCGAGGACGCCGTCGAGCACCTGATCGTGCTCGACGAGCCCGGCACCGAGGAGGAGGCGGCCGCCCTGCCCGCCGGCGCCGGCGCGCTGCCGGGCCCGCTGCCCGACTCCCCCGCCTACCTCATCTACACCTCCGGCTCCACCGGCCGGCCCAAGGGCGTGGTCGTCCCCCACCGGGGCATCGTCAACCGGCTGCTGTGGATGCAGGACGCCTACCGGCTCGGCCCGCAGGACCGGGTGCTGCAGAAGACCCCGTCCGGGTTCGACGTGTCGGTCTGGGAGTTCTTCTGGCCGCTGGTGGCCGGCGCGGTCCAGGTGGCCGCCCGGCCGGGCGGGCACCGGGACCCGGGCTATCTGGCCCGGCTGATCCAGGAGGCGGGCGTCACCACGGCGCACTTCGTGCCGTCCATGCTGGAGGTCTTCCTCGCCGAGCCCGAGGCCGCCCGGTGCACCGGGCTGCGCCGCGTCCTGGTGAGCGGCGAGGCGCTGCCCGCCGCGCTGCGCGACCGGTTCCGGGCGCTGCTCGGGGCCGAGCTGCACAACCTCTACGGGCCGACCGAGGCGTCGGTGGACGTGACCGCCTGGGACTGCGCCGCCGGGTCCGGGTCCGCGGTGGTGCCCATCGGCCGGCCGATCTGGAACACCCGCGCCTACGTGCTGGACGCCCACCTCGCGCCGGCCCCCGTCGGCAGCGGCGGCGAGCTGTACCTGGGCGGCGTGCAGCTCGCGCACGGCTACCTGGGCCGGCCGGACCTGACCGCCGAGCGGTTCGTGGCCGACCCCTACGGCCCGCCCGGATCGCGGCTCTACCGCACCGGCGACCTGGCCAGGATCACCCGGGAGGGGGTGATCGAGTTCCTCGGCCGCGCCGACGACCAGGTGAAGATCCGCGGCCGGCGCATCGAGCCGGGCGAGATCGAGCACGCGATCGCCCGGCACCCCGCGGTGGGCGCCGCGATCGTGACCGCGCACACCGCGCCCTCGGGCGAGGTCCAGCTCGCCGCGTACGTCACCCACGCCGATCCGGCGGCGCCGGTGGACCTGGCGGCCCTGCGCGACCACCTCGCCGCCGTGCTGCCCGACCCCATGGTGCCCGTGCACTACACGGCGATCGAGGCCGTTCCGGTCACCCCCAACGGGAAGGTCGACAAGAAGGCGCTCCCCGCGCCCCGGCCGCTGGAACGCCGGCCGAGCCGCGCCCCGCGCGACGGGACCGAGACGGCGCTGTGCGAGATCTTCGCCGAGCTGCTCGGCCGCGACCGGGTCGGCGTCGACGACAACTTCTTCGAGCTGGGCGGGCACTCGCTGCTGGCCACCCGGCTCATCAGCCGGGTCCGGGACCGGCTGGGCGCGCAGATGTCGGTGGTGTCGATCTTCGAGGCGCCGACGGTGGCGGCGCTGGCCGTCCGCCTGGAGCGGGGCGACGCGGCGGGGCCGCTGGGCCGGCTGCTGCCGCTGCGCTCCGGCGGCGCCGGCGCGCCGGTGTTCTGCGTGCACCCGCTCGGCGGGCTCAGCTGGCCCTACGCCGGCCTCGCCGAGCACCTGCCCGCGGAGGTCGGGCTGTACGGGCTGCAGGCGGCCGGGCTCGACGACGACGGCCCGCTGCCGGAGTCGCTCGAGGAGATGGCCGCCGACTACGTGGCCCGCGTCCGGGCGGTGCAGCCGGAGGGCCCCTACCGGCTGCTCGGCTGGTCGCTGGGCGGGCGGATCGCGCACGCCATGGCCGTCCTGCTGGAGTCCGCCGGGCAGGAGGTCGAGCTGCTCGCGCTGCTGGACGCCTATCCGCGCGCCGAGGCCGGGGCCGAGGCGGACGCGGGCTTCTCCGAGCGGGAGTTCCTCGAGGGGGTCCTGGCCGCGGCCGGCGTCGACGCCGCGCAGGTGGAGGGGCCGGTCGGCTTCGAGACGGTCATGGCCGCGGTGCGGTCCTCCGGCAACGACCTGGCGGGTCTGTCGGCGCAGGGGATGCGGCGTCTGCAGAAGGTGATGGCCAACAGCTTCCGGGTCGACGCGCGGGCGCTCACGGGCCGTTGCCGGGCGGGCGCGGTGGTGTTCGCCGCGACGGTCGATCCGGTGGGCGACCCCGACCGCTGGGTGGACCACGTCGACGGCGGGCTGGAGATCCACACCGTCGCCGCCTCCCACCACGACCTGATGCGGCCGGAGCCGCTCGCCGAGATGGGGGCGGTGCTGGCCAAGAAGCTGGCCGGCGCCGCCCGTGGAGATCGCGCGTGACGCCCCGGCGGCGCTCACCCGACAGCAACAGAGAGGGAATGAACATGCCAAAGGCGGTCGTACTCTGCGTGCCGTTCGCCGGCGCGGGCGCCTCGGTCTTCCGCCCCTGGGTGCCGCTGTGCCAGGACACCTTCGAGCTGGCGGCCGTCCAGCTGCCCGGCCGGGAACAGCGGTTCGCCGAGGAGCCCTACCGGGACGTGGCGACGGCCACCGAGGGGCTGCTGCCCGAGGTGCTGGAGCGGGTCTCCGGCGCCGGACCGGTGGTGCTGTTCGGACACAGCCTCGGGGCGGTGCTGTCCTACGAGATCGCCCACCGGCTGGCCGTGACCGACGGCGTCGACCTGGCCGCGCTGGTGATCAGCGGCTCCCCCGGCCCGTGGACCCGGCGGGAGAACGGCGCGAGCGGCCTGGGCGACGAGGAGTTCCTGGCGCGGGTCAAGGAGTTCGCCGGCTACCGGCACGACGCGCTGGAGGACCCGGAGATGCGGGAGCTGCTGCTGCCCACGCTGCGGGCCGACGTCGAGATGCACGAGAGCTACCTGCCCCGCTCCCAGGACCCGCTGCCCGTGCCGATCGTCTCGGTGCGCGGCACCACCGACGCGCTGGTGACCACCGAGCAGGCCATGGAGTGGAGCAAGGCCACCAGCAGGGACTTCCGGTTCGCGGAGGTCGAGGGCGGCCACATGTACCTGGTCGACAACCCCGAGGGCCTGATCCGGGTGCTCGCGGAGGTCTGCCCCGGCTGAGCCGGCGCGGCCGGGTCCGCCGACCGTCCCCAACCCCTAGGAGTCCTGGTGCGTCTGCAAGGAAAGACCGTCATCGTGACGGGAGCCGCGCGTGGTGTCGGCCGCGCCTGCGCGCTGGCGTTCAGCCGGGAGGGCGCCGACCTCGCCCTGCTCGACGTGTGCGGGGACATCCCCGGCGTTCCCTACCCGCTCGGCACCGCCAGCCAGCTCGACCACACCGCGCGGCTCTGCCGCGAGCAGGGTGCCGCCGTGCTGACGGCGGCGGCCGACATCCGCGACCTCGCCGCGCTGCGCACGGTGGTGGAGCGGGTGTGCGACCGGTTCGGCACGGTCGACGTGCTGGTCAACAATGCGGGCATCGTGGCGCCCTCGGGCAGGCCGGCCCACGAGATCACCGAGGACGAGTGGCAGGTGATGCTCGACGTCAACCTGTCCGGCGCCTGGCGCATGACCTCGGTGGTGGGCCCCCTCATGGTCGCCCGGCGGTCGGGCAGCGTGATCAACGTGGCCTCCACCGCCGGCCTGGTCGGCTACCGGCACTTCGCCGGATACGCGGCCTCCAAGCACGGCCTGATCGGGCTGACGCGGGCGACCGCGCTGGACTACGCGCCGCTGAAGGTCCGGGTCAACGCCCTGTGCCCCGGCTCGATCCGGGACGACGGCCAGGTCGAGGGCCGGATGCTCGCCGAGATCGCGCGGTCGCTGGACCTGCCGGTGGCCGAGCACGAGGAGACCTTCGTCCAGTCCCAGCCGATGAACTCGCTGATCGAGCCGGAGGACGTGGCCCGGGCCGCCCTCTGGCTGGCCTCGGACGAGTCCCGGCAGGTGACCGGCTCCGTGCTGACCGTCGACGGCGGCTTCACCGCCCGGTGAGCCACCGCAATCACGCCAAGGGGACCAGTGGTGTCGATCTTTGAACAGGACGCCGTCGCCGCGCTCACGCCGGCGCGGCGCACCGTCGTCCACTCCGGTGAGCGGACCGGGGAGGGCGATGGGAAGGCGCCCGGCGCGGTCTGCCACGCGCTGGGCGTGCGCCTGGCCGGCGGGCTGCCGGCGGGCGGGCCGCAGGCGCTGGCGCGGCGGTTCGCCGACCGGGCCGCCGCGCTGCTCCCCGCCGCCGGGACGGCGGCCCTCTTCCGGGGCGCCGCGCGGCTGTGGACCGAGCAGGTGCCGTGCCGTTCCGACGCGTCCGCCGCGCAGCGGTGGCGGGCGCGGGAGATGGCCCGGCCGGTGGCCGCCCCCCGGGACGCCCCGGTGCGCGGCGTGCTGCTGCAGTACGCCGACGGCGTCGCCGACCTCGTGGTGGTGGCGCACCGGGCGGCGCTCGGCGCCGCGGCGCTGCGCGGGTTCGTCGCGGAACTGCTCGGCGGCGCGCCGCCGTCCGCGGGCCGGGAGGACCGCGCCGCCCCGGCCGCGGGCGGCGGGCGGCGCCACGACGCCGCCCGGTGCGCCGCCGACCTCGCCGAGTGCCACCTCGGCGCCCGGCTGGACTGGGGGCTGGGCCGGCCGCACGACCCGGACGTGCCCCAGACCGCCCTGCTGCCGCTGCCCGCCGGGCACCCGCAGGGCGACGCCGAGAGCTGGACGGCCGCCCTCGGGGTGGTCCTGGCCCGCTACGAGGGGGCGGGCCGGCCGGTCCTGGCGGCCCTGGTCACCGACACCGCCACCGACGCCGACACCGGCACCGCAACCGGCGCCCCCGTGGAGGGGATCGCCCTGGTGCCGGTGGCGGTGGACGGCGCGAACACGCTGGGCACCCTCGACAAGCACCTGCGCGCGGCGCTCGCGGCCGGGCCGGCGTGGCACACCGAGGAGCTGCGGCGGGAGGTGGAGGCCGCGGGCGGCGACCTCGCCGGCGCGGCCGCGGCGGGGCTGGTCTTCGCCGACCACGACCCGGCCGCGGGCCTGCCCGGCGCGGCCTGGGCCCAGTACCTGCCCTTCCAGCACCCGCCGTTCCCGGTGACCGTCTCGGTGGTCCGCGACGCCGCGGGCAACCGGATGCTGCGCTGCGACTTCTCCCCGCGGAAGCTGTCGGCCGACATCGCCGACCAGTTCCTGCGGCACGTGTGCCGGGTGCACGCGCTGCTCCGCGAGGCGCCCGACACCCCCGTGCCGGACGTGCGGCTGCTGGACGAGGACGAGCTGGACCACCTGGACGCGCTCGGCCGCCCCGGCCCGGCGGCGTCCTGCGTGCCGCGACGGATCGACGCCGCGGTCGCCGCGGTCGCCGCGAGCCGGCCGGACGCGGTCGCGGTCTGCTGCGGGGACACCCGGATCAGCTACGGCGAACTCGACGGCCGGGCCGACCGGCTCGCCCACGCCCTGCGGAGGCTCGGCGTGGCCGACGGCGACCGGGTCGGGGTGTGCCTGGAGCGGTCCGCCGAACTGGTCGTCACGCTGCTGGCCGTGCTCAAGGCGGGCGCGACCTACGTGCCGATGGATCCCGCCCACCCCCGGGACCGGCTGTCCTACACCACCGCCGACGCCGCACTGGCCACGGTCGTCACCGACCACGCGGCCTTCCCCGGCGGCGACGCCGTCCGGGTGGTCGGCACGGCCGAGCTCGCGCAGCTGGCGCCCGCGCGGTGCGAGGGCCCGCCGCCGTCGGCGGCCGGCCCGCACGACCCGGCCTACGTCATCTACACCTCCGGCTCCACCGGCCGGCCCAAGGGCGTGGTCGTCCCGCACGCGAACGTGCTCGCCCTGATGGCCGCCACCACCGGGGAGTTCGGCCTGGGCGGGGAGGACACCTGGACGCTGTTCCACTCCAGCGCCTTCGACTTCTCGGTGTGGGAGATCTGGGGCTGCCTGCTCACCGGCGGCCGCCTGGTGGTGGTGCCCTACTGGGTGTCGCGCTCGCCGGAGGACTTCCACCGGCTGCTGCTGCGGGAGGAGGTCTCGGTGCTCAGCCAGACCCCGTCGGCCTTCGCCCAGCTGGTGGAGGTCGAGCGGGACGGGGCGGATCCCGCCCCGGTGCGGCTGGTGGTCTTCGGCGGCGAGGGGCTCGACCCGCGGATGCTGCTGCCCTGGTTCGACCGGCACCCGGAGAGCGGATGCCGGGTGGTCAACATGTACGGCATCACCGAGACGACGGTGCACGTGACCGCGCAGACCGTCACCCGGGCCGAGGCGCTCGCCGGGTCCAGGTCGGTCGGGCGCGCCCTGCCCGGCTGGTGGGTGCGGGTCGCCGATGCCGGGGGCAGGCCGCTGCCGGTGGGCGTCGCCGGTGAGATCTACGTCGGCGGGGCGGGCGTCGCCTCGCACTACCTGAACCAGCCGGAGCTGACCGGGCAGCGGTTCCTGACCGATCCGCGCACCGGCGAGCGGATGTACCGCAGCGGGGACCAGGGCCGGCTGCTGCCCGACGGGCGGCTGGAGCACCTGGGCCGGCTGGACAGCCAGGTCAAGCTGCGCGGTTTCCGCATCGAGCTGGACGAGATCCGCTCGGTGCTGCTGGACGACCCGCAGGTGACCGCGGCGGCCGTGGTGCTCAACCGGGCCGACCCGGACGACGCGGCGACGGCCCAGCTCGACGCGTTCGTGGTGATGGACGGGGAGGACACCGCGGCCGTGCGGCAGCGCGCGGCCCGGTTCCTGCCCGCCTACATGGTGCCGACGACGATCACCGCGCTGGACAGGATGCCGCTGACCACCAACGGCAAGCTCGACACCCGCAGGCTGCCCAGGCCCGCCCCGGCGGCCGCCGCGCGGAGCGCCGCCGCCCCCGGCCACCGGGCCGCGGACCCCGGCGCGGGCCCCGGCGCGGAGGGGGCCGGCGGCGCCTTCGAGGCGGCGCTGCTGGAGGTCTGGCAGGAGGTGCTGGGCGTCCCGGTCGGCCCGGACGACAACTTCTTCGACCTGGGCGGCAACTCCCTGCTGGCCATGCGCGTGGGAGCCGCGCTGCGCCGGCGCGGCGACTTCACGGTGGCGATGCGCGACCTGTACCTGCGCCCGACGATCCGCCGGCTGGCCGCGGACCGCCTCGGATGACCGGCGGGCCCGTGCCCGCGGCGGTCCCGCTCTCCAAGGAATAGGAAGACACGATGGCTCAATCGCCCCTCCCCGACCTCTTCCGGCAGCAGGTGGCGCGCACCCCGCACGCCGCCGCCGTCCGCTGCGGCGGGCGGGAGCTGGACTACGCCGAGCTCAACCGCCGGGCGAACCTGCTGGCCCACCACCTGATCGCCCGCGGCTTCGGCCCGGAGCGGCTGGTCGGGGTCCGGCTGGCGCGGTCGGCCGAGCTGGTGGTGGCGCTGCTGGGCATCCTCAAGGCCGGCGCGGCGTACGTCCCGATCGACAGCGACTGCCCGGCGGAGCGGGTCGCGTTCATCGTCGAGGACACCGGGCTGGAGCTGATGCTGGCCCAGGACGCCGGGCCCGGCGACGGCCGCGGTCCGCAGACGCTGACCGTCGCCGCCGCCGTCGCCGCCGCCGAGGCGGCCGGCGGCCCCGACCACGACCCCACCGACGCCGACCGGGTGGCGCCGCTGACCGCGGGCAACCTGGCCTACGTCATCTACACCTCCGGCTCCACCGGCCGGCCCAAGGGCGTCGCGGTGCAGCACGACACCCTGGTGCGCTACCTGGAGTTCGCCTGCGCCGCGTACCCGAGCCTGGCCGGCGGCGCGCTGCTGCACTCCCCGGTGGCGTTCGACCTCACGGTCACCGCGCTGTACGGGCCGCTGCTGCTGGGCGGCTGCGTCCGCGTCGCCTCCCTGGACAGGGAGCCGGCCGGCGACGGGGCGGCCGGGGAGCGGCCGGGCTTCGTCAAGGCGACCCCGTCGCACCTGCCGCTGCTGACCGCGCTGCCGAGCGCGCTCTCGCCGACCGGCGAGCTGGTGGTCGGCGGCGAGATGCTGATCGGCGACGTCGTCGACCGGTGGCGGCGCACGCACCCCGGCGCGGCGGTGGTCAACGAGTACGGCCCGACCGAGGCGACCGTGGGGTGCTGCACGTTCCGCATCGGGCCGCAGGAGGAGATAGCGCCCGGCGCCACCCCCATCGGGCTCCCCACGCCGGGCACCGACCTGTACGTGCTGGACGAGCGGCTGCGGCCGGTGGAGCCGGGCACCGTCGGCGAGCTGTACATCGCCGGCGGCCAGGTCGCGCGCGGCTACCTGGGCCGCCCCGGCCTCACCGCGGAGCGGTTCGTGGCCGACCCCTTCGGCGGCGGGCGGATGTACCGCACCGGCGACACGGTCCGGGTGCGGCCCGACGGGATCTTCGAGTACCTGGGCCGCACCGACGACCAGGTGAAGATCCGCGGCTACCGGATCGAGCTGGGCGAGGTCACCTCGGTGGTCGCCGCCCAGCCCGGGGTGCGGCAGGCGGCCGTGATCGCGCGCGAGGACCGCTCCGGCGACCGGTACCTGGCCGGTTACGCGGTGCCCGAGCAGGGCGCCGCCCTCGATCCCGCCGCGCTGCGCGAGGCCCTGTGCCGGGTGCTGCCCGCCTACATGGTCCCCTCGGCGGTCGTCGTGGTCGACGAACTCCCGCTGACCGCCAACGGGAAGCTCGACAAGGACGCGCTTCCCGAGCCGCCGGTCCGGGGCGCCCCCACCGGCGCCGCGCCGGAGACCGCGGCCGAGGCGCTGATGTGCGCCCTGTTCGCCGAGATCCTCGGCCTGCCCGCGGTCCACCTCGACGACGACTTCTTCGCCCGGGGCGGCGACAGCCTGCGCGCCGCCCGCCTGGCCACCCGGGCCCGCAGGGCCGGCTGGGCCTTCGGCCTGCGCGACGTGCTGGAGCTGCGCACCCCGCGCGCCCTGGCCGAGACCGCGCCGAAGGACGTGCCCCTCGCCGACGGAGCGGTCTCGTGAGCGTCCGCCGCGTGGTGGTCGTCGGCGCCTCGGTGGGCGGCAGCCGCGTCGCCTCGGGGCTGCGGCAGGCCGGCTACACCGGTGCGATCGCGCTGGTCGACCCCGACCCGGACGCGCCCTACGACCGGCCCCCGCTGTCCAAGCAGGTCCTCGCCGGCCACTGGACGCCCGACCGCGTCTCGCTGGGCAGCGCCGAGCAGTGGCGCGCGCAGCGGCACACCGCGGCCGCCGCGGCGCTGGATCCGGCGCGGCGCGTGCTGCGGCTGGAGACCGGCGAGGAGCTGGAGTACGACCGGCTGGTGCTGGCCTGCGGCGCGGCGCCGCGCACGCTGCCGGGCATGCCGCGCCCGGGCGCACACCTGCTGCGCACCCTCGCCGACTGCCGCGCGCTGCGGGCCGCCTTGGACCGGATCGGCTCCGGTTCCCTGGTCGTCGTCGGCGGTGGCTTCATCGGGGCCGAGGTGGCCTCCACGGCCCGCTCCCGCGGCGTCGAGGTGACCGTGGTGGAGGCGCAGCCCGCGCCGCTGTGCGGGCTGCTGGGCGAGGAGGTGGCCGCCGAACTGGCCCTGCTGCACCAGGACAACGGGGTGCGGCTGCTGTGCGGCGTCTCCGTCGCCGCGCTCGTCGGCGACCGGGCGGTCACCGCGGTGGCGCTCGCCGACGGGCGCACGCTGCCCGCGGACGCCGTCGTGGTGGGCGTCGGGGTGCGGCCGAACACCGACTGGCTGGCCGGCTCCGGCGTCGCGCTGGAGGAGGACGGCGGCATCCTGTGCGACGAGTACGGCGCGGTCGACGCCGACCGCACGGTGTACGCGATCGGCGACGTGGCCCGCCGCCGCGACCCGCTGCTGCGGCGGCACCTGCGGGTCGAGCACTGGACCAACGCCGTGGAGCAGGCCGACGCCGTCGTGCGCAGCATCGTCGGGCCGGCGCCGGTGGCCTGCCGGCCGGCGTTCTTCGTCTGGTCCGACCAGTACGGCGGCAAGATCACCCTGCTGGGCCGGCCCGACCCGGGCGACACCGTCACCGTGGTGCGCGGCGCGGGCCCGCCGCGCCGGTTCGCCGTGGCCTACCGGCGCGGCGCGCGCCTGGGCGCCGCGCTGACCGTGAACTGGCCCAAGGCCCTGCTGGCGGCCCGGCGGTCGCTGGCCGCGCCGGACGGCGCGGACGACGTCGTCGCCGCTTGGAAAAATCTGTAGTCGCAGCTTGCTGAAAGACCTCTTTCGACGCCCGGCATTTCCGGGATGATCGAGTGCGCAACGCGTCATTTCGTCGTTCAGGTGCCACGCGGAGCCGGTTTCCCGGCCAATGCGGCATTGCCGTTCCGCGCGCGCCACACGGCGGTTTGCATGTCACTGCAGAATCGTTGATCAGGCGTTTGCCGGTGCGGAAGATGTTGCTAGCGTCGGCGGCGGTTTGCCGGACGGAATTCTGACCGGCGTCACTCTCTGCTGTCCGAATTCCTTCGGAAAGGGATATCCGGTGCTCCAGAAAGGCGATGTCGAGCCGCTCGTGCTCCGACAGCGAGGCGCTCCCGCCGAAGCGGGCCACCGCGCCCTGCTGCTGCACGGCCTCGGCAGCAGCGAGAGCTGCTGGGAGGCGTTCGCCGCGCACCGCCCCGCGGACCTGGAGCTGTGGACCGCCGGCCTGCCCTGGCGGGCGGGCGGCCCGTTCGCCATCCCCGAACGGGAGGAGAGCGCCTGGATCGCCGAGGCGATCGCGCGGGTCCCCGGCGGCGTGGACGTGGTGGTCGCGCACTCCTACGCGACGGTCCTGCTGCTGGCCCTGCTCGCCGACGCCGCGGCAGGCGGCGCGGACCCGCGCGAGGAGCTCGGCATCCGGGGCGCGGTGCTGGTCTCGCCGTTCTTCCGGCAGCGGCCGGAGGACTTCTCCTGGGCCGAGCTGCCCGACTTCCTCGACCGGCTGCGGCTGGGCGCGCAGGACGGCATCCGGCTGATGGCCCGCAAGCCCCTGGACCCGCAGCTGCGGGCCGAGATGGCCGAGCACGCGTGCGCCCAGCTCGGCCCGCACTGGGTGGTCCGCTACCTGCACGCCTACCTGCGCACCCCCTTCCTGCCCGTCGGCCTGGTCGGCCTGCCCGTCCACGTCATCGTCGGCGACCGCGACCCGATCGCGCCGCCCGCCGAGGGCGAGAGCCTGGCCGCCCGGCTCGGCAACGCCTCGATCGACCGGATCGAGGGCTGCGGGCACACACCGATGGCCGAACGTCCGGAGCGGTTCTCGCTCGCCGTCCGGCGATTCCTCACCACCCTGTCGGCCGGGCACCCCCCGGCGGCGGTCAACTGAAGCACGGGAGCACACCGATGGCCACCCTGACCGATGTCGAGATCAAGAAGCTGCTGAACGAACCGAGTTCGGTGACGCTGCGCCCGTCCTACGAGGGCGGCAACATCAACACCGCGATCGGTTTCAAGTGCGACAACTACCTGCTCGAAGCCGCGGTGCTCGACCACTTCCGGGCCGTCGGTCTGGGCGCCACCGAGCTGTACCTGGTGCACGGCGTCAACTTCGACGTGGTCGGCGTCGACACCCGGCTGCACACCGTCCTCACCCTCGACGACGACGTGCTGCTGGAGGTGGTCCCCAAGACCCGGGAGAGCGACACCGAGATGGTCTTCGCGGTGAGCGCGACCGTGCAGCGCGACGGCGCGCCGAAGAAGGCCGTCACCTCCAAGCTGCGGGTGCTGCTGCGCCGCGACACCGCCATCGACGACCCGGCCCCGCTGCCCGCGGAGCTCGAGCGCTTCGTGGTCGACCGGCTCGCCACCGCGGAGCCCACCGAGCTGGCCGCCACCCCGGTCGACGACTTCGCCGGCGCGTTCCACCGCGGCGTGACCACCGACACCGACCCGGTGCTCGCCGAGATCATCGGCGACGACAACGCCGTCGGCTGGAAGTGGAAGGTCCCCTACTACTACTGCCACTTCACCGAGCGCATGCAGATGTCGGGCTACCTGCGCCAGATGGAGGAGGCCAAGCACCTCTTCGTCGCCTCCCGCGGCATCAGCATCAAGCGGATGCTCGACGAGCGCGGCTGGATCCCCGTGGTGACGCAGTGCAAGCTGCGGTTCACCGACGAGACGGTCATGGAGGAGAACCTCTACACCGTCTACACCGTGGAGTCCGTCTTCAAGGACATGCTCTACACCTCCCGCCTGGACTTCTACGTGGTGCGCGACGGCAGGCTCGTCAAGACCGCCACCGGCTCGATCACCCACGGCTACTGCCACAAGGAGACCCCGGAGTCGGAGTGGCAGATGGCCGTCTTCGACGACGAGGTCCTGCGCGCGCTGCGCGGCGAGTGACCCACCACGACACGCCCAAAGGACCCCTCATGGCTTCCCGCCGCCGACCGCGCTGGTACTTCTCCCTGCGCAGCCCGTACTCCTGGTTCGCCTACCGCGACCTGATGAGCACCCACCCCGAGGTCCTCGACTCCATCGACTGGCTGCCGTTCTGGGAGCCGGACGAGGAGACCGCACGGCTGCTGGCCGACGAGGGCGTCACCCTCCCCATCGTCGCCATGAGCCGGGCGAAGAACTTCTACATCCTGCAGGACACCCGCCGGCTGGCCACCGAGCGCGGGCTGACCGACATCACCTGGCCCGTCGACCGCGATCCGTGCTGGGAGGTGGCCCACCTGGCGTGGATCGCCGCCGAGGACGAGGGCCGCGGCAAGGACTTCGTCGCCGCCGCCTACCGCGCCCGCTGGCAGGAGGGCAGGAACATCTCCGAGCCCGAGGTGATCGCCGCCCTCGCGCGGGAGCTCGGCCTGGACCCCGAGCGGCTGTCCACGGCCGCCGACGACCCCCAGCTGCGCAAGCGGGGCGCCGCCCTGCTCGCCGAGTCCGCCCACGACGGCCTGTTCGGCGTGCCGTTCTTCATCAACGGCCGGGACAAGTACTGGGGGGTGGACCGGGTCGCCCCCTTCGTCCGGGCCGTCCTCGGCACCGAACGGCCCGGCGCGCCGGACCCGGCCGCCGGCGCCCCGGACCCGGCGGCCGGCGCCGGCCTGCTGCCGGCCGGCGGCGACCAGGGCCACGCCGGCGGCTGCGGCTGAGGCCGCGGCGGCGGCCATGGCGAGGATCACTGCGGCAAGCGAGGAGACGACTGTGGACAGCAACGCGCACGGCACCGCGCCCGGCCCCGACTGGGACGCCGTCGTGGTCGGCGCCGGCCTCGGCGGCCTGACCGCGGCCGCCTACCTGGCCACCGCCGGCCGCCGCGTCCTGGTGCTGGAGCAGTTCTCGGTCGCGGGCGGCAACAGCCACGTCTTCCGGCGGCGCCGCAGCTACGAGTTCGACGTCGGCGTCCACTACCTGGGCGACTGCGCCCCCGGCGGCGTCATCCCCTCCATCCTGGCCGGGGTCGGGCTCGGCGGCCGGGTCGACTTCCTGGAGATGGACCGGGACGGGTTCGACCTGATCAGGGTGCCGGGGGCGGCGGTGGACATGCCCGCCGGATGGCAGGAGTACCGGCGGCGCCTGACCGCGGCCATGCCGCAGGAGGCCGACGGGCTGAACACCTTCGTCGACATCTGCTCGGCCCTGGGCGCCGAACAGCGCGCGGCGCTGTTCGAGGCCCACACCTGGTCCGCGCCGGACATCGCGGCGAACACCGCCACCATCCGGCAGTGGGGCAGACGGACGCTGGAGGACCTGTTCGCCCACTGCGGCCTCTCGCCGCGCGCCCGCACCGTCCTGGCGGCGCAGGCCCCCAACTACGGGCTGACCCCGCGCCAGGCCACGGTGGCGCGGCACACCAGCGTCACCGACCACTACCTGCGCGGGGCCTACTACCCGGCCGGCGGCGGGCAGGTCCTCGCGGCCGGCCTGGTGGAGGTCATCGAGGCGCACGGCGGGCAGGTCCGCACCCGCAGCAGGGTGCGCCGCATCCTGGTGGAGGACCGCAAGGTCACCGGCGTCGGCCTGGACGGCGGCGAGGTGATCACGGCGGACCTGGTGGTGTCCAACGCCGACTACCCGCGCACGGTGCTCGACCTGGTCGGCGCCGAGCACTTCCCCACGTCGGTGGCGACCCGCACCGCGAACGCGCGGATGGGCATGCCGTGGCTGGTGCTCTACCTCGGCCTCGACACCGACCTGCGGGAGCGGCCCAACGCCAACCTGTGGTGGTACGACACCGACGACATCGACGGCTGCTTCGAGCAGGCGCGGGCGGGCGAGGGCGGCGAGGTGCCGTTCCTGTTCTGCTCCTTCGCCTCGCTCAAGGACCCGGGCAACCGGGCCCTGTGCCCGCCGGGCCACGCCAACCTCCAGGTGATGACGCTGTGCCCGCCCGACCACGCCTGGTGGGGCGTCAGCGGCGGACCGGCCGGCGGCGCCGCCTACCGCCGCGACCCGGTCTACCTGCAGCGCAAGAAGGACCTGGTCGAGGCCACGCTGCGGGCGGCCGAGAAGGCCATCGGACCGCTGCGCGGGCACATCACGCACCTGGAGGCGGCGACGCCGCTGACCCACGAGCGGTACACCCTCTCCACCGGCGGCACTCCCTTCGGCATGGCCGAGTGGGGCGGAACCGCCCGGCCCGGCACGGCCACCAGCATCACCGGGCTGCACGTCGTCGGCGCCAGCACCCAGGCGGGCAACGGCATCGCGGGCGTCATGCTCGGCGGGATCTCCTGCGCCGCCGACATCCTCGGCCGTCCCCTGCTCGCCGCCGCCCGCGGCGGGGCGGTGTACGGCGACCCGGACCTGCTGCCCGACCGGCCGGAGGGCTGGGACCCCAGGGAGGTCTGCCGGGGCAGCATCCGGCGCTCCCCCCGGCCGCCCCGGCCGCGGCGCGGGAACTTCGCCGGCCTGCCCGGGTGAGGAGGCGCGGCCCGCCCGGCCACGGCCGCGGACCGCGCCGCACACAACCGACCAACCCATACCGAACCGTCAAAAACGCACAGAGAGAGATCGAGATGACCACGAGCATCGACGCCGACCGCCAGGCACGCATCAAGGAGATCGTCTGCGACGTCCTGGAGCTGGAGGAGGACGAGGTGAGCGGCAGCAGCCTCTTCAAGGAGGACCACGGAGCGGACTCGCTGCGGGCCATCGAGATCCTCGCGGGCCTGGAGAAGGAGTTCAAGGTGACCATCGACCAGTCCGAGCTGGAGCGGATGGTCAACCTCGACGGCGTCTACGCCGTGGTCGAGGAGGCCATCAACGCCCAGTAGGGGCGGTTGGAACCGGGAGACCCGGGGGGCGGCGGCACGCCGCCGCCCCCCGGGGCCCGGTGGCCGCTCCCGGCACCGCCTGTCGGTGTCCCGTTCCCGGCCTCATCGAAGGCGACCAGGCCGTACCGAGGGAGATTGATGTCTGTGAACGTTTCTGACGCCACGCGTGACGACGCGGCGTCCCGGGTCGTGCTGACCGGGTTCGGCGTGTTCTCCAGCATCGGTGTGGGGGCCGATGAGTTCGCCGAGGGGCTGCGGGCGGGCCGCAGCGGCGCGAAGCCGATCACGCTGTTCGACACCGAGGGGTTCGCGCACGCCAACGGGTGCGAGATCACCGGGGCCGAGCCGGAGCGCTGGATCCGCAACCTGCCCGTGGAGACCCTGGGCCGCGCCACGCAGTTCTCCGTCGCGGCGGCCCGGATGGCCGTCGAGGCCGCCGGCGTCGACCTACAGGCCCTGCGCGCCCGGCGCGGGATGATCTCCATCGGCACCACCGACGGGGAGTCCTACGACCTCGACCACCTGGTCGGGACCGAGGTCGACTCCGGGCCCGCCGCCATGGACCCGACCGTGGCCCGCCGCGTCTTCCCCAACCGGCTGTCCATCGCCGCCGCCCAGGAGCTGGGCCTGTCCAACGTCGAGGCGGTGACGATCGCCACCGCCTGCTCGGCCGGCAACTACGCCATCGGCCAGGGCTTCGACGCGATCCGCTCCGGCGAGGTCGACTACGCGCTGTGCGGCGGCGCGGACGCGATGTGCCGCAAGACCTTCACCGGCTTCTACCGGCTGGGCACCATCGCCCCGGACGTGTGCCGCCCCTTCGACGTCGACCGCAAGGGCATCCTGACCGGCGAGGGCGCGGGCGTGCTGATGCTGGAGAGCCTCGCCTCGGCGCGGGCGCGCGGCGCCCGCATCTACGCCGAGGTGCTCGGCTACGGCATGAACTGCGACGCCTACCACCAGGTCGCGCCGAACCAGGCCAGCGTCGCGCGGTGCATGGAGATCGCGCTGGAGAACGCCGGCGTCAAGGCGGAGGAGGTCGACCTGATCTCCGCCCACGGCACCGGGACCAAGGCCAACGACGTGACCGAGTCGCGGGCGATCCACGACGTGTTCGGCGACGCCCCGCCGCGCACCGTCTCGCTCAAGTCGATGCTCGGCCACACCATGGGGGCCGCGAGCGCGCTGGCCGCGATCGCGTGCGCCCTCTCCATCCACCACGGCTTCATCCCGCCGACCATCAACCACCGCCGGACCGACCCCGAGTGCGAGATCGACTGCGTGCCCAACCGGTCGGTCGAGGCGGACCTGCGGGTGGTGCAGAACAACGGCCTGGCCTTCGGCGGCAACAACGCGATCGTGATCCTGGGCAAGTACCTGGCGGGTGAGCTGTGAGAGTGCCCATCACCGGCGTCGGCGCCGTGGCCAGCATCGGCCGGGACGCCGAGGAGGTCTTCGCCGCCCTCTGCGCGGGCCGCAGCGGTCTGGGCGCGATGCGCGGCTTCGACCACGCGCTGTACAACGGCAGGCAGCTGTTCGAGATCGACGACCGGCCCGAGCCGGGCGCCGACCGCGCGCTGCGGGCCACCGGGTTCCTGCTGGACGCCGTCGGCCAGGCCGCCGCGGACGCCGGACTCGGCGACAACCTGTCGGGCATCCCGGTGCTGGTGGGCACCGGCCTGCGCGAGTTGCGCTCGGCCGAGCTGTGGTGGCGCGACGGCACGCCGTTCGGCGCCGACCGGCTGCACTTCGGCACCGCGCTGCGGGAGCGGTTCGGCACGGCCGACACCCTCACCGTCTCCAACGCCTGCTCCGCGTCCCTGTACACCCTCGCGCTCGGCGCGGACCTGCTGGCGCTGGGCGAGGCGGACACCGTCATCGTCGCGGGCGTCGACGCGATCACCGAGAGCATGCACGGCCTGGCCGACCGGGTCCAGCCGGACCCGCCGGCCGCGCTGCGCACCCTGGACGTCAACCGCAAGGGCACCATCCTCGGCGACGGGGCCGCCGCCGTGGTGCTGCGCCGGGAGGACCTGCCGTGGCCGGGCGGCCGGCTGTGGGGCAGGCTGCGCGGGGTCGGGATGACCTGCGACGCCAAGCACCCCACCGCGCCGGACCGCGAACAGGTCGCCGAGGCGATGCGGCAGGCCCACCGGCACGCGGGCACCCGGCCGGGCGACATCGACCTGGTGCTGCTGCACGGCACCGGGACGCCGCTCAACGACCTGGTCGAGATCACCGCCTACGGCGAGGTCTTCGGCGACGCGGCGGGCGGCCCGGTGGTGACCGGCATCAAGCCGATGACCGGCCACACCAGCGGCTCGGCCGGCCTGCTGAGCCTGGTGGTCACCCTGCAGGCGATGGCCACCGGCAAGGTGCCGCCGCTGGTCAACCTCGCCGAGCCGATCGAGGAGGCCGCCGGGCTGCGCCTGGTGCGCGACCGGGAGGCCAAGCACGAGGTCTCCCTGGCCCAGGTGCACGGGTTCGGGTTCGGCGGGATCAACGCCGTGGCGATTGTCGAGGGAGCATGATGATTACCGTGACCGGCGTCGGCGTCGCCCTGCCGGGAGCCGACCACGCGGCCGCCCTGGCGGCGGCCCGCCGCCCGGAGGGCACCGTCGAGCCGGCCGCCGTGCTGGGCAAGAAGGGCCTGCGCTACAAGGACCGCGCCACCCAGCTCGGGCTGTGCGCCGCACAGCGCGTGCTGGCCGACGCCGGGCTGCTGCGCGAGGGCACACCGGTCCTCGACGGCGCCCGCACGGCGGTGCTGGTCAGCTCCAACCTGGGCAACGTGGACACCGTCTGCCGCGTGACCCGCACGATCGCCGAGGAGGGCACCTACGGCGTCAGCCCGATGGACACCCCCAACGCCTCCAGCAACATCATCGCCTCCGAGATCGCCATCCGGTTCGGGCTCAAGGGCCCGAACCTGACGCTGTGCAACGGCCCCACCTCCGGGCTCGACGCGGTGCGCTGGGCCACCACCCTGCTGCGCGCCGGCCGCGCCGACCACGCGGTCGTGGTCGGGGTGGAGCCGGACAACGAGATCGTGCGCCGCCTGGTGGGCGGCCCGGTCGCCGACGGCGGCGCGGCGCTGGTGCTGGAGCGCGCCGAGGCCGCCGAGGCCCGCGGCGCCACCGTGCGGGCCGTGGTCGGCGCGCACACCCGGGGCCCGGACGTGCGCGGCACCATCGCCGAGCTCGCCGAGGTCGAGCCCGAGACGCCGGCCGCCTGGTTCGCCCCCGCCGGCGCCGCCCCGGCCCTGCCGGCCGGGCAGCCCGGCCACGACCTCGCCGCGACGTGGGGCGAGCTGTCCGGGGCGCTGGGCGTCGTGCAGTGCGCGGCGGCCGTCGGCGCCCTCGACGCGGGCGCCGACGGCCCGATGTGGCTGGTGGCGGGCACCGACGGCGACGACGGCGTGGCCACGCTGGTGCTGCGCCGGCCCGCGCCGGCCGCCGCGCCGGTCCCGCGCTGAGGGCGACCACCGCACTTCGAGGACACCGAGCAGAACGGAATGTGACCATGACCCTTACGGCGAGCGCGCCGGCGACCGCGACCCGGCCGGTGATCACCGCGTGGTCCGCGGTGTCGCCGTTCGGCACCGGCAAGGACGAGTTCGTGGCCGGCGTGCTGGCCGGGAAGGACACCCGCGCCCCCCTGGACCCGGAGCAGTGGGCGGGCCCGGAGGACCACGCCTGCGTGGTGCCCGGCTTCGCGCTGCGCGAGGTCCTCGGCAAGAAGGGCACCCGGTCGATGGACCGGGTGACCGGGCTGGCCGTCACCGCGGTCCGCGACCTGCTGCGCGACTGCGGGCAGCGGCGCACCGCCCGCGACGAGGAGACCGCCCTGGTGCTGGGCACCACCACCGGCAGCGCGCAGAGCATGATGGACTTCACCCGCGCCTCGCTGGTGGGCGAGCGCCCGTTCTACGTGGACCCCTCGCTGATGCCGAACGCGGTGATGAACTGCGCCGCCGGCCAGTGCGCCATCTGGCACAGCCTCAAGGGACCGAACACCACGATCGCCGGCGGCCGCGTGGCCGGGCTGTCCGCGCTCAGCTACGCCGGCGGGCTGCTCGGCTCCGGCCGCGCCGCGGCCGTGCTGTGCGGCGCCGCCGAGGAGTTCTCCGACGCCCGGGCGTGGCTGGACCACCACCGGCGCGGCGCGGACCGCGCCGGCGCCCTCCTGGGCGAGGGGTGCGCCATGTTCATGCTGGAGCGCGCCGACCCGGCCGGGCCGGACGACCGCGTCCTGGCCGAGGTGCTCGCCGTGCAGTCGCGCGTCTACTTCGGCGAGGACCTGCGCGAGGCGCTCGCCGCGTGCGCCGAGGAGGTGCTGCGGCGCGGCGGGGTGGACCGCGGGCAGGTGTGGGCGGTCTCCGCCTCCGGCCCGGCCGGGCCCCTGGGCGAGCAGGAGCGCGAGGTGCTCACCGCGCGCTTCGGCGCGCAGGCGCTGGAGCGCGCGCCCGCCCTGGCCGCCATCGGGGACACCGCGGCCGCCTCCGCGGCCTTCCAGATCGCCTCCCTGCTCAGCGCCGCCGAGCGGTCGGCGGCCCCCGCGGGCGGCGTCGCCCTGGTCTCCTCGGTGGACGACAACGGCGTCGTCGCCTGCGCCGCGCTGCGCCTGCCGGTGAACTGACGGGCGCTCACCGCTCCTACGGAAAGAGAAGAACATGTCAATCGACGCGGTCACCGGGCTCGACCGGGAAGAGCTGCGGGACCTGCTGGCCCAGACCCTGGACGCCGACGCGGCCGAGATCCGCGACGACGCCGACTTCGTGGAGGCCCTGGAGGTCGACTCGCTGATGGCCCTGGAGGTCGTCGTGGTGCTGGAGCGCCGGTACGGGGTGAGGTTCGCCGAGGCGGAGATGCGCTCGGTGCGGACCCTGGACAGCGCCTACGAGCTGGTGCGCCAGAAGCTGCGGGAGCGCCCGTGACCAGCCCGGTCCTGGCCGAGCCGCGGCCGGTGGGCGACCCGGCCGGCGGTGCGGGCGCGGAGGGCCGGCCGGCCCGGTTCTCGGTGGCGATCGAGGAGAGCGAGCCCGTCTTCGCCGGGCACTACCCGCACTTCCCGATCTTCCCCGGCGTCTGCGTGCTGGAGTGCGTGCGCCGCGCCGCGCAGGCCGCCGGGCCGCCCGGGACCGGCGAGCTGCGGCTGGCCGCCGTGGAGTCCGGCCGGTTCCTGGCCGCGGTCCACCCCGGCGACACCCTGACCATCGAGCTGAGCTGGTCGCCGCGCGGCCAGGAGTGGCGCTGCAGCGCCCAGGTGGCCACCGAGCGCGGCCCGGCCGCCTCGGTCCGCCTGCGCTACCGGCGGGAGACGACGGCGTGATCACTTCCGCGGGCGTCCGCGCCGCGCTGCCGCACCGCTACCCGATGCTGCTGGTCGACCGCGTGCTGGAGACGGGGGCCGAGGAGATCCGGGCGGTCAAGGCCGTCACGCTCAACGAGCCCTGGTACGCCCGGCTCGGCCCGCAGGCGGCCCCGGAGGACCTCGCCTACCCCGACGTCCTGCTGATCGAGTCCTGGACGCAGACGGCGGGCCTCCTGGCCACCCGGCTGGCCGGCGGCGGGGCCGGGGGGCAGGTGATGCTGTTCGGCTCCGTGAGCGGCGTCGAGTTCCACCGGCGGGTCTTCCCCGGGGACACCGTCGAACAGCACGCCCGGCTGGAGCGCGCCGTGCACGACACGATGATCTTCCAGGGGGAGGGCCGGGTGGACGGCGAGCCGGTGCTGACCGTGGGCCGGATCACCGTGGCCTTCCGCCCGGGCGAGCGGCTCGGCCCCCCGCACGCCGGCCCGGCGACCGGCTGACCAGTACAGGCAGTAAGGAGAGTGTCATGACGGACAACACAGCGCCGGTCGCCCTGGTGAGCGGGGGATCGCGCGGGATCGGCCGGGCCGTGGTGCTGCGGCTGGCGGCCGAGGGGTACGACGTCAGCTTCTGCTACCACTCCAACGAGCAGGCCGCGCTGGAGCTGGAGAAGGAGGCGGGCGAACTGGGCCGCCGGGCGCGGGCGGTGCGGGCGGATGTGACCGACGCCGCCTCGGTGCGGGAGTGGGTGGCCCGCACCGAGGCCGAGCTGGGCCCGATCGAGGTGGCGGTCAGCTCGGCGGGCGTCACCCGGGACAACCCGCTGGTCCTGATGTCCGACGAGGACTGGCACGGCGTGGTGGACACCAACCTCGACGGCGTCTACCACGTCTGCCGCGCGGTGATATTCGAGATGATGAAACGCAAGTCCGGCACGATCATCACCATCTCCTCCATCGCCGGCGTCTACGGAAACGCCACCCAGACCAACTACTCCGCCTCCAAGGCGGGCATCATCGGCTTCTCCCGCGCCCTGGCCAAGGAGGTCGGCCGGTACAACATCCGGGCCAACGTGGTGGCCCCGGGCTACATCGAGACCGACATGACCGCCGAACTGGCCGAGAAGGTCAAGAAGGACGCGGCGAGGAAGATCCCGCTGCGCCGCTTCGGGCGGGCCGAGGAGGTGGCCGACCTGGTGGCCTATCTGGCCGGCGAGCGCGCCTCCTACATCACCGGCTCGGTCTTCCAGATCGACGGCGGCCTGACCGTCTGACCGGCCCGGAGACGCGATGACGACGACCGGGCCCCCGCCCACCCCCACCCTCACCCCCGCTCCCGCTCCCGTCCCGGCCCCCGCTCCCGTCCCGGCGGCGGGGGCCGGCGGACCGGGCTCCGTCCCGCCCCACGACCAGAGCGCCTACCGGCGGCTCAGGGCGCTGGCCGACCGCCACGGCGCCGCCTACCGGCTGCTGGCGCACCCCCCCGAGGGCCGCACCGAGGTGGTCAGCGCCCTGCGCGGGCACCCCCTGGCGCAGAGCGCCAAGTGCCTGGTGGTGGTGGTGCGGCCGGACAAGCGCACCCGCCGCCACGTGCTGGCCGTCATCCCCGGCGACCGGCGCCTGGACCTGGACCGGGTCGCCCGGTGCGCCGCCGGGCGCAGGGCCGGCTTCGCCGACCGCGAGACCGCCGAGCGGCTCGCCGGCTCGGTCAGCGGCTCGATCATCCCCTTCTCCTTCCACCCCGACCTCGAACTGATCGTCGAGGAGGACCTGCTGCGCAGCGACGTCCTGTACTTCAACGCCGCCCGGCTCGACCTGTCGATGGCCCTGGCCACCGAGGACTACCTGCGGATGGCGCGTCCGCGCACGGCCCGCATCGCCGAGCCGGCCGGCGCCTGACGGCGCGGTGCGCCGCCGGCGCCCGCCCCCGCCGCGGTGCCGGAATTCTGGGGGTTTTCAGCATCCTGCAGGAGCCTCCGGCGCCGCGCCGGCGCCGCCCTACCATCACCACGCAGCGGTGGCGGCGATTTCCGACCAGATATCCGAACCGTGGCCTGCCACCGGGCCGCCGGAGAAGACAACGGAGGCCCAGCACGTGGCCAACGCTCTCATTGAGGCAGTCAACGTAACGAAGTCGTTCGGCGAGGTCACCGCGCTGGACGGCGTGAACGTCTCGGTCCCCGCGGGGTCGATCCACGGCCTGCTCGGCCACAACGGCGCCGGCAAGACCACCTTGGTCCACATCCTGTCGACGCTGCTGCGGCCCACCGGCGGCTCCGCCCGGATCTGCGGCTTCGACGTGGCCGACAAGCCGCAGGAGGTGCGCCGCCGCATCGGGCTGACCGGGCAGTTCGCCTCGGTGGACGAGCAGCTCGCCGGGCGGGAGAACCTGACCCTGATCGCGCGGCTGCTCGGCGCGAACAGCCGCCAGGCCGCCCGCCGCGCGGACGAGCTGCTGGAGCTGTTCGAGCTGACCCAGGCGGCCGGGCGGCCGGTCACCCAGTACTCGGGCGGCATGCGCAGGCGGCTGGACATCGCGGCGAGCCTGGTCGGCTCGCCGCAGGTCATCTTCCTGGACGAGCCGACCACCGGACTGGACCCGACCTCCCGGATCGGCGTGTGGGAGATCGTCAGGCGGCTGGCCCAGGACGGCGTCGCGGTGCTGCTGACCACGCAGTACCTGGAGGAGGCCGACCGGCTGTGCGACCGCATCACCCTGCTGTCCAAGGGCCGGGTGATCGCCGGCGGCACGCCCGCCGACCTCAAGGCCGACGTCGGCCAGCGCACGGTGACCGTGACGCTCTCGGCGCCCTCCCAGCTGCCCGCCGCGGTCAAGGCGCTGGAGGAGGCCGGCATCCGGGCCGCCCCCCAGGACTCCGCGGCCGCCCTCAGCGCCCCGGTCGCCGCCTCCGCCGACCTCGCCGTCGTGGTGCGCGCGCTGAACGAGGCGCACGCCGAGATCGCCGAACTCGGCTTCTCCGAGCCGACCCTGGACGACGTCTACCTGCGGCTGACCCACGAGCCCACCGGAAGGCCGGTGCCCGCGTGAGCCTGCCCACCCTCCCCACCGACGAAGGAGCGCACCGATGACGGTCGCCGAGGCCGAGGCCACCCAGCAGCGAACGCCGCCGCCCCCCGGGCGGCGGCCGGCCGACCAGTGGGGCACCAGCGGCCTGGTCACCCAGACCCTCGCCCTCACCGGCCGCTCGGTGCGGCCCTACCTGCAGGCCGGCGTGCTCATCGTCACCTTCGTCGAGCCGCTGGTGATGCTGCTGATGTTCGCCGGGGTGCTGAAGGTGCTGGGCGACGCCCCCGGTATGCCGACCGACATGGCCTACATCGACAACCTGGCCCCCGCGATCATGATCATCACCGCGGTCGCCGCCGGCGCCCAGGCGGGCAACGGTCTCATCAACGACCTGCGCAACGACGTGATCACCCGCTTCCACACCATGCCGATCAACAGGTTCAGCGTGCTGCTGGCCAGGAGCTTCGCCGACGGCGCCCGGGCCCTCTACCAGCTGATCGCCGTCGCCGTCCTGGCCGCGCTGCTCTTCGGGTTCGCGCCTCCCGGCGGGGTGGCCGGCGTGGTGGGCGCGATCCTGATGAGCCTGCTGGTGGGCTGGTCCATGAGCTGGATCTTCATCCTGATGGCCGCGGTGCTCCGCAACGGCGACGTGCTGCGCATGATCACCACGCTGCTCACCTTCCCGCTGCTGTTCGCCTCCAACGCCTTCGTGCCGGCCGAGTCGATGCCCACCTGGCTGCGGGTGATCGCCCAGGCCAACCCCATCTCCTACGCCAACGACGCCACGCGCAGCATGGTCGGCGGGCAGATCACCCTCGCGGAGCTGCTCGCCACCGCCGCGGCCTGCCTGGCCCTGGTGTGCGTGTGCGCGCCGATCTCCAAGCGGTCCTTCCGGGTGATGTGACCCGCCCCCTCGCCCCGCTCCCCTCCCCCGTGCCCCGGCGGCGTCGCGCCCGCCGGGGCACGCTGGTTGCCGCGCGGCGGCGGCCCGGAGGCGGGGGCGGTGGCCGGTTGTGCCCTCTTCCCGCCCGCCGGGCGGGGCAAACCCGCGCCGCCGTGGCACCAAGCTGTCGAAACCGATGTTCGAATGTTCCGAGCCGGCCCGCTCGAGCCTAGGTTGACCACGTCGGCGGGCAGAACCTGCCCCGGGAAGACATCTTCCGAGAGGTTGACGTGGCGGAATCCGGAATCGGTCTGGACGGGCGTTCGGAGCTTCTCTACCGCAAGCTGCTCCAGCGGACGAGTTGGCGGACGCCGGCGCTGGCGCAGGCCATGGGATGGCCTGTCCAGGAGGTCGCGCAAGCGGTGGAGGCACTGCGGGCCGAGGGGCTCGTCAGCGTCTCCGAGGACGACCCCGCGGCGCTGCGCGCGGTCGAGCCGTGCATCGCCCTGCCGGCCCTGCTGGCCCGGTCGATGCGCGAGGGCCGCTCACCGCAGCCCCGCCCGGTCGAGATCGACCGGTTCATCGCCCTGCACGAGCGGGCGGCCGAGCGGGGCGGGGAGGCGGCCGAGGGCGGCGGGAGCCGGGCCGACGCCTCCACCGTGATCGAGCGGATGGTCGCCAAGGCCGAGCGGGAGGTGGTGTTCCTCGTCCCCGGCCACGCCGAGGGCGGCCCGGAGTTCTCCCGCCCCATCGTGGACATGGGGCTGCGGCGCGGGGTGCGCCTGCGGGCGGTGTGGTCCTCCTCGGTCTTCCAGGCGCCCGCCGCCCTGGCCCACGCGCAGTGGCTGGCCCAGCAGGACCTCCCGCCCCGCACGGTCGGCACGGTGCCGCTGCGGGCGATGGTGATGGACGGGGCGGTGGCCGTGGTGATCGACGAGCTGGAGGGGCCGCGCGTGGTGCGCTCCCCCGCGGAGCTGGAGCCGCTGTGCGCCCTGGCGGAGCGGCTGTGGGAGCACGGGGCGGCGGTACGGCAGCTGGGGCGGATCCCCAGCGCCCCCACCACCCGCCGGCCCCGCACCGAGATCGTCCTGCGCCTCCTGGCCGAAGGCCTCACCGACGACGCCATCGCCCGCCGGCTGGGCTGCAGCGTCCGGACGGTGCGCAACGACGTCGCCTCGGCGATGGCGGCGCTCGACGCGCGCAGCAGGTTCCAGGCGGGCGCCCGGGCCATGCAGGTCGGGCTGATCTGACCGGCCCCGGCGCCCCCCTTCCCCGCCCCCGCCCCCGCCCCCGCGGCGGGGGCGGGGGCGTTCCCGCGCCCCCGCGGGGGCGGGGCGGGCGGGTACAGAGCCGGTACAGACCGGTGCAGGAACGCGTATGCACGCCCGTGCGAACCTGGGGGGCGCGGGGCCGGTCAGAAGCGGGGAAGCACAGGGAGGGATGATGCACGACCACGTGGAGGGCCCGTTCCAGGCTCAGCATCCTCTGGAGGTTCTGAGGCGGATCGAGCTGCTGGGCACCGCGGACCGGGAGCCGGCGCACGACAGCGCCAGGTCCTGGGCGGAGCTACTGGCGGCTTACGTCGAGCACCTGGTGGAGCGGGGTCAGGCACACCACGGCCCGGGCCCCGGCGCGTTCCTGCCGGCGGGCGGGCTGGAGGGGGGGCAGGCCGGCGGCGACTGATGCGCGGCCCCGGGCGGCGGCCTGCGCCGGGCGGCGGGCGGCGGGGCCGGCCCCGGCGGCGCGCGGGGCCGCGCCGTCCCGCACCGCCAGCCGCATCAGCGGCGTGAAGCAGTACCGCAGCCACCCCCCGCCCTCGGCGCCGCGCGCCTCCAGAACCTGCGAGGAGGCCAGGCACTCCAGCAGCTCCTCGGCCTCCTCGCAGGACAGGCCCAGCAGCCGGGCGGTGTTCACCGGGGTCAGCAGGGCGGGCCCGGCCGCCGCCAGGAGGCCGCAGTCGCGCCGGGCGGCGCCCTCCAGCGGGTCCAGGGCCGCGCGCAGGCTGGCGCGCACGTCCAGGCTGCCGAAGCGCAGCTCCTCCAGCCTGCGCTCCTGGGGGGCCAGCCGGTCGGCGAGCCGGGCGACCGGCCACTGCTGACGGGCCGCCAGGCGGGCCCCGGCCACCCGCAGGGCCAGGGGCAGGCGGCCGCACGCCTCCACCACCCGCGCGGCCGCCTCGGGCTCGGCCGCGACCCGCTCCTCGCCCGCGACGGCGGCCAGCAGGCGGTGGGCCTCGCCCTCCTCCATCGGGCCCAGCCGGACCAGCCGGACGCCCTCCAGCGACGCCAGCGTGGAGCGGACGCCGGTGACCAGGGTGCGGCTGCCGCCGCCGCCCGGCCGCAGGGGACGCACCTGCGCGTCGTCGGCGGCGTTGTCCAGCACCACCAGCAGGCGCCGCCCGGTGGTCAGGGTCCGGTAGAGGTGGGTGCGCTCATCGAGCGTGGCGGGCAGGGCGCCGGTGACGCCCAGGGCGCGCAGGAACCAGCCCAGGGCCTCGGCGGGGTCGCGGGCGGCGCCGTCGGCGGCGCGCAGGTCGGCGTAGAGCAGGCCGTGCGGGAAGCGGGCGCGGCAGTGCCGGGCCACCCGCACCGCCAGCGCCGACTTCCCGGTGCCGGGGGCGTCGGCGAGGAGGACGTCCTGGCGGGCGTGGAGGGCGGCGAGCACCTGCGCGGTCTGGGCGGCGCGCCCGGTGAAGTCCCCGGCCCCGGCCGGCAGCATCGCGGGAACCAGCCCGTGCCCGCCGCCGCCCGGCCCCGCCGCCGGCGCGGCGGCGGGGCGCCGCGGGGCCCGGGCCGTGGGCAGGGTGCCGGTGAGGATCTGCTGGTGGAGGGAGCGCAGGGCCGGGCCGGGATCGATGCCGAGCTCCTCCGCCAGCTGCCGGCGCCCCTCCTCGTACACCGCCAGCGCGTCGGCCTGGCGGCCGCAGCGGAAGAGGGCGACCATCAACTGGCCGCGGATCCGCTCGCGCACCGGATGCCGGGCGACCAGCTCGGTCAGCACGGGCACCACCTCGGCGGCGCGGCCGGTGGCGAGCGCGGCGTCGGCGTGGTCCTCGTGGGCGCTGACGCGGGCCTCCTCCAGACCGGGCGCCTCGGCGTCGGCGAGGTGGGCGGTGACATCGCGCAGGGCCGGGCCGCGCCACAGGGCGAGCGCCCGGGCCAGGGTCCGCTCGGCGCCGGCGTACCGGCCCGCCAGGAGATCGGCGCGGCCGGCGCCGGCCAGCCGCCGGAACAGGTCCCAGTCGAACACCGCGTCGCCGATGTCCATCCGGTAGCCGCGGCCGATCCGCTCCAGCCTCAGCCCGGGGCCGATGCGGGTGCGCAGCCGCGACACGTAGGTGTACAGCCGGCTGGTGCTGGCGGCCCGGTGGTCCGGGCCCCACAGCAGCGCCGCCAGCCGCTCGTCGGTCAGCGTCCTGCCGTCGGCGAGCAGCAGGGCGGCGAGCACGGTGCGCTGCTTGCTGCCGTCGAGGTCGACCGCGCGGCCGTCGACCTCGGCCGACACCGGGCCGAGGACCGTGAAGTGCATGAGGCCTCTCCTCCTTCCGCGGGCCCGCTGCGGTGCGGGGCCGCCTACCGCACGACGGTGCCGCCGGCCCGCCGGGCCGGCGGCGGGGGGCCGGGCGGCCCTCCCGGAACGGCGGCGGGCCCCCCGCCGCCGGCGCCCTCCCCGCCCTCGGCCCGGCGCCGGGCCGAGGACCGCCGCCACCGGGCGGCGGCGGGCCGGGGAGCGAGCAGGGCGGCGACGGCGGCCAGTTCCTCCGGCGCCGGGCCGCCGCTGATCACCTGGGACAGGGCGGGGCCCAGCGGCCCCTCGAACACGGTCGCGGACACGGATGCTCCTCACCGGGGCGGATTGCCGTGCGGGTGCCCGGGCCGCCGGAGCGGGCGCGGGCGGCGGCGCGCCCACGCGCCGGCGGTCTCCCCCGGCGCGCCGCGCTCCGGCGGCCCGGGCCTCGCCCGAGAGCGCCTCCCGCCGGGCCCGGGCGGGCGCGGCGGGCTGTCTGCTGCGGCATGGCCGCCTCCCCCTCCTTCCGCCCGGCTCAGCCGGTCCGGGAGGCCACGAAGTCGCAGAGGGCGTCGAGCGTGCACCGCGCCGGCCGCGGCGGCAGGAACTCCAGCGCCTCCCTCGCCAGGGCCAGCCGCCGGTGCATGATCGCCTCGGCGCGGATGGCGGCCCGCGAGGCGGAGAACAGCTCCAGGACGCGCCGGTGCCAGCCGGCTCCGGCGGCGGGTCCGGCCTCGATCAGCGCCCGCAGCTCGGCGCCGCGCGGATCGGTGTCCTGCCGGGCGAGCAGGACCGGGAGGCTGGGGACCCCGGCGAGCAGGTCCTTGCCCTGCTCCTTGCCGGTGAACGCCTCGGGGGAGGTGAGGTCCAGCAGGTCGTCGGCGATCTGGAAGGCGATGCCGAGCTGCTCGCCGTAGTCGATGAGGGCGTCGGTGACGGGCGCGGGCGCGCCGGCCTGCAGGGCGCCGATCCCCAGCGACATGGCCAGCAGGGCGGCGGTCTTGCCGGCGGTCACCTGGAAGTAGTGCTCGACGGGGTCCTCGCCCGGCGCGGGCCCGGCCAGCTCGCGCAGCTGGCCGGCGACGAGCCGGTTCGCCGTCTGGGCGTTGAGGCCGAACGCCCCGGGCACCAGGTCGGCGGCGAGCCGGGCGGCCCGGGCCAGCAGCCAGTCCCCGCCCCTGACCGCCTGACGGTTGCCCCACAGCGCGTTGACGCTGGAGGCGCCGTGGCGCACCACCGCCCGGTCCACCACGTCGTCGTGGTAGAGCGAGGCGACGTGGACGAGCTCGGCGACGACCGCCGCCTGACCGACGCCCTCCCGCCCGGGATCCCCGAACTCCGCGGCCAGCAGCACCAGAAGCGGCCGCAGCCGCTTGCCGCCCGTGGCCGCCAGATACCCGGTGAGCGCCGCGACCCGGGGGTCGGGCGAGTCACTGGAGCAGTCCCGAAGCCGCCGCTCGGCAGCGGCCAGCGCCTCGCCCAGCCGGGCCTGGAAGTCCGGCTGGTTCGGGCCGAGCCGGCTCAGGACCACGGAGGAGTACGAGAGGCGGCCGTCCGGCGAAGCGGATGTCGGGGCCTCGTAGAGCTGCTTTGCGGTCACGAGGAGACCCATCCTGTCGCGCCTGCGGGGCGGAGTCGTGGTTGGTGTCGTGGTCGGAGTCGTGGTTGGTGTCGTGGCTGGTTGTCTTCCGCCGCCACCCTGGCAGCCCGGCGATCGGGCGGACAACCGGCCTGACAGGAAGGTGCCACCCCCCGCCGCCCGGCCCCCGGGACCCGGGATCCGCGAAGACGACCGGGCGGTACCCGGGCCGGGAACAGGCGCGCCCCCGCGCCACCGGCCCCCGCGGCCGGTGGCGCCGCCGCGGCCGGACCCGCCCCTCCCGCGCCGCGCGCCCGGACGCGCGCCGCCCCCGAACCGGCGACGGGCCGGCGACGGGAAGCGGGAACCACCCGCCCCCCGCAGGGCGGACCGGACCGGCGCGGACCGAGCGGGACCGGACCGGGCGGGACCGGCCGGTTCCCCCGGCGCGGCACCACGCCCGCCCCCGGCGGGTACCCCGTGCCGCCGCCGGAACTGTTCCGCAACCACACGCCCGCCCCGCCCCCCGGCGAGTACCGCCGGGGGCGGCGGTGGCGCCGCGCCGGCACGGCGCCACCGGGCGCCCCCCGGCACCGGCGCGGCCGGAACCGGGGCGCCCCGCCGGGCCCGCGGGGCGCCGCGGGCAGGGAGGGGCGAGGCCGGGCGCGGCGCCCGCACCCGCTCCCCCGGCCCGCGGCGCGGCCGGGGACACG
>NZ_JARVKV010000078.1 GCF_029813835.1 Streptomyces sp. DH37
GCCCCGGACCGCGTCACGCGGTCCGGGGCGGGCCCGCCGCAACACCGGCCGCCGGTCAGGACGCGCCGGCCGCCGCGCGGTCGACCTGCTCACGGGGCCGGCTGGAACCGATGAGGGCGCCGACCGTCATCACACACCGGTCGCCGTCCCAGGTCTGCCCGGACACGAAGACGTTGTCGGCCATCAGCCGGTCGATACGGGCCACATGGCGCAGCACGGCGCCGGGACGCACCTCACCGGCGAAACGGCAGTCGCGGAACGCCGCGGCCACCGGCACGCCCCGCGCGGTGCCGGTGGACAGCCACAGCAGCACCGAGGACTGCCCGAAGGACTCCAGCATCAGGGCCCTGGGATACATGTAGCGCGACAGGGGCAGCCCCTCGGCCATCGCCTGGTAACAGGGCTCCGAGCCGGAGACCGCCTTGACGGTGGTGATCTGCCGGCCGGGGTCGAACGCCTCCACCCGGTCCACCAGCAGCATCGGGTGACGCACCGGCAGCCGGTCCAGGATCTCGGTGTAGTCGGGGCCGCCGGGAACGCAGACCGCATGGGGCGGCCCGCCCGCCGGCGCCGGCAACCCGCCGCCGGCCCCGCGCTCACCGAGCACCACCTTCACCGCCGCCACCGGCGTGCCGTCCTGGCGGGCACCGGCGGCGGTCACCAGCCACCGTCCGCCGCCGTCGGCCTCCGCGGTCACCTCCAGGCGGATCTCGTCGCCGCCCTGCATCGGCGCCAACCAGCGCCCGGAGCGGACCTCGACCAGGTTCAGCGGCTCCTCCGCGCCGACGAGGGCGGTCGTCGCCTGGCGGATCCCCTCCAGCACGAACACCGCGGGCAGCAGCGTCAGCCCCGGAAAGTGCCCGGCCATGTACGGGTCCCGAACGTCGACGGTCTTGTACAGCAGGAACCGCAGGCCCGGCCCGCCGGGCAGCGCCTCGATCCGGTCCACCGCGCGCAGCGGGGTCGCGTACGTGTGCGGGCCGGCCGGCGGCGCCCCGCCGCCCGCCCGCGCGGGGAGGGCGGCGGTCACACGAACCACACCTGGTCGTACCGCGGCCAGCGCACCGCCAGCTCGGCCGGACCCAGACAGGTGGTCCCCGCGACGAGCTGGTCGGCGCTGAACCCGAGCGCCGTCACGGCGGCCTCGTCCACGAACACGCCGAAGCCCTCGGCGACCAGGTCGCGCACCGACCCCCGGTAGTCCGGCAGCGTGTCCAGCACCATCGTGCCCAGCCGCACCGACGGCCGGTAGGCGTCCTCCTCGACGGCCATCGTCACCGCCGCGCCGCGCAGCGCCACGTCCATCCGCGCGAACTGGCCGTGCAGGTCGAGCAGGCCGTACAGGGCGTGGAAGAACTGGGCCTCCACCGCGCCGCGGTAGCCGCGGTCCAGGACGCACAGCACGCTCGGGCCCACTGCGGTGCGGGAGGTGGTGGTCATCAGGCCCCTCCGAGGTAGAGAGTCCGCCTGGCCCCGGCCACGGTCGCCGCCAACCTGAGCGGGGACCGGTGCCGCACCTGCGGGATGTGGTGGGTGGCGCCGCGCTCCTCGGTGCACGCGGTGCACCCGATCCACGCGAAGCGGCCCCGGCCGTCGGCGATCATCCGCTGGACGATCGCCGAGGGCGAGGGGTAGTACCCCTCGGGGTCGCGGGTGTTGGGCAGCTTGGTCTCGCCGAAGGTGTCCTGGGTCATCATCGTGGCGTAACCGCACGCCCACACCCGCACCGAACCGCCGCGGTCGAGCACCGCCTGGGACAGCCGCAGCGCCGAGGTCACCACGTCGCTCGAGTGCGGGGCCGCCGTCAGGATCAGCAGAAGGTCCCACATGCGGCGTTCCATCGCGCCCGCCATCAGTGCCACACCCCCCGGCAGCCGTCCTCGGCCAGCGCCGCGGCGACGGCGTCCATGCCGGCCAGCCGCACGTGCGGCGACAGCCGCGTGGCGCCCAGCGCGCGCTGCGCCGCCGAGAAGTCGTCCACGAGGATCTCGGCGCCGGCCGCGGCCAGCCGCTCGATCTCGGGGACGCCGGTGCCCACGGCGCTGAGCACGCCGTCCTCGACCAGGAAGACCCGCACCCGGTGGCCGGCCTCGGCCAGCGCCGCGGCGTCCAGGAGGAAGGCGCCCGCGGTGGGGCCCGCCCAGTTCCCCTTGCTCTCGATCAGGAGATAGGAGACGGCGTCCGCGGCACGGGCGGTCTGCGCCTCCATCAACCGCGCAGCTTCCGGCTCAGCAGGGCCTCGATGTCGGGGAACCTGCGGACCGTGCCGAGCTCCTCCTCGGGAATCTCTATCCGGTACCGCTGCTCGAGCGTGACCGCGAGTTCCAGCGCCACCACCGAGTCGACCTCCAGCTCCTCGATCAGGAGCGCTTCGTCGGTCAGCTCCGACGGCTCGACGTCCAGCGTGTCCGCCACCAGCTCCCGAAGCTCCGACACGTCCAGTGTGGTTTCGGCACTCACCGGAATTCCCTTTCCTCGGGCCGTTCGCGCGGCTTTCCCGAAAAATCTCCGCGCCCGTGTTTTTCCGGCAGAACGCGGAACCGCGTCGAAATCTCCGCCGATGCTAGGGCAGCACACCGAAGGCGAGGACGCGGCCGGCCGATCACTGCAGGTACTTGCAAGGGCCACGGCCCCCGATCCCCGCGAATGCATCCTGAGCGGCGTCGGCAATTGTGCCGCACCCCCCGGAAGAGCGAGGTGCAACCGGTGACGGTCGTGGTCACGGGACTGGGAGCGGTGAGCTGCTTCGGCGCCGGAACCGCCGCCCTGTGGGACGGTCTGCTCCGCGCGGACCGGCGGCCGGCGCCCGCGCCGGACACCTGCGGCCTGCCGGCCCGGCCGAACCTGTACGCGGCGCCCGACCCGCACCCCCTGCCCCCGCACGCCGCGGCGCGCGGCGGCGAACCGGCCGGGCGGACCAGCGCGCTGGCGGCGGCCGCCGTCGCGGAGGCGGTCGGGGACGCCGGCCTGACGGCCGGGGACCTGCTCGACGCCGGCCTGACGGTGGGCACCTCGCTCGGCGACATCGACCTGGCGGAGACGCCCGGGGCCGCCGGCCGGCACCCCGCCACCCACCGCGTCGCCGCCGTGCTCGCCGGCCGGTTCGGCATCGGCGGCCCCAGCCAGACCCTCTCCACCGCCTGCTCGGCGGGGGCCTACGCGGTCGCCTGGGGCGCCGAGCTGATCGAGACCGGCCAGGCCGACACCGTCGTCGCCTGCGGCGGGGACGCCTTCTCGCGGGTGGCGATCGGCACGCTGCAGCGGTTCGGGCTGGTGGACCCGGAGTGCTGCCGGCCCTTCGACGCCGACCGCGCGGGCATGGTCACCGGCGAGGGCGCCGCCGCCGTGGTGCTGGAGTCCGCCGCCTCCGCCCGGCGCCGGGGCGCCACCGCGCGGGCCGAGCTCGCCGGCCACGGCTGGAGCTGCGACGCCCACCACCCGATGGCCCCCGAACCGTCCGGCGAGCAGCTGCACCGCTCGGCCGCCCGGGCGCTGGCCGGCGCCACCGAGGCCCCCGGCGCCGTCGTCCTGCACCGCGCCGGGGTGGCGGGCAACGACTCCGTGGAGTCCGCCGCGGTCGGCCGGGCCGTGGCGGCCGCCGGCGCCACCCCCGCCGAGGTCGCCGGCTACGCGCCGAAGGCCGTGATGGGCCACACCGCGGGCGCGGCCGGGGTGTTCGGCTGCGTGATCGCGGCCCTGATCCTGCGGCACCGGGTGGTCCCCCCCAACGCCCACGTCTCCACCCCCGACCCCCACTGCCCGCTGGAGATCCCGCTGGGAGCACCCGCCCCGCTCGCCCGGCCGTCGGTGCTGGTGAGCGGCACCGGATTCGGGGGCAACAACGCCGTGCTCGCCTGGAGGGCCGCCCGATGACCGTGCTGATCACCGCGGCGGGCGCCGTCGCCGAGGAGCCCCGGCCCGCCGACGCCACCGGCACCACCGCATGGTTCGACCCCGCCGCCCACCTCGGCCGGCGGGGCTGGAAGTACCTCAGCCCCGCCACCCGGTACCTGCTGGCGGCGGGCAACCAGGCGCTCGGCCGGCGCCACGACGCCCCGCCGCTCACCGGCGACCGGGCCGAGCGCTTCGGCGTGGTCACCGGCACCCAGTACGCGATCGCCGGCGTGCACCGGCGGATGGACGACATCCTCACCACCGAGGGCGTCCAGGGGATCAGCCCCGCCCAGGTGCCCGCGTTCTCGATGAACACCCCCGCCAGCCAGCTGGCCATCAGCACCGGCGCCCGCGCGTTCTCGGTCACGCTCACCAATCCGGTCACCGCGGGCCTGGAGGCCGTGCAGTTCGCGGCGACCGCGCTGCGCACCGGCCGGGCCGACCGGGTGGTGGCCGCGGCGACCGACCAGGCCCCGGCCGGGGACGGCGGACGCGACCGGTACGACGCCGCCGCCGCCGTCGTGCTGTCGGGCCCGCCCGCCGGCGCCGGCGCCCTCGCCGAGATCACCGGCGGGATCTCCCGCTTCGTCCCCCCGGACGCCGCCGACGGCCGGGACCGGGCCGCCCTCGCCGCGAGCGGCGAACGGATCGCCGCCCTGGCCCGCGGGGCGAAGGAGGTGCGGCTGGTGGTCAGCGCCCCGGCCGCCGCGGCGCGGTTCGGCGGCGCGGTCCGCGACGCCGTCGCCCGGGCCCTCGCCGCGGCCGGCGGCTCGGTGCGGGACCCCGCCGAGGCGGTGGGCGAGGCACGGCACTGCGCGGTGTCGGGCCTGCTGGAGCTCATCGCGCTCGCCCGGAGGGGCGGGACCGGGCTGGTGGTATCGGCCTCGGAATCCGGGCATCTCACCGCGATAGCACTCGACGATCCCGTTCACCCGGAATTCCACTGAACCATGGATATCCGCAGGCGTACGCGGAGGACTTTGACCGGTCTGCCGCGGCCCGGATATCGTGCCGCCATGACAGCCACGGCAGAGCGGCCGACCGATCGATTGACGAAGATACGCAGAATATCCGGTTATGGAGCCGCCATAGCGGTGACACCGTATCTGCTGATCAAAATCGTCTGGAGTTTCGGTCTCTTCATTCCGACCGAACAGATGGGCGGCGCCGACTGGCGCGCGATCAACGCGGCGACCGCGCTCCTGGCCGCCGTCGGCATCCTGCTGGCGATGGCGTTCTCCCGGCCCTGGGGCGAACGGCTGCCCGCGTGGCTGGTGGCCCTGCCCGTGTGGGTGGGAACCGGCCTGCTCGTCCCCATGCTGCTGCTGGCGCCGGTGCTCGGCCCGGCCGCGATGAACCGGGACCAGGAGGCGGGCGCCCCCGAGTTCTGGATCTACGAGCAGATCCTCGTGATGATCTCGCTGGTCGGAGTGGGCGTCGGCCTGCCCCTCGCCCTGGCGGGATACGCCAGGGCGCGGTGGCCGGAGGCGCTGGGCGGTCCGACCGACTGCGGGCAGCCGCCGGGCGGCACCCGGCAGCTGCAGACGACCCTGGCCGGGTTCGTCGCGGCCGGCTGCGTCCTGCTCGGCTGTGCCAAGGTGTTCTGGGCGGCGGGCGGCACCCTCGGCCTCGACCCGGCCATGCTGGGCAACCGCGACGTGTGGTGGCGCCTGCTGTCGCTGAGCACCGGCCTGTGGGCCTTCGCCGGGGCGTGGGGCATCCTGGTGCTGACCACCCGGCGCGGATCGCGCAGGTTCCTGCCGCCCATGGCGGCGGCGTGGATCTCCTCGGGCATGCTGTTCTCCTACAGCATCTACAACCTCCTCACCCTCACCGACATGCAGCAGCCCGCCCCGGAGCACCCGCTGGCCGGTGCGCTGGCCAGGGAGGCCGGCGCGGTCCTGGGCGTGATGATGGGGCTGACCCTCCTGCTGGTCCTGCACGACCGCCGGCGCGCCCTGCGCGGCGAGCCCTGACGGCCCGCCGACGAACCGCGCCGGACAAGGGGCCGAGGCCCCGTCCGGCGCGGTTCGCCGGCGCGGCTAGCGGGCGGCGCCGGGGAAGGGGAGGGTGCACCAGCGCGGCAGCCCGGACCACACCTCCGGGGTGTAGAAGTGCCCGCCGGGCAGCTCCACCGCCTCGAACGCCCCGTCCGCCAGGGACCTCCAGTGCCGTTCGACCTCGGCGAAGGGCTCGGAGTCCTCGGCCCCGTAGAGCACGCGCAGCGGCACCGACACCCGCGGCCCCCCGGTGAACCGGTAGGACTCCGACACCACCAGGTCCGCCCGGAGCAGCTCCAGCGCGAGCTTGACCAGCTCCGGCTCGTTGGCGACCACCGTGGTCATCTGCCCGAACTCGCGCATCCACCGCACGAGGGCGTCGTCACTGTCCTCCGAGCGCGGCACCTGGCCGCGCACCTCCCGGCGCCTGTGCGGTGCCACGCCCCCGGAGACGACGAGGGCCGAGGGCGGGGCGGCGCCCAGCCGCCCGAGCTGCGCCGCGGTCTCGAAGGCCATCCACGACCCCATGCTGTGGCCGAACAGGATGTAGGGGCGGCCGGTGAGGCCGCGCACGGCACGCACCACGTCGTCGCGCAGGGCGACCCAGTCCCGGGCGAACGGCGTGCCGAACCGCGCCTCCCGGCCGGGGTAGCACACCAGCGCCAGTTCCACGTCCTCGGGCAGGACCTCGGCCCACTGCCGGAACGGCGCGGTCCCGCCTCCGCAGTAGCTCAGGCACACCAGCACCCGGCCGGCTCGCGGCCTCGGCCGCGGCCGGTACACCGCGGCGGCGGAATCCGTCCGCATGATCGTCCTCCCCGCCGCCGGCCTACTTGGCGCCTTCCATCTGGCGCACCAGGCTGAGCGGACGCATGTCGGTCCAGTTCTCGTTGACGTAGTCCAGGCAGGCCTGCCTGCCGTCCTGCCCGTGCACCACCGTCCAGCCCGCGGGAACCTCGGCGTAGGCGGGCCACAGCGAGTGCTGGCCCTCCTCGTTGACCAGCACGTAGTACTGGGCGTCGTTGTCCTCGAAGGGGTTGCTGCTCATCGTCTTCTCTCCAAGCGTGTTCGGCGTTCGGGGCGGCCCGGGGACGGGCTCCCGGCGCAGGGGGGTTCCCCGGCGGCGGTACTAGGCGGTGCGCTGCCGGACCATCGGCACGGCGGTCCCTCCGGGGACTTCCCCGGCCTCGGCATCGGCTTCGGCTTCGGCCTCGTGCTCGCCGGTGCGGCCGCCGCGCGGATCGCGGATGCTGTCGATCAGCATCAGCACCGCCCGCACCGAGGGCAGGATCATGTGCCCGTCGCCGGTCAGCCGCGCACCGCTGGGGTGCCGGGTGAACAGCTTGAAACCGAGGGACCGTTCCAGACACTGGATCTGATAGGTGATCGCCGGCTGGGAATATCCCAGTTGCCGCGCCGCGACATCCATGCGTCCGGTTTCCGCGATCGAAACAAAGGCCCTGAACTCGCGCTCGTGCATCATTTCCTCACATGTGGCCCCTGCCGCCACAGAGTTCGACCACAAAACCGCCGTATCGAGAACCCTACAGACGCCGCACGCGCCTTTCCCCCTCTTGTTTCAGGAAGCTGCACCGGGCGCCGGCGGCCTGTGCGGGGCGCCGTCGGCGGGCCCGGCAACGGGCCCGCCGGCCGGGGGAGGAGCGCCGCTCCCGGCGCCGGGCGCGGGCGCTCCCGGGGGGGCGGGGACGGGGTGCGGCGGCACCCCGTCGGCCGCCTGCGCCGGCGCGGCGGGAACGCGCCGGGACCGGGCGGGAGGTCAGGCGCGGGTGTTCACGCTCACCGGCCAGGAGCCGGTGGGGGGCGTCCAGCCCTGGAGCGTGGCGGGGATGCCCACGCGGGTGTTGCAGTCGATCACCTGGAAGTGCAGGTGGGGGCCGGTGGACGCCCCCGTGCTGCCGGACCAGCCGATGACCCGGCCCTGCGGCACCCAGTCACCGGTGTTGTAGATCGCCCGGTTCAGGTGCGCGTAGTGGGTGCACCGGCCGTTGGAGTGCCGGATGATCACCTCGATGCCGTTCTGCCAGTACGGCGACCAGTCCGAGACCAGGACCGTGCCGGCCTGCGCGGCGGAGACCTCGTAGTTCGCCGGGAGCCCGAAGTCCCAGGCGTACTCGTTGTAGGGGCCGTAGTGCGAGTACGTGCCCTCCGGCCCCTGGGTGACCTGGTAGGCCTCGCCGGCGGGGTAGGGGAGTTCGTAGTAGTGGTCCGCGGCCGCGGCCGGGGCCGCCCCGGCCAGCGAGATGCCCGCGACCGCCAGCACCGCGCCCGCCGCCGCGGCGATCCTGCGCAGGACCGCTCTCGTTCCGTTCGCCATGTGTCTCCGTATCTCAAAGCCCGTCAGGGACCGGACCCCGAGGCCCTCGCGGGCCCCGGAGGAACCTGATCGACATGTCAGGTCCCGGACAACAATCCCGGTTGACGGGACGCCGTACAAGAGGGGAAGGGCCGGGCCTACGCTTTCCGGAGCCCGGAACCGGACGGCGCCGGTACGGTGACCGGGCGGGGAAGCCCCGCCGAACACCCCGGTGACCCGGACGGCCCCCGCGCCCCACCCCCGCCTCCCCGCGCCCGTGGCCCGGCGGCCGCGCGCGGGGACGCGGAGGGGGGCGGCGGACGCCGGCGCGGTGCGGGGCGTCCGCCGCCCCCGGGCGGGACGGGGCGGCGGGAGGCGGCCCGCGCGCCCGCCCCGGCTACCGCGGGTCGCGGTTGAAGACCGCCTTCGACCAGAGGTAGCCGAGCACGGTCAGTCCGGCGCACCAGGCGACGGCGAGCCACCCGTTGTGGCCGATCCCGCTGCCGAGCAGCAGCCCGCGCAGGGTCTCGATGGCCGGGGTGAACGGCTGGTACCGGGCGATCGGCTGGAACCAGCCCGGCATCGCGTCGACGGGGACGAAGGCGCTCGAGATGAGCGGCAGGACGATCAGCGGCAGCGCGTTGTTGCTGGCCGCCTCGGCGTTCGGGCTGACCAGGCCCATCCCGACGGCGATCCAGGTGAGCGCCAGGGCGACCAGCGCGAGCAGCCCGAACGCCGCCAGCCACTCCAGGGCCGTGGCGTGTACGGACCGGAAGCCGATGGCCACCGCGACGGCGCCCACGAGGACCACGCTCACCACCGACTGCAGCACGCTGCCGGCGACGTGCCCGACGAGCACGGCCCCGCGGTGGATCGCCATCGTGCGGAAGCGGGCGATGATGCCCTCGCTCATGTCGCCCGAGACGGACACCGCGGTCCCCACCACGGTGCCGCCGATGGTCATCATCAGGATGCCCGGCACGAGGTAGGCGATGTACGCGGAGCGGTCGGCGCCGCCGCCGATGCCCGCGCTCATCACGCCGCCGAAGACGTAGACGAAGAGCAGCAGCAGGACGATCGGCGTGAGCAGGAGGTTCAGGGTCAGGGACGGGTAGCGCCGGGCGTGCAGGAGGTTGCGGCGCAGCATCGTGCCCGAGTCGCGGAGGGCGGGGGACAGGGAGCTCATCGGAGGTTCTCCTCGGGCTGGTCGGGGGAGTGCGCCGGGCCGGTCAGGGCGAGGAAGACGTCGTCGAGGTCGGGGGTGTGCACGGTCAGCCCGTCCGCCTCGATGCCGGCGCAGTCCAGCCGGTCCAGGAGGGAGCGCAGTTCGCGCTGGGTGCCGTCGCTGGGGATCCGCAGCGTCAGCGCCTCGTCGTCCCGGGCGGCCTCGCGCAGGGCGAGGGCGGCCGACCGGTAGGCGGAGGGGTCGCAGAAGCGCAGCCGGACATGGCCGCCGGGGATGAGCCGCTTGAGCTCCTCGGCGGTGCCCTGGGCGGCGATCCTGCCGCCGGTGAGGACGGCGATGCGGTCGGCGAGCTGGTCGGCCTCCTCCAGGTACTGGGTGGTGAGGAGGACGGTGACGCCGTCGGAGACCAGCTCGCGGACGATCTGCCACATGGTGTGCCGGGAGCGGGGGTCCAGACCGGTGGTCGGCTCGTCGAGGAAGATGACGCGCGGGTCGCCCACGAGCGTCATGGCGATGTCGAGGCGGCGCCTCATGCCGCCGGAGTAGGTGGAGGCGGGCCTGTGCGCGGCGTCGGCGAGGCCGAAGCGCTCCAGCAGCTCGGCGGCGGCCCGGCGGCCCTCGCGGCGGGGGAGGTGGTGCAGGTCGGCCATGAGGAGCATGTTCTCCTCGCCGGTGATCAGGCCGTCGACGGCGGAGAACTGCCCGGTGACCCCGATCGCGGCGCGCACCGCCTGCGGGTCGGCGGCCAGGTCGTGGCCGCCGACGTGCAGGTCGCCGGCGTCGGCGGCCACCAGGGTGGAGAGGATGCCGACGACGGTGGTCTTGCCGGCGCCGTTGGGCCCCAGCAGCGCGAACACGGACCCGGCCGGGATGCGCAGGTCGATGCCGTCGAGCACGGTCCTGCCGCCGTAGGACTTGCGCAGGCCGGTGACGCGGACGGCGTCGGGCGGCTGCGGACCGCCGACCCTGCTGGACGTGGACATGACAGAAGAGGGCATGGGGTCCTCCCTTGCGAAGGGCTGGATGAAGAGGCTGAGGAGCGGGCGCAGGGGCGAGGGGGTGTTCAGGCCCGGGCGCGGCGCACGTCGATGTTGCCGTAGCGGGTCCGGGCGCGGACCTCGACGGTCTCCTCGGACTTCTGCGGGGTCTCGGAGGCGGTGAGGGTGTTGCGCACCTGCCCGTGGCGGGAGCTGACGTCGAGCCAGGCGGCGGTGCCCTCGCGGATGCCGACCTCGATGGCGCCGTAGGAGGTCTCCAGCCGGACGGTCCCGCGGGCGACCTCGGCGACGCGCAGGGTGCCGTGGGCGGTGGTGGCGGCGACCGGCCCCTCGGCGCGCGCGATGTCGATGTCGCCGTTGGCGCCGCTCACCCGCAGCTCGCCGGCCGCGGTGCCGACGGTCGTGGTGCCGTGCGAGTTCCTCAGGACGGCCGGGCCCTCGACGGTGCCCACGCGCAGACTGCCGGAACTGGTGGCGATCTCGGCCGGGCCCTCGACCCGGTCGACGGTGATCGAGCCGTGGGAGGCGGTCAGGTGGAGCGGCCCGGTCGCATCGAGGCGGACGTCGCCGGAGGAGGTCTTCACCCGGACCTCGCCGAGCCGGCCCTCGCCGAGCACCTGGGTCCACGCGCCGCTCACCTCGACGCGCGAGCCCGTGGGCAGTTCGACCGTCACGTCGACGGTGCCGGTGCGCCCGAGGAGGGAGCGCTGCCTGGGCGTCCTGACGGTCAGGACGCCGCCCGCGCAGACGACCTCGGTCTGCTCGGCCGCCCGGAGGTCCTGCTCCCGCTCCGGGTCGCGGGGCCGCACCTCCACGAGCGTGTCGGGGCGGTCGCCGGCGGTGAACCGGATGGAGCCGGCCTCCACGTGCGCCGTGGCCGAGATCGGTTCGGGGGTGTCGAAAGAAGGCATGGCTGTCCCGTCCTCCTGGGTCTTCGGGGCGTCCCCGCTGGTGGGACGTGGTGTGGGTGGAGTGGTGCGGGCGCCGGGCGCGGCTAGCGCACCCAGCCGGTGAAGCTCTGTCCGATGGTCTGGGTCCTCTCCGCCGGCCGCGGCCGGGCGCCGCCGTCGACCGCGGCCGACACGGCGCGCACCAGCCACGCGTTGACCGACAGGCCCTCGCGGCCCGCGGCCTCCTCGGCGCGGGCCTTGAGGTGGGCCGGCAGGCGCAGGTTGACGCGGGCGGTGCCGCCCTCGTCGCCGTCGGCCGGGGCCGGGGCCCTGGGCGGCTCGGCGGGCGCGGCCGGCTCCGCGGGGACGCCGCCGGCGGGCGGCGGTGTCACCACGAAGTCCGGGTCGAGCCCGCGCAGCCGTACGTCGACCGAGCCCGGGGCGAGTTCGCGGGTGATCTCGTCCATCGCGGCGGAGAGCACGTTGAGCATGGTCAGCCGGGCCGCCGACTCCAGGGGAGCGGTGAGCCGCTCGGCCAGCTCGCGGGCTTCGCCGCCGCCGGCCTCGGCGGCCACCGCGAGTTCGCGGCGGAGAGTGTCGACATACGGAGTGAGGTCCATGACGCCATCATGGCACCACAATGGCATCATAGGCAAGCCCGGCTGGCGCCCCGCCGGGAACGAATCCCGAAAAGACCACCCTGAGCTGCGAGAACACGAAGCGGAAGACCCGGAAGAACACGGCAGCGTGCATACGCGCACGCTGCCGGAGGCGCGGAATGGCGCCGCCTGACGCCACGTGGTGCCAAATGACGCCACTCAGCGCCATCCGGTGCCACCGTGTCTCCACCGCCCCGCCGGAACCCCCGCCCGATCGGCCGGACCCCAGACCGGTACGGCAACGGCCACCGGGCCGCCGCCCGGCGGGAGTGACGCGGCCGGTCTCCGCCTCGACCCGCCCGAGCGGGCAACCGGTGCGCCGCGCGGACGAGAGGAGCCGGATCCAGGCGCCCGGACCGGTCCCAGCCGGTGCTGCCCGCCGTCCCGGCCGCCGCGAGCACCCCGGTGACACCGACCGGGCCCTCGCCGCCCTGCCGTCCTCGGCACCTCACCGCCCGCCGCGGCACGAACTCGTCGCCTGCCCCACACCGCCGTGAAGACCGCCTTCCCGGGCGGCGACCGGCCGGCCGGCACCCGGGGTCCCATCGGGCCTCTCGGCGACGAACCGCTCATGGCCGAGGCGCGCCAACAGCCGGGGCCGGCGTCCGAGCCCCGCACCGCGCCTGACCCCGGGCCGGGTCAGGCGCGGTGCCGGGGAGGAACGTAGAAGTCGTCGCGCGGGATCTCGCGGCCGGTGGGGGTGTCCACGACGTGGATGCCCTGGTCGTCGACGACGAGCTGGAGGTCCGCGCCGACGGGGAAGTCGTAGATGCCGATGAGGGCGGGCTCGATCGCGCAGACGGCGTTGTAGTCGGCGACCCGCCAGGCGTCGCCGCTGTTGAGGTAGGCCGAGTCGTCGATGTGACTCATGATGCGCCAGCCGTTGTCGGCCGGTGCCCTGGACGGCTCGCGCACCATCCACCGGACACGGCCGTGGCCGCTGAGCACGTTGGTGGTGGCCAGGCAGGCACCGGCTCGGGGAATGAACTCAGGGACGGCCACGGTGGTCCTCCGGTTGGGACAGGCGGCTGTTGGCGTACCGCGAACTCGGCCGGCGGCGCGTCGTTCCCGCGAAACAGCCGACTTGACGGGTGATCGGATGGCTTGGAGCGCTTCGCGCCCAGATGCCCCGAGGCGCGACGGAGGCGGAAACGGCCTTCAGGGACCACAAGGCGCCGAATCCCCGACCACCAACGACGGAAGACCATTCCCGCGTGCTCATCATCGCCCATCCCCACCGGCCCGGGCGAGGCGATCGCGCCGGCCGCGCCGGCCGCGCACCGCGTCGACGTCACCGAGACCCGCGGCGCCCGCCCGGAGCACCGCCGCTGCACCACCGGCCGGGCCCCGGCCGACCTCACTCCCACCCGGCGGCCCCACCGGCCGAACCGCCCGGCCCGCACCGGCGGCCCCCGGACACCCTCCAGCTCACCGCCGACCGGCCCCGCCGGATGAGCGAGGCGTTCACCGCGACCGGCGACGCGTCACGAGGGCGGACACGCAAACGCCCGCGCAGCGCCCGCCGAGAGGCCGGACCCGACCGAACCCGGGGCGCGCGCCGACGAGCGCACCCGGTACGGCGAAGCCGGCGGAGCGCTGCCAGTCCGCCGTACGGCCCCGGTGGCGGCCCCGCGGACGGCCCGGGGGCACGGGACGCCGAAAGCGCGCGCTTCCGGATCCAGACCGGGCCGGGTGGCGCGTTGCGGACGAGGAGAACGGGGCGAGCGGGGCGAGCGGCCCGGCGCGAGGACGTACACCGTTGTCCGATGTCCGACCGGGCGGGGACACCGGCGCAGCGAAGAGGGCCGGCCGAGCGGAGCCCGCGGGTCTCCCCGCACGTGGCGTGGATCACACCGGAGGGAAAACCCGCGGCCCGGCTCGGGCGTCTAGCGGGTGTGGGATCAGTCAGGGCAGCACTGCACGAGGTGGACGAGGAGCGTCTCGTCCGGCTGGTGGCAAAGGGCGACCGCGCCGCGTTCGAGGAGCTGTACCGGCGCACGTCGCCGTGGATGGCGGTGCGGCTGCGCCGCCGGTGCGCGGACGAGCAGATCGTCGCGGAGGTCATGCAGGAGACCTACCTGGCGGTGTGGCGCGCGGCGGGCGCGTTCGCCGGGACCGCTGCCGGGGGGACCGCCGTGGGCTGGCTGTGGACGATTGCGGCGCGCCGCCTGGTCGACGCGTTCCGGCGCAGAGCTCACCACGCGGAGCCGCCGCCGGCCGCCGCCGCGCCCGAGGCGGCGCCCGCCGCCGAGGAGGAGGCGCTCGCGGCGAGCGTCGGCGGTGACGTCGGGGACGCACTGCGGTGCCTGGCACCGGAGTTGAGACAGGTACTGCAGGCCATGGTCCTCGACGGACTGTCCGTCCGGGAGACCGCGGTCCTGCTCGGACTGCCCGAGGGAACGGTCAAGACCCGTGCCCGCCGGGCCCGGATCGCGATGCGGAGGGCGCTGGCGTGAGCGGAGAACACGCGTCGATGCGGACCATCGAGGAGTACGCGCGCGGCGGCACGGACCTCGCCGCCGACGAGGTGTGGGCCGTGGAGGCCCATCTGGAGGTGTGCCGGGCGTGCCGTGACCGGCTGTCCGCCGCTGTCGGCGCCGGGGTGCCCGCCGTGGCGGCGCTGGCCGACACCGTGTGGTCCGGCCTCGAGCCCCGACTGGCGCTCACCGCCACGATGCCGCGCGGACGGCGCTGGCCGGCGCGGCTGTCGCGGTGGCTGACGCCCACGATGGTGCCCTGGCTGGCCATGGTCGCGGGCGTGACGCTGCTGGCCCTGCTGCTCGACCTGGCCGGCACCGGCACCGGCGAGGTGTCGCTGGTGCTGCTGGTCGCACCGGTCCTGCCCGTGCTCGGCGTCGCGGCGTCCTGGTCGCGCGGTCTGGACCCGGCCTACGAACTGACGGCCTCGGCGCCCAGGGCCGGGCTCTACCTGGTGCTGCGGCGCACCGCGTCCGTGCTCGGCGTGGTCGTCCCCGCGCTGCTGGTGGGCGGATGGGCGACGGGGGTGATGGTGGCGCAGTGGCTGCTGCCCTGCCTGGCCCTCACCGCGGCGACGCTGGCGCTCGGCGGCGCCGTCGGCGTGACCCGCGCCGCCGTCCTGCTGGCCGCCGTGTGGGCCGCCGCGGTCGTGGCGCCGACCCTGGCCACCAGCCGTACGGCCTTCGCCCTGCACACGGGCGGCCTGCCGGTGTGGGGGCTGGTCCTCACCCTCGCCATCGGTGTCGTGATCGCCCGCAGGGGCGCGTACTCCGTGCTGGGGGCCCACCGATGACCACGGGAAGGGAGCACCGCATGACCTCCGCGGTGAGCGCGTCCGACATCGCACCGACGGCCTACGCCTGGCAGATCCGGGCCACCGGGCTGCGGGTCAGGGCCGGCAGGAAACGGATGGCCGTCGACGGCCTCGACCTGTCACTGGGCACCGGCGTGCACGGACTCCTCGGCCCCAACGGGGCGGGCAAGACCACCCTCATCCGGACACTGGCCACCGTCCTGCGCCCCACCGAGGGCACCCTGGAACTGCTCGGCGAGCCCGCGGGCGGCAGGGGCGAGCACCGCGCGCTGCGCCGCCGGATCGGCTACCTGCCGCAGGAGTTCGGCTACTACAAGCGCTTCACGGTGCGCGAGTTCATCGAGTACATGGCGTGGTTGAAGGAGGTGCCGAAGGCGGAGATCCCCGCGGCGGTGCAGCGCGCCGTGGAACGGGTGGGCCTGGCGGACCGCGCCGACGAGCGGATGAAGACCCTGTCGGGCGGCATGGTGCGCAGGGCCGGCATCGCCCAGGCTATCGTCAACGACCCGTCGATCCTGCTGCTGGACGAGCCGACGGTCGGCCTGGACCCGACCCAGCGGCTGCGCTTCCGCAAACTGCTCCAGGAGCTGGGCACGGACACCTGCGTGGTCGTCTCGACCCACCTGGTGGAGGACGTCGCCGCCGCCTGCACCGACGTGGTGCTCTTCGCCGAGGGCCGGCTGGTCTTCCAGGGAACGCCGGGCGAACTGGCCGCGGCGGGCGGCCCCGGGCACGTGGGCGACACCCCGCTCGAGCGCGGCTACTCGGCCCTGCTGCAGGGCCACGAGCGGGCGGGGGGCGCCTGGTGAACACCCGCGTCCTGCGCATCGAACTGAGGCGCTCCCTCGCCCCGTGGGCCGGTGCCGCGGTCCTGACGAGCGCGCTGGCGTTCCTGTACCTGGTGAACGCCGCGTGGTGGAGGGGCACCACGGCGTGGACGGCCCAGTGGACGCCCATGGCCCTGTGGACCCGCGGCCTGCTGTTCTACCTGTGGCCGCTCGCCGTGGGACTCGGGGCGCTGCAGGGCCTGCGCGACCACCGCTCGAGGATGTCCGAACTGCTCAGGAGCACGCCGCGGCCCGCCCGGCACCGCGCGGCCGCGCTGGCGGGCACGACGGCGATCACACTGGCCTCGGCCTTCGCGCTCCTCGTCCTGGTGGGCGCGGCCCAGGTGCTCGCGGGCACCGCGTACACGCACCTGGGATGGCTGCCCGTCTCGCTGGTGGGGGCGCTCTCCCTCGTCGCGGGAGCCGTGCTGGGCATGGGCGCCGGGCGGGCCCTGCCGTCCGTGCTCACCCCGCCCGCCCTGGCCATGGGCGCCTTCGCCTTCACAGCCCTCCTGCACATGTCGCCGGGCCGGACGCAGACGGTCACGCAGGAGGGGTACCCGAGCACGGAGCCGAACCGCCTCTCGCTGCTGTCGCCGGCGGTGCAGGAGGTGCGCCACGTGCTCCTGACCCTCTCCGCCCCCGTGCACGCCGGGCAGACGATCTGGCTGCTCGGCATGGCCGCGACCGGCTTCGCGCTGCTGGCCGCCGCGACCGCGCGCGCCCGGCTGCTGGCCCTGACGCCCGTCCTGGCGGGCGCGGTCACCGCCCTGCTCGTCCTGCCCTCCGACCCGCGCCGGATGTACGTCGTCGACACGGCCGCCGCGCAGCCGGTGTGCGACGGCCCGGTGTGCGTGACCAGGGTGCACCAGCCACGACTCGCCGACCTCGCGGACCCCGCGAGGGAGGCGCTGCGCCTGCTGCGCGACGCCCTGGGCGACCGGGCGCCGGTCTCGGTCCGGGAGGACACCGCCGTACTGCCGGACGGCGCCGTGCCGCGGTGGTCCCGCACGACCGTGCTCATCGACTTCGACGACGACCTCATCGGCGCGGCCAAGGGCGAGGAGCTGACCTGGGCCCTGATCGCCCGCGGCATGGTGCCGGGCTGCACACCCGTCGGCTGGAGCAGCTTCGGGGGAGAGGACGTGGCGCGGAGCGTCGCGGCGGGCTGGGTCCTCGGGGACCTCAAGCCGCTGCCCGACACCGGGCCGGCCGGCCTGCGCCAGGAGATCGACACCGAGGCCCGCGAGGTCTGGAAGGACCTCAGGGCGCTGCCGCGGGCCGAGCAGCTCTCGCGGATCAACGCGATGCGCGCCGCCGCGCTCTCCTGCGAGGCAGACGCGCTCGACGCGCTGACCGGCGGTGCGTCCCGGTGAGATGGGCGGTGCTGTACGCGCGCTCGCGGCAGGTGCCCGCGTCGCTCGCCGCGGTGGTGATCAGCGCGGTGGCGGCGTGGGCGCTCGCCCGCAACGGGGGCGCAGAGACCGGTGACCCGCGGCTGCCCGTGCTCGTTCTCGCCGCGGGGGCGATGGCGGCCTCGGTCGGGCTCAGCGGGCAGGACCTCGCGCTGGACCGGGCGGCCGCGATCCGCTGGGGGCCCCGCAGGACGGCGCACGTGCTGCTCGCCGGCGCGACCGTCGGCACGGCGCTGCTGGCGGTGCAGACGATGGGCGAGGACCTGGCCACCACCGCGTTCGTCGTCCGGGACAGCGCGGGCCTGATGGGACTGGCCGCCCTGGGCGCAGCGCTCTCGGACGGCCGGTACGCATGGACGCCGCCGTTCGCCTGGCTGTCGCTCTCGTTCCTCGCCCCGCCCCCGACGAGCGCGCCGACGCAGGTGGCGGCCTGGATGCTGCTGCCGCCCGGCACGGCGGCGGGCACCTGGACGGCCCTGCTCCTCACGGTCGCCGGCACCGCGGCCTACGCCCTCGCGGGGCCGCGGCGGTGACCGGGCCGGGCCACGGCCGAGGTCACCGGGACACCGCAGCGACGCCCGGGCGCGGGGGTGCCGGTGGGGGCCGGGAGGCTGCCGGGCACGGACGCGCAGGAGTTCGCGCGGCCGGATCTACGGCACCGACCCGAGCGGCCCCCACCCCGGCCCCCGGGCTGGCTCTGTCCGCCGGCAGTCGGTGGGCCGGGCCGCGGGAGGGCCTGACCGGGTGCGCTGCGGCCCGCGCCGGATGCGCTGGGCGAGGTGTCCCGAGCGGGAAGCCGGCGCCGGAGGACGGCCCGCGTCGCAGGAGGGACCAGGTCCCGCCCGCCCCACGTCGACGTCGGCCGAAACGATCCGGCAGAAGGCGAGTCACGCGACCCGTCGGACGGTGCCCGGGCGGTGGAAGCCCCCGGCGGCGTCCGGCGGGACGGGCGGCGGACCGATGCCGTCGGCGGTGATCAGGTCTGGGCAATGGAGCCGTCCGAGGACCCCGCTCACGGGCCCGCCGCGCGGCGGGCCCGTGAGCGGCGGTCAACTCCGGTCAATGGGCCATGTGGTGGCACTGCGCCACGTACCGCAGTCCGAGGTGTTCTCGGTGCCCCGGCACACGGCGATGCTGCCCGTGGTCGTGATCCAGTAGGACTGCCGTACGCCGACCTCGACGCTTCCGGGGCCGCAGATCTCGGCGTGCTTGCGGGCGGGGCCGGGCGCGAGGTCGTACACGAAGCGCGTCCACACCGAGTAGCACCCGGCACCGGTGTTGGTGAGCTCCCCCTCGATCACCAGGACGCTCGGGGGCCAGCCGCTGCCCGGCTCGGTCCAGCGCTCCCCCGCGGCGGCGGCGGTGCCGTGCTGAACCGACCACTCGACCGCAGCGGGAGCCGCGGCGTTCGCGGGGACGGCCGTGGCGGCCAGCAGGGCGGCTGCGGCGGCCGCGGTGGCCATGGCGGCGGTACGCGTGCGCATCAGATCGTCTCCTTCTTCGGGAACTTCCTCGGTGACAGGCCGCGCGGGGTGCGCAGGCCGCGAGCGAGGCCGGCGAGGGGGCGGCCGAGCACCGGCAGACCCCGCGCAGCGGCGTGGCGCAAGGGGCTCCGACGCGCGGCGGGACGGGCGATGCACCGGCGCGGGCCCATGGCGCCGGCGCCGACGTCGACGCCGGGGATGCCGCGGACGGCGATCACGGTGCCGGTGGAGCCGGGCGCGTACTCCTCGATGCGGCGGCGCACCGGCGCCACCGCATCGCGCCCGTGGCCGTAGGCGAGGTGGGCCTGTGCGGGTCCACGAGCAGCACGGACGACGTGTCGGTGGGGCGGCCGGCAACGCCTCGGCCTCCCCGGCGGCGAACCGGCCGCCGCGCGCGGTGGCGTGGACCGGCGCCCGGGGGCCACCCGCGGCCCGGCACGGGCCGGCGTCACCGCGGCGACCGGCCCGTTGGGCCCGGTGCCGAGGACCGCCGCGTCAGTCATGGGGCAGTCCCCTCCGCAGCCGGTTGCCGCTGTCTTCCCTTGCGTACGGGCGACTTACCTCTCTAGGAAACCCGAGTCGATGCAGGCAACGAATCCCTGGAGTGATGGCTGGAAATCTTCCCTGAATGGCCGGGACGCCAGATGTGCCGCGCGGCCTTTCCCCTGAGGGCTTGCCGGGAATGAACGTGTCGCCTCCCATCTCCCGGGGCCCGTTGACGTGATGTGCGCACCCCGGACGGGACCTGCGGCCGACTCGCCGCGAAGTTCCCGGTGCCGTTCCCGCACCCGAATGAGCGGCAGCGGCGATCGCTCACGGTTGCCGGGGCCCGAGAGCCGGGGCACGGCGGTATCCGAGCGGTCGCGCGGGCGGCACCCGGACCGTGACGCCCCAGGCCCGCCACGCCAACGAAGCGGGCCGGACGGCACATGGGCGCCGGCCGGCCGGTGATCGGTGTGGCGAGCGCGAAGGGATGCAGCGGCCGGCCGGCGTGCCGGCCGGGAAACAGCCGGGGGTGCGAGAAGGCCCGGGCCGGAAGGGCTCCGGCCCGGGCCTTCTGCGCTTGCCGGAGGACAGCTGCCCCTGAGGGCTACTTCACGTCGACGTAGTCCGCCGCGGAGGCGACCGCCGGGGTGGTGGACGTGCCCGCGAAGGAGTAGCGGAAGTAGCCGTCCGCCGTGGCCTTCGTCGTCGTCCGCAGGTTGCCCTTGCCGTCCGTGGTGACGGTCTTGAGGGTCGTGTAGGTGCCGGTGCCCTTCTTCTTGAACTGGAGCCTCACCGGCTGCCCGGTGTAGCCCCTGTACGTGTAGGTCTCCCAGTTGGCGCGGGTCAGGGCGCCGGTGACCGTGACCGTCGTGTTCTTCTTCACCGGTTCCGGCGAGGCGTTGACCGTCAGCCTGGAGTTGCGCAGGACCTTCGCCTTGGCGGCGGAATCCTTGGTGAGATGTGGTCACCGTCGTTGGCCAGGGCGTGGGCCCTCACGTTCCAGGTCCCGGCCGTGGTGTTGTCCTGGGGGTGGATGCGCGGGTTGATTCTCAGCGTGTAGGTGCAGGTGGTCGTGGTGAAGCTCTGGTGCACGCACTTGCCCGCGATGTTGTCGGGGACCACGAGACCGTGACTGTCGCCGTTCGGGAGGGGCGTGTGCCACATGACCGGGAAGGTCCGTCCGACCTCGATGCCCGAGTCGTCCGTGGCGGTCACCGCTATGGTGAACGTCTTCACGTCCGTGGTCCCCAGGACGATGTCCTTACCTCCGTTGACGACCACCTTCGTGATCCTGATGTCGCCCGAGAAGCCATCCGCCCGGGCGGCCCCCGGAACCGTGAGCGCGGACAGGGCGAGGGCCCCGGCGAAGCCTGCCACGGCGGTGCGGTGATGCATGAAGGCGTTTCCCCCATGGTCCAGCGCCTCGGGAACACCCCGAGGCGGAGCTGACGATGCCCACCCGGTACGCGGGTGGCACGGACATGACCATCAGGTCACAGGAATGGTTGCCCATCCATCACACGGTTGCCGGGACGAGCACGGGGCTCACGCCACCCTCCGGCTCCGGAGCGCCCCGGACTCGGCCGGAACACGCGTGACAGATCGTGAGCCGAGGACTTGCCGGCCCTGGTGGACGGCCGACGGAGCGCCGCGGCCCGCGACGCGCACCGGCGGCCGGGACCGGCGAGGCGCGCCTCGTCGAGCTCGGCAACGGCACCGTGTCCCAGGCCCGTCCCGCAGGCGAGGTCGGGCACTGCGAGCGCTACGCCGGACACCGCGTCCGGGAAGGCGTCCGCGCCGCGATCGGCCGCACGTACCCGCTCCGCCACCGCCACGCCCGCTCCCAGACCCTCCCGCGCCTCCACGTGGCCCCGGCGGGCAAGGAGGAGCCCCTCCTCGGCAACCGCCTCCGGCCGCTCGCCGCCGCGGCGCCTGTCCGGGTGACCGCGGCGCCTGCCCGGGGTGGCCTGGAGGACCGCCCCGGGCAGGCTGTCACCGGCGGCCGCGGGCGGCCAGCACGGTCGTCAGGAGGAACGTGCCGACGCCGCCCACGGCGACCGCGGTCTCCCGGAACCCCGGGTGCCGGTGGAAGACGTAGCCGGTGAACGCGAGGGCTGTCCCGACCGCGAGGAGCCAGAGCAGCAGCAGGTGCCGGCGCAGCTCCCGGTGGTCGTCGTGGCGCGGTGCGGGGGTGTTGGGGGTGGTGTCGGTCGTCACGGTGGTGTCCCTTCCGTTCGGGCGGGTGCGGGCCGCTCCCGCCGCGCACGGGCCGCTCTCGAGGCCTGCGGGACGGCGGGGCCGCGGTGACTACGGTGGAAGACCTGTGCGGTGGTGCGTCAGGGGAACAGACTGTTTCCGGCACGACAGGTTTGCAGGCTCCACGGGGTGCGGAGGGGGAACGCGTGATCGGTGAGGGACGGCGTACGGGCGGGCCGGAGCCGGACGGAGAAGGGGGCGAGGCGGCGCGGCAGGCACTGGGCCGGCACTTACGGGGCCTGTTCGACGCCTGCGGACTCTCACTGCGCCAGTTCACCCGCCGGTACGGGTTCAGCCCCGCCGCCGTCTCCCGGTACCTGAGCGGCGAGCGGCTGCCGCGCAAGGCCTTCCTGGACGTGCTACTGACCGAACGCGCCCGGCGCACCGGCGTGCCGCTGACCGAGGATGTCCGCCGGCTGACGTTCACCCTCTACCGGGCGGCGCTGGAGGCCGGCGGGAGCACCACGCTGCTGGAACTGTACGAGCTGGAGGTACGCCTGGAGGAGCTCGCCGCCGAACTCGAGCGGATCCGCACCCAGCGCGCGTACCCGCGGCAACCGGCCGGCGAGCCCGTCCCCGGCCGGCCGGAGCCGGGCGAGGAGGAAGCGGCGCTGCGCGCCCGGCACGGTGCGCTGCTGGCCCAGCACGACCGCATCCAAGCGGAGATCACCCGGCGCGAGAGCCTGCTGGGAGGCGATGACCGCGGTCTGCCCGTTCCCGCCCGGGACCGGCCGTCCTTCTCCCCGGGCGACCCCCTGCCCTCCGCCGCCTCCCCGGGGGAACGGCCCGCCCCGCCCCGGACCCGTACGGCCGCCGGCAGCAGGGCGGCATGGGCGGTCGCGGCGGCGGCCACCGTGGCCGCCGCGGTCTTCCTCACCCTGTGGCTGACCAAGCCGCCTCCCCCCACCGCCGACCCCCGCACCCCGGCCGCGACGGGCCCCACGGCCCCGCCCTCCCCGTCCGGGAACATCCCGCAGGAGCCGGACGGCACCGCCACGGCCGGCACCGCGCCGCCCGCCCCGGGCGGGAACACCGCGCCGGAGCCGGGGAAGATCGCCGCACTCACCACCGTGGTCAGACAGGGACAGGCCGTCGACGCCGACGACACCGGCGGTTACGTCTGGCCGGCGGGGGAGTACGAGTACGGGGACTTCCAGATCACCGCCGGCGACGACCCCAACAGTCCCGCGGTCTTCACCGGCCACGACGCCGCCTCACTGACGCGTGCGGACGCGGCCGACTGGGCCACCTGCGGACAGATGCCCAGCGTCACCAACCAGGAATTCCCGGCGGCATCCCTGCGCCAGGGCATGCACCTGTGCGGCATCACCGGCGAAGGCCGCCGTGCCGCCATCACCGTCCAAACCCACAGGACCGACACCCAGGGCGAGCTGACCAGCGTCACCTTGAACATCATCACCTGGGACACCCTCTCCTGACCGGCAGCGCTGGGTGATCGAGGCGAGCCACCGTCCCGGTACTGCGCCGCGTTCCGCACCGTCCCCGGACCTGCCGGACAGGAGCCCTGGACGCGTCCTCGGCCGGTCCGCCAACAGCACCGGCAGGTCCGCCGCCTCCTGCGGTCCTCCGGCTGACCGAATCGCCGCCGGTGGTCCGGTGGTGCTGCCTCACCCGGAGCTCCGGTCCGGAGGCCGGCCCTACGACTTCCTTCATTCACCCAACGCCATGATGAGGAAAGCCCGGGTGCTTTTCGTGGAGTTCAACGGGTCGGGCCAGGGGCCGCTGGTGGATGGCGGCCCCCGACCCGGGAGTTGTTCAGCGGCGGGATTGGAGCCAGACCACGGCCAGCCCCACCGCGGTGGTGCCGATACCGGAGCAGACACCCCGCAGGACGTAGCCGGCCGCGACGCGGCGGCGCCGGACGCCCCACCGGACGAGGCGCCGCAGAGCGGCCCGGGCCTGCCACATGCCGGGGATGCCGTTGCGCTTATGCTCCATGACTGGTGTTCCTTCCAGAGTCCTGGCGGGCTTGTGAGGTCACCGCGCAGAGAGCCCGCCCGACCCGGTGGCCTTCCAAACCCGGGGTCGGAGTCGCGGGCTCTCTCGCGTATACGGGGTGCGGAACCCGCCCCGGCACTCCACCGAACCGGGTCCAAGGCGCCGCAGAGGGCAGGCCCCTCCCGCCGCGTCGACGCGACGGGAGGCTGCCGCAGAAGCCGAGGTTCATCGGCTGACGGGAACTCGCGCAGACGCCGGAGCTCTCGGCCGGTGCGGCCACGGCGGCTTCCTTGCCGGGGCCGGCCGCCGGGAGCGATGCCCCCGGGCACACCGTCGGCGGACGCGGGCGGGGAGGGACACGCTCCTCAGGCACCGCTGCCTCGGGCTGCTCCACAACCGCTCCCGAGCACCGCGCCGCAGCGCGTGAGGGGCATCGAGTCCTCCTGCGGATACGTAGGCGACGACCGGTGGATCGCTCAACCGGCCCCCACTGTAATGGAGTTCGCGTGCAGGTGCACATGCATCTGCACGTGCACCTGATGGTGTGCGATGCTCCCCCTCGCCGAGATCCGCTCGCCCACCCCCTTCGGAATCTCACCCCGACGTGGAGTGGACCGAACTTGCCGAATGAAGCACTGCCGGCCCGCTCGCCGCCGACGGCGGCGAGCAGCCCGCACGACCGGCCCACCCGGCACCACCCCCGTCGGAGGACTCCGCGCCGTGGCCACCCCGGCTTGAAGAGCACAAGACGCGGGAACGCCTCACGGCTCATCACACACACCTGGCACTCCTCGTACCGGCGGTCGTCCCACCCGCGCCGACCTGATCCCGAACGGCCTGGCGTGGGCGGGTTCGGTACTGTCGGCCGGTATGACAGACGCCGATGCCGCGCCCCGGGCGCGTTTCCTGGTTCTCCACGACTACGGGATGGGTGGGTTGTGGTGGTGGGTGCGGGCGGAGTCGGCACGGGAGGTGACCGAGGGACTCGCCGAGGTCGAGGTGGTCGACGATCCGGAGACTCTCGAGAGAGCCGGGGCGTGGGACCTGGAGGAGACCGACATCGACGCGCCGGTTTTGCCCGGTGGTCTGGAGGAGCTGCGTGCCCGGCGCGACGCTCAGCGTGGTCGCCCCGGTTTCGGCGCGCTGGCCGGCCGGGACGTTGCCCACCTGCGCCTGGGCGGGCTCTACGAAGACGATGACCGGTCGATCTATCTGGTGGAGGTGGGTGGCGACGGGCGCAGGCTCCGACAGGTGGAGCTGACCGAGGACGGGACCGCCCTCAGAAGCGGGCCGGAGGACTGGGTCTTCAACCCGCCCGTGGTGGATCTGTTCGACCCCGGCCTGCCGGAGAAGGAGATGGACCGGGAGGAGTTCGAGGCGCAGTGGCGCCGGGCCCACCACGACGACAGCTACCTGTAGCCCGGCACCCGGGAACGGCCAGTGGTGGACAGGCTGTCCCCCTGGCTGGCCCACCCACCCTGCTCCCCGGCCCCTGCCTCCCGGCTACAACACCCCGAACCCTTCCAGCGCCCTGGCGCGTTCGGCATCCAGCCGGTCCCGCCGCTGACGCTGGTTGTTGATCCACACCCCGAGTCGGATGGGGTATTCCTGTCCAACCTGGTCGCGGATGACCTCGACCCACTTCCTGGGCACGCGCACGTGCCCTTCCCGCGCCCGGTACTGGCGCAGCGCGACCAGTCCGCGATCCCAGGCGGTGGCGCCTGTGGGCACCACCGTCCCCGCCGCCTGGTCTCCGTCACCGGCCTCACTGCCCGGTGCCGCCGCGGTCGGCTGGATGCCGAGGGCGGCCAGGCGTTCGCGTTGTCCGTCGGTCAGCTGCTTCCACTGGGTGCGTTGTCGGGCGAGCCAGAGTCCGATGTCTTCTCCGCCGATGGTGACGCCGGGGCGGATCTCGGCGAGGGTGGCGCCGCTGTGGATGCAGGCCCGCACGGCTGCGTAGTGCCGTTGCCAGTCGACGGTCCAGCCCTTCTCCGCGGGGCTCCAGTCGGGGTCGATCTCCGCCAACCGAGCGGCCCGCTGGGCTGCCCGCTGCGGGTCCTTGCCCAGCCCTCCAGGGCGGCGGCAGTTGGTGAGCCACTGACCGACCGGCCGGCCCTGGGCGACCGCCGACCGCGGGGCACACAGGGTGCCGTGGACGGCGTGGTAGGCGCGCGCCGCGGCGAGGTTCTCCTCGAACGCCGCATCCGGCACCGACCACACCATCCCGGCCTCCTCCAGCAACTCCACCCGCCAAGTCGCCAGCCTCCCGGCCCGGTAGGCACGCCGCTGCTCACTGACCCACGCCCCGAGCGGGAAGGAGCCGACGCGGGCGTCGAGCGGCACCACCACCGGCCCCGCCGCACGCCCCGTACCACCCTGACCCTGGCCGTGCCCCTGGCCTCCGTCGCCGTGTTCCTCGGACTCGCGGCCCTGATCCTCCTTCTCGTTCTGGCGCTGGTGCTGCTGGTGCCAGGTGCGGAGGGCGTTGAGACCGGCGAGCCACACCTGGGACTCGGGCCGGATGACACGGGTACGGACGAACCGGGCGACCAGGTACGGGTCGCGGGGGGTGGCAAACCGCAGCAGCGGCACCGCCTCCGACGCCTCCCCACCCGCACCCCCGCCCTCGCCGCCGATGTGGGCGGAGCCCGGATCGGCCACCGAGACGGGCCGGCCGCGACTGGGCGCGGAGGTGACGGCGAGCTGCTCGACGAGTTTCTCCGAGTGGCTGCGCAGCCCCTGCAACACCGCCACCAACGGCTTGTAGGAGGCGGAGGCGAGCATGTCGCCGGGCGCCTCACCCGGCTCCAGGAAGACCGGCACCACCAGCCGCGCCACCTTCCCCTGGCCGGGTTTCTGGCGCAGCGCCCGCCCGACGGCCTGGACGATGTCGACGGCCGAGCCGCGCACGTCGGCGAAGACGACGCCGTCCACACCGCGGCGGCCGGTGATGTCGACGCCCTCGCCCAGGACGCGGACGTTGGCCAGGACGGCCAGCTCGGTCTCCCACCCGTCCTCGTCGACCCCGTCGGCAAACCCCTGGAGCACCCGACGCCGATGCTGCGGTTCGTGTTCGCCGCAGAGCCAGTCGGCCCACACCCGCCGCGGATACAGCACGGGGTCCTTCTGGCGCAGCCGCGCCGCGGTCCCCGGCAGGGCGTGGGCGAAAGCGAGCGCTTCGGCGATCCGGTGGTGGAAGCTGATCAGCGACCGCATACCCGTCTCAGCGGCGTGCTGGACCAACGCGGCCTGGAGGACGGCGAGGCGCCGGCCCCGCCGTTCCTCCTCGCTCCCACCCGCGCCGCCCGCTCCGGTCACCCCTTCCGTCCCGGGATCGGGAGCGCGGATCTCGAGGACGTCGATCTCGAACCGGGCCAGAACGCCCCGGTCGACGGCTTCGGCGAGGGAGAAGACGAACACCTGCGGCCCGTACAACCGCTCGTCATCCATGCTGGCCACCAACTCCCCGCAGGCCACCGGAGCAGCCTCCGACGCGCCCTCCACCGCCTTCCGCGCCCCGCTCCCGCCTCCCACGGCCCGTTCTTCGCCCGGCCGCCCGGCCAGCTCCCAGATGCGTGGTGTGGCGGTCAGGTACAGCCGCCGCGCCACCGGGATCCGGCGGTTGTCATGGATCGCCGCCCACGGCTTGGCCAAGCCCCCGGACGTACGGTGCGCCTCGTCGACCACGGCGAGCCCGAACGGCGCCAGTTGCTGCCCGTAGACGCCCTGGAGCGCTGTTTCCAGCGGCCCCGGCACCTGGACCGGCTCCCCGTCCGAACCGTCCGGGTCGATGTCCTGGCGCGGGACGAGGGAGGCGTAGGTGGCGAACACGGTCACCGGACCGCTCCCGGCCCACAGCGCCAACCGGATCGGATTCGTGGTGCACCGCACCCCCAGCGCCGCCAGCGCCTCATCCCCCTCCAGCGAGCACACCGCGACCGCGGGGCCGGTATGGCCGGCCGCCCGCCACGCCTCCACGGTCTGACTCAGCAGGCCCAGGGTCGGCACCATCACCAGCACCCGACCCCGCGGCTCCAGACGACGGGCGGCCTCGGCGGCGATCAGCGTCTTGCCCGCCCCGGTAGCGGCCACCACCGTGGCCCGCAACCCCTCCTCCGGCACCTGAGAACCTGCGCGGTACTCCAGCGCACGGACAATCACGTCCACCGCCTCGGCCTGATGTGGCCGGAGCCTGATACCCGTCACGAGTACCCCCGCTCCTTTCCCCGGATATCCAGGGAATTCGAGTACGCCTGAAAAGCACAGGTGTGAGCGACCGCCCGGTTATTTCTCGATGTCCGCGCCGATTTCCACGGCAAAGGGAGCCACTTCCACGAGCCCCTCGGACGTGGTGCGGACCCGCTCGGCCAGCAAGCCCATCAGGTGCCGCGGGGCGATGCCGTGAGCCGCAGCGCAGGCCCGCAGCTGCTGATAGGCCTCCTCTTCCACGGGGACGGTCAGCACCAGCTTGGCCGCACCGTCCTGCCGGGCTTGCGCCTGTCGCTTCCGCCCGGCTTCCTCGCGCGCCCACCGCACCGCCGTCGGATCGCGCTCAGGATCGTAGACCTCCAGGCCCTCTTCCTCCATCACGTACCCGATGCGGCGCCACTCGGTGTGCTCGGCCACCGCGATACCGATAGCGCGCACGTCATCCTCGGTCTCACGCAGTCGCGAGCGGATCCGTTCATGCCTACGCGCCTCGTCCGTGGCTTTTTCGATCTGCCCCGCCGTCATGCCCGCAGCTTTGCGCCGCACCGTCGCACGTGCGCGGATTTTCGGATCCTCCCTCGCGTCCAGCACGGGCCGTTCCTCACTCTTCCAGGGGCGGTGTGTTTTCCCAGACTCTACACAGCGATGCATCCCGCACGAGGAGAACCTGCCGACTCCCCCCGCCCTCTCGCCCCGTGACCGCCTGTCACCTCGCCCCCCGGCCCTCCCGTAGCCGGCCTGGCCCGCGCAGCGGGCCCGATTTCTGGTTGGGTCCAGATGTTGTGACGGGTGCTGAGCCGTGCCTCTGGGATTGGTGCTTGATGGTGGAGTGCGGCGGAGTCCTCCACCAGCCTCTGCTGGCTGCGTGTTTCCGGTTTGGGCGTCATGAGTTTCCGTACTCAGGCGTGGAGGCTGCCCCGCGCGTCACACTGACCGTGTTGTGACCGGTCATCAGGAAGGGGCAGGCGTGATGAGCGCGAGGAAGGCTGCGGCGGTAGTGATGCTGGCGGCTTCGGGGGTGGCCGGGGCAGGGGCTGTGCCGGCCGTGGCTGCTGATGGTCTTCTTCCCCATCCCGGGCCGGAGGGTCTGGTGTGGGTGGAGGAGATGACGGGGGATGGCGGAGTAGCCTCCGGTGGAGCGTGGGAGGGACTGCCGACTGTTCTGACGGTGGCCTGTGAAGGCGGGGGCAGCGTGGCGGTGACGATGGAGTCGCGGCAGGTGCAGGTGGCCGAGTTCGCGGTGGCCTGTCCAACTGGCAGTGTAGGTGTGGGTTCGGTGACTATGGATGCGGGTGTCGTGCGATCGGGGTCCTTCACTGTGGGGGTCGATGCTTCGGATGAGAGCATCCGATGGGCCCTGACCGTGACTCAACCCGAGTAGAACCGGCCCGCTCCGCCTCTCCGTAGCCGGCCTGGCCCGCGCAGCGGGCCCGGCCCCCGCTGCTCATCCGCACCACCTGGGGGCAGGCCGCGCCGCAACGCGGCCCGATGGCGGGGGCGGAGCCCCGGCCTGCCCGAGCGAAGCGAGGGCGCTTCGCTCGGTGCGAAGCGCCGAGCTTCCGGACCGAGCGGAGCGAGGCCCACGCTCCCATTGCGCCCACGCCTGAGGGACCATCGACCTGCCGATACAAGTCGGCCGGCCCCCCACGGACGGAGCAATCCGCCCTCCCGCTCGCCCTGCTCGGCCAGAGCTTCCTCGGCCGCCCCTGGCCAGCGGGTCCCGTCTGGCCGCTCCCGGCGGTGGCAGCGACTGTGGTGCTGGCGTCCTTCCTGACCATCAAGCCGCCGACGCGGCGCGTCCCCCTTCGCGCCACCCGCAGCGCGTCCGCGGAGGGTGCAAAGGGGGACGTCAGGTCTCAGGCGGCGGCTCGCGGGACCACGTTGATGTTGAAGGTGTGGGAACCCAGGCCGTTGGCGATCCCCATGAAGAGCAGAGCGAAGTGCTCCTGTCCGCGTGCGCTGATGATGCCGCCGATGTCGAGTTGCGCGGACGGGGGCCAGCCGAGATCGGTGAGCAGGCGTCCGGCGGCCTGTTTGGCCTCGGCGTCGTCGCCGGAGAGGAATACCGTGGACGGGCCCGCGAGACCTCCTGGGTCGATCATCGCGGTGGAGTCCATGGTGCACAGGGTCTTGACGACGGGCGTCGTGGGGAAGGCCGCCTGGATCTGCTCGGCCAAACTGCTGTTGGGGTGAGAGAGCTCGGTGTAGTCGTCGGTGAGGCCCACTCCGACGTCGATCACGAAGCGGCTGGCCAGCGTTGGGGCACCGATGGAGCGCAGCAGATCCACCGAGACGTTCCCAGGCGTCGCGTTGACCAATACCTCCGCGTGATCGGCCGTTTCACGCAGGCCGGCCACGGGAAGCTCGAGGTCTGTTCGCTCTTCGGGGCGGCGGGAACCGAGGAGTACGTCGTGTCCCGCGGTGCTCCAGCCGCGGGCCAGTGCCCGGCCGACGTTGCCGGTACCAAGGAGTCCTATGCGCATGGGAAGGAAGCTATCCACGGGCCGGGGCGCGGCGGATCGGTCTGCGGGCCGGTACGGGATCGGCACCAAGGATCTAGCCCCGTGGCCGCACCGCCGGGGGCGGCCACGGAACAGAGGGGTGCGACTCTGCTGCACCGGCGCTGGCCCACCAGCTCGGTCAAGACGTCCTCCATCGTCTGACAGTCCGTGACCAGACCACGCAAGCCCCCACCCCCGTAATCAGCCCGGCCCGCGCAGCGGGCCCAACCTGCGCCCTTTACAAACCTTCTGACGACTACTCATCGGCACTACCTAGGACCGACTTCGGGGGAGGAGCGAAGCGGAGCCCCTTCGGCCCGCAGAGCGGGCCGCTGTCGGCCGCAGTGAGCGAAGCGA
>NZ_JARVKV010000079.1 GCF_029813835.1 Streptomyces sp. DH37
CCGCCCCGGCCGGGGCGTGCCCGGCCGCCCGGCGGGTCATCCGCGCCGCGTCCGGCCGGCCCCCCGCGCGGGGCGGCCGGGCGCGGCGGGCGCCCGGCCGCTCCCCTCACTCGTCGGAGTAACTGAGTTCCCCCAGGGTCCAGCCGCTCACCTCGCCGATGGCGACGCGGTACATCCCGCCGGTGTCGGGGAGGCCGTAGCTCCCCTGGAGGATGCGTGCGACGTGCAGGTGCAGGTGGGTGGGCCGGCCGCCGTCGCCGTGCCCGCCGTCCTGGGACGGCGCGAACAGTTCGGCGAACGGCTTCAGGCGCTCGGAGTCCCGCAGGACCTCGGCGACTCGCGCCTTCCAGACGGCCTCGGGCGCCAGCCTGCCGGTGATGACCGCACCGGGGACCACCACGGTGAGGGGCATCTGGTTGCTCCGCTCGGACTCCACCTTCTCGGCGATGCGGACGAGCAGGTCATCGTGGTTCGACATGCGGGCAGAGTAGCGTTCGCGGGGCGGTCAGTCGCCGGTGCGGGCCACCGGGACCCCCAGTCCCTCCAGTACCCGCGCACCGGGCAGGCGGGCGAGGAGCGCGCCGGGCACCAGGAGTTTGCCGCGGCGGCGCCCGGAGCCGATGACGGCGTACGGGGTGTCGGCCACGGCGGCGTCGACCAGCAGCGGCCAGCTCTCGGGCAGGCCGACGGGGGTGATGCCGCCGTACTCCATGCCGGACTCGCCCACGGCCGTCTCCACGGGCGCGAACGAGGCCTTGCGGACGCCCAGTTCGCGCCGGACGGTGCGGTTGACGTCGGCGCGGGTGTGGGCGAGGACCACGCAGGCGGCCAGGGTGGTCCCCTGGCCCCGACGGCCCGCGACGACCACGCAGTTGGCGGACCGCTCGGGCGGGATGCCGTGGACCTCCCCGAAGCGGGCGGTGTCGGCGTCGTCCGGGTCGCTGTCGACGTAGACGACGCCGTCGGCCGGCACGGGACCGCGCAGCGCGGCGGCGACCGGCGGGGCGAGCAGGCCGAGCTTGTCGGCGACCGGCCAGGCGTCGGTGAAGTTCCCCAGGGGAGCGCGCATGGCGTGCACGCTAGCAGCCGCCGGCGGGAGCCTCCGCGGGTCGGTCTCAGCGCGGCGGTCTCAGCGCAGCGGTCTCAGCGCGGCGCCGGCGGCACCGAGACGGCCATGGTCATCTCCACCGGCTCGTCGCCGTCGTTGCGGTAGCCGTGCGGGACGTTCGACCGGAAGGCCGCGGAGGTCCCGGCGGGCACCTCGTGGTCGTCGCCGTCGACGGTGAGGGTGAGCACGCCGGCGGTGACGTGGACCAGTTCGGTGGTTCCGCCGGGGTGGGGGTCCGAGGCGCTGCCGTCCCCGGGCATCAGCCTCCACGTCCACAGCTCCAGCGGGCCGGGCGCCTCGGTTCCGGCCACCAGGGTGGCGTGGCTGCCGGCCTCGGTGGACCACAGGCGCACGGCCTGCTCGGAGGGGACCAGCCGGACCGCCGGCTCCCGGCCGGGGTCGAGCAGACCGGTGAGGCTCACGCCGAGCGCGTCCGCGACCTTGACGACCGTGCCGACACTGGGGTTGGTGCGGGCCTGCTCGATCTGGATGAGCATGCCGCGGCTGATCCCGGCCCGGGCCGCCAGGGCGTCCAGGGTGAAGCCCCTCTCGGTGCGCAGGCGCCTGAGGTTGCGGGCGAGCGACTGGGTGAGCTGGTCGAGGTCCGTCACGGGCGTCCCCTGTCCCGGCGCGCCCGGCCCCCTTCGGCCTCGGAGCTTCCCGGCTTCCCGGCTTCCCGGCGGGCGGCGCCGCTTCGATCGCGTGGTCAAATATTTTCAATGACAGGGTCCATCAGAGTGAACTACCGTGAGATGGACCCCGAAGTCCACGACACTGTACTGCGAGGCGCCTCGATGATCACCTATGCCCTGGCCACCAGTCTGCTGTGGGGACTGGCCGACTTCGGCGGCGGACTGTTGACCCGGCGCATGCCGGCCCTGACCGTGGTGGTCGTCTCGCAGGCGCTCGCCGCGGCCGTGCTGGGGGTGGTCGTGGTGGCGACCGGCGCGTGGAGCGAGGCCGGGGACCGGCTATGGTTCGCCGTCGCGGCCGGGGTGGTGGGCCCGGCCGCGATGCTGTGCTTCTACCGCGCCCTGGCCATGGGGCCGATGGGCGTGGTCTCCCCCCTCGCCTCGCTGGCGGTCGTCGTCCCCGTCGGGGTCGGACTGGCCCTGGGTGAGCGGCCCGGCCCGGGGCAGTACGCGGGCATGGCCGTCGCCGTCGCCGGGGTGGTGCTGGCGGGCGGGCCGCAGCTGAGGGGCGCCCCGGTGCAGCGGCGGGCGCTGCTGCTCACCCTGGGCTCGGCGGTCGGCTTCGGCGCGGTGATGGCGCTGCTGGCGGAGGCGTCCACCACCGTCACCGGCCTGTTCCTGGCCCTGTTCGTCCAGCGGGTGTGCAACGTCGCGGTCGGCGGCGCGGCCCTGTACGTCTCGGTGCGGCGCGGCGGGGCGGCCACGGGCGCCGAGGGGACGCGGGGGATCCGCTCCGCGCTCCCCGCGCTCGCCTTCGTCGGCTTGGCCGACGTCGCCGCCAACGGCAGCTACGCGCTGGCCGCCCGGATCGGCCCGGTCACCGTCGCCGCGGTGCTCGCCTCCCTCTACCCCGTGGTGACGGCCCTGGCCGCGCGCGGCATGCTGCGGGAGAGGCTGCGCGCGGTGCAGACGGCGGGCGCGGGACTGGCGCTGGCCGGCACCCTGCTGCTGGCCTCGGGCTGACCGGTGCCCGGAACACGGGACACGGGCACGGAGGCCGGGGACCGACGGTCAGAACCAGTGGTTGCGGGCGACGTACAGCAGCAGCGCCAGCCCGTGCAGGGCGACGGCGAAGAGCAGCAGCAGGCGCAGGGTCCGGTTGTTCACGGCGTACGCATCCCGTCGGTCGTCCGTCTCCGGCCGGCGGCCCGGTCCGGTGCCGGCCCGCGACCGGCCGCCGGGTCCAGTCTGCCCGCCTGCGCCCCGTCCGCGCCGGGCTCCGGCGCGTCGAGACCGGCCAGCGCGACGAGCTGCCCGGGCGTGACGCCCTCGGGCACCGGCACCGGCGGCGGGGTGCGCAGCGGGGGCAGCCAGCCCTCCTCGGCGTCCCAGCGCCGTACGACCCTCGCGGGCGCGCCCGCGACCACGGCGTGGTCGGGCACCTCGCCGCGGACGACCGAACCGGCCGCCACCACCGTGTTCCGCCCCAGCCGCGCCCCCGGCAGCACCACCGCTCCCGTGCCCAGCCAGCTGCCCGCCCCGATCTCCACCGGCGCCGAGCGCGGCCACTGCCTGCCGATCGGCAGGTGGGGGTCGTCGTAGGAGTGGTTGGTGGAGGTGATGTAGACGTACGGGCCGCAGAAGACGTCGTCGCCGATCGTCACGCCCGCCCCGGCGCCGTCGGCGACCACGTGACTGCCGCGGCCGAGGACCACCCCGTCGCCCAGCCGCAGCACCGTGTCCGGGCCGAGGTCGAGGTCCGGCATCATCCCGGCGGTCAGCGTGACCTCGGCGCCGATGACGCAGCACGCGCCCAGCTCGATCCACTCGGTGCCGAAGAGCGTGCCCTGCGGGAAGGCCAGCCGCGTGCCCTCCCCGATCCGGCGGAACGCGTACGGCCCGGGGCGCTCGGCCGAGACGGCGCCCGCCCGCTGCGCATGGCGCCACAGCGTGTGCACGGCGCGGGACGCCGGGCGCGACAGGGCGCGGGACAGCAGGGAGGAGAACACGTTCCTGTTCTTGGGCACCCGCTCACGGTAGACGCCCGGACGGGCGGCGCACCGTCCACCGTGCTGTGATTCCCGCCCCACCCGTCCCGTACGGTGCCGGTGGAACGGTGATCGGCACACGGGCCGCGCGGCGCGGCGGGCGGGAGAGACACGGATGGAGCGGCGGGCGATGATCGCGGGCGTGGTCGGCAGGGAACCGGTGGTCGACCCGGAGGCGTACGTCGCCCCGACGGCCGTGGTGGTCGGCGAGGTGTCGCTGGGAGCGGGCGCGAGCGTCTGGTACGGCGCGGTGCTGCGCGGCGACTGCGACGCGATCACCGTCGGCGCCGGCAGCAACGTCCAGGACAACTGCACCCTCCACGCCGACCCGGGCTTCCCGGTCACCGTGGGCGAGCGCGTCTCGGTGGGGCACAACGCGGTGCTGCACGGCTGCACGGTGGAGGACGACGTCCTGGTCGGGATGGGCGCGACGGTGCTCAACGGCGCCCGGGTGGCCGCCGGTTCGCTGGTGGCGGCCCATGCGCTGGTGCCGCAGGGCATGGAGGTCCCGCCCGGCTCCCTGGTCGCCGGGGTGCCCGCCCGCGTCCGGCGGGAACTGACCGCGGAGGAGCGGGAGGGCGTCCGCGTCAACGCCGCGATGTACCGGGAACTGGCCGCCACGCACCGGGAGACGCTGACCGTCCGGGAGGGCGGCGAGGGCTGACGCCGCACGCCCCGGCGCCCGGTGGCGTGTACCGGGTGCGTACCGAAGTGGGGGTGGCCGTGGTCCGGCCGCGGCGGCGGCTCTAGTGTTCTCGCCATGTGGCCAGGACAGCAGCCGCCCGGGGGCGAGCAGAACCCGCAGGACCCGCACCACCAGCAGCCCAACCCGTACCAGACGCCGGGGTACCAGGCGCCGAACCCCTACCAGACGCCGGGGTACCAGGCACCCAACCCCTACCAGACGCAGCCCGGCGGCCAGTGGGGGCAGCCCGGCGTCCCCCAGCCGCCGCGGGGCGGCGGCAAGGGCGGCAGGAACGCGGCGATCGCCATCGTCGCGGCCGTCGCGGTGATCGCCGCGGCCGTGGTGACGGGGGTCTTCGTCCTCACCGGCGACGACAAGGGCAAGAGCGCCGAGGGCCCCGGCAGCAGCGCCTCCCCGAGCACCGGGCCCTCCGCCCAGGAGCCCTCCCGGGAGCCGAGCGAGAGCCCCGGCGCGGAACGGGACGACCCCACCAACCCGCGCGACGGCCTCTCGCCGGAGAAGCCCGACCCGGTGGTGCCCGGCTGGAAGGTCGTCACCAACGCCAAGCACCACAACGCCTTCGACGTGCCCGCCGACTGGAAGGTCGGCACGGAGACGACGATCATCGGCTACGGGCAGAAGGACGAGGACGACCCCTTCTCCGGGCCGCAGGTCGCCTTCAGCGCACCGGCCTTCCACAAGGAGGGGTGGTGCAAGGTCGGCAACAGCACGTACACCCGGGCCGTCGTCGGCAGCAAGGGCGGCCAGGGCTCCCGCAACACCGCCGAGGGCGCCGAGCTCGCCGCGGAGAACTTCGTCTACTTCGCGTACGGCGAGCAGAAGGACACCGTCAAGCTGACCAAGGCGAAGAAGTTCTCCAACGAGCACGGCATCACCGGCCACATCGCGACCGCCACCGCCACCGGGGTCAAGAAGGAGAACAAGTGTGACTCCGACGGCAAGGTCGTGACCGTCTCCTGGATCGACGGCGGCAACGACCTGCGCATCTGGCTCCTCGTCACCGACGCGGGGGTCGAGGACGAGGTGCCCCGGAGCGTCATCGACAAGATGACCGGCAGTCTGCGGCCGTACGCGGAGGAGGACTGACCCCCCGGGAGGCCCCGGGGGACGGGAGCGGGACGGCGGGGCGGCGGCCGATCCGCACCGCCCGCGCGGGCCGCAACTACACGCTGCTGACGGCCGCCGCCGTGATCACCGGGCTGGGCAACTCCGGTGCGCTGATCGCGGCGGCGTTCGCCGTGCTCGCCTCGGGCGGCGACGGCACCGACGTGGGACTGGTCGCCGCCGCCCGCACCGTTCCCCTGGTCCTCTTCCTGCTCGTCGGCGGCGCCGTCGCCGACCGGCTGCCGCGCCACCGGGTGATGGTGGCGGCCAACGCGCTCAACTGCGCCTCCCAGGGCGTCTTCGCCGCGCTGGTGATCACCGGGCGCGCCGAGCTGTGGCAGATGGTGCTGCTGTCCGCGCTGGGCGGCACCGGGCACGCGTTCTTCGCCCCGGCCGCCGAGGGGATGGTGCTCGCCAGCGTCCGCGGCGAGCAGGCCGGGCGCGCCTTCGCCGTCTTCCGCATGGGGGTCAACGGCGCCTCCATCGGCGGTGCGGCGCTCGGCGGCGCGCTGATCGCCGCGGTCGGTCCCGGCTGGGTGCTGGCGATCGACGCCGCCGCCTTCGCCGTCGCGGGAGCGCTGCGCGCCTTCCTCGACCTGCGCGGGATGTCCGAGCGCGCGCCGGGCGGCGGGCTGCTCGGCGATCTGCGCGACGGCTGGCGCGAGGTCGCGGGGCGGCCGTGGCTGTGGGCGGTGGTCCTGCAGTTCTCGGTCGTCAACGCGGTGGTCGCGGCGGCCGAGGCGGTGTACGGACCGCAGGTCGCCGAGGAGCACCTGGGCGGCGCCCGGCCCTGGGGGATCGCCCTGGCCGCCTACGGCGCGGGCACGGTGCTCGGCGGGCTGCTGATGACCCGCTGGCGGCCGCGCCGCATCCTGCTGACCGGTGTGCTGTGCGTCTTCCCGCTGGCGCTGCCCTCGGCGGCGCTGGCGGTGCCGGTGTCCGTGGGGTGGCTGGTCGCGGCGATGTTCATGACCGGTGTCACGCTCGAGGTGTTCGGGGTGAGCTGGATGCTGGCGCTGCACCAGGAGGTGCCGGAGGAGAAGTTCTCCCGGGTCTCGGCCTACGACTGGCTGGGCTCCATCGCCCTGGTGCCCCTGGCCACGGCCGCGGCCGGCCCCGTCGAGGGACTGGCGGGCCGGCCGGCGGCGCTGTGGGGCTGCTCGGCGCTGGTCGTCCTGCTGACGGCCGCGGTGCTGTGCGTGCCGGACGTGCGGAACCTGGCCCGGCGCAACGGAGAGGTGGTGGCCGTCGGTCAGCCGACGGTGAAGGAGCCCTCCGGCGGCTCCGGCGAGGGCGCCGCCTCGCTCTCCTGAACCGGGCGCGCGTCCCCGATCAGCCGCTCCAGCGCGGCGCCGTGCTCCACCCGGGCCGGGAACGGGTCGCCCGCCGCCAGCCGCGCCAGCCGCTCCACGGGCAGTCCGGCGCGGGAGGCGACCAGCACGGTGTTGCCGAACCGGCGGCCGCGCAGCACGGCGGGCTCGGCGATCAGGCACAGACGGCCGGGGCCCTCGCCGAACGCCGTGCGGAAGCCGGCCATCTGGGAGCGGAGGAAGGCGAAGGGCGCGGCGTCGGCGAGGTTGGCCGCGTAGATCCCCTCCGGCCGCAGCACCGCGGCGGCGGCCCGGGCATAGGCCAGGGTGGTCAGGTGGGCCGGGACGCGGGAGCCGCCGAAGACGTCGGCGACCAGCACGTCCACCGAGCCCGGCGGTCTCTCCCGCAGCGCGGCGAGGGCGTCGTCGGCGCGCACCTCGATCCCGCTGCCGGGCGGCAGCGGCAGGTGCTCGGCGACCAGGCCGAGCAGCGCCCGGTCGGCGTCCACCACCTCCTGGCGGGAGCCGGGGCGGGCGGCGGCCAGGTAGCGCGGCAGGGTCATGGCCCCGCCGCCCAGGTGGAGGGCGTCCAGCGGGGTCCCGGGGGCGGCGGCGCAGTCCAGGACGTGGGCGATCCGGCGCGTGTACTCGAACTCCAGGTGCGCCGGGTCGCCGAGGTCCACGTACGACTGGGGGGCGTCGTCGACGGTGAGCAGCCAGGCCCGCGGCCGGTCCACGTCCGGCAGCAGCCGGGCGGTGCCCTGGTCCACGGTCCGGCGCACGGGTACCGGCTCGTCCGCCGTCTCGTCGTCCATCGCCCCATTGTCACAGCGCTGCCGCGGCACCGTCGCGGCCCGCCGCGGGAGCGGGGGACGGGCGGGGCCGGGCCCGCCGGGTCGCGGACCTCACAGCGGGCACACCGGGACGTACGTCACCCGCGTCGGTTACGCTCGCCCGGTGCCCGTCCCCGCTCCGCAGCCCGCCGGACTCGCCGCCCGGTGCTCCACGGTGCTGTTCTCCCCGTGGTCCCGTCTGTCCCTCCTCGCCGTACTGCTGGCGGCCGCCGCCACGGTGGTGGTCCTCCACGAGCCGCAGCAGCTGTTCGCCCAGGGGTGGCGTCCCCGTCTCTCCGGCGGCGGCGCGCTGGCGCTGTTCGCCGCCGGGTACGGCCTGTGCACGGCGGCGCTGGTCCCCAGACCGGTGCTGAACCTGGCCTCGGGGGCGCTCTTCGGCGCCGCCCTGGGCACGGCCGCGGCGGTGGCCGGGACGGTGCTGGGGGCCGGGATCGCCTTCGGGCTGGGGCGGTTGCTGGGGCAGGACGCGCTGCGCCCGCTGCTGCGCGGCCGCTGGCTGGCGGCCGGCGACCGCCAGCTCAGCCGCCACGGCTTCCGCTCGATGCTGGTGCTGCGGGTGCTGCCGGGGATCCCGTTCGCCGTCTCCAACTACGGCGCCTCGGTCACCCGGATGCGCTGGACCGCCTTCCTGTCCGCCACCGCGCTGGGCTGCGTGCCCAACACCGCCGCGTACGCCGTCGCGGGCAGCCAGGCCACGGCGCCGACCTCGCCCGTCTTCCTGGCCGCGTTCGCCTTCATCACCGTTCCCGGGCTGGCCGCGGCGGTCGTCGCCTGGCGCAGGCGCACCCGGCTGCGGCGGATGCCGGCGGCCGCCTGACCCCCGCGACCCGGGCGGTCACCGAGCCGGTACGCACGAGGGGCGGACGTTCGCCCGCCGTTTGCCTTCCCGTCGCCGACCGGCCATAGCATCTGCCCGACCTGACCGATGATCACGAAATAGGGACGAGCACACCCCGACATGTCTTGGTTCGAAGCGTTCATCCTCGGGCTCGTCCAGGGGCTGACCGAGTTCCTCCCCATATCCTCCAGCGCCCATCTGCGGCTGACCGCGGTCTTCGCGGGATGGGAGGACCCCGGCGCGGCCTTCACCGCGGTCACCCAGATCGGCACCGAGACCGCCGTGCTGATCTACTTCCGCAAGGACATCGCGCGGATCGTCTCCGCCTGGTTCCGCTCGCTGTACGACAGGGGCGCGCGCGGCGACCACGACGCCAAGCTGGGCTGGCTGGTGATCGTCGGCTCCATCCCGATCGGCGTCCTCGGCCTGACGCTCAAGGACCACATCGAGGGCCCCTTCCGCGACCTGCGGCTGATCGCCACGACGCTGATCGTGATGGGCGTCGTCCTGGGCGTGGCCGACCGGCTCGCGGCCCGCGACGCCTCCGGCGGGCGCCACCGCGCCGTGCGCGAGCGCAAGTCGCTGGAGAAGCTGACCGTGCGCGACGGCCTGCTGTTCGGCATGGCCCAGGCGATGGCGCTGATACCCGGCGTGTCCCGCTCGGGCGCGACGATCAGCGGCGGCCTGTTCATGGGCTACACCCGCGAGGCCGCCGCCCGCTACTCCTTCCTGCTGGCCATCCCCGCCGTCCTCGCCTCCGGGCTGTTCGAGCTGACGGAGATCGGCGAGGGGCACGTCTCCTGGGGGCCGACGCTCTTCGCGACCGTCCTGTCCTTCCTCGTGGCCTACGCGGTCATCGCCTGGTTCATGAAGTTCATCTCCACCCGGAGCTTCATGCCGTTCGTGGTCTACCGCGTCCTGCTGGGCCTGCTGATCTTCGGGCTGATCGCGGCCGGGGTGGTCTCCCCGCACGCGGGCGAGTCCCTGGGCTGACCGCCGCCCCGGCCGGACCTCCGCCCCCGGCTCACCGGCCCTCGGTGAGCCCGTCCTCCCCCGCGCCCCGGCTCAGCACCGCCTCGCGCACGCGCCGGTGCACCTCGGGGAAGTCCTCCCCGGTGGCGCGTACGACGCGGAAGGGCGGGCCCGTGTCCGAGTGGCCGACCAGGAACTCGGCCTTCGCGACGGTCCAGCGGCCGTCCTCGGGGGCGAAGGTGAAGCGGGCCATGGAGCCCTCGTTGCCGCTGCGCTTCTCCTCGGGGACGAAGCTGGCGACCTGGTCGCCCAGCCCGTAGACGACCCAGGTGCCGTTCACCTTCTCGTACGGCTGGGGGACGTGGTTGTGGGTGCCGATCAGCAGGTCGACGGCCTTGCGCCCGCCGGTGCGCGCGGCGGTGAGCCGGTGGGCCAGCTCCTTCTGCCGCGCGTCGGGCTCCCGCTGCCACTCGGTGCCCCAGTGCAGGCTGACGATCACCACGTCGGCCCCGGCGCGGCGCGCGGCGCGGGCGTCCGCGAGCACGCGTTCGGGCTCCAGCAGGCTCACCGCCCACGGCCGGTCCCCGGGGAGGGGGATGCCGTTGGTGCCGTAGGTGTACGACAGGTGGGCGATCCGGGCGCCGCCCGCCTCCAGCAGGGCGGGGCGGGCGGCCTCCGCCGCGCTGCGGGCCGTGCCGGAGTGCCGTACGCCCGCCGCGTCCAGCGCGTCGAGGGTGCGGCGCACCCCGTCGAAGCCGTCGTCGAGGCTGTGGTTGGAGGCGGTCGAGCAGCTGTCGTAGCCGGTGGCGCGGAGCGCCTCCGCCAGCTGGGGCGGCGAGCGGAACAGCGGGTAGCCGGTGAAGGGGCCGTCCTCGTCGCCGTAGGGGGTCTCCATGTGGCACAGGGCGATGTCGGCGGGGGCGACGACCGGCTTCACGCCCGCGAGGATGCGGGTGAAGTCGTGGCCCGTCCCGCCCGCGTCCCGCCGGGCCTGCTCGATGATCGACGGGTACGGGATGACGTCGCCGGTCGCGACCACGGTGAACGGCCGGTGCCGCTCCGCCGCCGGCGCCGCCCGGCCCGCCTCGGGGGAAGCGCCGCGCCCGGTGCACGAGGCGAGCGCGGCGAGCGCCAGCACGACGGCGGCCGGGGCCGTCCGGCGTATTCGGCGGACCCGGCGTATCGCCCCGCCTCCGCGCTTCCGCCCGGCCGCCCGCCGGCCCGTCCCTCCGGCCTCCGACACCGCCCGTACGCTCCGGCTCATCCTCCGCCTCCCGTCCGTCCCGGCGCGCCGCCCCGGGGAGCGGCGCGCCGCCTTCCTTTTCCGGCAGCGTGGGCGCGGGCGGTGCGGGCGGCATCCCGGGGGGCCGCGCCGCTGGACCGTCCGGGCGAACGGACCGCGCGGATACTGGAATGGGGGGTGTGACGGACGGGGTGAGGGACACGGCGCACGCCGGGGAGGCGGATCTGCTCGTCGTCGGCGGCGGCCCGGCGGGCTGCGCCGCCGCCGTGACGGCCGCCGGTGTGGGGATGCGCACGCTGCTGCTGGAGGCGGGGCCGGAGCTGTGCGGGAAGCTGCGGTACGTCCGCTCCCTGGGGAACGTGCTGGGCGGTTTCTCCTCCGGCCCGGAGTTCGCCGCGGCGGCGGCCGGCGACGTGGCGCGGGCGGCCGGGTGCCGGGTCGAGTACGGCGCCCGCGTCGTCCGCCTGACCGCCCGCGACGACCACGTCGCCGTCACGCTCGCCTCGGGGGAGCGCCGTACCGCCGCCCACGCCGTCGTCGCCACCGGCACCGGGCCGCTTAGGCCCGCCGACACCGACTGGGCCGCCGATCCCGGGGGCCGTGCCGCCGGCCCGCTGTGGGAGGCCGACCCGGCGGCGCTGTCCGGCCGGACGGTGCTGGTGCTCGGCGCCGACCGCCCGCTGGGCACCCTGCTGCGCGCGGACCCGTCCGCGGACGTCCGCTTCCTGGTCGCGCACCCGCCCTCGGACGGCTACAAGACCGCCGAGGTCCGCGCGGACCGGCGCGTGGAGCTGGTGCCGGTACGGCGCGTCGTCCTGCGCGGCGGGCCGGGGCGGCGGGCCGGGGTCGCGGCCGAGATCGCCACCGCGGCGGGCGGGTCCCTGCGGTGGACGGCCGACGTGGCGTACCTCAACATCGGCAGCGGTCCCGTGCGCGTCCCCGGCGACCTCGTGGCCGACGCGGGCGGCCACTGCCCGCCCGGCGCGCAGCGTCCGCGCGTCCACGTGGCCGGCGACCTGCGGTCGCCGCGCGCCCAGCGGATCATGACGGCGATGGGCTCGGGCGGCGAGGCCGCCCTGCGGGCGTACTACGCGCTGCGGGGACTGCCGGGGTAGCTCGGGGGAGGTCCGCTCGAGCGGGCGGGGGAACCGACGCAACCGCGCGGTTCACTTTCCCGCACCGCCCTCGGCTGGGAAGCTGTTCGCAGGCAACCGTGGGGCGTCCGAACCCAATCCCGGAGTTCACCTTGGCCGATCGCGACGACGACAGCTACCGACTGCTGGCCGGGCTGCCCTTCGCCGCCATGACCGTCGTCGCCGTGGTGGACGTGACGGCGGGCCCGGGCGTGGGCTTCCTGCCGCTGGTGTCGCTCGGCCCCGCCTTCGCCAGTCTGGTCGGCGGCATGCGCCGCACCGCGCTGATCGGGCTGCTGGCCCTGGCGCTGTGCCTGGTGCTGGCCGTCTTCAACGGCCAGCTGGGGTCGGTGCGCGGCTACACGGCGATCCTGTCGGTGGCCGGGGTGTCGGCGGCCGGACTGGCCGCCACGGCCGTCCGGCAGCGGCACGAGGCGGAGCTGGCGAACGTGCGGTCCATCGCCGAGGTGGCCCAGCGGGTGCTGCTGCGCCCGGTGCCGCGGTCCGCGGGCCACCTGCGGGTGGCGGTGTCCTACACCTCCGCGGTGGCCGAGGCGCGGATCGGGGGCGATCTGTACGAGGTCGTCACCTCGCCGTCGGGGGTCCGGGTGATCGTGGGCGACGTCCAGGGCAAGGGCCTGGAGGCGGTGGAGACGGCGGCGGTCGTCCTGGCCGCGTTCCGGGAGGCGGCGTACGACGAGCCGGACCTGACGGCGGTGAGCGCCCGGCTGGAGCGGTCGATCAACCGGCACATGACGGAGGAGCGGTTCGTCACCGCCGTCCTGGCCGAGACGCACGACGACCGCTCGGTGACCCTGCTCAACCACGGCCACCCCTCACCGCTGGTCGTCCGCGCGGACGGCACGGCCCATCTCGCGGAGCCGCCCGAGACCGCGCCGCCCCTGGGCATGGGGTTCGACCTCAAGCCCCCGGAGCCGTACGGGCTGTCGCTCGCCCCCGGCGACCAGATGCTGCTGTACACCGACGGCGTCGCCGAGGCGCGCGACCCGGACGACCGCTTCTATCCGCTGGTCCGGCGCGCCTTCCTGCTGCGGGAGGCCAGCCCGGACACCGGGCTGGAGGCACTGCGCCGGGATCTGGTGACGCACGTCGGGGGGCCGCTGCGGGACGACGCGGCCATGCTGCTCCTGCGGTACCGCGTCGGCTGAGCCGTCCGGTCCGGCCCGATCCTCCCGGCCCGGTCCTCCCGGTCCGGGCCCGGCGCCGGTATCAGCGGAGAACGGGAGATTCACCCGCTCGGACCGGGTACCCGTCGAACGACCGTCCACCGCCGTCCGCACCGAACGAGCCGAGATCATGAACGAATCCCGCCGCCTCACCCTCCGAGAACTCCGCGTCCTGCACGAGACCGAACGGGCGCTGCTGCGCGACGCCCGGCTCGCCGCCCTGTTCCGGGACTTCGGCGAGACGGGGACCGCGCCGGCGGACGGACCGGGTCCGTCGCGCCGCCTGTGGCTGCTCGCCGGGGTCTGCGTCCTCCTGGCGCCGGCGCTGATGGTCCTGCATCCCGGGGCCGGCGCGCTGGTGTTCCTCTCCGCCGTCGCCGTGGCGGCGGTGAGCTGGGCGGGCCGCCGCGGGTCGGGGCCCGGCTCCGGCTGACCGTCCGGGCCGGGCGCGTACGGGGTGTCCGGCACGTCCGGCCGGATGGGCCGGGTGGGCTCGGCGGGCCGGCGGCGGCCCGTCAGTCCCCGGCCAGCCCCAGCCAGACCGACTCGCCGGGTTCGACGGTGACGGTCCGGTCGGGCAGCGCCAGGCGGACGGGGCCCTCGGCGGACCCGGGCAGGGCGATGCGCATCCGGCCCGACCGCATCCGCACCTCCACTCCCCAGTGGTGCCGGTAGCGGATGGTGAAGCCGAACTCCGACAGCTCCGGGATCGGCGCGGGGTCCATCCGCAGGGCGTCCCCGCGGGGCTCCAGGCCGGTCAGCCCGCGCTGCACGAGGTCCAGCGTCCCGGCCATGGCGCCCAGGTGGATGCCCTCGGCGGTCGTACCCCCCTGGATGTCGGCGATGTCGCTGACCAGGGCCTCCTGGACGTAGCGCCAGGCTTCGGGGCGCCGTACGCGGGCCAGCACCCATCCGTGGACCAGGGCGCTGAGGGTGGAGCCGTGGCTGGTGCGGCGCAGGTAGTGGTCGACCGTGCGGCGCCACAGCTCGTCGTCGAGGGTGTAGCCGAGCCGGCCGAACAGGTCCGCCAGTTCGGCCGGCGGGAACAGGTAGCCGAGCATCAGCGCGTCGGCCTGCTTGGACGCCTGGTAGCGGTTGACGGTGTCGCCCTCGGCCTCCAGGATCCGGTCCAGCCGCCGGATGTCCCCGTACCTGCGCCGGTAGCCCTCCCAGTCCAGCTCGGCCAGCTCCCCGTAGCCGTCGAACTGGCTGATGACGCCGGAGTGGAAGGGCACCCGCAGCCGCCGCGAGACGTCCCGCCAGCGCTCCAGCGTGTCCCCGTCCAGGCCCAGGTCCCGGCACAGCTCCTCGCGCAGCGGCTCGGGCACGCCGTCGAGGGTCTCCAGGGCGCGGCCGAGCACCCAGGCGGCGGTGACGTTGGTGTAGGCGTTGTCGTCCAGGCCGGGCCGCTCCCTCCCCGGATACCCCTCGTGGTACTCGTCGGGCCCGACCACCCCGAGGATGCGGTAGCGCCCGTGGTCGGGGTCGTACCGTGCCGCGCTCCCCCAGAACTGGGCGACCCGCAGCAGCGTCTCGGCGCCCCGGGCGTGCAGGAAGTCGGTGTCGCCGCTGGCCTGCCAGTACCGCCAGACGTTGTAGGCGATCGCCGAGCCCACGTGGCGCTGGAGGCGGGAGTGGTCGGGCAGCCAGCGGCCCGAGCGCGGGTTCAGGTGCAGGGCCTGGGTCTCCTCGCGCCCGTCGCTACCGCTCTGCCAGGGGAACATCGCCCCCTCGTACCCGCTGTCCCCGGCGGCCCGGACGGCCTCGGGCAGCCGCCGGTGCCGGTAGGTCAGCAGGGCCCGGGAGACCTCCGGGAAGTGGACGTCGAGGTAGGGCAGCACGAACAGCTCGTCCCAGAAGACGTGCCCGCGGTACGCCTCGCCGTGCAGCCCGCGCGCGGGGACCCCCACGTCCAGGTCGGCGGTGTGCGGGGAGAGCGTCTGCAGGACGTGGAAGAGGTGGACCCGCAGGATGTGGCCCGCCCTGCCCGGCACGTCCAGTTCGGCGCGCCGCCACAGCTCCTCCCAGGCGGTGCGGTGCGTGTCCAGCAGGTCGGGGAAGGCGGGCGCGTAGCCGATGTCCTCCAGGGCGGCCCGGAGGGGGTCTCCGATCGCCACGTCGTGCGAGGTGTGCAGGGCCGCGGTCTTGACGACGGTGACGGGCCGCCCGGGCCGGACGGCGACGGCCAGCAGCCGCGCGGGCCGCGGGCCGCGCGGATCGGTGCGCGCCCAGACGGCCTCGCCGCTCTCCAGGCGGGTGCGGGCGGCCAGGGCGACGCCGATCCCGGAGGTCGTGGTGCGGCAGCGCACCCAGACGGTGTCCGGTTCCGCCGATCCGGTGCTGTGGCCGGTCAGGTGGCGGCCGTTCAGGGCCCGGTAGCGTTCGACGCCGGCGTTGGTGACCCCGCCGTCGAGGGCGGACTCGACCTCCAGCGTCCCCGTCCAGTTCTCCGCCGTGAACACGGTGCGCAGGGCGGCCAGGTGCGGCTGCCCCATGTGGACCAGCCGGTGCTGCTCGACGCGCAGCCGCCGCCCGGCCGCGTCCTCCAGGCGCAGCGTCCGGGTCAGGACGCCGTGCCGCAGGTCCAGGCTCTGCCGGTACTCCAGCGGCCCGTCCCCGTCGGGGGTCCACCAGGGCGGGACGGGGCCGCCGGGAGGAGCCCCGCCGGCCGGGCCGCCGGAGCCGCCGTCCGGGCCACCGTCCGGGCCGCCGTCGAGGATCCGGAAGCGCAGGGGCAGCCAGTTCGGCAGGTTGACCATGTCCTCGTTCTCGACGCTCCCGACGCTCCCGGCGTTGCCGGCGTTCCCGACCTCGCGGTCCCCCACCGTGGAGGTCAGCCGGTTGTAGCACCCCGCCACGTACGTGCCCGGGTAGTGGGGTCCCCCGGCGTCCGTCTCGGGGGCCGCGCCGCGGGTCGCGAAGTAGCCGTTGCCCAGGGTGCACAGGGCCTCGCGCAGCCGTTCCTCGGCGGGCTCGTAGCCCTCGTACGCCCACGTCCACCGCTCCACGGGTCCATCCACGGCTACCGTCCCTCCTCTGCGTGCCGGCCGGCGCGCCGGCCGGCGCCGGGGCCGGCCTCCAGCAGTTCGGCCAGGTCCGCCACGACCACGTCGGCACCGTGGTCGCGCAGGTCCCGCGCGCCGGCGGGCCCGGCCGTCCGGTCCACTCCGACGACCAGGCCGAAGCCGCCCCGGCGGCCGGCCTCGACGCCCGCCGGTGCGTCCTCGACGACGGCCGCCTCCCGCGCCGGCACGCCCAGGCGCCGGACGGCCTCCAGGAACACCGCGGGGTCCGGTTTGCCCGGCAGGCCCAGCCGGGCCGCCTCGCGGCCGTCCACCACGGCGTCGAACACCTCCGGCACCCCGGCGCCGGAGAGCAGTTCCCGCGCGTGCCGGGAGGCGGATGTCACCGCCATGGGCGTCCCCTCGCGGCGCAGGGCGCGCAGCAGCCGCAGCGTGCCGGGCCAGACGCGGACGCCGCCCTGCCGCAGGGCGGCGGTGAACAGCCGCTCCTTGCGGGCGGCGACGGCCCCCACGGTGCCGTTGCCGGGCGGGTCGCCGGGCGTGCCCGGCGGCAGGTCCAGCCCCCGCGAGGCGAGGAAGGCGGCGGCGCCGTCCAGACGGGACCTCCCGTCGACGTGGCGCCGGTAGTCCTCCCGGACGTCGAACGGGCGGAACCGGTCCGGGTCCTCCCCCGCCCGGCCGTCCGCCCCCGCGCGCGTACGTTCGCGCCACTCGCGCAGGCAGTCGTCGAACGCCTCCTTCCAGGCCGCGGCGTGGAGCCGGGCGGAGTCGGTGATCACTCCGTCGGTGTCGAAGACCACGGCCCGGACGGCGCGCAGGCGGCGGGCCGGCACGGCGGTCGCCGGGTCCTCCGGCTCCGGGTGCCGCGCTCCGGCGGCGGGAGACGACATGGGCACTCCGTCCGTTGGGTGGTGTCCGTCGGGCCGGCGGGTCGGGGGGCGGCGGGTCAGATGTGCTCCGGCACCAGGGCCACGGGGCAGTCGGCGTGGTGGATGACGGTGTGGTCGACCGCCCCCAGCTGGAGGCCGAAGTGGCCCTGCCGGCGGTGCGCGCCGACCACCAGCAGGTCCGCCCTGCGCGACTCCTCCAGGAGCACCGCGCGGGTGGAGCCCTCCACGGCGTGCAGGCGCAGGTCGATCCCGGAGTGCTCGCGGGCCGTGGCGCGCAGGGCTTCGTCGAGGTGGTCCATCGCCTCCCGGTGGCGGGCGCCGGACGGGTGCCCCTGGAACAGCGGATGGTCCTCCGCCTCGTGGGCGGGGCGGCGCCAGGTCCGCACGGCGCGCAGTTCGCAGTGCCGGGCGGCGGCCTCGCGGAAGGCGAAGTGCGCGGCGGGCGAGCCGTCCACCCTGTCCCCGACGCCCAGGACGATCCGTCCGTGCCCGCCGGCGCGGGCGGTTTCCCCGCCGCGCACGACGACCACCGGGCAGTCGGCGCGGCCGGCCACCGACAGGCCCACCGAGCCCAGCAGCAGGCCGGCGACCCCGCCCCGGCCGCGGGAACCGACGACGACGGCGGACGCGTTGCGGCCCGCGTGGACCAGCGCCGGTCCGGGCTCCTCGTCGAGGACGTCCGCGGTCACCCGTACGCCGGGCGCGCGCAGGCGGACGCGTTCGACCGCGGCGGCCAGCGGGTCCTCCGGCGCCGGGCCGCCCTCCCCGCGGTCCCCGGCGGCGTGGAGCAGGCGCAGCGGCGCCGAGTGGCGGGCCGCCGCGTCCGCGGCCCAGTCCACCGCGAGCAGGCCGGACTCGGACCCGTCGACGCCCGCCAGCAGGGGAAGCTCCACCACCGTCTCCTTCCCCCGGTCCCTCCCGGCTCCCGCGGTGCCCCGCTCCACCCGGGCGGAGCGGCCGCCCGCCGGTTCGCCGGCCGGTTCCTGGGAACGGTGACCCACATACGGGCCGGTGAAACCCGCGGCGGACGGTTCCGGGCCGTCCGCCCCGCGGCGCGGCTCCCCGTCCGGCCGTGCGGCACGGGGGCGCGCACCGGTCCCGGCCGAGGCGAGGAGGCGCGGCATGCGGATGGCTGTGGGGTCCCGGGGGCGGCGCGGGGCGCTCGCGGTGGCGGCCGGCGCGCTGCCCGCCCTGGCCTTCCCCGCGCCGTCGCTGTGGTGGTGGGCCTACGCCGCGCTGGTCCCGTGGCTGCTGCTGCTGCGGACGGCGGAGAGCGGGCGGCGCGCCGCCGTGGAGGGGTGGCTGGGCGGCGTCGGCTTCCTGCTGGCCACCCACCACTGGCTGGCGCCGAGCCTGCACGTCTTCATCGTCGTGGTGACGGCCCTGATGGGGCTGCTGTGGGCCCCGTGGGGCTGGCTGGTGCGGCGCCTGCTGGCGGACGCGCCGACTCCGGGCCGGGCGCTGGCGGCGGTGGCGCTGGTGCCGTCGGCGTGGCTGGTGATCGAGCTGGTGCGCTCCTGGGAGTACCTGGGCGGGCCGTGGGCGCTGCTGGGGGCGAGCCAGTGGCAGGTGCCGCCCGCGCTGCGGCTGGCCTCGCTGGGCGGGGTGTGGCTGGTCACCGTGTGGGTGGTGGCCGCCAACACCGCGCTGGCGGTGCTGGTCGCGGTGCCCCGCGCCCGGAGGGCCGCCGTGGCCGCGGCCGTGGTGTGCGCGCTGGTCCCGGCCGCGGCATGGGCGTGGACGCCGCTGCCGCGGCCCTCGGGCACGGTCCGCGTCGCGGTGGTGCAGCCGGGGGTCGTCGTGGGACCGGACGCGCGCTTCGACACCGGCGAGCGGCTGACCCGCGCACTGGCGGACCGGGAGGTGGACCTGGTGGTGTGGGGCGAGAGCAGCGTCGGCTACGACCTGGACGACCGCCCCGACCTGCGGGAGCGGCTGGCGGCGCTGTCCGCCCGGGTGGGCGCGCCGCTGCTGGTCAACGTGGACGCGCGCCGCTCGGGCCGGCCGGGGATCTTCAAGAGCTCGGTGCTGGTCGGCGCGGACGGGCCCATCGGGGACCGCTACGACAAGATGCGGCTGGTCCCGTTCGGCGAGTACGTGCCGGCCCGTTCCCTGCTGGGCTGGGCGACGGCGGTGGGCAGGGCGGCCGACGAGGACCGCAGGCGCGGGGACGCGCCGGTGGTGATGGCCGTCGGCGGGGTGCGCGTCGGCCCGCTGGTGTGCTTCGAGTCCGCCTTCCCCGACATGAGCCGGGCGCTGGTGCGCGACGGCGCCGAACTGCTCGTCGCCCAGTCGGCGACCTCCTCCTTCCAGGAGAGCTGGGCGCCGCCCCAGCACGCCTCCCTGGCCGCGCTGCGGGCGGCGGAGGGCTGGCGGCCGGTGGCGCACGCCACGCTGACGGGGGTGAGCGCGGTGCACGGCCCGCGCGGCGAGCCGGTGGGCGAGCGGCTGGGCACCGACCGCGTCGGGTCGGCGGTCCACGAGGTGCCGCTCGCCTCGGGCACCAGCCCGTACGTGCGGTTCGGCGACTGGACCGTCGCCGCCGCGCTGGGTTCGCTGCTGCTGGCGGCGGCCGTCTCGGCGGCGCGCCGGGCCCGGCGCGGGCCGTACGGGGAGGGCCGGCCGCGGGCGCGCGAGGCGGCGGCTACCCGGCCTGCTCCAGCGCGGCGGTGACGACCCGCTCGCACAGCTCGTGGGTGCGCAGGGCGTCCTCGGCGCTCAGGTGCCGCCCGGCGCGCACGGCGTCGAGGAAGGCCAGGGTGACCTGCTCGATGCCGCGCTGGCGGGCCACCGGCACCCAGTCCCCGCGGCGGCGGACGCTGGGCTGGCCCTTGTGGTCGACGATCTCGGCGAGGTTGAGCACCTGGCGCCTGGTGTCCCGCCCGGAGACCTCCAGGATCTCCTCGGTGCTGCCGCTCATCCGGTTCATGACGCCGATCGCGGTGAAGCCGTCGCCCGACATCTGGAGCACCACATGGTGCATGAGCCCGTCCCTGACCCGGGCCCGTACGTCGATGTGGTCGGCCGGTCCGGGCAGCAGGAAGCGGAGGGTGTCGACGACGTGGATGAAGTCGTCGTAGACCACCTCGCGCGGGTCGGCGGCCAGTCCGACGCGGTTCTTCTGCATCAGGACCAGGTCGCGCGGGTGCTCCAGGCACTGGGCGTAGCCGGGGGCGTGGCGGCGGTTGAAGCCGACGGCGAGCGGGACGCGCCGCTCCTCGGCCAGGCGCACCAGCCGCTCGGCCTCGGCCAGGTCGTAGGCGAGCGGCTTGTCGACGTAGGTGGGCACCCCGGCCTCCAGCAGCCGGGTGACGATCGGCGGGTGCTCGGCCGTCGGGGCGTGGACGAACGCCGCGTCGAGGCCGGCCGCGAGCAGCCCGTCGAGGGCGGGGTGCCGCTGCGCCCCGGGGACGCGGTGGGCGTCGGCCGTGCGGTCCAGGGTGGCGCGGGTGCGGGTGTGCAGATGGAGTTCCAGGCCCGGTTGGGTGGTGAGCACCGGCAGGTACGCCTTGTGGGCGATGTCGCCGAGCCCGATCACGCCGATCCTCACGAGGACCCCCTGGTTTCGCCGTCGTCCGGTGTCGTCCGGGGCCGCTCAGGGCGCGGCCGTTCCGCCGCCCCGCGCTCCCCGTGGACCGGCAGCATACGCCGCGCGCGGCGGCTCCCAGTCGGCGATGCCGTCGAGGCTGCGCAGGGCCAGGCGCGGGCCGATCCGGTTGAGGGCGGCGAACGCGGCGGTGCGCAGGGCGCGGGCGGGCGGTGAGGACCAGGTGGTCAGCCGTCCGATCCGCTCGGAGCGGCGTACGACGTCCATGGTGCGCGGCAGGCGGTCGCGGGTGTAGGCGGCCAGGGGGCGGTCGAGTCCGGCGGCGGCGGGGTCGGCGTGGTGGGCGAGGACGACGGCGTCCTCGATCGCCTGGCAGCCGCCCTGGCCGAGGTTGGGGGCCATGGCGTGGGCGGCGTCGCCGAGCAGGACGGTGCGGCCCCGGTGGTAGGCGGGCAGCGCGGCGGCGGTGCGGTACACGTCGTTGCGGAGGATGCCGCCGGGCGGCACGGCGGCGAGCAGGTCGGGTACGGGGTGGTGCCAGCCGCCGAAGCGGCGCAGCAGTTCGGCCCGTTCGCCGTCGGGCGACCGTCCTCCGGCGGGGACGGTGGCGGTGGCGTACGCGTACGCCCGGCCGTCGTGGAGCGGAACGGTGCCCCACACCGAGCCGGGGCCCCAGGTCTCGTGGGCGCTGAAGGACCGCTCGGGCGCGGGGACGACGAAGCGCCAGGCGGTGAACCCGGCGTAGCGGGGGGCGGGGTGGCCGGGGAAGAGGGCCCGGCGGGTGGCGGAGTGGATGCCGTCGGCGGCGACGACGAGGTCGGCGGCGTACTCCTCGCCGGCCTCCGCTCCGGCTCCCCCCTCCCGTCCGCCGCCCGTGGTGCGGACGGTCGCGGGCCGTCCGTCCCCGCCCGGGTCGGCGACCTCGGCCGGGACGCCGGTGCGGACCGTCCCCCGGGGCAGCCGGGCGGCGAGGAGGCCGACGAGGTCGGCGCGGTGGGCGACGACGACGGGGCCGCCGAAGCGCTCGGCCGCCGCGTCCGGGGTGGTGCGGGAGAGCCAGCGGCCGGAGGGGGTGCGCAGTCCGCCCTCGCCCTGCCAGGCGGACATGGCCCGGACGGTGTCGCCGAGTCCGATGACGTCCAGGGCGCGCTGGGCGTTGGGGGCCAGGGCGATTCCGGCGCCGACGGGTTCCAGGGCGGCGGCGCGTTCGAGGACGGTGACCGCCCAACCGCGCAGGTGCAGGGCCGCGGCGGCGGTCAGACCGCCGATTCCGGCGCCGATGACGACGGCTCGGGGCTGGTGCATGGCCGGTGCTCCCCCGTGAGGACGGCAGTGACGGTGTCACTACACCTGTAGTGACGCTCCACAGCCTACTACACCTGTAGTGGGGAAGGTAGATTGACGGGCATGGCTCCGAGCACGGCCCGCACCACCGCACGCGGCGAACTGATCGCCGACACCGCGATCGACCTGCTGGCCGAGCGCGGTCTGCGCGGACTCACCCACCGCGCGGTGGACGAGGCGGCCGGTCTGCCGCAGGGCTCCACGTCCAACCACGCGCGCACCCGCGAGGCCCTGCTGGAGGCGGCGGTACGGCGGCTGGCCGTGCGCGAGGCGCGCGTACTGGGGCCGCGGGAGATGCCGGAACCCGGCGCCGGCCTCGACGCGCTGGCCGAGGCGGTGGCCCTGGCCCTGCACCGCTATCTGACGCGCCACCGCCACCTGGCCATCGCCCGCTACGAGCTGGCCCTGGAGGCGACCCGGCGCCCCGCCCTGCGGGCGATCTACGACCGGGCGGGGACCAGCGCCTTCCGCGAGCCGCTGGTGGCGATGATGGCCGCCGCGGGTTCCACCGCCCCCGAGCGGCACGCGCTGTCGCTGGTCGCCTGGTGCGACGGGGTGATGTTCTCGTGCACGGCGGGGTCCTACCACTCGACGGTGCCGACGTTGGAGGAGCTGAGGGCCGGGCTGGGGGAACTGCTGCGCGGCGCGCTGGGCGGCTGAGGCGGCCTTCCCCGGACCACGTGCCGGGGGCCGCCGGTCCCCGGCCGCCGACGTCCCGCAGGCCGCACCGGGCCACCCGTGTCACTCCTGCGGGGAGTCCCCGGCGGCCGTGCCGTGCGGCAGAGCCGGCCGGGTGCGACGTGTGAGAAGCGCCCCGGTCCTGACCGGGGCCGCCCTGGCGGCGCTCTCGGGATGCGTGACGGTGGCGGGCGGCCGGAGGGGAGCGGGCCGCCGTCCCCGTCCACCGGCCCGGTCCTGCCCGAGCGCGGCGCGCGGCCGCGGGAGACGCCCGGCCCGGCGCGGGAGGCCCTGGTCGCGGTGCCGGGCGGTACGGGGCGTCCCGGCCCCGGCGCCGCCCCCTCCCCCTCCGGGCACGGGGCGCCGCCTCCGGCCACTCGCGCCTCCCCGTCACCTCCCTCGCCGTCTCCCCCGTCACCTCCCCCGTCACCTCCCCCGTCACCTCCCCCGCCGGCGTCCCCGGACGGCCCGGCGCCGACGTGTGCGCGCTCGGGGAGGCGTACGGCGGCCGGGCCCCGGGCGGAGAACCGGCCCGGACCTGCCGGGAGGTCTACGGCGACCGATCCGGCGGTCCGCCGGGGGCCGCCGCCAGCCGCAGCGCCAGCCTCTCGATGGCGGCCCTGACGCCCGCGCCGTAGGCGTCGTCCGGCAGTTCCCCCGCCGCGCCGCGGGCCCGGGCCAGTGCGTGCCGGGCGGCGGCGTGGTCGCCGAGCCCGGCGTGGTCGGCGGCCAGGTTGAGGTGGAGGGAGGGGAGCAGGGAGCGCACGGCCGCACGGTCCCCGGTCAGCGCCTCGGCGGCGGCCAGCGCGCGCCGGTCCCACTCGAGTTCGGCGGCGGGGTCGTCCTGGGTGTCGGCGAGGTAGTGGGCGATGGCGCAGCGGTGGAAGAGGTCGCCGGTCCCACCGGTCTCCTCCCACAGCCGCGCCAGCCGGTTGCGCGCCTCCTCCCGGTCCCCGCCCCGGTGCAGGATGACCGCCTGGCCGATCCTGGTCGGCAGCGGGCCGTCCGCCGCGCCCCCCGTCTCCCCCGCGTCCCCCGCTCCTCCCGTCTCCTGCCACTGCTGTGCCACGGGCTCTCCTGTGTGGTGGTGCCGGTCCGGCGGCGCGGACGCTCCGCCCCACGCCGTCCCACGACGCTAGCCGCCGCGGGCGGCGACGGCGCTCAGGCGCCCTCGGCCGTGTCCCGTCCGTACCTGCGTGCCAGCGTCCGCACCTCCTCCGCCACCGCCGCGCGCAGTTCGGCGGGGCCGAGCACCTCCGCCTCCGCGCCGAGCCGGAGGAGGTCGCCCACCGCCACGGGGGTGCTCTCCACCGGGAGGACCACTCTCCTCCAGCCGTCCCCGTCCGGCTCGCCCGCCTCCCGGGCCGCCCGCGCGCCCACCGCGCCGAACCGCATGGGCAGCAGCCGCAGGGCGCGCGGCGAGACGCGCAGCAGTGCTTCGCTCTGCCGCAGGCCGGCCTCCAGGCGGCCGGATACCTCGGCCCAGTACGCCGCGAGGTCGAAGCCGGAGGGTCGCTCGAAGCGCTCGCCCGGCGGATCGAGGCCGAGGATGCGCGAGACCCGGTAGGTGCGCACGCTCCCGTGCGGGCCGGCTTCGCCGCCGCCGTCCGGGCCGGGCGCCGACCGGGCGACGAGGTACCAGATGCCGCCCTTGAGGACGAGCCCGAGCGGATGCAGTTCCCGGTGCACCTCGCCCCGCCAGCGGCGGTAGTGGACGCGCAGCGTCCGCTGCTCCCAGACGGCCTCGGCGACGCGCGCCAGGTGCGGTACGGGATCGGCGTCCCGGAACCAGGCGGGCGCGTCGAGGTGGAAGCGCTCGGAGACGCGCCGGGTGCGCTCGGCGAGTTGAGCGGGGAGCGCGGCGCGCAGCTTGAGCTGGGCGGTGGCCAGTTCGGCGCCCAGCCCCAGCTCGGCCGCGGCGGAGGGCATCCCGGCGAGCCACAGGGAGTCGGCCTCCTCGCCGGTGAGCCCGGTCAGCCGGGTGCGGTAGCCCTCCAGCAGGCGGTAGCCGCCCTCCGGCCCGCGCTCGGCGCAGAGCGGCACGCCGGAGGCGACGAGCGCCTCCGCGTCGCGGTAGACGGTGCGGACGGAGACCTCCAGCTCCGCGGCGAGTTCGGGCGCGGTCATCCGGCCCCGGTTCTGGAGCAGCAGCAGCATCTGCAGGAGGCGGTCGGCGCGCATGGCGCCAGTCTGCCGCCCGTACCTGACAGAAGGTGTCAGGTACGGGCGCGACAGTGGTGGCAGCCGGCGCGGGGAGGGCCCGCGCCACCGGCCCTGAGGAGTTCCATGCCCACGCACACCACCGGCAGCTTCACCTTCGCCGACTGGGAGGAGGAGGTCCTGGCGGAGGCCGAGGGCGGTCCGAAGCTGGCCCGCGCCGTCGTCACCAACCACTTCACCGGGGGCATCGAGGCCGCCGGGACCTCGTGCGCGTACACCATCGCCTACACCACCGGCGAGCCCGGATCGACCGGGAGCTTCACCGGCCACGAGCTGGTCACCGGTGCCGTGGACGGCCGCGCCGGCAGCTTCGTGCTGGCCGAGCGCGGCACCTTCGACGAGAGGGGGACCGTGCGCTGCGCCTTCGAGGTGGTGCCCGGCTCCGCCACCGGCGGGCTGGCCGGACTGCGGGGGACGGGCGGCTTCACCGCCGTGCACGGCGAGCCGTCCGTCGCGTACGCCTTCGACTACGAGCTGGACTGAGCCGGCCCGCCCGCGCGGTCCGGGACGCGGCTCAGGAGCCGAGGTTGGGGATGCACCAGTCGATCGGCGTGTGCCCCTGCGCCGCGATCGCCTCGTCGATCTGGCTGAAGGGGCGGGAGCCGAGGAACTTCTTCGCCGACAGGGGCGAGGGGTGGGCGCCCTGGACCACCGTGTGCCGCTCGGTGTCGATCAGCGGCAGCTTCTTCTTCGCGTAGTTGCCCCACAGCACGAAGACGGCCGGGTCGGGGCGGGAGCTCACGGCGTGGATCACCGCGTCCGTGAACTTCTCCCAGCCCTTGCCCTTGTGGGAGTTGGCCTCTCCGGCCCGGACCGTCAGCACCGCGTTGAGCAGCAGCACGCCCTGCTCCGCCCACGGCATCAGGTAGCCGTTGTCCGGGACGGGGCAGCCCAGGTCCGCCTGCAGCTCCTTGTAGATGTTCCGCAGGGACGGCGGGACCCGCACCCCCGGCCGCACCGAGAACGCCAGTCCGTGGCCCTGCCCCTCGCCGTGGTACGGGTCCTGGCCGAGGACGAGCACCTTGACCCGCTCGTACGGGGTGGCGTCCAGCGCCGCGAAGACCTCCTCCCGGGGCGGGTAGACCGGCCCGCGTGCCCGCTCCTCCTCGACGAACTCGGTGAGCTCCTTGAAGTACGGCTTCTCCAGCTCGTCGCCGAGGACCTTCTGCCAGGACTCGGGCAGCATGGCGTTCACGTGAGACAGACCTCCGGTGTCGGTTCCGCGCGTCGCGCTCGGTCGCGCGTGCACCTCAGAACGTACCGGTGACCGCTGACAGCGGCAGCTCGCGCACGGTCGCCGGCGGTCACCAGCTCTTCTTGCGGTCGAGCTCCCACAGCCGCATGATCGTCGAGGGGTCGATGCTCCACTCCACACCGGCGATGTCCTTGTGCGCGGCGATGTAGAGCTTGCCCTGCCACAGGGGCAGCAGCCGGGCGTCCTCGGCCAGGATCCGCTGGGCCTGGGTGAAGGCGGCGCTGGCGGCGCCCCGGTCGCTCTCCTTGCGGGACCTGGGCAGCAGCGTGCCGGTCAGGACGCTGTCCTCGTACGGCGTGCCCAGGGCGTTCTCCTTGCCGACGAACGGCGAGATGTAGTTGTCGGCGTCCGGGAAGTCCGGGAACCAGCCGCGGCCGAACACCGGGTACCGCCCCTCGGTGACGCCCTTCTGGAACTCGCGCCACCCGCGGCCCTCGAGGGTGACCTCGAACAGCCCGGACGCCTCCAGCTGCCGCTTGATCTCGGCGAACTCCTGCGCGGTCACGGCCCCGTAGCGGTCGGTGGTGTACCAGAGGGTCAGCTTCACCTTCCGGTCGATCCCGGCCTGGTTCAGCGTCCTCTTGGCCTTCTGCACGTCGGGCTCGCCGTACTCCTCGTAGAAGGCGCTGGTGTGCCCGGTGATCCCGCCCGGGACCATGGAGTACAGCGGCGCGGCGGTGCGCTTGTAGACGTTGCGGACCAGGGCCTTGCGGTCGATGACCTGGGCGACCGCCTTGCGGACGGCGGGCTCGGAGGCCGTCTCGTGCTGCGGGTTGAAGACCAGGTAGCGGATCTCGGTGCCGTAGACCTCGTTGAGCTTGATGTCCGGGTGGTCGCTGCGGTTCTTCGCGAAGTCGTTGATCTGGTCGGGGGTCAGGCCGCGGTAGGTGAGGTCGACCTCGCCGCTCTTCAGCTCCCGGACCATCTCGGCCGAGTCCTTGAAGTAGCGGACGGTCACGGCGCCGTTCTTGACCTCGGCGGTGCCGTTGTAGTTCTCGTTTCTGACCAGCTCGGCCCGCTCGCCGTCCCGGTACCCCTCGAGCCGGTACGGCCCGGAACCGCTGATCTTGTCCGACTCCAGCAGCCGGTCGGCCGGGTAGGCGGCGGGGTCGACGAGGGAGGCGGCGGGGGTGGCGAGGACCAGCGGGAAGGTCGCGTCCGGCCGCTTGAGGTGGAATATGATCGTCCGCTCGCCCGAGACCTCGATGCGGTCGATGCTCTGCAGGAGCTGGGCGGGGCCGGTGGGCGCCTTGATGTCGAGGGTGCGCTCGAAGGAGTACTTGACCGCCTCGGCGTCCAGCGCGTTGCCGTTGGAGAACTTCAGGCCCTTCTTCAGGACGCAGCGGTAGACGCTGCTGACGGCGTCGGTGAAACCGCAGCGCTGGGCGGCGTCGGGCTCGGGGGTGCCGCTGGAGGTCGGGAAGTGCAGCAGCGTCTGGTAGATGTTCCGGTACAGCTCCCACGAGCCGTCCCAGGCGCCGGCCGGGTCGAGGACGCTGGGCGTGCTCGTGGTGCCGACCACGATCGCCTCCTCGCTCTCGCCCTCGCCGATCAGCGTGCCGCATCCGGCCAGCAGGGTCGCTGTCACCAGCACGGCTGCGCCCTTCAGAGGCTTGTCCTGGCTGAACACTTGCACGCTCCTCGGTCGGCGATGCCACTGGATGCCACTAGATGTGCCACTGGGTGTGCCACTACTGCCTGGGTTGCTGTGGGGGGATCCGTCGGCCGCCGAGGCGGAGCGCACGCCACGGTGCGGTGCGCGTGCCACCGCACGTACGGCAGGGTCTCAACGGGCCTGTCGTGCCGACGACGTGGCAGACCTTACCGCAGCATATGACGGAGCTGACAGGCTCCTGGACCCGGTGGGATCAGGGCTTCCTCCGACGCCGTCCGGGACGCGGCGCGCTCCGGCGCCGGACGGCCCGTGGCGGGCGGTCCGGCGCCGGAGCGGTGTCCGCCGTGACGCGCGCCGGACGGCGCGCGTC
>NZ_JARVKV010000007.1 GCF_029813835.1 Streptomyces sp. DH37
CCCGACCGCGCTCCAGAGGGGCGAGGCGGGTGCCGCCGGGGGGCGGGCGGGCCCCGGCGCCGAGAACGCGCAGGCGCGCGACGCCCCGGGAGGCGGGAGCGCCCGGAGCGGACCCGCACGGCCCCCCCCGCTCCGGCGGGACCCGCGGGTAAGCCCCCCGGAACCGGGGGGTCGGCACCCGTTCCGGGTCCCCCCCGCGATCCGGACCGCGGCGGGAACGCGGAACGGGTTGCCGCCCGCGGGCCCTGCGACGATCGTCGTGCACCTGCGGACCCAAGTCAATCCTCCGGTTTCCTCACCGCATCCAAGGGATAGCTTGGGTCTCATGACCCTCGACGACCTCCGTGTCTTCGTGGCCGTGTGCCGGGCGGGCAGCCTCAGCGCCGTCGCCCGGGACCTCGGCCGCAGCCAGTCCGCGGTGAGCCAGCACGTGAAGCGGCTGGAGCGCGAGACCGGCGTCGGCCTGCTGGAGCGCCAAGCGCGCGGCGTCGTGCCCACGGCCGCCGGGCGCGTCCTCCAGGCCGCCGCGGCCGACGGCATCGCCGGACTCGACCTCGCCCTGCGCCGTCTGGGGGACCTCGCGCGCGGCGACGCCGGCTCCGTGCGCGTCACCACGGGCGCGACGACGGTGCGGCACTTCATGTCCGAGGCCGTCGTCGAGTTCCGTCGGCGCCACCCCGGGGTGCGGCTGGAGTTCCAGACCGAGAACTCCAGCCGCAGCTGCTTCGACGCCCTCACCGCCAACGACCTGGACCTGGCCTGGATCACCGTCGGCGCCCCGGTGCGGGGCATCGAGCAGCGGCCCGTCGTGGACCTGCCCTGGGTCCTGGCCGTACGCGCCGACGACCCGCTCGCGGCGCGCTCCCGCATCGAGGCCGCCGACCTCGCCGGCATCCGGCACATCCGGCTCCCGGAGAACTCCACCTCCCGGGCCCGGCTGGACGCGGCCTTCGCCGAACTGGGCGTCCGCGTCAGGTCCGACACCAGCGTGGCCGACTGGGACACGGCCGTCCTGCTGGCCGAACTCGGCCTCGGGCACGCCGTCGTACCGGCCCTGCCCGGCTGGCGCGTCCCCGGCGCGGACGGCCCCCTGCGCCTGGTGCCCGTCCCCGACCTGCCGCCGCTGTCGGCGGGCTGGGCCGTCCGCCGCTGGGACGCCCTCACGCCGATCGCCCGCGCCTTCGCGGACACGGTCGCCCGCACTTGCGCGCAGAGGGGCGGCGCGGGCCGGCCGTAGCCGGCCTCCCGTCCGCGCCGTCCGCGCCGACGGGGCTCGGCGGGGCTCGGCGGGGATTCGGGGAGGCCCCGCGGCGGGCCGCCGATCGGGCCGGGCGGATCCGCGTGGGGGACACGGCCGCCGCACGGCGTGCGGGCCCGTCCGCGTACCGTGGAGGAATGCTGCACATATGGCGTGGTGCGGACCGTTATCGGGGCGGGGACCCGGCGGCCGGCATCGAGACACGGCACGCCTTCTCCTTCTCCGGCTTCTACGACCCGTCCAACACGCGCTTCGGACTGCTGGTCGCCTGCAACGAGGAGCGGCTCGCACCGGGCGCGGGCTTCGCCGAACACCCGCACGCGGACGTGGAGATCGTCTCCTGGGTGGTCGAGGGCGAGCTGACGCACGAGGACTCGGCCGGACGCCGCGCGACCGTCCGGCCCGGCGACGTGCAGCGGCTGAGCGCCGGGCGCGGCATCCGGCACGTGGAGCGCAACGCGGGGGACGAGCCGCTGCGGTTCGTGCAGATGTGGCTGGTGCCGGGGGTGTTCGGGGGCGACGCGGAGTACGACGTCGTGCGCGGCATAGCGGACAACACCCCCTACGCCCTGGACCGCGCCGACGCGGTGCTGCACGTGCGGCGGCTGGGCGCGGGGGAGCGCACCGCGGTACCGGACGCGCCGTGGGTGTACGTGCACGTGGTGCGCGGCGGGCTGCGCGTCGGCGGGGAGTCGCTGGAGGCCGGCGACGCGGCGCGGATCACGGACGCGGAGTCACTGGAGGCGTCCGGGAGCGAGGCGGGGGCCGAGGCGCTGATCTGGGAGATGCACTCGGAGCCGTCCTACGGCTGAGACGGACCGTCCGCGGCGGGCCCCTGCACGGCGGACTCCTGCACGGCGGACCCCGGTGCGGGGAGCGCGCCGGAGCAGGTGGCGCGCCCGTAGGAGCCGAAGGCGGTGGAACGCCGGACGTGCCCGCCGCGGACGGCGAGGGCGCAACCGGCCTCGCCGCCCTCCTCGCCGAGGGGATGCTGACGGTGGGCTCCTCGCCCAGGGGGACCTCCACGGTCTTCCTCCGGGGCAGCGTCACGTCCGAGGCGGCGAGGTGCCGACCGAGGAGGTCTCCGGTGCGCTGACCAAGTCGTACCGGTACAGCCCCTGGGGCGAGCGTCTGTCGCAGGTCAAGCACAGCAGCGACGGCACGACGGAGGCCCGGGCGGGCAAGCTCGCCCGGACCGCGGCCGGCTGGGGCAGCGGGGAGTACGGGACCGGTCCTGCTCCTGGTTCCGGTTCCGCTCGGTCGCGGAAGCGGGTCAGGAGGACGCGGCGGCCTTGGTGCGGATGGCCGGGAGCTGGGAGTAGAGGTTCACTCCCGGACACAGGGTCGCGTAGCCGTCGCGGTGGCCGGAGATCCGGTACAGCGTCGCCCGCTCGCCCTTCTTCCAGACGCCCGTGTCGGCGGCTGCGGTGAGCGTCACCTCGCCGGCCGGGTCGGCGCCGTACAGGCCGAGCTTCCAGCCGGAGATCCGGGCGACGGCGTCCAGCGCGGCCTGGGTGGGCCGACCGCCGTCCTCGTGGTCGCCGAGCAGGGAGACACCGGAGGAGTAGCCGTTGAAGCCGTAGGTGTGGGCGCCCTGGACGGCCTTGTCGACGCCTCCCGCGCGGCCCTCGAAGATCGTGCCGCACTTGTCGACGAAGAAGTTGTAGCCGACGTCGTTCCAGCCGTTGGTCTTGACGTGGTACGTGAGGATGCCCCGGACGATGGAGGCCGATTCGGCGCAGGTGTAGTCGTTCGTGCCGGCGGTGTGGTGGACGAAGACGGCGTCCACCCGGCTCAGGTAGGAGGGCGGGTCCTCGACCAGCGACTCGTCGGCGCCCCACTGGGCGCGGCTGACGATCCGCGGTGTCCGTGTCCCGGACGGCTCGGGGGCCGGTGCGGTGGTGGACGGCTCGGTGGTGGGTTCGGTGGTGGGGCTCCGGGTGGGCTCGGGGGAGGGTTCCGGACCCGGGTCGCCGGTCGGCTCGCCGGTGGGGGTCGGTTCGGTGGAGGGTTCCGGACTCGGGTCACCGGTGGGCTCCCCCGTGGGGGCCGGTTCGGTGGAGGGCCCCGGGCTCGGCTCCCCGGTGGGCCCGGTGGTCGGCTCCCCGGTGGGGTTGGTGGAGGGTTCCGGACTCGGGTCGCCGGCCGGCTCGCCGGTGGGGGCCTCCGTGGTGGGTCGCTGGGACGGCTCCGGGCTGGGCTCGGGCTCCTCCGTGGCGGGGGCGGAGGCGGACGGCTCCGCGGAGGGCTCGCCCCGGCCGGGCTCCGGCTCCGTCGAGGGCTGCTGCGACGGCTCCTGCGAGTTCCCGCCCCCGCTCATGTCGCCGACCTTGCGCCAGCCGTTCCCGATGTCCTCGCCCAGCATGCCGGGGTCGATCGTCACCAAGCGGAGCCCGCCGGGCAGTTCGGCCGAATCCCCGCCGTCCGCCAGCACCCGTGCCTCGACCCCGTCGGACTTGCCGACCCACAGGGGCTCGGAGGCCCCGCGCACTCCGCTGCCGTCGCCCTCGTCGGTCTCCGGCGGCCGTATGCCGAGGTCGAGGTCCCGCCACCGCGTCCACTGCCCGGTCTCCGCGCTGCGGGTGCGGACCTGGGCGGTGCCGTCGAGTTCGGCCTCCGGGTCCTCCCAGGAGACCCCGAGCAGGGAGAAGGGCCGGGTGTCCTTGCGCGGCACCGAGCGCTTCCCCGGATCGCCGCCCTGGAACGCCTCGGTGTACGCGGCCACGGGCCGCATCCTCCCGCTCCGGGTCTGCTCGTCCGAGGTGCCCGAGGTGCCCGAGGTGCCCGAGGTGCCCGAGGTGGCGGTGACGGCGACCGTCGTCACCACCGACGCCCCGAGCACGACGGAGCCGACCGCCAACCAGGTCCGGCGCTTCGTGTCCGCCGGCCGGCGGGTGCGGCCTCTCTTCGATCCCACGTGTTCCCAACCCCCTCTGGAAGATCCCGGTGCGTCCGGTGGCCGCTGCCGGTCTGGCTCCGCCCGTTCGGCGTTCGGCGGGTTCGGGCCCGGACGCGGACAGCGGACGGGAGCGGCCGTACGGGCGGCACGGGTCGCGCGCGGCGGCTCGTCGTACGCGCCGGGGCGCTGTGGACACCGGCGGTTTCCGCCCCTCGTGGCCCGCCGGCCGCGGCACGCCCGGCCCGTCCCGGGGCGGCGGCACCGCGCCCGGTACGTACGGCAGGCCGGAGCGCGGCCGTCCGTCCACTGTCGGACGGGCCGGTTATACCCCAGTGGATCACCGTGCGTCATGCGTGGGGGCAAAGGCCGGAAAAGGTGCGGAACGGCAGAGGGCGGAGGGGTGGAGTGGGCCGGGGCGGGGCGGCCCCTGGTTCCGGTGCGGGTGGCCGCGGCCGCCGGCACCTCCCCCGAACCGGACGAGAAGGTCCGTCACCACCAGGGGATTCGCGAGGACCGCGGCCGGGGCCGGGGCGGCGCCACACGAACGGGAGGGCGGTTCCGCATGGCCACCCGGGGAGCGTGCGCCCCGATGCCGCTCGGCCTCCGGCGGGGGGCGTGTACGGCTGAAGTTCACGTGGAGTTCCTCCGGGCGAGAGGCCGGCGAGGCCTCCTCGCCCCGGCCTCGCCGGACGGCTCTGCTGACGCCGCGTAAACATGAGTACCGCCACATCCCGAAGGCGTGACCAGGCAGTACGCGGCGGCGCTCGGTTGGTGGGGGGTGGAAGGACCCTTCCACGGGCGGCGTCCGGCGCACCGCTGCCCGGTGCCGGACCGAACGCGAGGGGAGACGTTCCATGGGCACGCGGACCGCAGCGGAACCCACGGCCGAGGAGATGCGCGGGCACGTGACGGAGTTCGTCACGGGCTTGACGGCGGGGAGGGCGGGGCACCGGTTGCCCCTGGACTACTCCGTGAACAGCCTGCGCATCGTGGACGCGGTCATCGGCGGCATGCGCCGCCGGGGCACGGAGCCCGGGCAGGTGACGGAAGCCCTGTTCGGCCTCGGGGGATACGTGGGGGAGGTGATGGTCCGGCACGCCGGGGCGGTGTGGGTGGACTTCGACGCGGCGCAGCGCGAGCGGTTCGGGCAGCCGGTGGGCGTGCGGATGCCCGACGGGCGCGTGTGGAATCCGCCGGGCAGGGTGGTCAACCGCTTCGCGTACGGCCCGCAGGAGTCGGTGCGGACGTTCTTCCTGCTGCTGCACGGCCGGGCCCGGTCCGGCGAGGCCGACGGCTCCACCGCCTGACGCCCTCGGCCCGTCCACGGCCGCTCGCGGCGATCGTGGCCGGGCCCGGGCCGGGTCGGCGGAGCCGGCCGGCCTAGCGGAACAGGTGGCCGGGGACGGCGGCGGCGAGCAGGCCGTAGCCGTACGGGTTCAGGTGGAGCCGGTCGCCGTCGTGGACGTCCGGCCGGAGCCGCTCGGGGGCGTTCGGATCGCGGACGGCGCGGTCGAAGTCGATGACGGCGTCGAACCGGCCGCTGGTGCGGATCCACTCGTTGACCGCCTGCCGGGCGCTCTCGCGGTGCCCGGCCGGGTCGTCGTACATCTCGTTGCCGCCGAAGGGCAGCAGCGTCGCGCCGTGGACCTCGATGCCCTTGGCGTGGGCGCGGGTGACGATCTGTTCGTAGGCGGCGATCAGGTCGGCCGCGACCCGCTGCTGCGCGGCCTCGGTGGCCTCCGCGGTGCCGATGTCGTTGACGCCCTCGAAGACGATCAGCGACTCCACCCCGGTCTGCGCCAGCACGTCACGGTCCAGCCGGGCCAGGACGTTGGGGCCCAGACCGTCGTTGAGGACGCGGTTGCCGCCGGCCGCCTGGTTGAGGACGGCGAGGCCGGAGGTGCTCCGGCGGGACTGGAGGCGGTCGAACCACTGGTCCGGCCAGCGGTCGTTGCCGTTGGTGGTGGAGCCGCGGCCGTCGGTCAGGGAGTCGCCCAGGACGGCGACCGCCCGGGTGGACTTCGCCGACCACGTCTCGACGCCGCTGAGGAAGTACCAGTGGTTCGTCGGGGTGGCGCCCGGCAGGTCCTCGGCTCCGACGTGGTCGCCGCGCAGGAGGTGGGAGGTGGTCCGGGAGCCGGGGTGGGAGGTGATGTCGTTCGACGCCTGGCCCTCGGCCAGGTAGAGGGTGACGGCGAGGTTGGACCCGGGCGCGACCTTCAGGTCCACGGGGTCGGAGACCGTCTGCGCCCCGACCGGGACCACCGTCGAGGGCCTGCCGCTGAAGGTCAGCGGACGGGAGGTGCCCGGGCGTATCGCGCCGACCCCGGCCTTCCCGCCCTCCGGAAGGGCCACGGAGGCGGCGGTGATGGGCAGGGCCGCGCCGCCGAAGGCGTTGGAGAAGCGCAGCCGCACCCTGTCGCCGCCGACCGTGACGCGGACGGTCTGCCGCAGCGTGGTGTCGTCCATGACCAGCCCGTCCTCGGTGAAGGGGGCGGGCGGCATGTTGTGCGGCTCGGTGAGCTGCGGCATCGACGTCCAGGTGTTCACCCAGTGCCGCGCGGCCTTCTTCGACGCCGCCGGGGTGGCGGAGGCGTGGGAGCCGGGGCGTTCCCCGGTGTCCAGGGCCCCGGTGGCGTGGGAGGTCAGAAGAACGGTCGCGGCGAGGGCTCCCGCGGTGAGCAGGCTCGTCAGGGACGATCTCCGTCTCATGGGCTGTCCGACCTCCAGGGTCCGTTGCCGTCCGGTGGGCGTGAGCGACCCTAATCGGCCCGGGCGGAAAGACAAGAGGAATTCGTGAACTCGCCTGATTAATTTGCTCGATGAGGCCACAGGGGCCGCAGGGAGGCGTCGGGCGTCCTCGGGCGGGGTCTTGAGGGCCGCCCGCGGTGGAGGCGGCGAGGGGGACCGGCGCCCGGGAGCGCGGCTGTGGAGGGGATCGCGGCGGGACGGGCGGCTCGCCCGGCGGGCCCCGGGAAGGGGAGCGCGAACGGAGCGCGGCTGGCGGGGGGGGGCGTTTGCGGCCGTAGCGACTTCACCGGCCGGGAGGCCGTCCCCGGTCAGCTCAGCCGTCGCGTACGAGCGAGGCGAAGCGGAGGGCGACCGTGCGCCACACCTCGGCCGAGGCGGGCTCGTCGGCCTCGGCCCGGCGTACGGCCTCGGCGGGGTCGAAGCCCAGGCGCCGCAGCCGCTCCGGGTCCCACGTCCGCACCTGCGCGGCCGTCGCCTCGGGGTGGAACTGCGTGCCCCACGCCCGGTCGCCGACGGCGAACGCCTGGTACGGGCACCGCTCGCTCTGCGCCAGCCACCGGGCGCCGGGCGGGAGCGCGGTGACGGCGTCGACGTGGTTCTCGATCGCGGCGGTGCGCTCGGGCAGGCCGTGGAAGAGCGGGTCGTCGGCCGCCTCGGGCCGCAGCGCCAGCGGTGTGCTGCCGATCTCCGGCCGGCCGTGCTCCGCCGCGACCGCGCCGCCCGCGACCCGGGCCAGCATCTGGCCGCCCAGGCAGATCCCGAACACCGGGACGCCGCCGTCCAGCGCCTGGGCGACCAGGGCGCGGGTGGGGGCGAGCCAGGGGGCGCGCGCGTCGTCGTCCGGCAGATAACCGCCGCCGAGGACGAGGAGGCCCCGGTGGCCGTCCAGCCGGTCGGGCAGCGGCTCGCCGTCGTACGCGCGGACGACGTCCGGCGCCAGGCCGCCCTCGGCCAGCCAGGCGCCGAACCGGCCCGGCCCGCCGTTCGGGGTGTGCTGCACCGTCAGTACGCGCGGCCGCCCGCCCATGCTCCGCTCCTCCGCGTCAGCTCGTGCGCAGCTCGGCCAGCACCGCGTCGGTGAAGGGCGGCCACGCCTCGACCGCCCAGGGACCGAAGGCGCGGTCGGCCAGGGCCACGCAGGCGGCGCCCGCGTCCGGGTCCACCCACAGGAACGTACCGGCCTGCCCGAAGTGGCCGAAGGTGCGCGGCGAGGAGGAGGCGCCGGTCCAGTGCGGGGACTTGCCGTCGCGGATCTCGAAGCCCAGGCCCCAGTCGTTGGACTTCTGGTTGCCGTAGCCGGGCAGGACGCCGGAGACGCCGGGGAAGGCCACGGAGGTGGCCTCGGCGACGGTGCGCGGGTCCAGCAGGCGCGGGGCCTGGAGCTCGGCGGCGAAGCGGACCAGGTCGGCGAGGGTGGAGACGCCGTCCTTGGCCGGGGAGCCCGGCAGCTCGGTGGCGGCCATGCCCAGGGGGACGAGGACGGCCTGGCGCAGGTACTCGGCGAAGGGGATGTCGGTGGCCTTGGCGATGTGGTCGCCGAGCACCTCGAAGCCGGTGTTGGAGTAGATCCGGCGGGTGCCGGGCCCGGCCATCGCGCGGTGCTCGTCGAAGGCGAGGCCGGAGGTGTGGGCGAGCAGGTGCCGCACCGTGGAGCCCTCGGGTCCGGCCGGCTCGTCCAGCTCGATCGCGCCCTCCTCGACGGCGACCAGCGCCGCGTACGCCGCCAGCGGCTTGGTGACCGAGGCGAGCGCGAAGCGGTGGCCGTCGGGGCCGTGCGTTCCGGCCACCGTGCCGTCGGCGCGTACGACGGCCGCCGCCGCCGTCGTGACAGGCCAGTTCTCGATCGTGCGCAGGCTCTCCATGGCCCTGAGCCTAACGCGGGGCGGTGGAGGCGGACGTGGCGGGATTTCGCCGTCGCCACCCGCTTGCCTGGAGCGCACTCCAACTCCGTAGCGTTCCCCCATGACCGTGACGCAGACGCAGACGCAGACGCAGGCGCAGACGGGGACGGACACGGGCGGGGACGCCGGGGAACTGCGGACGGACGCGTGCGCGACGGCGGAGGTGGCCCATCCGCGGCCGGACGGGCAGGACCGCTACACGATCAGCGAGGTCGCCGCGTTCACCGGCCTGAGCGCCCACACGCTGCGCTGGTACGAGCGGATCGGGCTGATGCCGCACATCGACCGCTCGCACACCGGCCAGCGCCGCTTCACCAACCGCGACCTGGACTGGCTGGCCTTCGTCGGCAAGCTGCGCCTGACCGGGATGCCGGTCGCGGACATGGTGCGCTACGCGGAGCTGGTGCGCGCCGGCGACCACACCTTCGAGGAGCGGCAGGAACTGCTGCGCGCCACCCGCGAGGACGTCAGGCGCAGGATCGACGAGCTGCGGAGCACGCTGGCGGTCCTCGACTTCAAGATCGAGTTCTATGCGGACGCCCGGCGGGCGTCGGAGAGGTTCTGAACCCGTATGAGCACGGAGAAGACCGGACGGATCGCCACGGCACGGCTCGGCGCGGACGGCCCCGACGTGGGCGTCCAGGGCCTGGGCTGCATGGGCATGAGCTTCGCCTACGGGCCCACGGACGCCGGCGAGGCCCGCGCCACGCTGGAGCGCGCCCTGGAACTGGGCGTCACGCTCTACGACACCGCCGACATGTACGGCTTCGGCGAGAACGAGAGGTTCATCGCGCCCTTCGTGAGGGCGCACCGGGACGAGGTGGTGGTGGCCACCAAGTTCGGCATCGTCATGGACCCGGCGGACCCGGCCAGGCGCGGCGTCCGCAACGACGCCGCGTACGTCAGGCAGTGCGCCGAGGGCAGCCTGGAGCGGCTCGGCGTGGACGCCGTCGACCTGTACTACATGCACCGCCGCGACGTGGGGGTGCCGATCGAGGAGACCGTCGGCGCCATGGCCGAGCTGGTGGCCGAGGGCAAGGTCAGGTGGCTCGGGCTGAGCGAGGTCACCGGCGACGAACTGCGCGCGGCGCACGCGGTCCACCCGATCGCGGCGATCCAGTCCGAGTGGTCGGTCTTCAGCCGGGACGTGGAGCGCACGGCGGTGCCCGCGGCGAAGGAGCTGGGCGTCACCTTCGTGCCGTACTCGCCGCTGGGACGCGGCTTCCTGACCGGCTCGTTCACCGACGCGGAGAAGGAGCTGAGCAGCGACGACTTCCGGCGCACGATGCCCCGCTTCACCGGGGAGAACGCGGTGGCCAACGCCGCCCTGCTGGAGCCGCTGCGCGCGATCGCCCGGGCGCGCGGGATCACGCTCGGGCAGGTCGCGCTGGCATGGGCGCAGCAGCGGGCCGCGGTGCACGGGCTGCCGGTCGTCCCGATTCCGGGCACGCGCAGGCGCGCCCGGGTCGAGGAGAACACCGCCGCCACCCGCATCGAGCTGACGGCGGACGAACTGGCCGCGCTGGAGCCGATCGCCGCACGGGTGGCGGGCGGGCGCTACGCCGACGTGAGCTTCACATCGGCGGGGAGGGAGTAGCGGGCCGGGCCGTACGCGCGGGGCCGCCGGGCCGCGGCGCGGCCGGTCATGGCGCGGCCGGCCGCGTCACAGCTCGGCGAGGAGCTCGGCCTTCTTCGTGCTGAACTCGTCGTCGGTGAGCAGCCCGGCCTCGTGCAGCTCGCCCAGGTGCCGGATGCGGTCGGCGATGTCGGCGGGGGCGGGCCGGACCGGGGCGGACGGGGCCGCCGCGCGGGGCCCGGACGCCGCCGTCTCCAGGGCCGGTGCGGGCTCGGCCGCCCGTACCGCCTCCAGCACCGAGGCCGCCAGCGGCAGCGACTCGTGCACCAGGCCGTAACCCAGCCCGAAGACGACGGCCGCCGGATCCTGGTCGGCCTCCGGGTGCTCCCGGTCGTCCGTCTCGCCGCGGCGCACCAGCCGCAGGTGGCCGCCCATGACCTCCGGCGAGCGCCACTCGACGCCCTGCAGCTCGCCGACCGCGAACGACTGGTCGCCCGCCTTCCACTTCGCCGAGGAGGCACCGGTCCAGAACCAGCGGAAGGACACCGTCCGCCCGTCGAAGGAGACCTTGCCGTCGTACGCCTTGAACTGCAGCGGAGCGGCGGGGGCGGCGACCAGGTGGCGGTCGGCGGGCTCGTCCGCCCGCGGGCCGAGGACGGAGGCCAGCTCGCTGATCCAGGCGGCGGCCAGGGGCTCGCGCTCGGCGGGGAGCACCAGGCGGTACGGGTCGCTGGTCTCCCTGAGCTGTCCGGCGGCGGCCTCCACCAGCGGGTCGGCGCCCGGCCGCGGCTCGGCGCGCAGTACGACCGTGCCCCTTCTGGTGCCGGGTGCCAGCTCCACCGACCTCAGCGCCTCGTAGGGGACGCGCCGCTCGCCGAGTACGTGGAACAGCTTCGGAGTGCGGATTCCCCGTTCGAAGCGGATGAGCACGGAGTCGGTGTCGAACTCCCAGGAGGAGTTAATTCCGGCCAGTACGTCACCCATACGGGTCATCGTATGCGCCGGTGCCCCGGCCGTCCCCCTCCGCCGTGCCGCACGCGTCACAGCTCGTCCACCCGGTGGTAGGCCCCCGTACCCACGGCCGCCATGTTGGCCAGGCTCCCGGTGCCCGGCTCGAAGTACCCGGTGTGGCCGGTGGCGCCGTCGGCGGCCAGGCGGTGGGCGCCGAAGGCGGGGGAGAGGGGGTCGGCACCGTGGCCGAGCCCGCCGAGCTCCAGGTACGGCACGTCCGCGATCCAGTCGCCCTCGCTGCGCATCGCCCATATCCGGGCGCCCGTCTCCAGCTCGTCCGCGCGGTCGGCGCGCATGCCGGGGCTGCCGGCCACGGTGATGTCGGTGACCCGGCCCGGCAGGCGCTCCTCCCGCCCGCCGGCGGCCATTCCGCACACCACCGAGCCGTAGCTGTGGCAGAACAGCGCCACGGTGGAGCGGCCGGGCAGGCTCTCCAGGAAGGAGACCAGCCGCCGGGCGCCCGCCGCGGCCAGCTCGCCGGACGCGGCGTCCACGCCGACGCCGCGCGGCGCGGTGTAGTCGGCCCAGGCGACGGTGGCCGTGCGCACCCGCGGGGCGGTGGCGCGTTCGCGGTGGTGCAGCGCCCGGGCCATGCCGACCGGGGCGGAGTACCTGCGGTGGGTGCGCTCGAAGGTCAGCAGCTCGGTGTCCGCGCCGGGCACCACGACCGACACCCGCTGGGCGCGCTCCAGATCGCCGAGGACCTCCACGGCCCGGCCGCGGCCGGTCGGGTCGAAGGCGAGGATCCTGCGTCCCGCGCGCATCAGCGAGGCGAAGCGGTGCATCCGGCGGGTCGCCTCGTGACGCCCCTCCTCCGTCAGCCGCTCGTCGGTCGTCCGGCGGTGCTCGGCGGCGCGGGCGCGGGCGAGCGCGATCCGGTTGGCGCGGTAGCGCAGCGCGACGGGTACGCCGTCGAGGTTGCCCACCACCAGGGGGTGGCGGGCGGCCAGGCGGTCCTGCTGGGTTCCGGTCAGACCGCGGAAGAAGCGGGCGACGAGGCGGGGCGCGGCGTCCGGGGCGGGCAGGGGCCTGCCGCCGATGCGGCCGTCCCGCCAGGCCAGCAGGGCGGCGGTGCGCGTCCCCGGCTCGGGGTGGCGGTCCCGTACGGCCGTCCAGCCGGAGGTGACCAGCAGCACCAGGACCACCGCGAGGGCCGACAGCACGCGGTGGGGAGCGCGCGGGGCGGTGCCGGCGCCCGGGCCGACGCGGCCGTCCGGGCCGGTTCCGTCCGTCGTGCCGCCGGTGGCCGGCGTGCCGTCGGCGGTGTCCGCGGCTTCATTCGGGTGCGCGTCCGGGTGCGTGTCGGTGGCGTGCGAGGGGGCGTCGAGGAAGGGGATGGGAGTCACTGGACCGCCACCCTAGGAGAGGCCCGCGAGGACACGCCCGCCGCGTGATCCATCTCACGTTTCGGGAACGCGAACGTACCCGAGCGGGTGAACGGCGGCGGGCCGCCCGGCCGTCACTCCCGGTGCGGGGAAGCCTGGGAGGACCGGGGAGTCCGGGAAGTCCGGGGAGCCTGGGAGGTCCGAGGGGGCCGGGAGGACGGGGGAGGGGGCCCCGCGTTCCGCGGGGCGGGCGACCAGTCCTCGGTCAGGGCGGGGCCGAGGTGGCCGATGTACCCCTGGAAGAGCCTGCGCGCGCTCTCCGTGCTGATGTCCGGGCCGGCGGCCCAGCGGCGTCCGGCGAGCTGGAGCACCCCCGAGAAGGCGGCGACCAGCACCTGTGGTCGCGGGTCGCTCCCGGGATCGACCCCGGCGCGGCGGGCGATCTCGGCGACGAGCCGGTCCTCCTGCTCCGCGGAGTGCCGCAGATGGGCCGCGATCAGGGCCGGGGTCGTCTCGATGACCCGCCACATCCTCATGTAGAGGTCGAGCGGTACGACCTCCTGGATGGCGTCGCCGATGCCGTCCCAGGCGGTGCCGAGCGCGTTGCCCAGGACCTGCAGGGGCGTCTCGTGGCCGGGACGCTCCTCGACGGCGGTGAAGAACCGGTCCTCGACCGTCCGCAGGAGGGCGAAGGCGACCTCCTCCTTGTTGGCGAAGTAGCGGAAGAAGGTCCGCTGGGAGACGTCCACGGAGGCGGCGATCTCGTCGACCGTGGTGCGCTCGTACCCCTGGGCGACGAACAGTTCGTGTGCCGTACGGACCAGCGCGTCCCGGGTGCGCCGCTTCCTGCGCTCGCGCGTTCCGGTCACCCGGCCACCTCCTGCTGTCCCAACGGTGCCGGTCACCCTACCCGCGGGCCGTGTGACGGCTCGTCGGCACATATCGACCTCCAAAGTGTCAGCCGCTGACACTAGGCTCTCGGCCATGACTTCCAAGACCGCCTCCGTCACCCCCGGCGCACCGGAGTCGGACACGCCCGCCTCCCGTGCCGGACTGCGCGGCCACCCCTGGCTGACCCTCCTCGCCGTCGCGCTCGGCGTGGTGATGGTGACCCTGGACGGCACCATCGTCGCCATCGCCAACCCCGCCATCCAGGCGGACCTCAAGGCCTCGCTCGCCGACGTCCAGTGGATCACCAACGGCTATCTGCTCGCCCTGGCCGTCTCGCTGATCACCGCCGGCAGGCTCGGGGACCGCTTCGGCCACCGCCAGACCTTCCTCGTCGGCATCGTCGGCTTCGCCGCCACCTCCGCCGCCATCGGCCTGTCCGAGGGCGTCGCGATGGTCATCGCCTTCCGGGTGCTCCAGGGTCTGTTCGGAGCCCTGCTGATGCCCGCCGCCCTGGGCCTGCTGCGCGCCGCCTTCCCGGCCGAGAAGCTCAACATGGCGATCGGCATCTGGGGTGCGGTCATCGGCGCCTCCACCGCCGCCGGCCCGATCGTCGGCGGACTGCTGGTGGAGCACGTGAGCTGGGAGTCGGTCTTCTTCATCAACGTGCCCGTGGGTCTGCTGGCCGTGCTCCTGTGCCTGGCGATCCTGGTGGACCACCGGGCGGAGAAGGCCCCCCGCTCCTTCGACGTCCCCGGCGTCGTCCTGCTGTCGTGCGCGATGTTCTGCCTGGTGTGGGCCATCATCAAGGCGCCCGAGTGGGGCTGGGGCGACAGCGCGACGCTGTGGTTCCTCGCGACCGCGGTGGGGGCCTTCCTGTCCTTCCTGCTCTGGGAGGCCAAGGTCCGCGAACCCCTGCTGCCGCTGGGGATGTTCCGTTCCGTCCCGCTCTCGGCGGGCACCGTGCTGATGGTCCTGATGGCCTTCGGCTTCATGGGCGGCCTCTTCTTCGTCACCTTCTACCTCCAGAACGTCCACGGGATGAGCCCGGTGGACAGCGGACTGCACCTGCTGCCGCTGACCGCGATGATGATCGTCTCCTCGCCCGTCGCCGGAGGGCTGATCACCAAGGTCGGCCCGCGCCTCCCGCTGGTCGGCGCGATGCTGGTCACCGCGGTCGCCATGTTCGGCCTGTCCACCCTGGAGCGGGGGACCGGCACCCTCGAGATGTCGCTGTGGTTCGCCGTCCTCGGCCTCGGCCTCGCCCCGGTGATGGTGGGCGCCACCGAGGTCATCGTGGGCAACGCCCCGATGGAGCACGCCGGGGTCGCCGGTGGTCTCCAGCAGGCCGCCATGCAGGTCGGCGGCAGCCTCGGCACGGCGGTCCTGGGCGCCGTGATGGCCTCCCGGGTGCACGAGGCCCTGCCCGAGCAGTGGGCCGACGCCCAGCTCCCCCCGCTGCCGCCGCAGGACGCCGAGCGCCTGGCGGAGGCCGCCGAACTCGGCATCGCCCCGCCCGCACCCGAGGGCACTCCCGGGCAGGTGGCCGAGGCCATGGTCCAGGTGGTGCACGACTCCTTCCTCTCCGGCATGGGCCTGGCCTTCACCCTCGCCGGCATCGTGGCCGCCCTGGCCGCGGGCGTCGCACTGTTCACCAAGGGCGGTCAGCATGGCACGGAGCCCTCGGTGCACATCTGAGACGGCGCCGGCCTGTGGACAACCGGCCGGCTGTGGACAACTCCGTTACCCGTCCCGGTGAAACGGCCGGTCTGCTCTTGGCAGGCCGGCCGGCCCGTGTCGAAGCTGATCGCACAACGACCGACACGGGGGAGACCCACATGCGCCACACGCACCGCACCGACGCGCACCGCACCGGCGGAAGTCGCAGCGCCGCGCTGCCCACGGCCCTGCTCACGGCCCTGCTCACGGCGGCTCTGCTCACGGTCCTGACGCCGCAGACCGCCGCCTCGGCGGCGGCGCCGGTGCCGAGGCTGGGGGAGTGCGCGGCCGGGGAGCTGTGCCTGTGGGAGCGGGGGGACTTCAAGGGACCGCGCCACACCCATGAGCTGGCGGACACCGACATCGAGAGCTGCGTGCCGCTGTCCGGGGGCGCGTCCGCCGCCTCGCTCGCCAACCGCACCGGCCGGCCCGTCACGGCATACCAGAGCGCGGAGTGCGCCGAGACCGGCGAGTTCGACACCTACCCGTCGGGCTCCTGGGCGCCGCGGACGGACTACCGGGTGCGGGCCGTCAAGATCTGGGAGAGCTGACGTGGCCCGCGGCACCGGCCACCGGTCCGCCCCCGGCCCCACCGGAAGCCGTGCGCCCGCCCCGCAGCTCGGCGACCTCAGCCCGCAGGGCCCGCACCTCGGCCGTCAGCGCCTCGATCGCTGCGGTCTGCCGCTGTTCCCCGGCCTCCTCCTCGTCGAACCGCGCGATGAACCAGGCGGCGATGTTCGCGGTGACCACACCGAGCAGGGCGATCCCCGAGAGCATCAGCCCGATGGCCAGCAGCCGGCCCAGGCCGGTGGTCGGTGCCAGGTCGCCGTAGCCGACGGTGGTCATGGTGGTGAACGACCACCACACCGCGTCGCCGAGCGTCGTGATGTTGCCGTTCGGCGAGCCCCGCTCGACCTCCAGCACGGCCAGCGAGCCGAACACCAGCAGTCCCGCGCAGGAACCGGCCACATAGGTGGTCACCCGTACCCGGGAGGCCATCCGGGCCCGCTGCCCGACCAGCAGCAGGGCGGAGACCAGCCGCAGCAGCCGCAGCGGCTGGAGCAGGGGAAGCAGTACGGCCAGGAGCGCGAGCGGCTGGCCGCGGACGAAGACCCACTTCCGCGGGGCCAGCCAGAGCCGCACCGCGTAGTCCAGCGCGAAGGCCGCCCAGACGCTCCACTCCACGGCGCGGCACGCCTCCCGCGCCCACGGAGCGATGTCCGTGCGCACGATCGGCACGGCATAGGCGACGGCGAAGAGGACCGACAGCAGCAGCAGAGGTCCCTGTGTCCGGCGCTCCCAGCGCTCCTTGGCCCGTATGTCCGCCATGCCCGGCATCGTACGGGGGGTTCGGGGTATCCGGAGCCACAGCCCGGTCCTACGACCCTGGGAGGGAAGATGACGGGCACGCGGTACTTCGAAGGCAAGCGGCGCGGCGGTGGGGACCTCACCGGGGACGAGCGCTCGACGTTCGGTGTCATCGGTGTGGTCTGCGCGGTCGCCGGATTCTTCGTGATGGGCTTCGTGCTCGGCCCCATCGCGATGGTCTGCGGCTGGCTGGCCATGGGCCGCCGCTGGACCGGAACCCGCTCGGTGCCGGCCCTGGTGGCCGTGGTCCTGGGCGCGATAGACACCGTCCTCGGTGTGGGGTGGCTCCTCGCCGCCTCCGGCTCGTGGGGGCTGTGGCCATGACGGCGCGGTACGCGTGACGCGCCTCGGCCCCGGCCTGGAAGCCGGGGCCGAAGCGCGTCGGCGGAGTCCGCGGTCGGGCGTCGGGCGTCAGGCGTCCCCGCCCGCCGGGCCCGGGTCGGCCGCGGCCACGTTGAGCAGCTGGTACCGGTCGATGGCCTGCTTGAGCACCGACCGGTCCATCTTCCCCTCGCCGGCCAGCTCGGTGAGCACGCCCAGGACGATCGACTCGGCGTCGATGTGGAAGAAGCGCCGGGCCGCGCCGCGGGTGTCGGCGAAGCCGAAGCCGTCCGCGCCCAGCGACTGGTAGCGGTTCGGCACCCAGCGGGAGATCTGGTCCGGTACGGAACGCATCCAGTCGGAGACGGCCAGCACCGGGCCCTCGGTCTCCTGGAGCCTGCGGGTCACGTACGGCACCCGCTGCTCCTCCTCCGGGTGGAGCAGGTTGTGCTCCTCGACCGTGACGGCTTCACGGCGCAGCTCGTTCCACGAGGTCGCCGACCAGACGTCCGCCCGGACGTTCCACTCCTCGGCGAGGATGCGCTGGGCCTCCACGGCCCAGGGCACCGCCACGCCGGAGGCGAGGATCTGCGCCGGGATCGAGCCGCCCTCGCCCTGCTTGTACCGGTACAGGCCCTTGACGATGCCCTCGACGTCCACGCCCTCGGGCTCGGCGGGCTGCTTGATCGGCTCGTTGTAGACGGTCAGGTAGTAGAAGACGTCCTCGGCGTTCTCGCCGTACATCCTCCGCAGACCGTCCTGCACGATGTGGGCGATCTCGAAGCCGAAGGCCGGGTCGTAGGCGACGCAGGCCGGGTTGGTGGAGGCCAGCAGCTGGGAGTGGCCGTCGGCGTGCTGCAGGCCCTCGCCGGTCAGCGTGGTGCGGCCGGCGGTGGCGCCGAGCACGAAACCGCGCGCGAGCTGGTCGGCCATCTGCCAGAACTGGTCGCCGGTGCGCTGGAAGCCGAACATCGAGTAGAAGACGTAGACCGGGATCAGCGGCTCGCCGTGGGTGGCGTAGGCCGAGCCCGCGGCGATCAGCGAGGCCGTGCAGCCGGCCTCGGAGATGCCGTCGTGCAGCATCTGGCCGTTGGGGGACTCCTTGTACGCCAGCAGCAGCTCGCGGTCCACCGACTCGTAGGTCTGCCCCAGCGGGTTGTAGATCTTGGCCGACGGGAAGAACGAGTCCATTCCGAAGGTGCGGTACTCGTCGGGGGCGATCAGCACGAACCGCCTGCCGATCTCCTTGTCCCGCATCAGGTCCTTGAGCAGCCGCACGAACGCCATCGTGGTGGCGACCTGCTGCTGGCCGGAGCCCTTCTTCACCGTGGCGTAGGTCTTGTCGCCCGGCAGCACCAGCGGCTTGGAGCGGTCCACGCGCCGGGGCGTGAAGCCGTCCAGCTCGCGCCGCCGGTCGTGCATGTACTGGATCTCCTCCGAGTCCCGCCCCGGGTGGTAGTAGGGGGGCAGGCCGGACTCCAGCTCCTTGTCGGAGATCGGCAGGTGGAGCCGGTCGCGGAAGCGCTTGAGGTCCTCGACCGTCAGCTTCTTCATCTGGTGGGTGGCGTTGCGGCCCTCGAAGTTCGGACCGAGGGTCCAGCCCTTGACCGTCTGGGCCAGGATCACCGTCGGCTGGCCCTTGTGCTCCCGGGCCGCCTTGTAGGCCGCGTACACCTTGCGGTGGTCGTGACCGCCGCGACCCAGGTGCAGGATCTGCTCGTCGGTCATGTTCTCGACCATCTTCCGCAGCCGGTGGTCGCCGCCGAAGAAGTGCTCGCGGATGTACGCGCCGGTCTCGGTGGCGTACGTCTGGAACTGGCCGTCGGGGGTGGTGTTCAACTTGTTGACCAGCACACCGTCGCGGTCCTGGGCCAGCAGCGGGTCCCAGGAGCGGTCCCAGATGAGCTTGATCACGTTCCAGCCGGCGCCGCGGAAGTACGACTCCAGCTCCTGGATGATCTTGCCGTTGCCGCGCACCGGGCCGTCGAGCCGCTGGAGGTTGCAGTTGACCACGAAGGTCAGGTTGTCCAGGCTCTCGCGGGCGGCCAGGGAGAGCTGGCCGAGCGACTCCGGCTCGTCCATCTCGCCGTCGCCCAGGAACGCCCACACGTGGCAGTTGGAGGTGTCGGCGATCCCGCGGGCCTGCATGTAGCGGTTCAGCCGGGCCTGGTAGATCGCGCTGATCGGACCGAGGCCCATGGAGACGGTCGGGAACTCCCAGAAGTCCGGCATCAGCCGCGGGTGCGGATAGCTGGACAGGCCGTTGGGGGCCTTCGACTTCTCCTGGCGGAACCCGTCGAGCTGCTCCTCGCTGAGCCGGTCCAGCAGGAAGGCGCGGGCGTAGATGCCGGGCGAGGCGTGGCCCTGGAAGAAGATCTGGTCGCCGCCGTCGCCGCCGTCCTTGCCGCGGAAGAAGTGGTTGAAGCCCACGTCGTACAGCGAGGCCGAGGAGGCGAAGGTGGCGATGTGGCCGCCGACCCCGATGCCGGGCCGCTGGGCGCGTGAGACCATCACGGCCGCGTTCCAGCGGGTCGCGTTGAGGATCTTGCGCTCGATCTCCTCATTGCCGGGGAAGAACGGCTCGTCCTTGGTCGCGATGGTGTTGACGTAGTCCGTGCTGCGCATCTCCGGCACGGCCACACGCTTCTCGCGGGCGCGCTCGATGAGGCGGAGCATCAGGTAGCGGGCACGTTCCCGGCCCCGCTCGTCGACGGCGGCGTCGAGCGAGTCGAGCCACTCCCGGGTCTCCTCGGGATCGAAGTCCGGGACCTGGCTGGGAAGGCCACCAATGATGATCGGGTTGCGATCGGATCCGGAAGCCACGCTGTTCCTTCGCTGTTCGGTCTTGCTCTGCTGGGATGTCGCGCCGTCTCCCATCGTGTACCGCTGGGGCGGATACGTCATCTCTACCGAGTGGTAACCCCACTCCGTGAGACGCCCGGGTGCCCGGGCCCGTGCGGCCGGGGCGTGAGGCGGCCGAACGGCAACCCTACGCCCATGGGGGCCGCGGTCGGCGCACGGCCGTTCGAGCCCATCCTCATTCGCCATCCAATGGGGCAAAATAGGCGTACGGGTGTGCCGCGCACCACAGCGGTTCAGGCGGTGTGCGGCGACACGTCAACGTTTGGGCGGGATCAGCGGCCGGGTACTTGCGCGATCGGTCCCGCCCGTGTGGACTACGCCCAATGCCCCGCGCGCCCGCGCGGGCACCACGCACTTTCGAAAGATGACAGGAGGCAATCCGTGAGCGCGACCGCGGACCACGCGGAGGAGCGGACCAACCCCGCCGCAAGGCTGGGTTTCCAGCCCGGGCAGGTGGTCCAGGAGCTCGGTTACGACGACGACGCCGAGCAGGCCCTCCGCGAGGGAATCGAGGCCATCACGGGCCAGGAACTCGTCGACGAGGACTACGACGACATGGCCGACGCCGTGGTGCTGTGGTTCCGCGAGGATGACGGCGACCTGACGGACGCGCTGGTGGACGCCATCACGTTGGTCGAGGACGGTGCCCCGGTCTGGCTGATGACGCCGAAGACCGGACGGCCCGGGTACGTCGAGCCGAGCGAGATCGGCGAGGCGGCCCAGACCGCCGGCCTGGCCCAGACCAGCACCGTCAACGCCGGCAAGGACTGGACCGGCAACCGCCTGGTCACCCCGAAGACCGCCCGCAGCGGCAAGCGGTGATCCACCGCTGACCCCCCGGCTCCGAGACCGGGCCGAGCCCCCGTACGGCGCCCGCCGTGCGGGGGCTCGCCGCTTCCGGGGCCGGTACGGGGCCTGCGTAGGGTGGAGGCGTCACCTACACCGAAGGGAAACGCGTCCATGGCGATCGAGGTGGGTACCAAGGCCCCGGAGTTCGAGCTGAGGAACCAGCACGGCGAGACCGTGCGGCTCGCGGACTTCAAGGGGCGGAAGAACGTGGTCCTGCTCTTCTACCCCTTCGCCTTCACCGGGGTGTGCACCGGCGAGCTGTGCGCCCTGCGCGACGAACTGCCCCGTTTCGTCAACGACGACGTCCAGCTCCTGGCCGTCTCGTGCGACTCCCCCTTCACGCTGCGCGTCTTCGCGGAGCAGGAGGGGCTCGACTACCCGCTGCTGTCGGACTTCTGGCCGCACGGCGACGCCGCGCGCGAGTACGGCGTCTTCGACGAGGAGAAGGGATGCGCGGTGCGCGGCACCTTCATCATCGACAAGGAGGGCGTGGTGCGCTGGACGGTGGTCAACGGGCTGCCCGACGCACGCGATCTGAACGAGTACGCAAAGGCCCTCGAAAGCCTGTAGGTCCCTGCAAACGCCGGGAACCGATCACTAGGATCGGCTCGTTATCGAACGGCATCCACGCAACGGGGGCACGCAGTGCTCCTCATGAACAACCGGGAGGACTCGTGGGAGTCAGCCTCAGCAAGGGCGGCAACGTCTCGCTGACCAAGGAAGCCCCCAACCTGACCGCGGTGATCGTCGGTCTCGGCTGGGACGCCCGCACCACCACGGGCACGGACTTCGACCTGGACGCCAGCGCGCTGCTGACGAGCGCCGAGGGCAAGGTCATCTCCGACCAGCACTTCGTCTTCTTCAACAACCTCACCAGCCCCGACGGCTCGGTGGAGCACACCGGCGACAACCTCACCGGCGAGGGCGAGGGCGACGACGAGGTCATCAAGGTGAACCTCGCCGGGGTGCCGGCGGACGTCGCCAAGATCGTGTTCCCGGTGTCGATCTACGAGGCCGAGAGCCGCCAGCAGAGCTTCGGCCAGGTCCGCAACGCCTACATCCGCGTGGTGAACCAGGCCGACAACAAGGAACTGGCGCGCTACGACCTGAGCGAGGACGCCTCCACCGAGACCGCCATGGTCTTCGGCGAGCTGTACCGCCACGGCGCGGAGTGGAAGTTCCGCGCCATCGGCCAGGGCTACGCCTCCGGCCTGCGCGGCATCGCGCAGGACTTCGGGGTGAACGTCTGAGACCTGTCGGTCACCTCCTGCCGCCGATCGGTTGCACCCGGTCCCGGCAGGCTCCGGCGCCGCAGACTTCCGTGTCCGGAAGGTGTGCGGCGCCGGATGTGTTGGGAACACTGGGCGCATCGCATCGGGAGAGGACCAGCATCATGGGCGTCACGCTCGCCAAGGGGGGCAATGTCTCCCTCTCCAAGGCCGCACCGAACCTGACCCAGGTCCAGATCGGCCTGGGCTGGAAGGCCCGTTCCACCACGGGCGCCGACTTCGACCTGGACGCCAGCGCGCTGCTGTGCGGGGGCGGCCGGGTGCTCGGCGACGAGTACTTCGTCTTCTACAACAACCTCAAGAGCCCCGAGGGCTCGGTGGAGCACACCGGCGACGAACTGGTCGGCGGCACGGGCGGCGACGACGAGACGATCCTGGTGGATCTCGCCCAGGTGCCCGAGCGGGTCGACAAGGTGGTCTTCTCGGTGTCGATCCACGACGCCGAGAACCGGCGGCAGACCTTCGGCCAGGTCACCGACGCCTACATCCGCGTGGTGAACCAGGCCGACGGCAACGAGCTGGCGCGCTACGACCTCACCGAGGACGCCTCCTCGGAAACCGCGATGATCTTCGGCGAACTCTACCGGTACGGGGGCGAGTGGAAGTTCCGTGCGGTGGGGCAGGGGTACGCGTCCGGGCTGCGGGGCATCGCCCTAGACTTCGGAGTAAACGTCTCGTAAAACGGGTCGCGCGCAGCGGCCCCACCGCCCACGACGTGGGGGGACTCCCACCAGAGAGAAGATTGGGTACTCAGTGGTTCTAAGGACATTCGGCTGGTCCTTCGGCGTCACCGCCGCGGGACTCGTCACCGCCTTCTTGTTCGGGGGGTGGGAGGCGTTCGCCCTGGTGGGGATCCTCTCCATCCTGGAGATCTCGCTCTCCTTCGACAACGCCGTCGTCAACGCCGGCGTGCTGAAGAAGATGAACGAGTTCTGGCAGAAGATCTTCCTCACCATCGGCATCCTCATCGCCGTCTTCGGCATGCGCCTGGTGTTCCCCATCGTGATCGTCTCCGTCTCGGCCCAGCTGGGGCCGATCGAGGCGGTCGACCTGGCGCTCAACGACCAGGAGCGGTACGAGCAGCTGGTCACCGACGCCCACCCGTCGATCGCGGCCTTCGGCGGCATGTTCCTGCTGATGATCTTCCTGAACTTCCTCTTCGACGGGGACCGCGACGTCCACTGGCTCAAGGTGATCGAGCGCCCGCTGGCCCGCTTCGGACAGGTCGAGGGTCTCGCGGTGGTCGTCGCCCTGATCGCCCTGCTGATCTCGGGCACCGTCCTGGGCACCCACGCCGTGCTCTACGAGGGCCACGCCGACGAGTCCGCGACGGTCTACCTCGCGGGCATCGCCGGTCTGCTCACCTACCTCATCGTCAACGGCCTCTCCAGCCACTTCGAGAACAAGATCGAGGAGGACGAGGAGCGGGAGCACGAGGCCGAGGAGGCCGCCCGGCGCGCCGGCAAGCAGCCCCCCGTCGTCCTGCTCGCGGGCAAGGCCGCGTTCTTCATGTTCCTCTACCTCGAGGTCCTGGACGCGTCCTTCTCCTTCGACGGCGTCATCGGCGCCTTCGCCATCACCAACGACCCGGTCGTCATCGCCCTGGGTCTGGGCATCGGCGCCATGTACGTCCGGTCCATCACCGTCTACCTGGTCCGCCAGGGCACGCTGGACGAGTACCGGTACCTGGAGCACGGCGCCCACTACGCCATCGGCGCCCTGGGCGTCCTGCTGCTGATCACCATCAGGTGGCACGTCAACGAGGTGATCACCGGCCTCATCGGTGTCGCCCTGATCGGCACCGCCTTCTGGACCTCGGTGCGGCACAACCGCAGGGACGCCGCGAGCGGCGGCGAGGGCGGCGCTCCGGCGGAGAAGCCGGGAGTCCCCTCCGGCGTGTGACGGCGGCCCGATTGCGGAACGCTCTGTGCGGGGGCGGCCACGAGGCGGAACCTCGTGGCCGCCCCCGCGGCACGACGCCGCAGGCACGGTCATGGGACGGTCCGGACGGGAGTGGGGGTAGGAAGACATGGTCTCCCTGTGGGAGAACTGGCGCGGCGGCATGCGCAGGGGCCCGAGGTTCGACACCGTCGGCGGCCCGACGACGTACGCGGTGGAGCTGACCAGACGGCACCCGACGATCTCGCTCACCCGGCAGGGCGCCGACACCGGCCACCTGCAGATCAACCTCTCCTGGCGGATGCGCTCGTCCGACTTCGGCGGACGGCCGCGGCGCGGCGGCCTGCTGCGCAACCCCCTCCAGGCGTTCAAGCCCGAGCCGGTGCAGGGGCACACCCAGGGCATGGTCACGGTCGACCTCGACCTGGCCTGCATGTACGAGCTGAAGGACGGCTCCAAGGGCGTCGTGCAGCCCCTCGGCGGCCTGCTGGGGGAGATCAACGCGCCGCCGTACGTCAAGCTCAGCGGAGACGACCGGTTCGGCGGCTCCTCGGGCGAGACCGTCTACGTCAACCTCGACCACAAGGACGAGATCAAACGGCTGCTGGTCTTCGTCTACATCTACGACGGCACCCCAGCGTTCGACCGCACCCACGCCGTGGTCACGCTGATCCCCGGCAACGGCCCCCGCATCGAGATCGGTCTCGACGAGCGCGCCCCCGAGGCCCGCTCCTGCGCCGTGGTGCTGATCGAGCACGACGGCAAGGGGCATCTGGTGGTGCGCCGCGAGGTCCGCTACGTCTACGGCTTCCAGTCGGAGCTCGACCGGCTCTACGGCTGGGGCCTGCAGTGGGGACGCGGCTACAAGAAGAAGACCAGCCGGGCGTGACTCCCGCTCCCGCTCCCGCCCCGTGCCCGGCGGGCCGTCCGCGCGGGGGCGCGCGCCGGCCCTCTAGCGGCCCACGAACTGCGGTCCCTGCGGCGGCAGCGTGAACGCCGGATCGGGCTGCGGGTACCCGTACGCCGGGGGCCGGGTCGGCGGGGGCGGAGGCGCGGGCACGTGCGGATAGCCGTACGCGGGCTGCGGCGCGTGGGCCGGCGGCTGCGGAAACCCTCCCCCCGGCTGGGCCGGGGGGACCCCCGTCCCGGCCCGGACCGGCACCGGCGCGGTCGGGTGCGCCGCGGCGGCGGGCTCGGGCTGGGGCTCCGGCCCGGGACCGGGCTCGGGCAGCGGTTCCGGCCCGGGCGTGGGGCCGGGGACGGGACGCGGCGGCGGAGGGTTCGGCCCGGGCGGCGGCTCGGGGTGCGGCTGCGGCTCCGGGTGGGGCTCGGGCGTCGGCTCCGGCCGGGGGAAGGGCGGCTCCGGGGGCGGCTGCGGGATCGTCTGCCCCGGCTCGCCGGGCGCGGCCGACTCGGCCTCCTCCACCGAGATGCCGAAGTCCGTCGCCAGTCCGATCAGCCCGGTGTCGTACCCCTGCCCCAGCGCGCGGAACTTCCAGCCGTCCCCGCGCCGGTAGAGCTCACCGCAGATCAGCGCCGTCTCCGAGCCCGTCTCCGGGTGGATCTCGAACCGGGCGATCGTCTCCCCGCCGCCGGCGTCCACCACCAGCAGCACCAGGTCGCGCACGTCGGCGAAGGTGCCGCCGTCCGCCGAGGCGGCCAGCATCACCCGGTCCACGGACGGGTCGAGCCCGGCGAGGTCCGCCTCGACCGAGTGGGTCAGCCCCTCCGGCTCGCGCCTCTTGGGCAGGTGGCGGACCAGCCCGGAGGGATGCCGCGGCTGGTTGTAGAAGACGAAGTCCTCGTCGGAGCGCACGCGTCCGTCCGTGCCCACCAGCAGTGCGGAGGCGTCGATGTCGACGTCGCGCGCACTCGTGCCAGGCGTCCAGCGCAGCACGGCGCGTACGGCCGTCGCGTGGAGCTGGATGTTCGACCCCTTCAGCATCGCGTGCGTCATAGCGCCATCCTGCCTGTCGCGGCCCTCCGGTACAACGCGGGTGCCTCGGCACCCCGGGTTTATGCGCAAGTAATGCTTTGTTCATGCGTTCGGGTAACTTTTGAGCCACGTGCGTGCTTACGATGATCGGCCGGATCTCGCTCATGAAGTACATGAGGCCGGTAATGGAACGGGGGTCCTGTGCGGCACTTCGGACACCTTTCGCCGGCGGTCCGGCGGGAACTGTTCCACCGGGAACCGGTCGAGTTCTCCTCGCAGTCCCCGGCCCGCCTCCTCTCGGTGGCCCTCGGCGCCACCCTCTACAGCCCCGCCACCCGCCCCCGGCTCGCCGACGACGTGCTCAAGCAGGCCCGGCGCGGGGTGGTCTCCATGGTGCTCTGCCTGGAGGACTCCATCGACGACGCCGACGTGGCCGACGCCGAGGAGAACCTGGTCCGGCAGTTCACGGAGCTGGCCGTCCCCGGCTCCACGTCCGGCTCCGCGTCCGGCTCCGCGCCCGGCCCCGTGGAGCCGCCGCTGCTGTTCGTCCGCGTCCGCGAGCCCGCGCAGATCACCTCCCTCGTACGGCGCCTGGGCCCGGGCGTCCGCCTGCTGTCCGGTTTCGTGCTGCCCAAGTTCACCGAGGAGCGCGGCATCCCCTTCCTGGAGGCGCTCACCGCGGCCGAGGCCGCCTGCGGACGGCGGCTCTTCGCCATGCCCGTCCTGGAGTCCCCCGAGCTCCTGCACCTGGAGACGCGGGTGGAGGCGCTCACCGGGATAGCCCGCACCGTCGACAAGTACCGCGACCGCGTCCTGGCGCTCCGGCTCGGCGTCACCGACTTCTGCTCCGCCTACGGACTGCGCCGCAGCCCCGACATGACCGCCTACGACGTGCAGATCGTCGCCTCGGTGATAGCCGACGTGGTCAACGTGCTCGGCCGGGCCGACGGCACCGGCTTCACCGTCACCGGGCCCGTGTGGGAGTACTTCCGGCTCCAGGAGCGGATGTTCAAGCCGCAGCTGCGCCACAGCCCGTTCACCGGCCGGGCCGAGGAGCTGCGCGCCGCCCTGATCGAGCACGACATGGACGGACTGCTGCGCGAGATCGGCCTGGACCGGGCCAACGGCCTGCAGGGCAAGACGTGCATCCACCCCTCGCACGTCGCGCCCGTCCACGCCCTGTCGGTGGTCAGCCACGAGGAGTTCAGCGACGCCACGGACATACTGCGCCCCGAGCGCTGCGGCGGCGGAGTGCTGCGGTCGGCGTACACCAACAAGATGAACGAGGTGAAGCCGCACCGCGCCTGGGCCGAGCGCACCCTGCTGCGCGCCGAGGCCTTCGGGGTCGCGCGCGAGGGCGTGGGGTTCGTGGAGCTGCTGGCGGCTGGGACCATATGACCCGTACGGGCGAGGACGGCGACGACCACGAACACGGCCGCGACCACGACCATGACCACGACCGAGACCACGAACACGACCGCGACCACGAACACGGCGAGGGGCACGGCAGGGTGACGCAGGAGGCGGACGCGAACAGGCGCACGGACGGACGGGAGGACGGGGCGAGCGGGGAAGCCGGCCGCGGACCGTGGCCCGGGGAGTGGGTCGCGCGGCGGCTGGACGTCCGGCTGGAGGCCCCGCCCGGCGAGGGGGACGGACTGCGCGACCTGCTCGGCCTGGCCCTGCGGCGCAACCCCCGCCGGGCGCACCTGCTGGTCTCGCAGGTGCTGGGCAAGCACGTCCCCCAGCTCCCCGGGGTCGTCTACGGCACCGGCCTCGGCCTCGGCGAGCGCGTGCGCACCCTGCTGGGCGCGGACGCCGACCGCGCGGTCGTCCTCGGCTACGCCGAGACCGCCACCGGCCTCGGCCACAGCGTCGCCGACGGCCTGGGCACCGTCCCCTACCTCCACTCCACGCGCCGCGCCGTCCCCGGCGCCGAGCCGGTGGGCGGCTTCGAGGAGGAGCACTCCCACGCCACCTCCCACCTGCTGCTGCCCGAGGACCCGGAGCTGTTGGCCGGCGGCGGTCCGCTGGTGCTGGTGGACGACGAGTTCTCCACCGGCACCACCGTCCTCAACACCGTCACCGCCCTGCACCGCGCCTTCCCGCGCGAGCGGTACGTGATCGTGGCGCTGACCGACCTGCGCGGGCCGGAGGACCGCGCCCGGCTGGAGAAGTTCGCCGCCGAACTCGGCGCCCGCGTCGACGTGGTGGCCCTGGCGAGCGGCACCGTACGCCTCCCCGACGACGTGCTGGAGCGCGGCGCCGCCCTGGTCGAGGCCCACGACGGCCCGCCGCCCGCGCCCGCCCCCGGACCGTACGAGGTGCGCCGCGTCGACCTGGGCTGGCCGCTGGGCCTGCCCGACGGGGGCCGGCACGGCTTCACCCCCGCCCACCGCGCCCGGCTGGAGGCCGCGCTGCCGGCGATGGCCGAACGGATCGCGGCGGAACTCCCCGAAGGGGCGCGCAGGGTGCTCGTCCTGGGGTGCGAGGAGCTGATGTACGCCCCGCTGCGGCTGGCCGACGCCCTCACCGGCGCCACCGGCGCCGAGGTCCGCTACTCCACCACCACCCGCTCGCCCGTCCTGGCGGTCGACGAGCCCGGCTACGCGATACGCACCCGCCTGGTCTTCCCCGCCCACGACGATCCGGCCGACGGCATCCCCGACGCGCCGGGCCTCCGCTACGCCTACAACGTCCACGGCACCGCGGGCCGGGGCTTCGACGCCGTCGTGGCGGTCGTGGACTCCGCCGCCGACACCCCCGCCCTCCACGCCCCCGACGGCCTGCTGGCCCACCTCGCCGCCCACACCGGCCGGGTGCTGCTCGCCGTCGTGCCCTCCCACCGGCCGCTGCCCGCCCCGCTGCGCGGCCCGGACTTCTCCTCCTACGCCGCCGAGGACGTCGGCTGGCTGCTCCAGGACCTCTCCGGCGTCACGCTGGAGGCGCCCACCGAGGAGCGCGAGGAGGCCATCCAGAGCGGCGGCGCCCACTACGCCGAGTCGCTGCCGGTGGAGTACCAGCCCAGCGAGGAGTACCAGAGGCTGTTCCACCAGGCGCTGGAGGCGTCCGCGGACCGCATCGCCCGCGCGGTCGGCGCGGTCACCGAGACGCTGCTCGCCGAGCGGGGAGGCCGGGGCCGTGGGGAACACGGCATCGTGCTGGCCTCCCTCGCGCGCGCCGGCACGCCCGTCGGGGTGCTGATGCGCCGCTGGGCCCGGCACGTCCACGGCCTGGACGTACCGCACTACGCCGTCTCCATCGTCCGGGGCCGCGGCATCGACACCACCGCCCTGCGCTGGCTCGCCGCCCACCACGACCCGGCCGGCGTGGTCTTCGTCGACGGCTGGACGGGCAAGGGCGCCATCACCCGCGAACTCGCCGACGCCCTGCGCCCCTTCCCCGGCTTCGACCCCGAACTCGCCGTCCTGGCCGACCCCGGCGGCTGCGTGCGCACCTACGGCACCCGCGAGGACTTCCTCATCCCCTCCGCCTGCCTCAACTCCACCGTCTCCGGGCTGATATCGCGCACCGTGCTCCGCGCCGACCTCGTCGGACCCGACGACTTCCACGGCGCCAAGCACTACCGCGACCTGGCGGACGCGGACGTCTCCACCCTCTTCCTGGACACCGTCGCCGCCCGCTTCGACGCCGTACGCGCCGAGGCCGCGGCCGACGCCGAGGAGCTGCTCGCCGCCGACCGCGCCCCCACCTGGGCGGGCTGGAAGGCGGTGGAGCGGATCAGCGAGGAGTACGGCATCGGGGACGTCAACCTGGTCAAGCCCGGCGTCGGCGAGACCACCCGGGTGCTGCTGCGCCGCGTCCCCTGGCGCGTACTGGCCCGGCGCGGCGCGGGCACCGACCTGGACCACATACGGCTCCTGGCCGAGCAGCGCGGCGTGCCCGTCGAGGAGACCGACGACCTGCCGTACTCCTGCGTCGGCCTCATCCATCCCCGCTACACGCGGGGCGCCACCGGCGCCGACGGAAAGGCCGTCCGATGACCGACTCCACGCCCGGGCACCATACGACCCTGGTCGCCAGCGACCTGGACCGCACCCTCATCTACTCCGCCGCCGCCCTCGGCCTGACCATGCCCGACGCCGAGGCCCCGCGCCTGCTGTGCGTGGAGGTCTACCAGGCCAGGCCGCTGTCGTACGTCACCGAGGCCGCCGCCGCCCTGCTGACGGCACTCGCCGCCCGGTCCGTCTTCGTCCCCACCACCACCCGCACCCGCGAGCAGTACGGCCGCATCCACCTGCCCGGCCCGCCCCCGCACTACGCGATCTGCGCCAACGGCGGCCATCTGATGGTGGACGGCGAGTCCGACCCCGGCTGGCACGCCCGGGTACGGCGCGCCCTGGACGCCGACTGCGCCGCCCTGGAGGAGGTGCGCGCCCGCATGGTGGCCGCCGCCGGCCCCGAGTGGCTGCTCAAGGAGCGCGTCGCCGAGGACCTGTTCGCCTACCTCGTCGTGGACCGCGAGAAGCTGCCCGACACCTGGGTCAAGGAACTGGCCGACTGGGCCGGGCCGCGCGGCTGGACGGTCTCCCTCCAGGGCCGCAAGATCTACGCCGTGCCCCGTCCGCTGACCAAGAGCGCCGCCATGGCCGAGGTCGCCCGGCGCACCGGCGCCGAACGCGTCCTGGCCGCCGGCGACTCCCTCCTCGACGCCGACCTGCTGCTGGCCGCCGACGCCGGCTGGCGGCCCGGCCACGGCGAACTGGCCGACCTGGGCTGGTCCGCCCCGCACGTCACCGCGCTGCCCGAGCGCGGGGTGGCGGCCGGGGAGCGCGTGCTGCGGGAGTTCCTGCTGCACGCCGGAGGAGCCTGAGTGAGGATGCGGACATGACGACACCGGCACCCCGTGACAAGCGCCCGGTCCAGACCGCCGAGCTCTACCGGTACGTACTCGACCACAACCCGCCGCTCGACCCCGTCCTGCGCGACCTGGTGGAGACCACGCGCGCCCGCTTCCCCGAGCGCGCCGGCCTGCAGTCGGCCCAGGAGCAGGGCCCGCTGCTGGCCTTCCTGGCACGGCTGGTCGGGGCCCGCCGCATCGTGGAGGTCGGCACCTTCACCGGCTTCTCCGCCCTCGCCCTGGCCCAGGCCCTGCCCGAGGACGGCACGCTCATCACCTGCGACGTCTCGGAGGAGTGGACGGCCCTCGGGCGCGAGGCCTGGGCCAGGGCAGGGGTGGCCGACCGCGTCGACCTGCGCCTCGCCCCCGCCCTGGAGACGCTGCGCGCCCTGCCCGCCGAGCCGGGGATCGACCTGGCCTACCTCGACGCCGACAAGGAGAACTACATCGGCTACTGGGAGGAGCTGGTGCCTCGGATGCGGCCGGGCGGGCTGATCGTCGCGGACAACGTGCTCTTCCACGGCGAGGTCGCCGACCCGGACGCCACCGGCGCCGCCGCCGCGATCCGCGCCTTCAACGACCACGTGTCCGCCGACAGGCGGACCGAGGCGGTCATGCTGACGGTCGCGGACGGCGTGACCATCGCGCGCAGGCTCTGACGCCGCGGACTGCCGCGGACCTGCTGCCGGCTCCCGCCGACCCACTGCGGAGCCGCCGCGGGCCCGTCAGCCGCAGCAGCCGCCCCCGCAGCACCCCCCGCCGCCCCCGCCCGCGCTCGGCGCCGGTGCGGAGGACCGGGCGGCGCTGCCGCCCACGGCCACCGTGGACAGCAGCTTCACCGTGTCGTCATGGCCTTCCGGGCAGTCGGCGGGCGCACCGGACTCGGCCATCGGTCGGTTCACTTCGAACGTGGTGCCGCAGGCGCGGCAGCGGAACTCGTATCGGGGCATGGGAGCAGGATAAGCCGCGGACCGGCCGCCGCGGCCGGGCTGTGGACGACGAGCTGTGGACGGCGGGACTGTGGACGGCGGGCCGTTCAGCCGCCCGCCGCCCGCTCCTCGCGTATCTCGCGCACCACCCGCGCCGCCGTCTCGCGGATGGCGTCCAGCTCCGTCACGAAGTGCCACCAGTCCGGGTGCCGCCCGGTCAGCCCCGCCACGGCTCGGTCCAGCCGGGCCACCGCGTCGTCCAGCGGGCCCGCGTGCCGGGGGTCGGGGTGGCTGCGCCCGGCCATCGCCAGCCGCTGGGCGTCACGGACGGCGAAGCGCGCCCGCTCCACCTCGCCGGTGTGGTCGAAGGAGACCTCGTTCAGCCGCCGCAGGCGCTCGCCGGCCGCCGAGACCGCCTCGTCGGCGTCGTTCAGCAGCGCCCGTACCGTCGACAGCCGGGCGGTGGCGTCCGCCCACTGCTGCTCCTCCCGCGCCCCGCGGGCCTCGGCCAGCTTCTCCTCCGCCTGCCGCACCGCGCGCGCCGCCTGCTCCGGCACGTTCTGGAGGTCCTCCCAGCACGCCACGGCGAACCGCCGCCGCAGCTCGCTCAGCACCGGCTGGACGCCGTCCGTCCGGTTCCGCAGCGCCTCGGCGCGGGTGCGCAGGGAACTGAGCCGCCGGTCGATCTCGGCCGCCCGCTCCGGCAGCCGCTCGGCCTCCCGCCGCACCGCCTCCGCCTCGCGCAGCACGCGGTCGGCCCGCTGGACGGTCTCCCGTACGCCGTGGCGGGCGGCCCCCTCGTTGAGTCTGGTCAGCTCGGGGGAGAGGGCGGCCAGCCGGGCGGCCGGGCCGTCGGCCCGCAGGCCCGAGGCGCGTACGGCGTCCAGCGCCTTCGTCGCGTCCAGCAGCGCCTGCCGGGCCCGCTCCACGGCGGGCGCGAGGCGGGCGAGCTGCGTCTCGGCCTTCTCCAGCAACGGACCGAGCCCCTGCCCGAACCGTTCCAGGTCCGTGCGCGTGCGCTCCAGGTCCTCCCTGGCCCCGTCCAGGGCCCGGCGGGCCCGGGCGGCGGTGTCGGCGTCCAGGTCGTCGCGGTCCAGGTCATGGGCGTCCACGGCGGCGATGTACGCGTGGCTGACCTGGTCGATCCGCCGCCCGAACTCCGCGAAGTCGGCGACGGCCCGGTGCGCGGCCGGGGAGTCGTCGACGGCGGCGAGGGTCTCGATGGAGATCCGCAGATCGCGCTGCGCGGTGTCCAGCTCGTAGAACGCGGCGGCCGCCGCGTCCTTCGCGGCCTGGGCCTCGGCACGCCGGCTCTCGGCACGACCGCCGCCTCCCCAGCCCCAGCGGCGTGCGCCGCCGCCGTTCATAGCCGCCACGTGTGTCCTCTCCCCGTACGCGCTCGCGGGCCCGGCTGCCATTCTCCCATCCGGCACCGGCGAACACACGGGAGGCGATCACCTCACGACCGGTCCCGCCGGTCCGCGGGGCGCACGGTCGCATCGCCGTTGACGGCGCGGACGGTGACGGAGGGATCGCCGTCGCCGCCCCGCGGCACGTCCACCCGGGCGCCGCCGTTGTCGGCGGCGGCGTCCACGCGGTACGCGGCGCGGGGCAGCTCGACGGTGACCGAGCCGTTGCGGCCGCGGGCCTCCACCCGCTCCGGGACCCGGACCAGGGCCAGCTCCAGCCCCCCGTCGTCCGCCTCGGCGGTGACCTCGCGCGAGCCGATCCCGGTGGCCTCGACGGAACCGTTGTCGCCGCTGAGCTCCAGCGGCCCGGTGACGTCGCGGACCTCGATCCCGCCGTTGTCGGCGAAGACCGCGAGCGCCTTCCGGAAGCCGCGGGCGGTGACGTCCCCGTTGCGGCTCTCGACCCGTACCGCGAGCCGCCGCGGCACCTCCACCCGGTGCCGGATGTCGCAGCTCGCGAGTCCGGAGCAGTCGGGCCCCAGCGAGAGCGTCCCGCCCTCCATCGACCACCGCGCCCCGGTGCTGCCGCCGTAGGCGATCCCGTCGAACCACCGGGTCACCCGGACGTCGGCCCGGTCCGCGGCCACCAGCTCCACCGGCGAGTCCTCGACGTCGACCACGAGCGTCCCCATCTCCTTCCCCACCGTGAAACCCCGGTGCTCGGGCGGCACGTCGCCGGCGTCCACGCACCCGGCCACCCCGGCGGTGGCGGCGGCCGCGAGGACGACGGCGACGAGGGCGCGCAGGGTGCTGCGGCGGGTCTCGGTGGTCATGGACGGTCTCCGTATCCGTTCGGCAGGGCTGTTCGCGGCGCCCTCCGACGCTATGGACCTCCGCCCGGCGACGACATCCGGCACCCCACCGGCCCCGGGGTGGGGACAGCCCCCGCCCTCCCGCGTTTGTGGCGCACGCGGCACGGCACGGTACGCTGTGAGCTCACCCCGGGCGCATAGCTCAGCGGTAGAGCGCTGCCCTTACAAGGCAGATGTCGGCGGTTCGAACCCGTCTGCGCCCACCAGGGAGAAGCCCCCCGGCCGAACGAGGCCGGGGGGCTTTGACATCACCATCTGACATCAACGGCGGCGGTCAGCCGTGGTCGGGCCGTCTCCGAAGCAGCCGGTCCATGTGGCTCACCGCTTCACGCTGGGTGTCCTGAACGACGTGCGCGTACGTGTTCATGGTGATGGCGATCTGGCTGTGCCCGAGGATCTCCATCACCACGCGGGGAGCCACCCCGGCGGCGGTCAGCAGCGTCGCGCAGCCGTGCCGGGCGTCGTGCAGCCGGATCACTCGGAGGTCAGCGTTCTTCGCGACGCGGGTGAAGGACCGGTACAGGTTCCGCGGTTCGATCGGACGGCCGGTCCGGGTGGTGAAGACGTGCCCCGACTCCTGCCAGTCCTGGCCGGCCTTTTCCCGCTGTGCCGCCTGCCTCATCCGCTGCCACCGCAGGGGAGCGATGCACATGGCCGGGAGCGGCAACGTCTGGCGACGGCGACGCCCCTTGGGGTCGTCCTCGTACAGCTCCCCGCCGACCCGCTGCCGCTGCTTCCGAACGCGGATCTCCCGCCGCTCCAGGTCCACGTCAGCCCAGCGCAGACCGACGATCTCCCCACGCCGCAGGCCCATGGTGATGGCGAGCACGAAGGCCGCGTACAGCGGGTCACGCCGGGAGGCCGCCAGGAAGGCCAACGTCTCATCGAGCGACCAGGGCGTCAGGTCGGGAGACTGCACGCGCGGCGGTTCCACGAGCGTGACCACGTTCCGGGTGACCAGCTCCTCGCGGCAGGCGGCGGTGAGAGCCGACCGCAGCACCTTGTGCGACTCCCGCGCCGTCGCGGCCGTGGTCTGCTTCTCCACCTGGGCGACGAAGCGCCGGACATCGGCGACGCTCAGCGACTCCAACCGCTTCGCACCGAGCAGCGGTACGAGGTAGAGGCGCACGTGTACCTCATACTTGGCGTACGTGGTGCGCTTCCGGCGCGGCTTGATGACGTTCTCCAGCCAGTACGGCAGCCACTCGGCGAGCTTCGCCGAACGGGTCGGCACCGGTACGCCGCTCTCGACCTTGCCCAGTAGCTCACGGCGTTTGGCGTCGCACTCGGCCCATGTCCGGCCGTACACGAACTTCCGGGCGCGGGTGCCGTCCGGCTGGAGGACATAGACCGCCGCCTGATAGCGGCCGTCCTTCCGCCTAGTGACGGTGCCCGCGCCGTTGGGGTTGCGCTTGCGCTGCCCGGCCATCACGCGGCCTCCGCCAGTCGGTGAGAGATGAACTCCCGCACTGCTGATGCGGGGATGCGCCGAGACCGGCCGATGGTGACCGAGGGCAGGCGCCGGGAGCGGATCAGGTCGTAGACCGTGGACCGGCCGAGCCGGAGCCGCGCCATCACCTCCGGCACGGTCAGCAGTTCCTCGTCAGGCATGGGTGATCTCTCCTTCCGTGCTGGGGGTAAGGGCATCGGTCAGCCATTGCTCGCCCGCTGTGAGGCTGGTGCCGGCGAAGGCCCAGTGAGCGAGGACGAGTGTGGTTTCGTCCGGTGCGGTGGACGGGTCGGCGCCGCGCGCGATGGCCGCTTGGAGGCGCTGCCACTCGGCGCGGGCGGTGCGGAGGGCGCCGAGGGTGGTGGAGTAGCGGCGGGTCTTGGTGGAGAAGTGGCCGCGGAAGCCGAGCATGTGGGCCCAGGCTCGCAGCCGCAGGTGTTCCAGGTCCTTGCGGGCGCCGAGGGTCCAGGCGGTGCGGATCATGCGCCGGGCATGGTCGGTGAGGTCGAGGGCGGCCAGCTCGGCGAGGAACTTCAGCGGCCGGTCGAGGGTGCCGGTGGCTGTCTCGGCGCCCTTGGTGGCGTACTTGGCGATGTACGCCGCGACGGCCCGGTCGGTCAGCTCGGCGCCGCCGTCGAAGTCGGCCGAGCGGATCGGACGGACATCGAGCTGGCGGCCGAAGGCGAAGGTGTGCGCCCGTCCATCGAGGGTGGGGCCGGTGATCCGGGCAGCGGATGCGGCGGCGCGGATGGCGTCGGTCAGCAGCTCGGCACTGGCCCAGGACGGCGGCGGGGCGTCGCCGCCGGTCGGGCCGTCGAGGCGGATCACGGCGTGGAAGTGGACCGCTCCGCGCTTCTGGTACTCGGCGACCTTGGCGAAGGACACCCGCGCGTACTGGCGGAAGGCCCGTTGGGTGAGACCGGCTCGCTTGGCGACCTCCCGGCGCAGGTAGATGGAGAAGCGCCGCCAGATGGCCCCGGCGTGCGCGTTCCACAACACGGCCGCTTCGTAGTCGTAAGCCTCCGGATCAAGCGGCGTGCCGAGGGCGGGATCGTCGGCCGGGTGGCGGGTGCCGCAGCGGCAGCGGCCGGAGTCGGGTCGGTTGTGGACCGGGCCGAAGCTCGGCGCGGTGAAGGTGGCGAAGACGCGCGGGTGCGCGGTGACCTGCTCCGGGGTGCCCTTGCCGCCGCGCAGTCCGGCGGTGATCAGGTGGTAGGTGTCGCGGCGGTAGGTCTCGGCGCAGGTGGCGCACCGGGTGGTGCGGCGGTTGTTGCAGCGCACCAGCAGGTGGCCGGCGGGCAGGTCAGTTGAGTCCAGCCGGTGCAGTTCGGCGCCGATCTCGCCCGTTGTGGTGTTGAGGGCGTGCTCGGCTCGGTAGCCGGCCAGCCGGATCGGCCGCGCGCAGCCGCCCAGCCCGGAGAGCTGCCGGACGAGGCCGGGCAGGCTGCCCCAGGAGGCCAGCATGCCGAGTTCTTTCAGCGGCGGTGCGGTGGTGCGGGGGATGATGGGGACTCTCCTTGTCTGGCTTGCGGGTCGGACGGGGGAGTGAGGCCGGTCGGGGCGGCGGGATGCTTGGCGGTATCGAGGCCGCCCCGACCGGCCGTTCAGCGGCGGTGGCCGGTGGCGAGCAGGGAGCGCAGGACGAGAGCCGCGACGGCCACGGACACCGCCGTGACGGCGACGGCGGCCAGGAGCGCGGTCAGCACCACGCCGCCGACGAGCACGGCGGCCACCGCGCCGGTCGTGGCCGAAGGCATCGGGCGCCGGGCCGGGGCGGAGTGGCAGGAGCAGGCTGGCGGCTGGCTCTGCTCGGCGATGGCCGGGAGCTGCGGTGTGGTGGGGAGCTGCGGACGCAGGAACACGGCGGGATCTCCTCTCACTTGTCGGTGCCGTTGACGACCTCGACCCCGGTGCGCGTACCGGTGTCGATGGCCGGGGCGAGGAAGGTGTCAGCGAGGTAGAAGCCGAAGAGGGCGATCACCACGACGACCCACAGGCGGATGCCGAGGAACTTCACGGTGGCCCAGGCGATGACGCCCAGGACGAGGACCAGGGGCAGGGAGACGGTCACGGGGAACCTCCGGTCAGCGGACGGGGCAGCGGTGGGTACGGGCGGCCAGCTCGGCAGCCGAGCGGCTGTCGTAGTCGGCAGAGAAGCCGCAGCGCGGCGAGGTGCAGGCGGCGGTGTGCTTCTCACGGCCCCGGCTGTCGTAGGCGGTGGCGACCTGGACGGGGCCGATGCGGACGACGCGGCGGAAGCGGCGGTGCGCGGGCATGAGCAGTCCTCCTTGTCAGGCGAGTTGGGCGGCGATGGCGTCGGCCAGGGCGGGCGGGACGCCGAGGCGGGTACGCAGGGTGTTGGTGTCGATGGGCATACCGGTCCGGGCGCGGTGGGCGTCGGCGACCTTCCGAGCGTGCTCGACGAGCGCGGCCGGGACGGCGGGTGCCGCCGGGAGCGCCGGAGCAGGAGCGGCAGGCCGGGCCGGTTCGGGTGTGGGTTCCGGTTCAGGGTCGGCAGCCGCGGGCAGCTCGGCGGCGTCCTCCTTCGGCTCATCCGGTGCCGCCATGCCCGGTGAGTGGGCGAGGAGGGTTCCGCCGAGGAAGGCGACGGCGGGCCAGCCGGCGACGAGGATGCGCAGCCAGTCGGGCACGTCGTCCAAGTCGAGGAGGCCGGCGGTGGCGACGTTCGCGCCGAGCGAGGCGGCCAGGGCGATGACGAACCAGCACCACCCGGCCGCCGTCGCGGTACCCGAGCGCAGCCGCCGCCAGGCCGCGACCATCAGCAGGTCGACGCTGATCGGGTAGGCCCAGGCTTTCCAGCCGTGCTGTCCGGCCGCTGCGGCCAGGTCGTGCAGGTGCGCGAACGACAGGGCACCGGCGATGACGGCCTGGATCAGCACGGCGTCAACGCGGGCCAGGTAGCGGCGCATGGGTGGCACCTCCTTTCGGTTTTCGGCATGGGAGGGGTAGGGACGTGGCGCGAGGGCGGTCGCGCCGACCGTGGTGCGGGGTGGTTCAGTCGGTCACGGGCCGCGGTGTGACCAGCGGAGCCGAATGCTCGACCGGAGCCGCCGGAGCAGCGGGCCGGAACGGGTCGAGGGCGGGCACGTCGGGTGCGAGGTGCGCCGTCTGTCGGCAGACGGCGGCGGCGTCGGTGAGGGACAGGTAGGGGGTGCGGATGCGGGACCAGCCGCCGGAGGTGTCACCGGCCACGGCCAGGCCCGGCCGTTCCGGGGCGATGGAGCAGGCCACCTCCACCGCTTCGGGGGCGATGTCGCCGAGCGCCATCTTGGCCGACGCCTCGTCGTTCACCCGGTGGCAGATGCGGCCGGAGAGCTGGGCGCGGAGCATGGTGGCGCCCTTGCCCAACTCGGCGCCGAAGCGCTGCCCGCAGACCTCCAAATAGATCCCGGCAGCCCGGCCGAGTTGGGCGAGGCGGACGAGGTGGGTGACCATCTCGTCGCGCCGCTCCTCGTCCTTCTTCGAGGCCGTGAGGAAGAGTTCGGCCACCTCGTCGACGACCAGCACGATCGGCACGGGCCGCTCGTCGTCGGGCAGGCCCCAGATGTCGGAGGTGATCTCCTCGTCCGGGGTGCCGGGGGCGATGCCCTGCCGGGCCTTGATCAGGTCGTATCGGTCCTCCATCTCCTTGACCAGCACGGGCAGCAGCTCGGTCGCCTCCGCCGGGTCGGTCGCCAGCGCCGACAGGCGCGGGGCGAACGGGGCCAGCTCCACCCCACGCTTGCAGTCGATCCCGGCCAGCGCGACCGGCTGTCGGGCCAGGCCGGTGACGAGGTTGCGCAGGTACATGGACTTGCCCGACAGCGTGGCGCCGAGGGTGAGTTGGTGCGGGATGGCGCGGTAGTCGCGGACGAAGGCGGTCGCGTCCTCCCGCAGCGCCACCGGCACCTTGAGGAACCCGCCCTCAACTTTGCGCGGCATCCGCACCCGGTCGAGGACGTCGAAGCCGACCAAGCGCAGCTCGACCACGCCCGGCTTGATCTCCGCCACGTAGACGGCGTGGACGCCCCAGGCGTGGCGGAGCCGTTCGGCCGAGGCAGCCAGGTCCGCCGGTTCCTGCCCCGGCACCAGCCGCAGCCGGACCCGCAGGCCGGTCGAGGTGGGGCGGATCAGGCCCCGACGAGGCGGCACCGGGCGGACCTCTCGGCGGCTGGTCGCCCAGGTGGCCAGCGCCCGGAGCCGGAAGGGCGGCACGGTCAGCCCGCAGGAGTCCATGACCGCCCCGTAAGAGGTGACCAGCCGGGCCACCGACACCGACAGCCCGATCGTGGACCAGTAGGCCGCCGGGTGCCGGGACTTGGTCCAGGCAGCGGCCCCGCCACCGGCTATGGCGACGGGACCGCCCACCTCCAGCCATGTCATCAGGTCGGACACGGTCAAGCCCCCACCGCGGCCGGGACGGCACCGGGGGTGACGGCGGCGGCCCGGTAGGCGATGCCGTGGCGCTGCTGGCCGTTGAAGACGTTCTCCCACGGCTTGGCCACCAGGCCCGGCAGGGACACCGGAGCGCCCAGAGCCAGGCCCTCGGCGACGCCGCTTTCCGGCACGGTGACCCGGATCAGCGCGGACTCGCCCTCGTCGATGTAGACGACGCCGATCGTCATCAGCGTCTCGCCGCTCACGGCGTCCTTGGCCACCTCGCCGGTCTGCCGGTCGCGGACCTTGGGCTCAGGGGCTTCGGTCAGCAGGATCGTGGCGGTCGAGGTCTCCACACGGATGGTGCGCAACGTCTTGTCTCTCCTTGGGTCGCACCGGAACCACTGACGCCTACTCGTCTAGACAAGATGCGTCGAAGTGATCCCGAGTCAGTTCGGAACGCGGACCACTGTGCCACACAGCTTGCCCACTCGTCTATACGAGTATGCGTCTGGGTGTGTACGAGTCGAAACCAGCCGCACACTGGGCCGCACCACACCTCGCCACCCCCGGCCGTCAGGTGGCCGGCAGCCGGTACGACAGGACGTAGGCGTCAGCGGCCATCACCGTGTCGCAGACCTCCACCGCGCGCCCCTCGGTGTCGTAGGCGGTGCGGATCAGGTGGATGACCGGCACACCGGAGGCCAGCCGCAGCGTCCGCACCTCCTGCGGAGTGGGCATCCGTGCCTTGATCTCCTCGTCGAAGTGATCCAGGCGGTGCCCCAGCTCCTCCAGCCGGGCATAGATGCCGCCCGGACCGGGGTTCGGCTGGGCGATCGGGGTGTTCCGCGCCAGGTCGAGTGGGAGGTAGGAGGTGGCGAACTCCACCGGCCGCCCGTCCAGCAGATACCGGCGACGACGGGCCAGCACCCGGCGCGGCGAGCCCAGGCGCGCGGCGATGTCCTGGCTGGGCCGCTCCTCCCCGACCTCCAGACTGTCCACCTCCGACTTGCTCCCGGCCGCCTCCGCCTCCACGATGAACGCCGACTTCCCCTGCTCCCGGTGGCGCCGGGCGAAGCGGTCCGAGGCCAGGCGCCGCACCGGCGGACGCGGCCGGACGTAGACGCCCCTGCCGTGCTCGGAGACCACCAGGCCCTCGGTCTGGAGAATCGACAGCGAGTTGCGCACGGTCATCCGGGAAACGCCGTAGTGCTCGACCAGTTCGGATTCGGACGGCAGCTTGTCGCCCTCCTTGAACCGGCCCTTGTCGATGGCTTCGCGGATCTGGTCGGCGATCTGCCTAAACACCGCGCGGTCACTGGTCGGGTCCAACGCTCCGAGAGCGCCGGAAGGGGAGGCCGCCATCTTTACTCCTTTGGATATCTAGACGAGAGGCTAAGTGTCGTTGCTACGGTGGAGAGCCTAGCCAGCCGAGGAAGCCGAGGACCGTGAGTACTGCCGAACGCCCCCACTCCGTGAGCGTCGCCGGAGTCATCGTTGACGACCGCGGCCGAGCCTTGCTGATCAAGCGCAGGGATAACGGGCACTGGGAGCCGCCCGGCGGAGTCCTCGAACCGGGCGAGACCATCCCCGAGGCCCTCCAGCGCGAAGTCCTCGAAGAGACCGGCATCAAGATCGCACTTCCGGCGACCCTGACCGGCGTCTACAAGAACATGACCGGCCTGATCGTCTCCCTCGTCTTCCGCTGCGAGGCGATCGACGGCACCCCCACCACCGGCGACGAGACCTACGCGCTGCGCTGGGCCACCCGCGAGGACGTCACCGAACTCGCCGACGAGGCGTATGCCGTGCGCGTCCTGGACGCCTTGGACGCGGCAGCCCCGCCGGCCGTCCGAGCGCACGACGGCGTGAAACTCGTCTAGCCCGAACCCACTGCCCATGGCCGCCTACCAGCACGAAGGAACTTGTATGGACGAGTATACGAGTACGGTGCGAGTCTGGGAACTCTCCTGCCCGAGACTCCTGGACGAGGTCGGTCGCGCCCGCCGCTGGACCCGCGACATCCTCCACGACAGCCCCTGCGCCGACGACGCGGCACTGATCGTCACGGAGCTGGGCGCCAACGCCGTCACCCACACCACCGGGCCCGCCTTCCGCGTCACCATCACCCGCACCCCTGAGGCCGTGATGCTCACCGTCACCGACACCGGCGCTACCACCACGCACCCGCGCATCACCCACCCTCACCAGGACGCCACCCACGGCCGAGGACTGGCCATCGTCACCGTCCTCGCCGCAGCGTTGGAAATCCACCACGACGGCCACGGCCACACGGTGACCGCTCGCCTCCCCGCCTCTGCACCGCAGCCGGCCGCACGGGAAGCCCAACCATGCTGACCCGCTCCTACTGGTGTGAAGTGATCGCTCACACCCCCGATGACGGCCGCACGTTCTGGCTCGGCTCCCACGCAGCCGGCTCACCGCGGCTCGCCCTGCGCTGGCTCCGGCACCGCGCCCGCCACATCAGCGACCAGCTCGACCCGCCAGCCGCAAGGCCGGTCCTCCACTGGCTCGGCGATGCCCAGGCCCACGAACACGCGCTAGCCAATCTCGCCCATGGCGCGCCCTACAGCCACACGATCTTCGAAGACGCCGTGCGCTACCTGCTCACCGCCCGACCCACCACAAGGTCCCGCCCATGACCCACGACCGCTCCGCCGACAACGAGCAGCTGTACCGCTACGAGATCACCGCCGCCCTGAATGCCGTCGTCCGCGCTTGCCGCGTCATCGTCACCGAGCACAGCCACCGGGGCTTCTGGACACCAAGAACCGACACCGAGCCGACGCCCACGCACCACGAGCTGATCGAGGCCGCCCGCCGCGACGTGCTCAACCGCCTCCAGATGGTCATCCAGTGCGCCGAAACGGTTGCCTACACCATCGAGCACGACCGCCAACGTCAGCCCAACCGGCCGACTGAGTAACAATCTTCTCTACGAGTTCAAGGCGGCTCGCTCCGCTCACCGCGCGCGGCCCGGCCCCCGGCCGGGCCTGCGCTCCTGTCTCCGCCCCGCTCCAGCCCGGCCAGCGCCCGTGCCGCGCGCACAGCAATCAGCCGCTTGCCGTCAGAGAGAGGGGTACGTCGTGGCTGGGGCGGTCGGCTCCGCGGCTTTAGGCAGCCACTTTGGCGCGAGCCTCGCAGATCATGGCCCCAACGTCGTGCTTTAGCGGGCAGGTCCACAGACTGCCCGACGCGCCACAAGCTTACGGGGCCATGATCACTCGCGCCAAAGCAGCTCCAGCCCAAAGCCGCTCCACCGACCTTTTAGTGGGACGTGACCCATCACTCAGCATGCGCATCCAGCTCCTTCAATACGGTCACGATGTCATCGCAAACCTCATCGGCCTGGAACGAAGATGCTACGGCAGCAGCAGGCACCTTGAGTTTCTTTAGAACCTCTTTAGCACGCATATCCAAGATCGCCGACGGCGCTTCTGTTTGACGAAAACTATCCCCGATCGCAATACCAAATTCATCACGCAAAATATCCGCCACTTCACCCTCTGAAAGGCCAGCCGCCTCAGCAAGAGCGCGAGGGTAGATCAAGTACCCTTCGATGTACCGCCTGCGCCATTTTCGAGCCATGAAGTTCGGTGCAGGATTGACATTCTTGTCCTCCAAGGCGGGGCCCACTGTCTTCAGAATTTCGTCGTCACGGTCCCGTAGGCTGTACGCCACCAAGCCCGGAACCTCATCAGCGATTGCCCTGAAGATGTGAGCTCTTTCCTTCTGTGAAGCAGTCGAATGCCACGGCACCCAGGTCGTACGCCATTCGATGCCGAGTACCTCCGAGAAGGCCTTAAGAACAGAGAGGTCGGAGGTCCCTTCAATGAACAGGATCCTTTTAGTCTTACGCACACGATCAAGTTTTGGCGCGTAATCCGATCCGATTCCCGCAAGAAGGCCAACCTTCTGGTGATCCTCTTGCAGGTATCCTGACCTACCTCTTCTCGCCTGGAAGATCTTTCGATGGTCAACAGTTTTCAGAATTTCGCTTGAGTGTGTGGCAAGCAGTACCTGCTTATTCTTTCTACTGGCCAAGGTCTCCAACTGCTCTACCATCTGAGCTTGTAGAGTCGGGTGGAGATGAGCATCAGGTTCATCCAAAAGCAGAACGTCAACGTCATCTGCTGTAGCGAGAGTAAATACGCTCAACCACTGCAAGAAACCACTACCTTCCACCATAAGATCTTTGGGGTTGTACTTAGGCCAACGGGTAAGCTTATACCCTTCAACATCCCCCTTGGCCACCTGCACATTGATGTATGAGTGATATTCCTCCCGGAATTCACCGATAATCAGCTCAGCCGAAAAAGTCCGCCTCAGGGCATCCTGGATAAGTTCCCAAGGATCCGACTCGCGAAGCCGCCGAAGGTCACTGTCAGAAATCTTGGACTTGCCTCCCCGTAGGCGCTCACGCTCACGCAAATTTTCTTGATACATGTCGAGCAGGAGATTTCTCAGAACGGCCCCCGCAAGTCCCTCGCCGATCCTGCGGCGCCGGAGTGCACCCACAATTCGAGCCTCACGAGCAGAAATACCTGCGAATGGCGGGAGCAAGGCAGCCGTGGGTACCCGATCGCCAGCCTGTAGATTACTCGCGACTGGCTTGATAAACAATCGGTCGTTCGCCAGCGACAGGGCAAATTCCAGATGCTTCTCTTCAGCGGCACCGTCCCACTCGCATCGAATTTTCAGCGTGTAGCCGTCAGGATCAGACTCGCCTTTGGCTGTTTTGAGATTGGTCCACAAGTGCTTGAGGGAAGGCAGGTTGATGGGCGAGAACTCATCATCCCCCAAACCGAACCCTTGCCTTCCTTCGGCCACCGCAAGGAAGGCATCTTCCCCTCGCTCCATCAAGGATGCGATCTTGCAGAACTCCCAGACTGCCAGTCCGTGCAGTATCGACGACTTACCAGAGTTGTTGCCACCGGCCAGGAACGTGACATCCGATGGGCGGAAATTAAAAGACGCCTGCTCGAACTGCTTGAACCGAGTGAACTGCACCCTTTTGATCAATTCCCCGCCCTGCCAATCTATAACTGCGCCTGCTGACGAGCAGCATAGAGCTTCTCCCTTCAGTCTGTCTGCATGAACGGTGCACGAGCAAGAAATCCAGGCCAGTAGGCTGCTACTCGCAGCACGCTAGGTCACTCGCCCACGACGTCAGTCACCGTGGGCGCGAAGGTCTGGCCTGTACTCTGAGGCTCGCTAGCTCCGAACCACCCTCCGCAGCCTCATGGCTTCCCAACCGTTGGCCCGACGCCCAACCGTTGGTCCGACGCGCGCCGGCGACAGGAGGTTCGTGAGAGGCACTGGGCCATGCCTGCGCTTCCGGATGCGTAGGCTATGCGCATGGCAACGGAAGCACCCGCAGTAGCGAGGGATCTTGTCCTCAGGACGGAAGCGCGGCGACAGGCATCCTCGGCCGCTCTTGACTCAAGCCTGCGGGCCAAGCTCGGCCAGTTCTTCACCCCCGCGCCGGTTGCTGACTTCATCGCCTCGCTGGCGGAGCTGGCAGAAGCGGACACTCTCCGCATCCTCGACCCCGGGGCTGGAGCTGGCTCTCTGACCGCATCTCTCGTCGCGAGGCTTCTGGTAGAGCGTCCAGGGGTGAAGATCAACGTCACCGCGTGCGAGGTGGACCCTCAGCTGTACCCGACACTGCAGACCACTCTCGACGACTGCGTTGAGACGGCCAAGAGCCTCAACGCGCATGTCGAGGTGAACCTGGTGCGCGCTGACTTCATCTCTTGGGCCACCGAGGGAGACGGCCTGTTGGCTGGACCGCCAGAGCCCTTCGACCTGGTGATCATGAACCCGCCGTACAAAAAGCTCGCAGCAAGTTCGCGCGAGAGGAAGCTCGTTTCCTCGGTTTGCACCGAGACTTCGAACCTTTATTCGGCGTTCATGGCGCTCGGCGTCCACCTGTTGCGTCCTGGCGGCCAGCTCGTGGCAATCACTCCTCGAAGCTTCGCTAATGGCCCCTACTTCCGGCTCTTCCGCCAGTACTTCCTTGATCGGATGCACCTCGACCGCGTGCACGTCTTCGAGGCACGTAACAAGGTCTTCGCCGATACTGCCGTACTGCAAGAGAATGTCATCTTCGCTGCAACTCGGGTGGCCACTGCTGAGCGAGGTCCGGTCGTGGTGTCGACCAGCCGAAGCTACTCCGACGAGGTTCAGCAACGGTCCGTGGCCTACGCGGAGATGGTGAATCCTGACGACCGCGAATTTTTCATTCACATCAGCGCGGATGAAGAGGACGCCCAGCTCGCTGCATCACACGCGAACTTGCCAGCCACACTTCCTGACTTGGGGCTTCAGGTCTCCACAGGGCGGGTTGTTGACTTCCGCAGCAAGGAGCATCTCCGCCCGGACCATGTTGACGGGGCAGTGCCGCTGATCTATCCGCTCCATATGCGGGACGGTGCCATCGTCTGGCCGGTCCCTGGAGCGAAGAAGAACAACGCGATCATGCTCAACGGGGAAACGGAGAAGTTGACGTTCCCGTCAGGCTACTACGTAGTCGTCAAACGCCTTTCCTCAAAGGAGGAGAAGCGTCGTGTAATCGCTGCCGTGTTCGACCCGGAGCAGGTTCCCTGTGAGCGGATCGGCTTCGAGAATCATGTGAACGTGTTCCATGTCGACGGCGCCGGCCTGCCCGTCGAAGTGGCGCGCGGGTTGTGTATCTGGCTGAACTCAACCCTCCTCGACCGCTTCATTCGACGCTTCAACGGGCATACACAGGTCAACGCAACGGACCTGAGAAACATGCGGTATCCGAGCATCGAGCAACTTGCGGCAGTGGGTAGCTCGTTGCAGTACGGCACCTGGCTGGGGCAAGAAGAGATCGATGAGTTGATCAGCCAGCACATCAAGTGAATGGCAAGGTAGGAGCTAGGTGAGCGAGCAGACTGCATTAGACGTTTCCGGCAGCGACTTGCGCGAAACTCGGATAGCTGAGGCGCGACACATTCTCAGCTTGTTGAACTTCGACGCCGAGCGTTCCAACGAACGGTCCGCCCTCGTGTTGCTTGCTCTATTGGAGTTGAGGCCCGAGGCTGAGTGGAACGCAGCTGAGCGGCCCATGTTGCGCACAGTACAAATCATGCAGTGGCTTCGCGATGTGTACGGCAAAGACTATAAGCCGAACACTCGGGAGACGATTCGTCGGTCCACATTGCATCAGTTTGTCGAGGCTGGACTTGTGGTTCAGAACCCTGACCGGCCAGACCGTCCCACGAACTCGCCCCAGTGGTGCTATCAAATAGAGCCAGTGGCCTATGGGCTCATTACGGCTTTTAAGCGGGACGACTTCAGCGAGCGACTCAAGGATTATCTTATTGAACGTCCCGGCTTGCAGTCTCTGTACGCGCGTGAGCGTGAGATGAACAGAATCCCCCTTCAACTGCCCGGTGGGAAGGAGGTAACTCTGAGCCCCGGCGGACAGAACGTCCTAATTGTCCAGGTGATCAAAGAATTTTGCGAACGATATACGCCGAACGGCGAGGTGCTGTACATCGGAGATGCGGACGACAAATGGCAAGTCTTCGAGAAGGAGGCATTTGCAGAACTCGGCGTAACGGTTGACTCCCATGGGAAGATGCCTGACGTCGTGGTCTACCTCCGGGAGAAGAGCTGGCTCGTTCTTATTGAGGCCGCGTCAAGCCACGGCCCAGTCGATCACAAGAGATACGGAGAACTCAGCAACTTGTTCCGCGGTTCGACGGCCGGCCTGGTGTTCATTTCCGCTCTGCCGTCTCGCATTGAACTACGCAAGTATCTGAAGGACATCGCATGGGAGACAGATGTGTGGTGCGCTGACAACCCTACTCATCTGATCCATTTCAATGGTGAAAGGTTCCTCGGGCCCTACAGCTGAAACACTGGCAACTTGCATGACAAGGGCCCGTCCTGGTAAAGCTCCGGACGGGCCCTTAACCGATTCGGCGACGGCCTACTCTCCCACGAGGTCCCCCTCGCAGTACCATCGGCGCTGGCAGGCTTAGCTTCCGGGTTCGGAATGTAACCGGGCGTTTCCCTGCCGCTATAGTCACCGAAAATCGCTGAGGCACGGCCGACTCTGTGGAGCTGACCCGCGCTCTTCGGGATCGATCTTACATGGAATCGGAGCTTGGCTGAGAGGCGCCTCACGCCAGCACCAGCGGGTCCGTGGGCTAGGTGTCCCTCCAGCCGGAAGGACGACGGTCCGTGAGCCTGCTGTCCGCTGCAGACGGGGACCAGTCAGCACTGGTGTTGGTGTTGTCCAGTCGAATCGATGGCACTGACACCGCGGATATTGCCATGGACACCAGTTGGCTCAGTTAGGGTCTGCTGCCCGTCTCAATCCCAAGATCGCGGTCAGGACGGCGTGAACTACCTGTGGACGGGCTGTATCCAACCAGTCGCAGAAGCAGCCTTGATCAGCAGCGTTACTCCGGATTCAAGCGGCCTCCGGAGCCGTGTGTTCGTCGGCGCGTGGGCGGAGTGATGGCGCACTGCTGACATCCATGGTTGACATCAACGGCGACGGACACAGGCGGATCGCGGCGGTGTCCTGTGGAGTGAGAGTGTCACCCATGGCATAGCAGTCCAGCAGTGGGGCGGTGACGTGATCGAACTTACAAGGCAGATGTCGGCGGTTCGAACCCGTCTGCGCCCACAGGTAGCAGGACGAGGCAGAGGCCCAGGTCAGCGGGTGGATACCCGGAGACCTGGGCCTCTGCCGTGCCCGGAGCGGTTCGTGTCGTACAGTCCCGGACATGGTGATCGCGACTGTTCGTGAGTGGCACGAGGAGGAGGGGTGGGGTGTCCTCGACTGCCCGGAGACCCCGGGGGGTTGCTGGGGCCACTTCTCGTGCATCGAGATGGACGGGTACCGCACATTGCGGGCCGGCCAGCAGGTCGACCTCGTGTGGGAGGCTCCGGGTTTCCGGCAGGACGGCTACGACTACCGAGCCCTGCGGATCATCCCCTGACCGGCAGCACATGACGTCCTTCCCGGCACCGGCGGGCGACGTCAACGCAGCCGGACGCCGACGGCGCGGACCGGGACGGTGACGGGCCCACCGGCGGGGGACCCCCGGCCCGGGCCGGGGACCCTCCCCGCGTTCGGCGTCGCGGGTGTGTGGCGGCCGAGCGTCACACGCAGCCGCACGAAGCCCCGTAGAGGACCAGGGCGACGAGGGCGAACGCGGTGACGGCCGTCGTGGCCGGACGCCCGCGCCGGCCGGGCTTCGCGGGCCGGAACACCTCCCGGGCGCCGTAGCCGGCGAGGAGCAGGAAGCAGCCGAGCGAGCCGCCGGCGACGAGGGGGCTGATCCTCCAGCCCGCCAGGAAGACGGCGATCCCCACTGCCGGCAGAAGGCAGGCGGCCATGGTGAGCGCCATCTCGGACAGCGCCTCGCCGACGCATTCGGCCACGTGCTCGCGCGTCCTCCCGGCCGCGCGTGCGACGCGTCCCCCCGCCATGTGACCGCGCCCCTCCCGTCCGGAACGAGAACCCCCGTACGGGAGGGGACGGCCGGCGGCCCGCCGGTGGTTCCCCGGGGCGGATCAGCTCCGCAGGTGGCCCAGTACGGACCGCACCGCGCGGTCCACGGCGCGGCGCGCCCGGTCGGTGCGGTCGACCGTCTCGAAGCCGTGCCGGCCGCCCGGTACGTCGATCACCTCCACGTCGGCCCCGCAGTCCTCCGCCGCGGCCAGGAACTCCTCGGCCGTCGCCGCGAGTTCGGGTAGTTCCAGCTCCACCCGGGTCAGCACCACCGGCAGCCGGCCCGCGGTGCGCAGCGCGGCCGCGGGGCGGAACCGGGCGTCGTCGACCGGCCAGCCCGGCGGGGGCGAGAGCAGGGGATAGGTGGCCGCGACGCACCGCAGCCACGGCGGGGGCTTCGCCAGCCAGTCCGCCGACAGCAGTCCGCCCCCGGAGAAGAACCACAGCGCGACCCGCTCCCCGTCGACGCGCGGATCGGCCCGCGCGAGGTCCACGGCCTCGGCGACGTCCTCGGCGGCGCGCCCGTAGTCGGCGATGTCGTGCAGCCGGTGGTCCACCGTCACCCCGACCGCCCCCAGACTCGCCGCGTACCGGGCGTAGCCGGTGAAGGCCGGCCAGTCCCGGGGCGTCGGGCGCGTGCCGGGGGGAACCGGGCCGCCGTGGACGAACACCACCGCGGGGCGGGGGCCGTCGGCGTCGGGCAGGTGGAGGTCGACCCGACCCGTCCGCTCGCGGGGCGCCTCCGGTACGTCCAGGATGAACGGCCGCAGGTGTGCGGGCCGTTCGGTCGGCACCGACAGCCGGCGTCCCTCTCCCGCGGCGGCCCGCAGCAGTACGTCGGCCAGTTCGCCGGGGCAGGAGAGCATCGGCCAGTGCCCGGTGGCGAGTTCGAAGAAGCCCACCCGCGGATCGGCGAGGGCCCGGACGCGGGGGTCGCCCAGGCGCGCCATGGCCTCGATCGAGGCGATGCCCGGGCCGTTGGCGGTGCACAGGACGCCGGTCGCGGGCAGTCCGGAGACCGCCTCGGACAGCCGGAGCGGCTGGGTGAGCGTGCCCGGCGGCTGGGGCGCGGCGAGGCGGGCCAGCCGCTCCAGCGCCTCCCCGGGCACGCCGGCGGTGCTGCCCCAGCGCTGCCATCCCTCCGGCGAGGGCGGGGGGATCAGGGGGTCGTCCCCCTCCGCCCGCCCGGCCCCCTGCGACAGCCGCTCGTGGACCGACCTGTCGGGCACGAGCCTGAGCGCCGGGTCGCCGTCCCGGGGCACCCCCGTGTCCAGGTGGACGATCCGGGCGATCCGCTCCGGGCGCCGGCCGGCGGCGCCGAGCGCCGGGTGGATGCCGTAGCAGTGGCCGACGAGCACCACCCGCGGCGCCTCCAACCCGTCGATCAGCCGCACCAGGTCCTCGATGTGCGTCTCCAGGTCCGTGGCCGGCCGGCCGCGGGAGGCGCCGCCGCGGCGGCCGTCCATGCCGGTGAGCGTCACCGGATGCGCCCGCGCCCCCGCCTCCCGCAGCCGGCCGGCCACCTCCTCCCACACCCAGCCGCCGGTGTGGGCGCCCGGTACCAGTACGAATGCCGTCATGACCATCCCCTCGCGCGCCGTGGCCGCGGGCCGCCCGTACCGGCCGCCCGCGCTCGCCGGTACGGTAGGAACTCCCCCTGAGGGAGGTTCAAGTCGTGTCCCCTGACGGCCTGTGGAGCATCGGGGAGCTCGCCGGGCACGCGGGCGTCACCGTCAAGACCGTCCGCTTCTACTCCGACCGCGGCCTGCTGCCCGAGTCCGGCCGCAGCGCCGGGGGCCACCGCCGGTACGGCCCCGAGGCGCTCGACCGGCTCCGCCTGATCCGCTCGCTGCGCACCCTCGACGTGCCGGTCGCGGAGCTGGGCAGGGTCCTCGGCCGGGAGGACGTGCGGGGGGACGTGCTGGAGGACGTCGTCGCCGCGCGGCTGCGGGAACTCGGCTCCCAACTGGCCGCCCTGCGCTGGCGGGAGGCCGCGCTCCACCTGCTGCGGGACTGCGCCGCCGAGGAGCGCGCCGACCGCCTGCGGCTGATCGGCGCCGTGTCCGTCCCGCCCAGCACGGCGGCGCTGGCGCGTTTCTGGAGGCGCTGGCTGCCGCCGCGGCTGCCGGCCCGGCTGGTCTCCGAGATCCTCGAACAGACGGTTCCGCAGCTCCCCGCCGACCCGGCCCCCGACCAGGTGCTGGCCTTCGCCCGGCTGCACGCCCTCGTCTCCGGTTCCTGTCCCGGCCCCGGCCCGCACGGCCAGCCCGCGGCGCACCGGCCGGGGGAGGGCTACCGTCCGGCCGTGCTCTACGGAGGGCTCGGGGAGGCCTACGCGCTGGCGGCGGAGCGGATGCGGGAGGGGCGGCCACCGCACCGGGGCGAGGCGCTCGACTGCTTCGTCTCCGCCTACGCCCGCTCGCGCGGTGCGCGCGACACCCCCGCCTTCCGCCGCGGGCTCAGCCGTCAGCTGGCCGCGGATCCGCGCATCGACCGCTACTGGGACCTCACCGCGGAGCTGATCAGCCCGCCGTCCGGCCCGCCGGAGCCGACCCCCGGTTCCGCCCACGACTGGCTGCTCGCCGCCTTGGGCGACGGGGCCGCCTGAGGCGGGCCCCGCCCGGTCCCGCCGGGGCGCGGACAGGGGGGTTCTGGGAGGATGGCGACTCACGCCCGCAGACCCGACCGGGAGGAACCGCCGTGCCCCGTGCCGTCACCCTCATCCGCTCCAACTCCCTGTCCGACGTCGCCGAGTACGCGTACGCGGCCACCGCGCCCGCCGACGCGCGGCTGGTCTTCCTCGCCGGGGCCTGCCCCCTGAACGAGGACGGATCCACGGCGGCGAAGGGCGACTACGCCGGGCAGGCGGCGAAGGCGGTGGAGAACATGCGGACCGCGCTCGCCGACGCGGGCGCCTCGGTCGAGGACGTCATCAGCACGCGGGTCCTCGTGGCGTCGAGCCGTCAGGAGGACCTGGTGACCGCCTGGGAGGTGGTCCGGGACGCCTTCGGGGACCACGACGTCCCCAGCACCCTGATGGGGGTCACGGTGCTCGGCTACGACGACCAGCTCGTGGAGATCGAGGCCGTGGCCGCGGTGCTCGACTCCTGACCGGCCGGTCCCGGTGCCGCGATCCGGCCGCCCGCGGAACCCGGACACGCCCGGACACGTTGTGATGTCGGACAGTGAAGACGCGGCGGCCCGGGCGAGACGGGCGGCGCCCGAAGCAGAGGTGGCACCGGTGGCGATGTGGGACCGACTCAAGGACCAGGCCAAGAACCTTCAGCAGTCCCGGGGCGCGCAGGGCGCGGGAGGGCCCGGCCAGGGCCGTCGCCCGGGGGCCGGCGGGGGGTCGAAGGCCCAGCTGGTGAGCATGCTGAAGTCCCAGCTGACCTCGGCGAAGGCGGAGTTGAAGAGCGGCGCGTACCGGGACGCGAGCATGGCGATGTGCGCGCTGGTGGCCGCCGCTGACGGGCATGTGGACCCGTCCGAGCGGCAGCAGATGGAGTCGATGATCGTCGGCAACGACGTCCTGCAGAACTTCCCGCCGGACCAGCTGCGCCAGCGGTTCAACCGGCACGTGGACCAGCTCGCGGCCAACTTCCAGGCGGGCAAGGCGGAGGCCCTGCAGGAGATCGCCAAGGCCGCCAAGAAGCCGGCGGAGGCCAGGGCCGTCGTCCAGACCGGCATCGTCATGGCCGGCGCCGACGGCCACATCGAGCAGGCCGAGCAGCAGGTCATCCGGGAGGCCTGCGCCGCGCTGGGCGTCTCCCCGGCGGAGTTCGGCCTCTGAGGACCAGCTCACGGCCGGGACGGCACGGCCGTTCCCGGTTCGGAGCGCCGTACCGGGCCCGCCGGCGGGACGCGCCGGCGGACCCGGCACCCGGTTCACCGGACGGAGTCCGGCGCCCGGCGATCAGCCTCGTCCGGGCCGCGCGGGCCCGGACCGCGCCCGCATGACCCACAGGTACCCGGCCAGACCGAGTGAGCCGCGCACCACGGCGTCGGCCCACACGGGCACGATGCCGCTCCGGACGTCCCACCCCAGGCTCCGCAGGAGGAACCAGCTCAGCACGCCCGCCACCGCCACCGCGCTCCCGTACCCGACCGCTGCCGTGCGGCCCCTGCCCAGCCGGGTCCCCAGCAGCCCGGCCGGGATCTGCACCAGCACGTGGAAGCCCGCGCACGCGAGCGGCACGGCGAAGAGGAGGAGGAAGGGGCCGTCCGCGGTGGGATCATCCGGCGGCGTCGCGTGGCCGGCGTCCAGCATCCACACCGGCGGCACCAGGAACGTGAGCAGGAGTACGGCTCCGCTCAGGTGCATGGCGCCCAGGTGCCGCGGCACGGCACGCGGGGACCCGGCGCTTCGCCCCCCGGCCGCCGGGCCGGCGGCTCCCTCGCCCATGTCCCCTCCCCGGCCGTGCGCGACCGCGGGACATGGTAGCCGGGCGGCCGTCCCGCCCTCGCGGGGCGTGGCGCCTCCCGCGCCCAGGAGCCGTCACGACCCGCCAGGCAGGCCCTGACCGCCGTACGCCTGCGCCGGTGCGGGATCGCGGGGGCCCTCGGGGAGGTCGGCGAAGGTGTACGGCGGCCAGGGCCCGAGGAAGCGGATGCGGGCGGCGGGCCGCTCCTCCCGGACGGCCGCCAGCACCGCGCCCACCGCCTCGATGTCCCGGGTGGGCACCAGCAGGGCCGCCGAGAGGACGTCCACCTCGCCCGGGTCGCGCACGGTCCGCGACCGCTCCCGCAGGTCCTCGGTCACGGCCAGCAGCCTGCGGCGCACGTCCGCGTGGAGGACGTCGGCCAGGCGCTCGGAGGACTCCCGGCGGATCTGCTCCAACTGCTTGGCCAGCAGGCGGCGCAGTCCCGGGGAGCGGTTCTCCATCTCCGCCTCCAGCGCGCGGGCGCGCTCGTCGTCCCGCGCGCCGGCCGTGCGGTCCACCGTGATCTCCACCCGCAGCTCCGCCCGTCCGGCCAGGGCCTCCAGCCGGGAGCGGAGCCCGGCGGCGCGGGAGGCGATCCAGTCGCGCAGGCGGTCCTCGGCGTCGCGGGGGTCCCCGGGGGAGGTGTCGGGCGCGACCAGGACGTTGAAGGTCATCGGCAGGAGCGCGCCGGTGCGCTCCCACACCTCCACCACCGCCCGGTCCTGTTCGGCCACCCAGCGCCGCACGTCCTCGTCCGGGCCCTGGTAGGGGACCGGGTCCGCGTCGTGCACCAGGGCGGCCAGACCCGTGCCCGGCGCGGTCAGCAGGCGCAGGGGGCGCCCGTCGACGCCGGTGACGCCGTCGGCGGCGCCCGGCCGGTCGGGCACCACCGCGTACACGTACAGGGCCCGTTCCGTCACCGCCGCGCCTCCTCGGCCCAGCGGCCGGGGTTGACCAGCTTGTCCACGACGTCGTCCACGACCTCGTCCAGGCCCCGGTGCAGGTCCGCGACGGAGTCGGTGATGCCGTGGTCCGACTTGATCTCCTCGATCGCCTCGTCCAGCTCCAGCAGGGCGTCGCCCAGGCGCTCGAGCTCCTCCTCGGTCAGGTCGCCGCCGTTCATCCGGCGCAGCGCCTGCCGCTCCAGGGCCTCCTGGATCACCTCGACCAGGGTGACGACCAGGGACAGCACCCCCTGCTTGAGGCTCTTCTCGTCGACTGTGATGGCCATGTCCTTCTCCTCCCACCTGCTGCATTCCGGGATCGCCGTCCGCGCGCGTCACGCCGAGGGCAGGGGCGGCGCGCCGAGCAGCGAGCCCAGGGACTCGGCCCAGCGCCGCGGTTCGTCGGCCGCGAGCGTCACCGTCCCCTGCGAGGCCGTCTCCACGGCGACCACGGTTCCCCCGCCGGCCGGCGCGCGCGCCGGCACGGTCCGGACCGCGGCGATGTCGTCGGCGGGCAGGACCAGGGCGGGACGGGCGTCCAACGGCGACTTCCACACCAGCCCGTCCGCGGTGAGCCGGCCCTGACCGCCGCGCCACAGGGGGCCGCCCCGGCGTGGTTCGTGGTACCAGAGGTGGCCCTCGAAGACCGCCCGGCCGCCGTCGTCCCCCTCCACCGCCGGGTGGGAGGGAGACGTCTCCAGCGGCCCCGGGCACGTACTCGCCAGCAGGGCGCGCAGCTTCTCCGGCTCGGCGGAGGACAGCAGCGCCTCCTCGCCGCCGTCGAGGACGACGCGCAGTCTGGTGCGCAGTTCACCCCCGACGGTCCGCTCGGTCTCCGGCCGCACCGCGCGCACCGCGGCCAGCTCCGTCTCCCACAGCACCTCGCGCGGCTCACGGCGCTGTACGACGAGCCGCCGGTCGGTGAGGTGGACGGTGCCCGGGCGCCAGGTGGTCTGGAAGCCGTCCTCCAGCAGATGGCCGCCGTGCATGTGGGCCACGTGCCGCTCCCCGGCGCGCAGTTCCAGGTCGCGCCGCGCGGTGGAGCGCTCGACCCAGGCGCGGGTGTCCTCGTCCCACTGGCGCATCATGCCGTACTTCAGCATGGTCTCCATGCCCGCGATCGCGGCGCGCAGACTGACGCCGACCAGCGGGATGTCGGCCACCGAGACGATCAGGTCCAGGTGCAGGACGGCGCCCTTGTTCAGCAGCACCTCGACCAGGTCGTCCAGCGTCACCCGCGGGTCCCTGGTGGGCCTCATGGGCGGACGCTCAGCCGTCACGGCCGTCGTCCTCCTCGGCGCGCCCGGTTCCCCCGGCGCCGGCGGGCTCGTGCTCGCGCGGGCGCTCGCGGGCGTCCGCCGACTCGGACCGCCGCGCGGAACCGTCCCCGGCGCCGCCGGACTCCGGCAGGGCGCGCGGGGCGGCGCCGCTCTCCGCCAGCCGTGCCCGGGCGCTGCGCCACCCGCACCAGGGGCACATGTCCTCCAGCAACTGGTGCACCGGCGAACGCTTTCCGCACTCCGGGCAGGAATCCCTCTCCTCGCGGGCCTCGCGCCAGGCGGCCGTCTCCACGTCGGTGCCGGAGGGGAACTCCAGCCCGTACCGCGCGGCGGTCTCGAAGGAGGCCAGTGCCGCCCGCAGCCGGATGCCGAGGAGTTCGACACCGGCAACGGACACCATGATGTCCGCGTTGAGCACCAGCCCCTTGTCGAGGAGGGTCTCCACCACGTGGGCGAGGCTGCCCTCGCTGTCCCGCCGCGGCTCCAGCGGCTGGGGTGTCAGCGTCCGCGCCCGCGGCGCCACGGGTGCGCGTGGCGGCGCGGGCCGGGTCGCGTCGGCCTCGGCCGGAACGCCTCTCTCCTGGTAATCGCTCACTCCGTACGCCTATCCGGGTCACCGGCTCCCATGCGTCATCGGCGCGGCCGGGGAGCCGGTTCAGCGGGGCGTACGGGCCAGGATCCCGCTCACCTCGGGGTTTTCGCGGCCTCGGTTCCGGCGGCTTCGGCGGCTTCGGCGGGGTGGGCGGCTGTTCCGGCGGCTTCGGCGGCGGCACGGGCGGCCGCGGCGGCACGGGCCCCGGCGTAGGCGTCCCGCAGGTCCGGCCCCCACGTCAGCGCCCGGTCCGTCGGGGCGACGATCCAGCCGCGGTTGCCGACCCGGTGCGGCTCGACGGCGTCCGGGTGCGGCAGCAGCACCAGCGTGCCGCGCCCCAGCACGGACATGCCGGTGACCTCCCAGCCGTCCGCCGAGCCGGGGGCGACGACGAAGTCCGCGCCGAGGGGGGTGGAGAGCACGGGGCCGAGCGGGGCCCGCGCCGCCCGCAGCCCGCGGACCGTCTCCCGGGCGAGGGGCAGCGGGATGCGGACGACGTCCCAGGCGATCCCGGCGGGGACCTCGCCCAGCGCGCCGTGGTCCCAGGCGGCCAGCACGGCGGGCACGCGGCCGGTGGCGTCCAGCCAGCCGGTCGGCGGGCGGCCGTCGACGGCCGGCGGCGCGGAGGCCGTACGGCCGTCCGGGGCGGAGTGGGGGGTGATGGTCACGGTGTCGCCTTCCTGTTCCACTCGGGGGTCTGCCGCAGCAGCCAACGGCAGTCGTGCGCGAGGGACCTGACCTGCTGCCGGGCGGACGGCAGCCCGTCCCCCAGCCCCCGTCCGACCTGGTTGGTGATCCAGTCCAGCCGGGCGCGGTAGCGCAGCCACTCGGCGGTGCTCGGGCGCAGGACGGCGGCGCGTGCCCGCGCGATCGGCAGCAGTAACCGGATGTGGCCGCGCAACAGGGCGTCCAGCTCGACCAGTTCCTCGCGGCTCGGCGGCGCGCTGCCGTGGGCCAGGGCCAGGGCGATGGCGTGCTGGACGGCGGCCGCGTCCACCAGCCCGGCCGCGTCCGCCGGGCCGATCGTCGGGTCGGTCTCCTCCAGGCCGGCCGCGCCGAGCGGGTCACCGGTCACGGGCGGGGCTGCGGGTGGTGTGGCGTCGGGTGTCGTCTGCACGAGAGCCCCCGGGCTTCGTCATGGTCGCTTACGGACACAGCGTGGCCCCGGGACCACCCCTCAACTGTCACTCTTCGGTGACAGGTGACACATGACAGGTGCCGGGTGACACCTCACCCGGCATACGCGCCCCACCCCCTCGCCGCCCCCCTTCCCGGGCCCTCACACCCCGATCCACGCGGCCATCCGCGTCAGCGTGTCCGGCGACCTGCGCCGCAGGTTCAACAGACCCCGCACCGTCTCCCGCACCCGGGGGTGGAAGCGGGTCTGCTGGGGCGCCAGTTCGCGGGCCTTCGCCAGCGAGGCGAGCGCCGCCTCGATCCGGCCGGTCTCCATCTCCGCGCGGGCCCGGTCCACCAGCAGGGCGGCCCGCCGCGACGCCGCCCAGCCGCGCGGCGGGCGGACGGCGCGCGCCGCGCTCAGCGCCTCGTCGTACTGGCGCAGTTCCAGCCGGGCGAACACCTCGTGCGCCCCGACGTTCGCGGGGCCGAAGGACAGCCAGTGCACCGTCCCCACCTCGCCCGTGCGCCGGGCGATCTCCCCGGCCCGCGCGAGGTGGGACTCCACCGCCGCCCCGTCGCCCGCGCGGGCCGCGATCACCGCCGCGCCCAGGTGGAGCTGCCCGGCCACCGCGAGGCTCTCCGTGCTCTCCCCGGCCTGGCGCAGCAGTTCGTGCCCGGCGGCCACCATGCGCAGGCCGATGCGGTGCTCGGCGTCCCGGCTGCGGTAGGACAGGGCCCGCTTGTACTGGCGGATCGCGCCGAGCACCGGGTCGCCGGCGTGCTCGGCGGCCCAGCCCATCCGGTCGAGCGCCACGACGGCCAGGTCGTAGCGGCCCAGCTTCGTCGTCACGTCGTGCGCGCTGCGGTACGCCGACGCCAGGGCCCGCCACACCTCGGTGCCCGGGCGCTCGCGGCAGGAGACGGTCAGGTCCGTCAGGAGGCCCGGCAGTTCCGCGGCCGCCTGGTACAGCCGCGCCCCCCGCACGTCGCGGCACAGCGCGTCGGCCGCCGTGACCAGTTCGGGCACCGGGGCGGTGGGGACGTGGGGGTCGGTCGGCAGGTCGTACAGGTCGAGCGCCTCGCGGATGGGCCGGACCAGGCCGCCGACGCGGTCGGGCCGGGGCGAGTGCGCGGGCTGCCCGGTCAGGGTGGCGACGTCGGTGCGCAGGGCCCTGGCGACGGCGGCCACGAACTGCGGGGAGGCGCTCTTGTGGCCGCTCTCGACATGGCGCAGGAGGCTGTAGGAGTAGGGGATGCGCTGGGCGAGCCCCTGCTGCGTGAGACCGGCGCGCTTCCGCTGAGCGGCGATCCGGTTACCGATGTGCTCGTCGTCGGGTGCGGGCATACCGGGTCCCTCCGTTCCTCGCGGCATCTGAACGGTACCCGCGACCCGCCGTCCGTCCCAGCGAGTTCGCACTGATCGGGTGTGGTGAACTGCGAAGCATGAGGAACCGAGTCATGTACCTCTTCGGTTGCGCCTCCCCGCCCGTCGTATACGTCGACCGCGCGATCCGCGACGCGCAGGCGCGGGGGTGGGACGTGTGCCTGGGGTTGACGCCGAGCGCGCGGGAGTGGCTGGAGGACCGGCTGCCGGAGCTGGAGGAGCTGACCGGTCACCCGGTGCGCAGCGCCTACCGGTCCTACGGCCAGCCGGAGACGTGGCCCAGGACGGACGTCGTGGTGGTGGCGCCGGCGACCCTGCACACGGTCAACTCCTGTGCGCTGGGGATCACTTCGACGTTCGTCGTGGGCTTCGCGGCGGAGGCGATGGGCAAGCGCATCCCGCTGGTGGTGATGCCGTGCCTGAACTCCACCTACGCCCGGCACCCGCAGTTCGAGCGCTCGGTGGAGACCCTGCGCGGGGAGGGCGTGCGGGTGCTGTACGGCCCCGGCGGCTTCGTGCCGAACCCGCCGGGGCAGGGCCGGCCGGAGGAGTACCCGTGGCACCTGGCGCTGGACGCCGCGCGGGAGGCGGTGGAGCGGGGCCGGCCGGGCGGGCGGGACTGACCGGGCGGCCGGACCGCCGCCGGGGCCGGGCGGACCGATGACGCCGGACACGGGAGGCCGGGGCCGGGGACGGGTCCTCCCTCCGGCGCGGACGGCAGGGGAAGGGGAGGAAGGGGCCCGGGAGTGCTGGAGCGGCTCGACCGGGCCGCGGAGCACATCGGGCGGAACCCCGACCAGCCGACCGACACGGCCGGACTGGCGCGGATCGCCCTCAGGCCGGAGCACCGCCTCCGGCGGCTGGCCCCCGCGCCGGCCGGCATGGGGCTGTCGGGGGAGCGGACGCCGCTCGACGTCGCGGTGCGCTGCGGCTGCGGCTACGGCTGCGATTACGACCACGGCCCGGGTGAGGCGTTCGCCCGCGCGTTCCGCGCCGCGCGCGGCGTCGGGCCCGGTGAGGCCGGGCGGACGGGCGCGGCCCCGCACCCCCAGCCGCCGATGTCCTTCCGGCTCGCCGTTCAAGGGGGCGTCGGCATGCGGTACCGGGTGGTGGAGGAGGGGGAGTTCGGCGTGGTCGGGCGCAGGGCGCGCGTCCCCCCGGTGCACGAGGGCCCGGACCCGGCGATCGTCGGGTCCGGGCGGAGCGCCGACCGGGAGACGGCGGCGCTCCGGCACCCGTGGCGGGACGTGTTCACCCGGTGGTTCCCGTCCAGCCCGTACCGCGGCCTGAGGGTCCCCTCTCCGGCACGAGTTCCGGCACGGGCTCCGGCACGAATTCCGGGAAGGTGCGCCGGCGCCGTGCGCGACGCCGGGTGAACGGGAGGGCCCGAGCCGCCCCCACGCGGCTCGGACCCGGTCCCTGTTCTTCGGCCCGGGTTCCATCCCCTCGCCGGGACGGAACCCGGGCCGTTGCGGTCATCCGGCACCGGACGGCTCAGGGCCGGATGACGGCCCACACGATGTGGCCCAGTCCGAGTCCTGCGGACTCCACCCCCCAGGCCTGTGTGAGCGATTCGATCAGCTGGAGTCCGCGGCCGCGCTCCTCGTCGGCCCCGGGGAAGCACAGGACCGGGGTGCTGGCGTAGCTGCCCTGGTCGCGCACCTCGATGCGTATCTGGTCGTCGGCGACGTACAGCAGGCAGCCGATCCGGTCGCTGTCCGTGTGCAGTACGGCGTTGGTGAACAGTTCGGAGACCACCAGCCGTGCCGTGTGGCAGGCCTCCGGAGCGAGGCCCCACTGGCGCAGGCGCTCGAAGGCCCGGTTGCGGGCGTCGGCCACGGAGACGGACTGGGCCGGGAGTTCGAAGGTCTCCTGGCGCAGGTCAGGGCACACGCCGACCGCGCTCGGGAGCGTCATCGTGCCTAGCGGGAACGCCACGGCCGTCCACCTTTCCGTCCGTCTGCCTGCGGGGCCCCTCACTATCCTCGCTGCGGTAGGCAGAAGGCAAGAGGCGTCTTGCAAATTGCAGAATATTCGAGGCAGGCTGCGTACGTCATCGACGGTGTGTCAGACTCTCTTTCCGACCAGGGGTTCAGAGGGAGGGAACGTGGCGACCGTCGGGCGGATCGTGCTGGGGCTGCGCCTCCGCGACCTGCGGGAACGCGCCGGATGCTCCCTCGAGGAGGCCGCCGCCGCGCTCAGCGTCAACGCCGCGACGGTACGGCGGATGGAGAAGGCCGAAGTCGGCCTGAAACCGCTGTTCGTGGAGAAGCTGCTGGAGACCTACGGGGTCGAACGGCCGGAGATCGACTCCTTCCTGGCGCTGGTGGAGGAGTCCCGCAAACCGGGATGGTGGCACCGGTTCCGTGACGTACTGCCCGACTGGTTCGGCCTGTACGTCAGTCTGGAGGGCTCCGCGAGCGTCATCCGCGGCTACGAACCCCACTGCGTCCCCGGCCTGCTCCAGACCGAGGACTACGCCCGCGCCCTGCTGCGCACCGGCTTCCCCTGCGCGCCCGACGAGGAACTCGAGCGCCGGGTCGCGCTGCGCATGGGCCGGCAGCCGCTCCTCGCCGGGACCGGCGCCCCGCACCTGTGGGTCGTGATGGACGAAACGGTCCTGCGCAGGCCCGTCGGGGGTCCGGAGGTCATGCGGGCGCAGATCGACAGGCTCCTGGAGGCGATCGAGCTGCCGAACGTCACCCTCCAGGTCCTGACGTTCGACGCGGGCCCGCACCCGGGCATGTTCGGGCCCTTCCAGTTGTTCCGGTTCGACATACCGGAACTGCCGGACATCGTCTACACCGAGAGCCTCACCGGCGCCGTCTATCTGGACGAGCGCCCCGACACGGCCGCCTACCTGGAGGTGTTGGACCGCATGGGTGCGCAGGCCGTATCAGTACGACACACCGAGGAGTTCCTCGGTGACATTCGCAAGGAGTTCTGACCGATGGGTCACATTTACAACGGGATGCCGGCCAGGGAGCTCGGGACCGAGGGCTGGCACAAGCCGTGGAGCGGCACCAACGGCGGCAACTGCGTGGAAGCGATGAAGCTCGGCGACGGCCGGGTGGCCCTGCGGCAGTCCAGCGACCCCGACGGTCCTGCCCTGATCTACACCTACCAGGAGATCGAGTCCTTCATCCGGGGCGCCAAGCTCGGGGAAGCCGACTTCCTGCTCGCCTGAACCAGCCCCTCCTCGACCGCGACCACCCCCCACGGGAGACCAGATGACCGCCCAGGGCTTCTCCGCCGACGACATCGACACCAGCAGACCGCACTCGGCGCGCATGTACGACTACTTCCTCGGAGGCAAGACCAACTACGAGGCCGACATCCAGGGCGCGGAGGCGGTCATCTCCTTCTGGCCCGGCGTGCGCACCGGCGCCCGTGTCAACCGCGCCTTCATGCACCGGGCGTCCCGGTGGCTGGTGCGCGAGGCGGGCATCCGGCAGTTCCTGGACATCGGCACGGGCATACCCACCGAGCCCAACCTGCACCAGGTCGTCCAGGCCATCGCACCCGAGGCGCGGGTCGTCTACGCCGACAACGACCCCATCGTGCTGCGCTACGCGCAGGCGCTGCTGCGCAGCACGCCCGAGGGCCGCACCGTGTACCTGCACGCGGACGCGACCGACCCCGAGTCGCTCCTGAACCACCCCGAGCTGCGCGAGGCCCTGGACATGAGCCGGCCGGTCGGGCTCTCCCTCAACGCGCTGCTCCACTACATCGGCGACGACAGCGGGCCGCACGAGATCGTCGCGCGCCTGGTCGACGCGCTGCCGTCGGGCAGCTACCTCACCCTCACCCACTGCACCCCCGATCTCGACCCCGAGACCTGGGAGCGCCTGAGCAGCCTCTCCATGTCCGGCTCCGCCGCCTCGGCCAAGGCCCGGACACGCGAGGAGATCCTGCGGTTCTTCGACGGACTGGAGTTCGTCGACCCCGGCCTCACCGTGCCGCACCGCTGGAGGCCGGAGCCGGACCAGCCCCTGGCGGACGCCTCCGACGCCGAGGTGTCCCTCTACGCGGGCGTCGCCCGCAAGCCCTGAGCCCCGCCCGGCTCCCGCCCCGCCCGCGCACCGCCGGACACGTTCCGGCGGGGCGGCGCGGCGGGGCGGGGGCGTGACGGGAGCGGCCCCGGGTGCGTAGCCGACGATCCGCCGCTTCCGGCCCGGCGGCGAGCGCAGCGGGCACCGGGTCCACCCCGTCCCGCGCGCGGGGGCCCGATGGCAGGCGGTGCCTGCGAACTCCGGGCCAGGAGGGGGCAGGTGGTGCCCTGCCCGCCGACACGGGGAGCGCGGTCAGGACGCCCGCGCCCGGGAGGCGGGCCCGCGCCGCACCAGACAGGCCGCCAGGGCGCCCGCGCCGAAGAGGGCGAGCACCGGAACCGCCGCCCCCAGCCACGTCGCCCCGAGCCACTGCCCGCCGACGTAGCCGATGCCGGCGCTGTACACCGCCCAGGCCAGGCCCGCCAGGGCCGACCACGGCAGGAACTCCCTGGTGCGCCGCTGCGCCGCGCCCGCCGCCAGGCTCATCACCGAGCGCCCGCCCGGGGCGAACCGGGCCAGGACGACCAGGGGGCCTCCGCCGCGCGCCAGCGCCCGCCCGAGCCGTTTCTGGGCCCCGGACAGCCGCCGCGAGCGGGCGACGGCCCGGGTGAAACGGGCGCTGCCGTGCCGGGCCAGCCGGTACACCGCGAGATCGCCCAGGACCGACGCCACGGCCGCGCAGAGCACCAGCGTGCAGATCTCGGGAAGGGGGGCGCCGGCGGCCGGCGCGGTGATCGCGGCCGCGCCGGCGGCCGTGCTCGCGGCCGTCGTGCCCGCGGCGGCGGTCGCCGCGGCGATCACGATGACGCCGCTGGGCAGGAAGGGGAGGAAGACGTCGAGCAGCACGGACAGCGCTATGAGCACGTAGATCCAGGGGGCGTAGATCAACTCCCCCAGTGTTTCCTGCACGTTCACTCCCCCGGTGCGGCCCCGTCCGCGGGGCGCCTACCGCCGATCAGCGTACGCCCGCGTCGCCCGTGAGGATCAGTTGGGGTGCCGCGGCCCGCCGTCCCGCCCCGCCGCGGAGGAATCTGACGGAGCATGGGCGCCCGAACGGGAACGAGCACGACGAACCGAGCAGGAGGGGCTGACATGCCGGGAGGCAGGAAGCCGGGGAGCACGGTGATGGCGGCGGTGCTGACGACGGCGGTGGCGCTGCTGACCGCGGCGGGACCGGCGGGCACCGCGGGGGCGGCCGAACCCGCCGGCCCCACCGGGGCCGCCGGGGCCGCCGAGGCCGTCGAGCCGGTCGGCGGCGACGGCGCCGGCGGCTTCGGGACCGGGGGGAGGCGCCGTGTGGCGCGGGTCGGCGCCGAGTTCGCCCCGCCCGGGAAGTCCGCCGTGCCGCCCGCCGTGACGTACGACCGGGCCCTCGTCCCCGTCGGAGCCCCGGTCTCGGTGTCCCAGGTCAACAGCCGGCGGGGCATGACGATCACGCTCGACGTGCGCGGACTGCCGGAGAAGCGCGGCTACGGGGCGCACGTCCACACCGGGCCGTGCGGCGTCCGCCCCGGGGACTCCGGCGCGCACTACCAGAACGTCCGCGATCCCCGGAGCCCGTCGGCCGACCCCCGCCACGCCAACCCCGAGAACGAGGTGTGGCTGGACTTCACGACCGACGAGCACGGCAAGGGCAGGGCGCTGTCCGGCCACATGTGGCGCTTCCGCGCCGGAGAGGCGCGGTCCGTGGTGATCCACGAGCACCGCACGCGGCACGATCCCGGGCACACCGGGGACGCGGGCAGGCGGGTGGCCTGCGTGACCGTGCCGTTCGACCCGGTGGCCCCCTAGGCGGCGGGGCCGGTCGGATCCGGCCGCGGCGACCGGCCGAGCTCCCTGTCGAGGACCTTCTCCAGGGCCGCTCCGCCGTCCGCGTCGCCGCGGCCGTCGAGGGCCCGCGCCCGGTCCAGCCGCAACCGGGCGCGGCGCCCGCGCAGGGTGAGCGTCATCAGCTGGTTGCCGAACCACGGGCCGCCCGTCCTGCGCCACTCCACGGGCGGTCGCCCCGTCCGCCCGTGCCGCGCCAGTGCCCGGCCCAGCAGCCGCCCGGTGCGGCTCCAGCCGAAGCGGAAGCCCCAGCGCAGGGCGGCCGGGACGCTGTTGTGCATCGGCGAGCAGGTCAGCTGCGCCACATGCGCCCGGGTCGGCGGTGCGAAGCGGGGCTCGGCGGTGTACGCGTGGTGCACGTCGCCGGAGAGCACCAGCACCGTCGCCGGGGCCTCCTCGCCCCGGCCCGCCTCGGCCAGCAGCCCGGCCAGCTCGCCGAACGACTCCGGGAAGGCCGCCCAGTGCTCCAGGTCGGCCGCCTGCCGCACTCTCTCCCCCAGCCGCGCCCAGCGCGGCCCGCGCTCGCCGCGGCACAGCGCGCTGCTCCACGCCTCCGCCTCGTGCACGGCGGGCGGCAGCAGCCAGGGCAGGGAGGAGCCGACGAGGAGGTGGTCGTACGAACCGCGCCCGTCCATGATCTGCTCGCGCAGCCAGCGCGTCTCGCCCTCGTCGAGCATCGCCCGCTCCCGCTCGGGCAGGACGCGGGCGGCGCGGGTGTCCACCATCAGCAGCCGGGTGCGGCCCAGGTCGCGGCGGTAGCTCCAGCGGGCGGCGGCCGGGTCGGCGTCGGCGCGCTCGGCGAACGCGCGCAGCAGCCCGGCGGCGTCGCCGTCCGTCTCCCGCACGGCCGCGTACAGCCCGTCGGCGGCCAGCTCGGCGGGGGAGAGGTTGCCCAGGTGCTGGTGGACCCAGTACGAGGTGAGCCCGCCCAGGACGCGCTCGCGCCACCAGGAGGTGGCGCGGATCTCGCGCTGCCAGGCCTCGCTGGTGTTCCAGTCGTCGATCAGGTCGTGGTCGTCGAAGATCATGCAGCTGGGGACGGTGGACAGCAGCCAGCGCACGCGGGGGTCCAGCCAGGACTCCTCGTACAGCCAGGTGTACTCCTCGTAGTCCGCCACCTGCCCCCGGGGCGGCTCCGCGAGGTCGCGGCGGGCGGCGATCCTGCGGCGGATCGCCTCGGAGGTCTCGTCCGCGTACACCTGGTCGCCCAGCAGGAGCAGGACGTCGGGGCGCTCGGCCGCGCCCGCCAGGACCTGGCGGGCCAGGGCGTCGAGGGCGTCGGGGCCGATCGCGCCGTGCGCGGAGGCGGAGGGGCGCGCGGCCCAGCGGCAGGAGCCGAAGGCGACGCGCAGCGGGCTGCTCTGCCAGGTGTCCCCGGTGTCCCGGGTGTCTCCGATGTCACGGGTGTCCCCGGCGGTGCCGCCGGGGGCGCCCTCCGGCGGCAGGGTGCGGATGGTGCTGGGCGGGAAGGGCGAGTCGGGCAGCGGCCAGACCTGCTCGCCGTCCAGCAGGACGCGGTAGGGCGTCTCGGTGCCGGGGCGCAGCCCGGTGACGGGCACCAGGGCGTAGTGGTGCCCGGCGACCCGCCAGGTGCGGGCGGCGGCGCGGATCTCCTCCGGCCCGCCGTCCGGGCCGCCGCCGCAGCGCACCTCGGCCTCGCAGGGGCGGTCGGTCTCGACCCAGACGGTCGCCGAGTCGGCGTCGGCGTACCGCAGCAGGGGACCCAGGCGCAGCGCGGTCATGGAACGGCCCTCCCTCCGTCGGTTCCGGTCGGTCTGTCCACACGGGAACGACGGGGGAGGGCCGGGAGTTTCCGGACCCGGAGCGCGTCCGCTCAGCAGCCGTTCAGCACGCTGCTCAGCCTGCTCTTCTCGGCGGAGTCCACGGACAGGCCGTAGCTGTGCTTCACCCAGACCCACATCCGGGCGTAGGTGCAGTGGTAGGCGGAGCGCGGCGGCATCCACTCCGCGGGGTCCTTGTCGCCCTTGGCCTGGTTGACGTTGTCGGTGACGGCGATCAGCTGGGCGATGCCCAGGTCGTTGGCGAACGACTGGCGCTTGGAGGTGGTCCAGGAGCTCGCGCCCGAGCGCCACGCCTCGGCCAGCGGAACGACGTGGTCGATGTCCACGTCGGAGGCGGCGTACCAGGTGGCGCCGTCGTAGGGGGAGTACCAGCTGCCGCTGGTGGCCGCGCAGCTGCCGTCCTGCACCACACCGCTGCCGTCGCGCTTGAGGACGACCTCGCGGGTGTTGCAGGTGCCGCTCTGGGTGATCCAGTGCGGGAACTTGTCGCGGCTGTAGCCGTCGGAGGAGCCCTCGCCGCGCACCGTCAGGGAGGCGAGGTAGGAGCGGGCGGTGGAGGCGCTCGGCGGGGTGGGGGGAGCGGCCTGGGCGGTGGGGGCGCTGAGGAACAGCAGACCGGCGCAGAGGGCGAGGAGCGCGCCGAGAGTGGTGGATCGACGCGCGTAGAAGCCGCGCCGCGGAGCGGGCAGGCGCATGCCGTGCATACGAACTCCCTGGTGATGGGGGGGAAGCCGGGTGAGGAGGCGGACGGAAAGCGGGTGGAAGGAACGCCGTCAGAGTGGCGCCGAAAGGTTTCCTCCCGGTTGGCGCCAGGTGACAGGATGGCGACATGAGCACGTCAGATCAAGACCGCCGCCCCGACTGATCGCCGCGTTCGAGGCGCCGGGCCCGCGTGCGGCTCCGCCGCCCCGCGCCGGAGCCGCCGTGCGGGAGCGGCCGGCAGCCGCGCCGGCCCGCCGGCCCGGGCTCCGGCCCCGGCCCCGGTTTCGGCCCGGAGCGGGCCCGGCCGCGGTGCCGATCGTGGCGCCGGTCGTGGCGCCGGCCGTGGTGCCGATCGTGGCGCCGGTCACACCGCCGGTGGGGCGCACCGCCGGGCGGGAGCGGTCGCCGTACCGGTCTTCGCGCTGGTCACGGCGGTGCCGGGGCCTGCCGCGGCGGGCTGCCGCACCGCGGCGGCGGGAGCGGGGACGTGCGGGGGATCGCGTAGGCTGGTCGGCGTCTGAAGGGGAGTAGCTCTTCGCCGGACCGTCGACATACTGGCCGCGCCGTACCCGTACGGCAGGCCCGGCGCCCGGAGCCGGTGCTCGCGCACCGTGCCAGCGAGACCTTCGGCCGCAGTGTCCCGGGCTTCACGGAAGCCGCCCACGACGCTGCCGTGCCGAAGCGTGCTCGCTCCCGCGGGCTCCCGGCAGGGCGGCCCGACCGACGAGGGATCCTTCCACGTGTTCAGCATCACCGCCGCCGCCGTGACCTTCGGCGTCGTCTTCCTCGCCGAACTGCCCGACAAGACGGCGCTCGCCGGGCTGGTCCTCGGCACCCGCTACCGCGCCTCGTACGTCTTCGCCGGCGTCGCCGCCGCCTTCACCCTGCACGTCGCGCTGGCCGTCGCGGCCGGCAGCGTGCTGACCCTGCTGCCGCAGCAACTGGTGCAGGGGATCACCGGCGCGCTGTTCCTGGCGGGCGCGCTGATGCTGCTGCTGCGGAAGGACGACGGGGACGAGGAGGTCCGCAGGCCCTCCGACCAGTCCTTCTGGAAGGTGGCGGGCAGCGGCTTCATGCTGATCCTGGTCGCCGAGTTCGGCGACCTCACCCAGATCATGACGGCCAACCTCGCCGCCCGCTACGACAACCCGCTCTCGGTCGCCCTCGGCGCGGTGCTCGCCCTGTGGTCGGTCGCGGCCATCGGCATCCTGGGCGGGCGCGCGCTGATGCGCCGCGTCCCCCTGCGCCTGATCTCCCGGATCGCCGCGTGCGTGATGCTGGTGCTCTCCGCCCTCAGCTTCTACGAGGCGATCACCGGCTGACCGGCGCCCCGGCCGCTCCGCCCGCCGGCCGCTTCCGGGGCGCCCCCGGAAGCGGCCACGCCCCCCGTCCGGAACCGGCGGGGAGGAGGTTCCGGACGGGGGGCGTGCGTCTTGGGAGGGGCGGCGCGGCTCAGTCGGCCCCGGGCGCCACGCGCAGGTGCAGGGCGCCGCCGGGGGCGGGCTCGACGCGTATCCGTTCCAGCGTCGGCACGTGGACGGTGGGGCCGAGGGCCGCCGCGCGGGGGCCGACGCCGACCACCCGCATGCCGGCCGCGCGGCCCGCCGCGACACCGGCCTCGGAGTCCTCGAAGACCACGCAGTCCTCCGGCGCGAAGCCCAGTTCGGCCGCGGCTTTCAGGAAGCCCTCCGGGTGCGGCTTGCTGGCGCCGACCGACTCGGCGGTGATCCGCACCCGCGGCATCCGCAGGCCCGCCGCGGTCATCCGGGCGGTGGCCAGGGGGACGCTCGCGGAGGTCACCAGCGCGTGGGGAAGGTCCTCGATCGCCGCGAGGAAGGCCGCGGCGCCCGGCACCGGCACGACGCCCTCGGTGTCGGCGGTCTCCTGGGCGAGCAGGCGCCGGTTCTCGGCGTGGTTGACCTCCATCGGGCGGTCGGGCAGCAGCTCGGCCATCGTGGCGTAGCCCTGCCGGCCGTGCACCACCTTCATGACCTCGTCCCCGTCCAGGCCGTGCTCGGCGGCCCAGCCGCGCCAGACGCGCTCGACGGCGGCGTCGGAGTTGACCAGGGTGCCGTCCATGTCCAGCAGCAGCGCGCGGGCCGTCAGCGAGGCGGCGGAGGTGTCCGGGGCGTCCGGGGTGTCCGACGGCATGGCGGCGGCTCCAGGGGTGAGGGAGGGCGGGACAGAGTGGCCCGCCCGCCGGGTCAGGGGCCCCCGTCGTCAGGCACGGGGAACGGGCGGAGCCACTTTGTTCCTCTACGATACAAAGAGCTCCGCCTTCGCGCCACCCCCACCGGGGGTCAACGTCTCTGAGTGGCCCGTTCCAGCGCGCGGCGGGTGTGCGGGCCGTACACGCCCTCCGGGTCGCCCCGCACCCCGTACCAGACCTGGAACGTGGCCACCCCGCTGGTGACCTCGCCGTCGTACACGCCGTCCACGCCGTGCTTCCGGGCGTCGTAGGTGCCCACCGCGGCCAGCCGGTACTGCAGCTCGACGACCTCCGGGCCCGAGTCGCCCTCGCGCAGGGTGCGCGGCTGGCCGTCGCCGTCCCGATCGCCGTCGCCGTCCCGGTCGCCGTCCCAGCCCTCGCCGTCGTCGCCGTCCCGGCCGTCGCCGCCCTGGTCGCCCCCGCTCGGGGCGGTGGGGGAGGGGGGCGGGGGCGGTGCGGCGCTCGTGGGCGCCCCGGCGGTGCCGGCGGGGGTAGCGGAGGGGGACGGGGCGCTGCTGCGCGACGGGCTCGCGGACGCGGAGGGGGAGGACGAGGGAGAGGGGGAGGACGAGGGCGACGCGGAGCCGCTGGGTTCGGCGTCCGCCGACTCGCCGCCCGGGTCGTCGGTGGGCACGACGGCGGTCGGGGCGCCGCCCCGGTCGCCGAAGCGGGCCTCGTCGAAGGGGTCGTTCCCCTGCGTGAACAGCCCGGCCACGAGCACGCCGGAGCCCACCACGGCCACCGCGGTGCCGCCCACGGCCAGCGCCATGCCGCGTCCGACGCGGCGGCGCGGGGCCCGGTGGCCGGTCACGGGCGGCAGGGGAGCCGTGTCGCCGTCCGCCCGGCGGAACCCGTCGGGGAACATCGCCAGATCGGCCGGGTCCGGCCCCTGGTCCGGCTGCGTCACCGGCCGCGGCAGCACCTCCACCTCGGCGCACCGGCAGCTCGCCCGGCCGGAGTCGTCCGCGGGCCTCTGGCATATGGGGCAGATGGGCGTTTCCGCCACGGTGAGCTCCCCTCCCTCAGAAATGCCACAGAGGTTACTGGATGCCCCCACCTCACTCCGTACCCACCGGTCACACCGTCCGGGGCCGCACGGTCCCCGGCGCGCCCGCTTGACGCGCCCCCGGCTGGGCACCCGCCCCCGACGGAACCCACCACGGGCCGCGACGGCGGGCCCGTGCGCGGCAGAGGAGGTGACCATGGCGCAGCCCGCACCGGCCGCCGGCGCCCCGCCCGCCGAGCCGGACGCCGAACGGCCGCGGCGCACCGTCCTGCTGGCGATCGGCGCCCTGCTGCTGGGCATGCTGCTCGCCGCGCTGGACCAGACGATCGTCGCCACCGCCCTTCCGACGATCGTCAGCGAGCTGGGCGGCCTGGACCACCTCTCCTGGGTGGTCACCGCCTACCTCCTGGCCTCCACCGCCGCGACCCCGCTGTGGGGCAAGCTCGGCGACCAGTACGGACGCAAGCGCCTCTACCAGGGCGCCATCGCCGTCTTCCTGCTCGGCTCGGCGCTGTGCGGCCTCGCGCAGGACATGGGCCAGCTGATCGCCTTCCGCGCCGTGCAGGGGCTGGGCGGCGGCGGACTGATGGTGCTGTCGATGGCGATCGTCGGCGACATCGTCCCGCCCCGCGACCGGGGCCGCTACCAGGGGGTGTTCGGCGCGGTCTTCGGCGCCGCCAGCGTGCTGGGACCCCTCATCGGCGGGTTGTTCACCCAGCACCTGAGCTGGCGCTGGGTCTTCTACGTCAACCTGCCCGTCGGGGCGGTCGCCCTCGCCGTCGTCGCGGCCGCCCTGCACATCCCGGCCCACCGCGAGAAGCACCGCATCGACTACCTCGGCACCCTGCTGATCGCCTCCGTCGCCACCTGCGTCGTGCTGGTCACCTCGCTGGGCGGCACCACCTGGGAGTGGGGGTCGGGCCCGGTCGTCGGTCTGACCGTGCTCGGCGCGGTGCTGCTGTACGCCTTCACCGCCGTCGAGCGGCGGGCCGCCGAACCCGTGCTGCCGCCGGAACTGTTCCGCAACCGCACCTTCGCCATCTGCTCGGTCATCGGCTTCATTGTCGGCTTCGCGCTGTTCGGATCGATGACCTACCTGCCGACCTTCCTCCAGGTCGTCCACGGGATCTCGCCGACCATGTCCGGCGTGCACATGCTGCCGATGGTGCTCGGCGTGCTGGTCTCCTCCACCGGCTCCGGGCAGATCGTCAGCCGCACCGGCCGCTGGAAGGTCTTCCCCGTCACCGGCACGGCCGTCACCGCGATCGGCCTGCTGCTGCTCCACGGCCTCGACGAGACCAGCTCCACCTGGCGGATGTCCGGCGCCTTCCTGGTCTTCGGCCTGGGCCTGGGCCTGGTGATGCAGGTGCTGATCCTCGCCGTGCAGAACGCCGTGCCGTACCGGAACCTGGGCGTCGCCACCTCCGGGGCCACCTTCTTCCGCTCCATCGGGGCCTCGGTCGGCGTCTCCGTCTTCGGCGCGGTCTTCGCGGCCACCCTCGGCGACCGGCTGGCCGACGCCCTGCGCGGCACGCCGCTGCCGCCCGGCGTCGACCCGGAGGGCCTGGAGGCCGACCCGCGGGCCGTCGACCGGCTCCCCGCGGACGTCCGGGCCGACGTCCTGGGCGCGTACGCCGACTCCGTCACGGGCGTCTTCCTGTGGGCGGTGCCCGTGGTGCTGGCGGCCTTCGTCCTCTCCTGGTTCCTGCGCGAGGAGCCCCTGCGCGACAGCGTCCGGACCCCGGACGGCAGCGAGGTCATCCCGCCCAACCCCGTGGAGCGCTCCTCCCGCGAGGAGGTCGCCCGCACGATGTCGCTGCTGACCACCCGCCAGGGGCAGCGCGACCTGTACCGGCGCGTCGCCGAGCGGGCCGGGGTGGACCTCAGGCCCGCGTCCTGCTGGATGCTGCTGCGCATCCGGCGCCACGGCTCCGTCGAGCCCGCCCTGCTGTCCGACCGCCACTCCGTGCCGCTGGAGGTGATCACGGAGGCGGCCCGCCAGCTCGAGGAGCGCGGCCTGGCCGTGCGCGAGGGGCTGCCGCTGGTCCTCACCGGGCGGGGGCGGCCGGTGGCCGAGCGGCTGGCGGACGCCCGCGAGGAGTGCCTGGCCGAGTTGCTGGGCGACTGGTGGACGCCCGACCGCCCCGCCGACCTGACCGAACTCGTCCACGAGCTCAGCGCGGAGACGGGCGGCTCGGAGGCCGAGTGCCCGCGCGGGAGCGACGGGGGCGGGGCCGCCCGCCGGGCCGCGGGCCGGGCCTGACCGGCCCTGACCGGTTCGGCGGCGGATCCCGGCGCCCTCCACGGGACGGCGGGGACCCGCCCCCGGGGAGCCGGGCGCCCGGCCCCGGGCGGGACCGGACGCCCGGGCTCAGGCCTCCGCCGCGTCCGTCCCGGGCTTCGGACCGGACTGCTGGACGACCTCGAAGGTCCACACGGTGGAGTCCGACGCCGCCGGGCCCCGGCCCGCGCCGCCGCCCGGACGGCCCCCGCCGCTGCCGCCGCCCTGGTGCGCGGACTTCATCGGGCCCGACATCCACGCCTGGAAGGCGGCCTCGTCACGCCAGCGGGTGTACACGAGGTACCGGTCGGTCCCCTCCAGCGGACGCAGCAGCTCGAACCATTCGAAACCGTCCGAGGACTCCACCACCCCCGCCCGGGAGGCGAACCGCTTCTCGAGTTCCTCCCGCTGCTCGGAGGGGACGGTCAGGGCGTTGATCTTCACGATGCTCATGGCCCCATCGTGCCCCGTCCCGCTCCCGGGTGCGGCCGCGGCACGGCCGGCCGGTGCGTTCGCGGCGCTGTGTCCTCATGCGTCCCTTTGTGTCCCCGGTATACGGCGGCGCGGTACACGGCGGCGGTACACGGCGGCGACCGCGTCCGGGTCACAACCGCAGGAGCTGGTCGGCCGCGTCGCGGTACCGCCGCAGCGCCTTGCGCAGGTCCTCCGTCCGCTCCGCCGCGTCCTCGCCCTGCCAGGGCTCGCGGAGCCCGCGGTGGCGTTCGGCCAGGAGTTCGGTGATGCGGTGGGAGACCTCCTCGAACACGGCGTCCGCCTCCGTCACCGAGCGCCGCGGATCGTCGACGAAGCCCGTCACCGCGTCGTGCAGCCGCCGGCCGAACCGCTCGCGCTCCTCGGGCGTCAGGAACCCCTGGCTCCCCGGGCTTCCCGGGCTCCTCGGGCTCTCGGGGCCGTGGTCCTGGTGCGTCCCCGCGCCGCCCGTCTCCTTCCGGAGCGACCGGTCGGCGGTGGGGGACGACGGGCCGTGGCCGTCGGTCCGGTCAATCCGGCCCGTCCGGTCGGCCCGGTCCACCCGGTCCGCCGGAGGCGCCTCGTCCGTCCACTCGGGCCGACCGGCGCGGTCCGCCAGAGGGGTCTGCCGGGTCTGGTGGGTCTGTCGGCCGGTCGTCATGCCCTGCCCCCGGAGGTGTCGTGGCGGCGCAGCGCCCCGGGGACGTGCAGCCGCTCGGAGAGCCGGCCGTGGTCCCGCGATCCGGCGCCGCCGCCGGTGTGTGCGTGGTCGCGGTCGTGGTCGTGCCCGCGGCGGCCCCCGCCGCCGCGGGAGTCGTGCGCGGTCTCCGCCATCAGGTCCTCGTACAGGGCGCGGGCGTGGACCAGCGCCTCGCGCAGCCGCTCGGTGTCGGCCTGGCCCTCACGGGCCAGCACGGCCACGGCGTGCACCTCGCGGTAGCCCTGGACGCGCCGCGGGTGGTGCACGGAGAGCGCGGAGACCTGCTCGTCGTACCCGTCGCCCGGGAAGCCGCGCGCCTCGGCCAGCCTGCTCAGCAGCCGGTCGGCCGCGACGACCGCCTCCACCGGCGCGTCGACGAACCGCTCCTGCACGGCGGCCCACTGGGCCGCGTACTCCTCGCGCTCGTCCGGGGTCAGCGGCTTCGTCCGCAGCTCGCCGTGGCGCTGGAGCCGCTCCCGCAGCTCCCGTTCGGCGGCCTTGCGGTCCCCGCCGTGCTGGGCCACGGTCCGCTCGTACTCGGGTCCGAACCGCCGCTTCACGGAGTGCGGGCCCTTGCCGCTCCTGACGAGGAACAGGGCGAGTGCGAGGACGACGACCGCCGCCACGATCAGTGTGATGATCAAACCTGTGGACATGGCTCGCCTTCCACGAGTGTCCCCTTGCTCGGGCTGTCAACTCTCCGCGTTGCCGCCCTCGCTCCCCGCAAACGGAGCGCTGGTGAACGCCACCGGCGCGTCGAACGCCGCCCGCCGCGTGGCGCGGCGCAGCGCCCGCAGCACCGTGCCGCCCAGAACGAGGGTGAGCACCACGGTCAGCAGGGCGCGCGGCAGGTCCCAGCCGAGGGAGGTGGCCAGGACGTAGGCGGCGAACTTGGCCAGCTTCACCTCCAGCGCGTCCTCCGGGACATGGGAGATCCCGGTGGCCAAGCCGCCGATGTACGGCCAGCCCTGGAGGTTCATCACCACGCCGTACAGCACCGAGGCGACGGCCCCGTACGCGGCGAGCAGCGCCAGCTCCGGCCGCCCGCGCAGCCGGTGGGGCCCGGGCAGCAGGCCCGCGCCCATCGCCACCCAGCCCATCGACAGCATCTGGAACGGCAGCCACGGCCCGACCCCGCCGGTCAGCAGCGCCGAGGCGAACATCGACACCGCGCCCAGGACGAACCCGAAGCCCGGCCCCAGGACCCGGCCGGAGAGCACCATCAGGAAGAACATCGGCTCCAGCCCCGCCGTGCCCGCCCCCAGCGGGCGCAGCGCGGCGCCCACGGCGGCCAGCACGCCGAGCATCGCGACGGCCTTGGCGTCCAGCCCGGTGTCCGCGACGGCCGCCACCGCCACCGCCAGCAGCAGCGGCAGCAGCGCCGCGAACAGCCAGGGCGCGTCCCGGGAGTGGGCCAGTCCGGAGGCGGAGTCGGCCAGCAGCGGCCAGCCGAAGGCGGCCACGCCGATGGCCGAGACGATGCCGAGCGCCGCGGCGGAGCGCGGCCCGAGCCGTACGGCCCGCACCTGGCGGCCGGGGCGGCCGGGGCCGGCGGGGCGGCTCGCGGGGGTCACGTGCCCGCTCCCGTCTTCTCCAGGGCCGCCCGCACCTGGCCGGCCGTCAGCCAGCGCTGCGGGGCGAGGATCTTCGCGGTCTGCGGGGCGAAGGCGGGGGAGGAGGTGACGACCTCGGCGCTCGGGCCGTCCGCGACGACCTCGCCCTCGGCCAGGACCACCACGCGGCGGGCGAGTTCGGCGGCGAGTTCGACGTCGTGGGTGGCCAGGACGATCGCGTGGCCGTCGTCCGCCAGCGCGCGCAGCACCCCGGTCAGCCGCTCCTTCGCCGCGTAGTCCAGGCCGCGCGTCGGCTCGTCCAGGAGCAGCAGGGGAGGGGCGGCGGTGAGGACGACGGCCAGCGCCAGGGCCAGGCGCTGGCCCTCCGACAGATCGCGCGGATGGGTGCCGTCGGAGACGTCCGGCAGCAGGGAGGACACCAGGGCGCGGCAGGTGCCGGGCTCGGCGCCCGCGTCCCGGTCCGCGCCGGCGCACTCGGCCGCGACGGTGTCCGCGTACAGCAGGTCGCGCGGGTCCTGCGGCACCAGGCCGACGTGGCGCAGCAGTTCGGCGGGCCGGGTGCGGTGCGGCACGACGGGACCGCCGGGGCCGCCGGGGCCGCCGCCCAGGCGCACCGTGCCGCGCGCGGGCTCGTGCATCCCCATCAGGGTGTTCAGCAGGGTGGACTTGCCCGCGCCGTTGCGGCCCATCAGCGCGACCGTCTCGCCCGGCCGCACCACCAGGTCCACCGCCCGCAGGGCGGCGGTCCGGCCGCGGTGGACGGAGAGCGCGGAGACCTCGGCCAGCGGCCCGCCGCCCGCGGGCCCGGTGCGGGCGGCGGACGGTTCCAGCGGCTCCAGCGGTTCCAGCCGCTTCCGCAGGCCCGCCGCCCGGCGGCGCGCGTCCCGCACCGACAGCGGCAGCGGGGACCAGCCGGCCAGCCGCCCCAGGGCGACGACGGGCGGGTGGACCGGCGAGAGCGCCATCACCTCGGCCGGGTCGCCCAGGACGGGCGCGGCGCCGGGCGCGGGCAGCAGCAGCACCCGGTCCGCGTACTGCACCACGCGCTCCAGGCGGTGCTCGGCCATCAGCACGGTGGTGCCCAGGTCGTGGACCAGCCGCTGGAGGACGGCCAGCACCTCCTCGGCGGCGGCCGGGTCGAGCGCGGAGGTCGGCTCGTCCAGCACCAGCACCTTCGGATGGGTGGTCAGCACCGAGCCGATGGCGACGCGCTGCATCTGCCCGCCCGAGAGGGTGGCGACGGGGCGTTCGCGCAGGTCGGCCAGGCCCAGCAGGTCCAGGGTCTCCTCGACGCGGCGGCGCATGGTGGCGGGCGGCAGGCCCAGGGACTCCATGCCGTAGGCGAGTTCGTCCTCGACGGTGTCGGTGACGAAGTGCGCGAGCGGGTCCTGGCCCACGGTGCCGACCACGTCGGCCAGTTCGCGCGGCCTGTGGTCGCGGGTGTCGCGGCCGTCCACGGTCACCCGGCCGTGCAGGGTGCCGCCGGTGAAGTGCGGCACCAGCCCGGAGACGGTGCCCAGCAGCGTGGACTTGCCCACGCCGGACGGGCCGACGAGGAGCACCAGCTCGCCCTCGGGCACGGTGAGGTCCACCCCGTGCACGACGGGGGCGGAGGCGTCCCCGTAGGTGACGGAGACCTGGTCGAAGCGGATCATGCGCGGGTCGTCTCCTTCGCCGGCGGGTTCTGCCCGGTGCGGGAGACGGACCCGGCGTCGGTGTCGGTTCGGGGGGCGGGTACGGGGGCGACGAAGGCCGGCAGCAGCCCGGCCAGCACGGCCGCCGCGGGCCACAGCGGCAGTTCGGGCGCGGTCAGCGGCACCGGGGGCGGGTCGAGGGCCGCCGGGAAGCGGGAGGCGGCCCAGACCACGGCCGCGCCGACCGCCGCGCCGGACGCCGACACCAGCCAGGCGCGCGCCCCCCAGCGGTCGGGCCGGTAGCGGCTGCGCACCGCGCGGCGTCCGCCCAGCCGCAGTCCGCCGAGCGCGGCGGCCAGCCCGAGCAGGAGCACCGGCAGGCCGTAGACCGCGCCCCGGGCGGCCAGCAGCCCGTACGTCCCGGCGCACACGCCCAGCAGCCCGCCCAGGGTGAGGGCGGTGGTGGTGCGGCGCACGGCGGGCGGCACCCGGGCGGTACGGCCGTAGCCGCGCGCGTCCATGGAGGCGGCCAGCGCCACCGAGCGCTCCAGGGCGCCCTCCAGGACCGGCAGCCCGATCCGCAGCACCGCCCCGACGCCCCTGTCGTCGCGGCCGCGCAGCCGGCGGGCGGCCCGCAGCCGCCGGACGTCGGCGATCAGGTGCGGCGCGAACGTCATCGCCACGACCACCGCCATCCCCGCCTCGTACAGCGCGGCGGGCAGGGACTTGAGCAGCCGGGCGGGGTTGGCCAGGGCGTTGGCCGCGCCGACGCACACCAGCATGGTGGCCAGCTTCAGCCCGTCGCGCAGCGCGAACGCCAGCCCCTCGGCCGTGACCCGGCCGCCGATCCGCACCCCCCGCGCCCAGTCGGGCAGCGGTACCTCGGGGAGGGTGAACAGCACGGTGGTGCCGGGGATCGGGGAGCCGAGGACGACGGCGAAGACCAGCCGGATCGCCAGCACCACCAGGGCGATCCGCAGGAAGGCGCCGTAGCCGCGCGCCCAGGGCGCGTCGGTGCGGCGGGCCGCGACGACGTATCCCGTGACGGCGACGATCAGCGCCAGCAGCAGCGGGTTGGTGGTGCGCGACGCGGCCGTGGCCAGCCCCAGCGCCCACAGCCACCACGCGCCCGCGTGCAGCGCGTTGGAGCGCGTCGCACGCGGGGCGCGCAGGGCGGCGAGGGCCCGGCGGAGGGTCATGACCGGCGCCGGCGGGCCTGCCAGACGGCCGCGGCGCCGAGCGCGGCGACGGCGGCGACGCCGCCGACCAGGCCCGCGGAGGGGCCGCCGGACTCGGGGGCGCCGCGCTCACCGGGGTCTCCGGAGGCGCCGGCCGGCGTCGGCGTCCCGGGGGCGGAGCGGTCGGAGACCTGCTCGCCGCAGCCGGTGCGCGGATAGCCCGCGATGGCGCACAGCAGCGAACCGGAGTCGTACCGCAGCGGCTTCAGCACGGCGGCCAGCGCCTCGGCGGCGGTCCCGTCCTCGGGGACGCGCGCGCAGGCCGCGCGGCGCGCGGGCGGGACCTCGCCCTCGGGCGCGTCGGCCCGGGTGCCGAAGTCCACGCTCAGCGCGATCCGCTTGGTCCCCGCCTCGGGCCCGGTGCCGCCGCAGATCTCCGCGAAGTCGCCCGCCCCGCGCGGGGTGTCGGCCTCGGCGGAGTTCTCGCTCACCGCGAACCGGAAGCCCAGCACGGCGCCGTCCTCGGGCCGCAGCGTGCCCGGGCCCTGCGTGGCGTACGACCACCGGTCGCCGTCGCGCTCCCAGAAGGACCAGTAGCGGTAGCCCGCGGCGTGCGCGGGCGCCGCGGCCACCACCGGCAGGACGGCGGCGAGCGCTGCGGTGAGCACGGCGGTGAGCGCTGTGGTGAGCAGGGCGGTGCGCAGGGCGTACGCGGCGCGCGGCGCGGTCACTTCGCCCGCCTCCTGCGGCTGCTGACCAGGAAGCCGATGCCCGCGCCGGCGGCCAGGCCCGCGCCGACGAGGGACCACGTCACCAGCGCGCCGTTCCCGTCCTTCCCGGTGTCCTTCCCGGCGTCCTTCTCCGCCGCGCCCTTCCGGTCCCCGTCCCCGGCGGGGACGGAGGCCGGGGTCGGCCCGGTGGCGTTCAGCCGCTCGACCAGGTTCACGCCGCCGAAGTCGGCCGGGTCGCCGCCGGTGGCGCGGGTGGCCAGGACGAGCTGGCCCAGGGCGGCCGGGCTGGTCGTGGCCTTGTCCCACGTCCCGAGGTTCTTCTCCAGCCAGGCCAGGGACCTCTCCGCGGCGTCGCGGTGGCCGCCCGCGGCCAGGGCGATCACGGCGTCGGCGGTGTTGCCGTGGTCCGGCTGCTCCTCGGCGCCGGGCATGGCGGACCGCAGGTGCCCGCCGCCCGCCTCCAGCACCTCCGTCAGATAGGCGGCGCCGGCCTCGGCCGCCTCGGCCGGGGTGCGCTCGCCGTCGTTCTTCCCGCCGTCCTCCCCGCAGTCCAGGGCCTTCGCGGCCCCGCCGCCCCTCCCGTCACCGGGCTCGACGGCCAGGCCCTCGCCCCGCGCGGCCAGCACGGCCGCGGCCGTGGCGTCGTCGTTCGCGGCGAGGCGGCCCTTCTCGTCGGGCTGGTACGCGAAGGCGCCGCGCTCGCCCTCCTCGGCGTCGCAGCCGAGCTGGAAGCCGAGCAGGGAGTCGTACGGCGACTTCCCCTCCTTCGCCGAGAGCGTCTCCGCCGGGTCCTCGCCCGCCGCGGCCAGGGCGCCGATCACGACGGAGACGGAGTTGGCGTCGCTGGGGCTGCCGGGGTTGAAGCCCCAGCCGCCGTCGTCGTTCTGGACCAGCCTCAGCCACTCCACGGCCCGCTCCACCCGCTCGCCGTGGCCGCCGAGGGCGGCCAGCGCCTGGACGGCGGCGGCCGTGGCGTTCACGTCGGCCACGGTCTCGGCGGTGCACGGCTCGGAGGGGTCGGGGCGGTAGGAGGCGAAGGAGCCGTCCTCGCACTGCTGCCCGGCCAGCCAGTCCACGGCCTTCCCCGCGGGCTCCACCCCGGCCGCGTCCTGGGCCAGCAGGGCCGTCGACTGGCGCCACACGCCGTCGTACTGCGGGTCGTCCTTCCCGTACAGCCCGGACGGCAGGTCCTGCTGCGCCGGGGCCTGCGCGGACGGCGACTCGTCGGCGGCGGCGACGGGGGCCGCGACCGCGCAGAGCACGGTGGAGGCGGCCAGGGCCGCGGCGGTGCGGCGCAGGGACATGGGCGGGTGCCTTTCTCGTGGCGCAGCCGTGCGCGGCCGGCCGGCCGCGCTCACCGCACGGGGCACACCGGGCTCGGCTCCGCATTCCTCGACGGTGCCGGACCGGGGCCGGGCCTCCGCCGTGCGGCGGACGCGTCGGCTCCGGGAGCCTCTCGTGCCCGGGCGGGTGCTCCGGCTGTACGGCGGGCGCGGGTGCGTCCGCCTGCTCACGGTTGCGGGTCAGCGCCGGATTCGCACCGGCTTCCCCCGTTCGGGCACAGGACGTTCTCCGGCTCACTCTAACGGGCGCGGACTTCCGCCCGGCCGCCGGTGGGAGCGGGATCACACCACCGGTCCGCCGCGCCGCCGGGCCGTCCCGCCGCGCGGCCGGGCCGCCGCCCCCGCCCGCGCGGCCGTACGGCCCGGCGCGGTTCCCCGTTTGTCCCGCGGTCTTTTCCAGTGGTTCACACCAAAGAATTCCCGTCCTTCTCGGCGTATTTCGTTGACGCGCGTAGCGCGGAGCCGCCACCCTCTCCGGGGGCGGAATCCCTCGGCGCGAGGACGGTCGCGCCGGGGGTCGTCCGCGCAGGCGGAGGCGGCTGTCCGGGCGGATCGGCGCCCTTTTCGCGGTTTTACCGGGCCGTGCGCGGAATTTCCCCCGAACAGCAGAGGGAAGCGCCGGAAACATCCGGAAAATTCTTGACGTGCCCATGACTTCAAGGGTAGGAATTCCTTCCGACCACCGGCGTGAGCGAGCAGCGGATGCTCACCCCCCACGCACATGCTGACCGGGAGGAAGAATGTTCCGACGTTCCACGGCCTGGAGACGGGCGGGCACGTCCGTGCTCGGCGGTCTGGCCGCCGCGGCGCTGCTCGCCACGGGCCAGCCCGCCAGTGCCGCCCCCGCCGACCCGGCGCCGCGCGCCCCGATGAACCGCGCCTTCGCCCAGGCGGCCGAGGAGTTCCAGGTGCCGCGCGACCTGCTCGTCGCGGTGGGCTACGGGGAGACCCACCTCGACGGCCACGGCGGCGCGCCCAGCCACGCGAACGGCTACGGCGTGATGCACCTGGTCAGCAACCCCTCGCACCGCACGCTGGAGAAGGCCGCCGAACTGACCGGCGAACCGGCCGCCGACCTCAGGAAGGACACCGCCGCCAACATCCTCGGCGGCGCCGCCGTCCTGCGCTCCTACGCCGACGAGCTGGGGCTGGACGCCGCCGACCGCCGCGACCCCGGCGCCTGGTACCCGGCGGTGGCCCGCTACGGCGGCGCGGACGACGCCGGTACGGCGCGGCTGTACGCCGACGCCGTCTACGACTTCCTGGAGGACGGCTTCAGCGCCCTGACCCCGGCCGGCGAGCGGGTCACCGTACGGCCCCGGGACACCGAGCCGGAGCTCGGCCGCTACGCGGAGGTCCGCCCGGCGGGCTCCCCGGCGTCCTCCGGGACCGGCGCGCTGAGCACCGACTACCCGCCCGCGCGGTGGGTGCCGGCCCACTCCAGCAACTACACCCCGGGCCGCTCGGCGCCGATCACCCACGTGGTCGTCCACGTCACCCAGGGCTCGTACGCCGGCTCGATCAGCTGGTTCCAGAACCCCAGCTCCAACGTCAGCGCCCACTACGTGATCCGCTCCTCCGACGGGGAGGTCACGCAGACCGTCCGCGACCGCGACACCGCCTGGCACGCCAGGTCCGGCAACCCGTACTCCATCGGCCTCGAGCACGAGGGCTACGTCGACAACCCCTCCTGGTTCACCGACGCCATGTACCGCTCCTCGGCCGCGCTGACCCGGCACCTGTGCGACCGCTACGGCATCCCCAAGGACCGGTCCCACATCGTCGGCCACGTCGAGGTGCCGGGCAACGACCACACCGACCCCGGCCCCAACTGGAACTGGACCTACTACATGCAGTTGGTCCGCGACGGCGACGCCACCGCCCCCGTCCAGCTGAACTTCACCTCGTACGGCACCCTGCGCAGCGGCTCGACCGGCGCCCAGGTGAAGGCCGCCCAGCACCTGCTGAACCAGAACGGCTTCGACGCCGGCACGGTGGACGGCGTCTTCGGCCCCGGCACCGAGAGCGCCGTGCGGGCCTTCCAGGGCAACCGCGGGCTGACCGCCGACGGCGTCGTGGGCGCCCGCACCTGGACCGCCCTGCTGTCGGCGGGCACCAGGCCCGTTCTGCGGCAGGGGAGTTCGGGCGCCGACGTGGAGCGGCTCCAGCGCTCCCTGACCGCCGCGCTCGGCCGCACCGTGGGCATCGACGGCGCCTTCGGTCCGAACACCGAGACCGCCGTGCGCGACTACCAGAGCAGCCGCGGCCTGGCCGTGGACGGCATCGCCGGCAGCGGCACCTGGGGCGCGCTCCAGGCCGGCCGGTAGACACCCGGCAGACCCGGGAACAACCGCCGGACCCACCGCGCCGCACTGCGCCGCACCGGTCCGCACCGCCGCCCGGCGGTGCGGACCGGTGCCGTTCCGCGCCCGCGGCGCCGTCCCCGACGGCGCGCGGCGCCGGACATCCGGCGCCGGGCACCCGCGGCCGGAAGCGGTCAGGGGGCGTGCGGCCCGCCCGGGCGAAGGGCTGGCGCGCCCCCACCGGTCACCGCCGAGGTGACCAGTCCGCACGCCGTCTCGATGTCCTCCCGGACCTGTTCGATCGACGCCCGCCCGGAGAGCCAGCCGATCAGCGTCGAGTGCCAGGTGTGCGCGATGACGCGGGCCACCGAGAGCCGCTCCGGCGTCGGCGCCCCCTCCGTGCCCATGGCGTCCAGGATGATCGCGGTGGTGAGCCGGGAGACCGCGTCGACCTCCGCGCCGGCCGAGCGGTCGGCGAAGGTGAACGCCCGCACCATGGCCTCCGCCAGGTTCGGGTCCCGCTGGAGCGCGCGGAAGGCGCGCATCAGCGTCACGGCGACCCGTGCCGCGGGCTCCGGCTCCTCGGGCGGCCGCCGGTGCAGGGTCTCGTGCAGCCGCTCCAACTGGTCGTGCATGGTGGCGACCAGCAGGTGGACCTTGGAGGGGAAGTAGCGGTAGAGCGTGCCGAGCGCGACGTTCGAGGACTCGGCGACCTCGCGCATCTGCACCGCGCCGAAGCCCCCGCGCCGGGCCAGTTCGGCGCTGGCGTCCAGGATGCGGCGGCGGCGTGCCTCCTGGCGCTCGGTGAGCGGCGGGGCGGAGGGGGAGCTGGGGTGTGCCGTCATCTCTCCTGCCGTCTGTCCCGTCGTGCCTGTGCGGGCCCCGCCGCGGCGGCCCCGCACGGGCCGGGCTCGTCCGCGGCGGCCCGGGGACCGCATCCTCGCAGGAGGGGGCCGTGGCGTGAATCACCCGGACCGGTTCGGCCCGGGACTTCTACCGGCCGGTAATCTTGCGGGCCGGGGCCGTGCGGCCCCTCGGGACCGGGCACGTCCGGGGCGCGAGCCGAACGCGGCCGGGCCGTCCTTGAAACTTGTTCTAGATTAACGCGAGCGGTTACGCTCCGGCGGAAGCTCTCCGCGAGGACTTCGAGAAGGGGGCCGTGAGTGACGGCAGAGGCCACCTGGGACGCCGCGCCCGGACCCCTGACGGGCGAGGCCGCCGACGGCGGCAGACCGCTGCGGATCGCGCTGCTCACCTACAAGGGGAACCCGTTCTGCGGCGGCCAGGGCGTCTACGTGCGCCACCTGTCGCGCGAGCTGGCCCGCCTCGGCCACCGCGTCGAGGTGATCGGCGCCCAGCCCTACCCGGTCCTGGACGAGGAGGACGGACTGGCGGGGGAGGTCACCCTCACCCGGCTCCCCAGCCTCGACCTCTACCGGCAGCCCGACCCCTTCCGCACCCCGGGGCGCGACGAGTACCGCGACTGGATCGACGCGCTGGAGGTCGCCACCATGTGGACCGGCGGCTTCCCCGAGCCGCTGACCTTCTCGCTGCGCGCCCGCCGCCACCTGGCCGCCCGGCGCGGCGAGTTCGACGTCGTCCACGACAACCAGACCCTCGGCTACGGCCTCCTGGGCCTGGAGCGGATCGGCTTCCCCCTGGTCACCACCGTCCACCACCCCATCACCGTGGACCGCCGGCTGGACCTGGCGGCCGCCGAGGGCTGGCGGCGGCGGATCTCGGTGCGCCGCTGGTACGGTTTCACCCGCATGCAGAAGCGCGTCGCCCGGCGGCTGCCCACCGTGCTGACCGTCTCCGGCTCCTCCCGGCGGGAGATCACCGAGGACCTCGGGGTGCGCCCCGACCGCGTCCACGTCGTGCCCATCGGCGCCGACACCCGGCTGTTCTCGCCCGACCCCGCCGTCCCCGAGGTCCCCGGCCGCATCGTCACCACCTCCAGCGCCGACGTCCCCCTCAAGGGGCTGGTCCACCTCGTCGAGGCCCTGGCCAAGGTCCGCACCGAGCACGAGGACGCGCACCTGGTGGTCGTCGGCAAGCGCCCGGAGAAGGGCCCGGTGGCCGAGGCCGTGGAGCGCTACGGGCTCGGCGGCGCGGTGGAGTTCGTCAAGGGCATCAGCGACCGGGAGCTGGCGGACCTGGTGCGCGGCGCCCGGATCGCCTGCGTGCCCTCCCTCTACGAGGGCTTCTCCCTGCCGGCGGCCGAGGCCATGGCCACCGGCACACCGCTGGTCGCCACCACCGGAGGCGCGATCCCCGAGGTGGCGGGCCCCGACGGCGAGACCTGCCTGGCGGTTCCGCCGGGCGACGCGGGCGCGCTCGCCGCGGCGCTGGGCAGGCTGCTCGGCGACGCGGGGCTGCGGGCACGCCTGGGCGCGGCCGGACGGGAGAGGGTGCTGCGCCGCTTCACCTGGGAACAGGCCGCCCGCGGCACGGTGGAGCACTACCGCGCCGCGATCGCGACCGCCGTCCGCTGACCCCGCCCCGCCGCTTCAGGCCCGTCACCGCACCGCACCGAGGAAGGCAGACACCAGTGCTGACCGTGGACTTCTCCCGCTTCCCGCTCGCCCCCGGGGACCGGGTCCTGGACCTGGGGTGCGGCGCCGGACGCCATGCCTTCGAGTGCTACCGGCGCGGCGCCCGCGTCGTCGCGCTGGACCGCAACGGCGAGGAGATCCGCGAGGTCGCCAAGTGGTTCGCCGCCATGGCGGAGGCCGGGGAGGCCCCGGCGGGCGCCGAGGCCACCGCGATGGAGGGCGACGCCCTGGCCCTGCCCTTCCCCGACGACAGCTTCGACGCCGTGATCGTCTCCGAGGTGATGGAACACATCCCCGACGACAAGGGCGTCCTGGCCGAGATGGTCCGGGTGCTGCGCCCCGGCGGCCGGATCGCGGTGACCGTGCCGCGCTACGGCCCCGAGAAGGTCTGCTGGACGCTGTCCGACGCGTACCACGAGGTCGAGGGCGGCCACATCCGCATCTACCGGGCCCACGAACTGCTGGCGAAGATGCGCGGGGCGGGCCTGAAGCCGTACGGCACCCACCACGCCCACGCCCTGCACTCCCCGTACTGGTGGCTCAAGTGCGCCTTCGGGGTGGACCGGGACGGCGACGAGGCCGCGCTGCCGGTGCGCGCGTACCACAAGCTGCTGGTCTGGGACATCATGAAGAAGCCGCTGGCCACCCGTCTCGCGGAGAACCTCCTCAACCCGGTGATGGGCAAGAGCTTCGTGGCCTACGCCACCAAGCCGCACCTGCCCGCCGGCGCGGTCTCCGGTCAGGGGACGGCGTGACGAGCCCGGGCCGCACCGAACGGCTCGTCCTGCCCGGCGTCCTGACCGCCGAACAGGCCGAGCGGACCGTGGCGGGCATCGCCGCCCTCCAGCGGGAGGACGGCGCGATCCCGTGGTTCCGCGGCCACCACCTCGACCCCTGGGACCACGTCGAGGCCGCCATGGCGCTGGACGCGGCCGGGGAGCACGAGCGGGCCGGGGCCGCCTACCGCTGGCTGGCCGAGCACCAGAACGCCGACGGCTCCTGGTACGCCGCCTACGCCGACGGGGACGCGGCCCGGCCCACCGACCTGGGCAAGGAGACCAACTTCTGCGCCTACGTCGCCGTCGGGGTGTGGCACCACTACCTCGCCACCGGCGACGACACCTTCGTGGACCGCATGTGGCCGGTGGTCGTGGCGGCCGTCGAGTTCGTCCTGGGACTCCAGCAGCCCGGCGGGCAGATCGGCTGGAAGCGGGAGGCCGACGGCACCCCCGTCACCGACGCCCTGCTGACCGGCTCCTCCTCCATCCACCAGGCGCTGCGCTGCGCGCTCGCCCTGGCCGAGCACCGCGGCGAGCCGCAGCCGGACTGGGAGCTGGCGCTGGGCTGGCTGGGCCACGCGGTGCGCCGCCACCCCGAGCGCTTCCTGGACAAGGGCCGCTACTCGATGGACTGGTACTACCCCGTCCTGGGCGGCGCGGTGACCGGGCCCGCGGCCAAGGAGCGCATCGAGGAGGGCTGGGACCGCTTCGTCGTCCCCGGCCTGGGCGTGCGCTGCGTGCTGCCCAATCCGTGGGTGACCGGCGGGGAGAGCGCCGAACTCGCCCTGGCCCTGTGGGTGATGGGGGAGTCCGACCGGGCGCTGGAGATCCTGCGCTGGATGCAGCACCTGCGCGCCGAGGACGGCATGTACTGGACCGGCTACGTCTTCGAGGACGACGCCTTCTGGCCGGAGGAGCTGACCTCCTGGACCGCGGGCTCGCTGCTGCTGGCCGTGGCGGCCCTCGGCGGCGACGAGCCCACGGTGGCGGTCTTCGGCGGCGAGCGGCTGCCGGCCGGACTGGAACCGGACTGCTGCTGAGCCGTCCCGTGCCGGGCCGCCTCGCCCCCGGGGCCGCCGGTCAGTGGCGGTGGACGCGCGAGGCCAGCAGATGGCCCACCAGCAGGTAGGTCACGGCGGCGATCCCGTAGTTGACCAGGACCTGGAACCAGTCGGGTTCGAGGTCGAAGAGGTCGTACGACCAGCCCGCCAGCCAGCGGGCGGAGTCGTGGACGAAGACGACCAGGTCGTTGCCGCGGTTGGCGCCCAGTACGTACAGCAGGATCCAGAGGCCGATGATCGCCGCCATGACGTCCGCGACCGCGCGGATCACCAGGGCGGCGTGGCTGCCTCCGTGACGTCGTCTCGTGGTGGTCACCATGGGGACCGGATTGCCTGTTCTCAAGCGCACAAACCCAACTCACGTTCGAGTCGGAAGACTTGGGGCCAGTGGTGCGGCACGCCCCGGATGAGGCGGCCCGTCCGCGGCGAAGGCCCCCGCCCGGTGCCGGACGGGGGCCTTCGCGGTGTGTCCGTGCCGCCGGGCACGGTCGCGCGGGATCAGCCGCGCTGGATGCCCGAGGTGTCCTGCAGGACGCCGCGGCGGCCGTCCTGCGTCTGCGCCACCAGCGCCTGACCGCGCTGCTCCACCGCCAGGTACCAGGTGCCCGGAGCCAGTTCGGCGACCGGGGTGGGGGAGCCGTCCTCGCCGAACAGCGGCCGCGCGACCGGCACGGCGAACCAGAACGGCTGGAAGCCCGGGTCGGCCGGAGCGCCGCCCGCCGGAGCCGTCTGCTGCTGCGGCGCGGGCTGGCCGCCGCCGTAGGGCTGGTGCGGCTGGTGCGGCTGGTGCGGCTGCCCCGGCTGGCCGGGCTGACCCGGCTGCGGGCCGCCCGGGTAGCCGTAGCCGCCCTGCGGCTGACCGGGCTGGCCGGGCTGGCCCGGCTGGGCGCCGGGGTAGCCGTAGCCGCCCTGCGGGCCCGGACCGTAGGGGTTCGGGGCCTGCGGGGAGGGGGCCGGCAGCAGCGGGGCCTTGAGCGCGGACACGGTGTTGCCCAGGACGGCGAAGGCCGCCATGAGCAGTCCGCCGATGAGGGTCAGCCAGGCGCCCGCACCCAGTTCGAGAGCGCGGTTGAGGTCCTGGTCCTCCGGGTCCGGCAGGATGTCGGCGAACATCGACCACAGCGCCGCCCAGCCGACGAAGACCGCCAGCGCGGTGCCCCACTGGTCGAGGCCGAGGCCGGCCACCTTGCGCTCCCCGGGCATCATCCGTCCGACGGCGATCAGGGCGGCCGCGATCAGAGCGGCGAGCGTCACGGTCGGCAGCAGGGGGAAGAGCGAGGAGTCCCAGCTGTTGACCGTGCAGTTCTCCGTGCAGTCGTCGGCCTTGAAGAAGGCGAGGAACGAGGCGATGAACAGCAGCACCGCTGCTCCGATAACCGCGCCATCGCTTCGGGTGAGCGAGCGGATGTTCACGTAATATCCTTAATCGGTTTCGTCATGGTCTGGTCAGACGGGGGCGGGCCCTATCGTACGGAAGGACGCCCCGCGGAGTCCGGCGGGTTCTCCCTGTCCGTCACGGCCTCTTCACCGTCCCGCCCGCCGTCCCGCTCACCGCGCAGGTAGGCCGTGAGGCCGTCGGCGATGCCGCGGGCCGCGCGCTCCCGCCAGGCCGGGTCGGTCAGGCGCCGGGCCTCGCGCGGATCACGCATGTTGCCGCACTCCAGGAAGACCTTGGGCACCCGCGAGAGGTTCAGCCCGCCCAGGTCGCCGCGGGTGACCAGGCCGGTCTCGGCCGCGGCGCGGCCCAGGTAGCCGGCGGGCTCCGATCCGGTGGCCCCGGCGAAGGCGTCGGCGATGTGCTCGCCCAGCCGGCGCGAGGGGCCGGTGATCCGCCGGGTGTCGGCGGCGCCCTCCCTCACCCGCGCCGGGAGGATGACGTGGAAGCCCCGGTGGCCCTCGCCCGATCCGTCGGCGTGCACGGAGACCACCGCGTCGGCCCCCGCCTCGTTCCCGGCCCGCGCGCGCTCGTCGATGCACGGCCCGTACGGGCGGTCGCCGTCGTGGGTGAACTCCACCTCGGCGCCCCGCCGTTCGAGGATGGCGCGGGCGCGGCGCGCGACGTCCAGGGTGAAGGACGCCTCCGCGTAGCCGGAGTCCGTGGCCGTGCCGGTGGTGTCGCACTCCTTGCGGTGCGTGCCGACGTCGACCCGGCGCGCGATCTCGCGGGTGTGCCGGTGGTTGCCCGGATTGTGTCCGGGATCGAGCACCACCACCGTGCCGCGCAGCGGCTCGTCGTCCCCGCCCGGAGCCCCGCTCCCCTCCGGCGACCCGGGACCCCCGGACTCCGCGGACCCGGTGGGAGGGGCGGTCGGGGAGGACGCCCCGGGAGCGCGGCCGGTGTCCGTCCGCCGCGCCGACTGCCATGCCGACCAGCCCGCCAGGCAGACGGGGAGCACGATCGCGAGGGCCACGAGAACGGTGGAGAGCCGTCGGCCGGGGGACATGACCGGGATCGTAGCCCCGCGCCTCAGAGGCCCGGACCCGTACGCCGCAGAACGCGCAGCGAGCGGACCGCCCGTTCCTCGGCGAAGGCGCCGGAGTCCAACGCGCGGCGGTAGATCCGGTACGGCGCCCGGCCGCCGTCGGCCGGGTCCGGGAACACGTCGTGGATGACGAGCAGCCCGCCCTCGGCCAGATGCGGCGCCCAGCCCTCGTAGTCGGCCCGGGCGTGCTCGTCGGTGTGCCCGCCGTCGACGAAGACCATCCCGAGCCGCCCGCCCCACACCGACGCGACCCGCGGCGAGCGGCCGACGAGCGCGACGACGTGCTCCTCCAGCCCGGCGGCGTGCAGGGTGCGGCGGAAGGAGGGGAGGGTGTCCATCAGCCCGACCTCGGGATCGACCAGTTCGGGGTCGTGGTACTCCCAGCCCGGCTGCTGCTCCTCGCTGCCCCGGTGGTGGTCGAGGGTCAGGACGGTCACGTCGCCGTCCGCCCGGCGGGCGGCGTCGGCCAGCAGGATGGTGGAGCGGCCGCAGTACGTGCCGATCTCCAGCAGCGGCAGCCCCAGCCGCGCCGCGTCGACGGCGGCGGCGTACAGCGCCAGCCCCTCGTCGGCGGGCATGAAGCCCTTCGCCGCGCCGAACGCGGCGAGGACCTCGGGCGCGGGCTCCGCTGCGGAATCCATCGGTGGGCCTCCCTGTTCTGACCTGACCTGGCCTGTCCTGTCCTCACCTGGCCTGACCTGTGGTGTCGCCGCACCATGCTGCCGTACGCGCCGCCGGGCCGGTGAGGCGGGTGGGACCGCCGGCGCGGGCGCGCACGGCCCGCATGCCGCCCGAAGCCCGGAGCCCCCGAAGCCCCGAAGCCCCCGGAGGCCCCGAGCACGCAGCCGCGTACGGCCCGGGCGCGGAGAGGCCCCGGCCGCCGTGGGAGGTCACGGCGTCCGGGGCCGGAGGGGCGGCCGGAGCGGGGCGGGCCTCAGCCCTCCCGCCGCTCCCCCTGTGCGGGGCGGCGGTGGCGGCCCTGCGCGGGCACGCGGGCCTCCTCGCCGACGGCGGCCGGGCCGCGGTGCCGGCCGTGGTGCTCGCCGGTCTCGGCGCTCGTCTCGCTGCTCGTCTCGGTCTGGGTGTGGGACATCGCGGAAATACTCCGTGGATCGAGGTGTCTTCCTCCGTACCCGACCAGATCGTAGTAGTTCTACGATCTTCGCTCCGTCCCGGTCCGGGCCAGCGGCGCCTGCTGGAGCGGCACCGGGGTGAACGCCGCCGCCCGGACCGCGAGCGGACCGCCGGCCCCCGCCCCGCCGCCCGCCCGCGGAGCCCCGGCCTCCGCCGCGGCGCGCTCCGCGCGCTGCCGGGGCAGCGGCTCGGGCTCCGCGGGCGAGGGGGTGATCCGGGCCAGCCCGCACGGCGTCTGGCCGCCGGTGTACGGCAGCCTCAGCTCGCCGTCCGCCGTCCACAGGCCCGCGCCGCGCACCCACCCCACCGGGGCGGGCAGATGCCGCAGCCGCCGCTGGGCGGGCCGCCACACCGCCACCCATGTGCCGTTCGGCCCGTCCGCGCGCAGCGCCACCGCGCAGCCCTCCGGGGTGAGGGCCTGGCCGGGCTGGATGGCGAACGGGGTCAGCGCGACGCCCGGCGGGCACAGCGCGTCGGGGAAGCGCACGGGCCGGTGGCTGCCGAGCACGCCCCAGCCCAGCCGCGTCTCGCCCGGCGCGTCGGAGCGCAGGAGCAGCAGCCCGCTGTCGGGATCGGCCAGCAGCAGCCGGTCGTCGCTGTCGTCGGTGATCTGCAGCAGCGGGGAGACCTCGCCGCCGCGCTCCAGGTCGACGGCGACGGTCTTGGTGCCGCCCGCCGCGTCGGTGCGGTCCAGCGCCAGCAGCCGCCCCTCGCGGTCCAGCCAGGCGCCCCCCGAGCAGCGGCCGGGCACCTCGGCGACCGGCTCCGGGCCGTAGGAGCCGCCGTGCACCAGCCACACCGTCGTGCTGTGCTCGCCCGGCGCGAGCGCGTGGACCAGCGGGCCGCGCGGGGCGGGCGGCAGCAGCCGCAGGCGCCCGCCCCCCACCGAGCCCAGCGGGAGCTCGCCGGTGCACGGGCCGGTGGGGTAGAGCAGCGCGAGGTGGTGGCGGCCGGCGGCCTCGCGGCAGATCAGCACCCGGCCGTCGGGCAGCGGCAGCACCTCGGTGCCCGGACCCTCCGGCCGGGGCCCCGGCAGCGGGACCGCGTACGGCTCCGGGCCGTCCAGCGTCCAGCGCTCCGGGGTCCAGCCCCGTCCTCCCCCGGCCGGCGCGAGCCGGGCCGCGTAGGAGCCGTCCGCGGCGATCGTGAAGCCGGAGCCGGAGTACACCGTTCCTCCGCCCTCACCCCGGGCGGCGTCGACGGCACTGACTGTCATCGAGCCATCACCTCCGGTGACGACGCTAGTTTTCGTACTCCCCTCCGGGCGGCCCGAGTTGGGTGCCTTCACACGTACGGGGGACGGGAGGCGGGTTCGCCCGGGGAAGCGGCGCCCGATGTGCTGTGTCCGGGCGGAGGGCGGGTCGCCCGGCCGGGCGGCGGACGGCCGGCCGAGCGGCCCGGCGCGCGGGGCCGCACGGCAGGTAACCTCTCACCCGTGCCCGCACTCTCCGATGTCATCGCCGCGCTCGACGAACTGTGGCCCCCCGAGCGGGCCGAGCAGTGGGACGCCGTCGGAACGGTCTGCGGAGACCCCGGCGCCGAGGTGAGCCGGGTGCTGATCGCCGTCGACCCGGTGCGGGAGACCGCCGAGGAGGCGGTGCGGCTCGGCGCCGGGCTGCTGCTGACCCACCACCCCCTCTACCTGCGCGGCACCACCACGGTCTCGGCCGGCACCTTCAAGGGCCGCGTCGTGCACGACCTGATCCGGGCCGGCGTCGCCCTGCACGTCGCGCACACCAACGCCGACCGCGCCGACCCCGGCGTCTCCGACGCCCTCGCCGAGGCCCTCGGCCTGCGGATCACCGGCCCGCTGGCGCCCGACCCCGCCGATCCGTCCGGCCGCCGCGGCCTGGGCCGGATCTGCGAGCTGGACGCCCCCGAGCCGCTGGCCCGCTTCGCCGAGCGGGTGGCCGCGCGGCTGCCCGCCACCGCGCAGGGCGTACGGGCGGCGGGCGACCCCGACCGCCCGGTCCGCACCGTCGCGGTCTGCGGCGGCTCCGGCGACAGCCTCCTCGACCGGGTGCGGGCGGCCGGCGCCGACGCGTACGTCACCGCCGACCTGCGCCACCACCCGGCCTCCGAGGCCGTGCAGCGCGGAGCCCTCGACGGGGGACCGGCGCTGGTGGACGCCGCGCACTGGGCCACCGAGTGGCCCTGGTGCGAGCAGGCCGCCGCCCAGCTCGACGCGGTGTCCGAGCGGCACGGCTGGGGACTGCGCGTCCACGTCTCCCGCACGGTCACCGACCCCTGGACCGTCCACGCGGCGTCCGCCCCCGCGGAGGGCGCCCCCACCACCATCACAGGAGCCCCCAACTGAACGCCGAGCCCGCCGACCAGATCCGCCTCCTCGACCTCCAGGCCCTCGACGTCCGGCTCACCCAGCTCGCCCACCGGCGCAGGAACCTGCCGGAGCACGCCGAGATCGAGGGACTGAACGCCGACCTCTCCCAGGTGCGCGACCTGCTGGTCGCCGCCCGGACCGAGGAGAGCGACACCGCCCGCGAGCAGACCAAGGCGGAGCAGGACGTCGACCAGGTGCGCAAGCGCGCCGCGCGCGACCAGCAGCGCCTGGACTCCGGCGCGGTCACCTCGCCGAAGGACCTGGAGAACCTCCAGCGGGAGATCGCCTCCCTCTCCCGGCGCCAGAGCGACCTGGAGGACATCGTGCTGGAGATCATGGAGCGCCGCGAGTCCGCCCAGGAGCGCTCGGCCGAGCTGGCCCAGCGGACCGACTCCGTCCAGGCCAGGATCGACGACGCGGTGGCGCGGCGCGACGCGGTGCTGGCGGAGATCGACGCCGAGGCCGCCGCGGTCACCAAGGAGCGCCAGATCGTGGCCTCCTCGATCCCGGCCGACCTGATCAAGCTCTACGACAAGCTGCGCGAGCAGCAGGGCGGCGTCGGCGCGGCCCGCCTCTTCCAGCGGCGCTGCGAGGGCTGCCGCCTGGAGCTGAACATCACCGAGCTGAACGAGATCCGCCAGGCCCCGGCCGACGCGGTGGTGCGCTGCGAGAACTGCCGCCGGATCCTGGTCCGCACCCCCGAGTCGGGACTGTGACGCAGCACCGGCCGGGGGCCCGCAGGACCTTCGTCGTGGAGGCCGACGGCGGTTCCCGCGGCAACCCGGGCCCGGCCGGCTACGGCGCGGTGGTCCGCGACGCCGAGACCGGGCAGACGCTGTCGGAGGCGGCCGAGTACATCGGCACCGCCACCAACAACGTCGCCGAGTACCGGGGCCTGATCGCCGGGCTGCGCGCGGCCCGCGCGCTCGACCCGGAGGCCGCGGTGCGCGTCCGGATGGACTCCAAGCTCGTCGTCGAGCAGATGTCGGGCCGCTGGAAGATCAAGCATCCCGACATGCGGCCCCTGGCGCTGGAGGCCGGGTCCGTCTTCCCGCCGGACGCGGTCACCTACCAGTGGATCCCGCGCGAGGAGAACCGGCACGCCGACCGGCTGGCGAACGAGGCCATGGACGCGGGCCGCCGCGGCGAGGCGTGGCGGCCGTCCGACTCGACCGCGGAACTCGCCGCCCGGGACGAGGCCGGGGCCGCCCCCGGGGCGCCCGGCGAATCCCCGGCCCGGACCGCCCACGCGGTGGACGCCAGGGCGGCGGCCCGGGCCGCCGTGCGCCAGTCGCGGCGCGGCGGCGCCTACGGGTCCCGCGAGGCGGACCGGGCCCGGCTCGAGGGCACGACGGATCCCACGGCTCCGGGCAGCGCCCTGGGCACCGCCCTGGGCACGCCCCCCATGGGCTGGGGCGCCGCCGACATGGGCACCCCCACCACCCTCGTCCTGCTGCGCCACGGCGAGACCCCGCTCACCCCGTCCAAGCGGTTCTCCGGCAGCGGCGGCACCGACCCGGAGCTGTCGGCCGCCGGACTGCGCCAGGCCGAGGCGGCGGCCGCCGCGCTCGCGGCGCGCGGCACCGTCCAGGACGTGGTCAGCTCGCCGCTCACGCGCTGCCGCCAGACCGCACGGGTGGTGGCCGACCGGCTCGGCCTGGGGTTCGAGATCGACGAGGACCTGCGCGAGGCCGACTTCGGCGCCTGGGAGGGGCTGACCTTCGCCGAGGTGCGCGAGCGCCACCCGGACGACCTGGACGCCTGGCTCGCCTCGTCCGAGGCCGCGCCCACCGGCGGCGAGTCCTTCGCCTCCGTCATCCGCCGCGTCGAGGCCGCCCGCGACCGGATCCTGGCCCGGTACGCCGGCCGGACCGTGCTGCTGGTCACCCACGTCACACCGGTCAAGGTGCTGGCGTGCACGGCGCTGGGCGCACCGCCCGAGGCGCTGTTCCGCATGGAGCTGTCGGCCGCCTCCCTGTCGGCCGTGGCGTACTACGCGGACGGCAACGCCTCGCTGCGCCTGCTCAACGACACGGCCCACCTGCGCTGACACCCGCGTCCGTGCCCGCGACCGCCGCGGCGCCCAGCCGGGCGGCCTCGCGGGCCAGGCGCTCGATCCGGTCCCAGTCCCGCGCCCGCACCGCGTCCGGCGGCAGCATCCAACTGCCGCCCACGCAGGCGACGTTGGGCAGCGCGAGGTAGTCCGCCGCCGAGTCCGGGCCGATGCCGCCCGTCGGGCAGAAGCGGGCCCGGGGCAGCGGCGAGGCCAGCGCCTCCAGGTACGCCGGGCCGCCCGCCGCGCGGGCCGGGAAGAACTTCATCTCCGTCACGCCGCGCTCCAGCAGCGCCATGGCCTCCGAGGCGGTCGAGACCCCCGGCAGGAGGGGCACGCCCACCTCCCGCGCCGCCGCCAGCAGCCGGTCCGTGCACCCCGGGCTGACCAGGAAGCGGGCGCCGGCGTCCCGTGCCGCCGCCGCCTGCTCCGGGGTGAGCACCGTGCCCGCGCCGACCACGGCCCCGGGCACCTCCGCCGTGATCCGGCGGACGGCCTCCACCGCGCCCTCCGTCCGCAGGGTGATCTCGACCGCGGACAGCCCGCCCGCCACCAGCGCCCGCGCCAGGGGCACGGCGGCCCCGGGGCCGTGGTCCCGGTCGTCGTCGAGGACGACGACCGGCAGTACCGGGCCCAGGGCGAGCACGGACGGCACGGGTGCGGGCGGTGCGGGCGGTACGGGCGGTACGGGCGCGGCTGTCATGGCGGCCATCCTGCCCACCCCGCTCACCTGCCGCAACGGCCGTTGCGCACCGTGCAATCCGCCGGGCTCGCGGACCGGGGCGGCCCGGAGTGGCGCGAAGCGGCCGGGATCGGCCCGGATCGGCCCGGCCCGGCTCACAGCTCGGTGACCACCACGTCCAGCCGCCACGGCGTCCCGCCCTTCGCCGGGGGCTCCACCTCCACCGCGTACCCCAGGCCGCGCAGCACCTCCGCCAGCTCCGCCGGACCGTCCGGTTCCGTGCCCTCCCGCAGCAGCGCGCGGACGATCCGGCCCTTGGTGGCCTTGTTGAAGTGGCTGACCACCGACCGCTTCTCCACGCCGCCGACGACCTTCGACTGCAGCACCCGCACCGTCGCCGTCCGCCCGGCGAGCTCTCCGCCCGGCTTCCACATCGCCCCGTACGCCGCCGACCGCAGGTCCAGCACCAGCCCGTCGCCGGCCGCCTCGGGCAGCACCGACCCCAGCGGCTCCCGCCAGTACCGGCCCAGGGGGCCCAGCCCCGGCAGCCTCACCCCGCCCGAGCAGCGGTAGGAGGGGATGCGGTCGCCGATCCGCACCGCGCCCCACAGCCCCGAGAACACCAGCAGCCACCGCTCGGCCCGCTCCCGCGCCGCCGCGTCCAGGGTGGCCAGGTCCAGCGCGTCGTAGAGCACTCCGGTGTAGACCTCGCCCGCCGGACGCGTCGGGGCCTCCCGCAGCGCGGCGTTCCTCGCCACCTCGCCGCGCAGCCCCTCGCTCAGCCCGAGCACCTCGCGCGCCTTGTCCTCGTCGGCCGAGCAGAGTTCCACCAGCTCCGCCAGCACCGCCTCCCGCGCCGCCGCCAGCCCCGGCAGCGACAGCGCCCCCGGGTCCAGCGCGGGGCCGGACGCCCCGGCGGCCTTGCCCTCGGACGGTGGCAGCAGTACGAGCACGGTGGTCCTCCTCGCTTGCGGATCCCGCGACCCGGCGGAGCGTGCGCTTCCGCCCGGCGCACCAGCAGGGTATGCCGTCCCGCCGGGCCGGCCCCTTCCGGCCGCCGCGTGAGGCATCGGCCGCCGCGGGCGCGGTACCCGGCCGGGCGTGAAGCTCCTCCAGCGCAACCGGAGCCCCCGGGCGGAGACCTCCCGCTCGCCGCTGTGGACGTGGCCCACCGCGGGGGGCGGGATCGCCCTCGTCGCCGCGATGCTCCTGGAGCGCGTCCGGCCCCGCTCCGGGACCGGGCCGGCCGCCCTGTGGCCGGGCGACCACTCCTCGGCCTCCACGATGCTCCAGGTGGTGGCCACCTCGTCGGTCACGGTGGCGACCCTGGCCTTCAGCGTCACCGTGGTGACGCTGCAACTGGCCTCCCAGCAGTTCTCCCCGCGGCTGCTGCGGCGCTACGCCCACGACCGGGTGCTCAAGGCCGTCCTGACGGTGCTGCTCACGACCCTGGTGTTCGCGCTGACGACCCTGGCCTTCATGAACTCCGACGAGGCGCTGCCCGTCGTCGCGCTGCTCCTGGCGTCGGCGCTCGGCGTCGCGTCCCTGGCGGCCGTGCTGGGCTTCCTCAGCCACATCGTCCGCAAACTGCGGGTGGACTCCATGATGCTCGACGTCCACGACGAGACCGGCGACGCGATCAGGATGTTCTACCCCGCCCGCGACGACCCGCGTCCGCGCTCCCCGGACGAGCTGGACCTGGACGAGGCGCGCGGCGCGACGGTGTACGGGCGCAGCAGCGGGTTCGTGCGGCTGGTCGACGTCGGGGCGCTGGTGGCGTGCGCGCGCCGGAGCGACACCGTCGTCCGGCTGAGCATCCGCCCCGGCGACCTGCTCGTCGCCGGGAACCCGATCGCCACCGTGTGGGCGCGCGACCCCTCCGCGGACCCGCCCGACCCGTACGCCGACGGCACGGCCGCCGCGGTCGACGACGCCGTGCGGCTCGGCTACGAGCGGACCCTCGAGCAGGACGTGGCCTTCGGCTTCCGACAACTGGAGGACATCGCGGTCAAGGCGATGTCCCCGGGGATCAACGACCCCGTGACCGCGTCCACCGCCGTGGGCCACATGGCCGACCTGCTGGTGAGGCTCGCCGGGCGCCGTCTGGGGCCGACCCTCCACGAGGACGGGGACGGCGTCGGGCGGGCGGTCGTCCCCGACCGGGACCTGCGGTACTACCTCGACCTGGCCTGCGGGCAGCTGCGGCGCTTCTCCGCTGGGGAGCCCACCGTGCTGGCGGCCCTGCTGCGCCTGCTGCGGGACCTGGCGACGGCCGTGCACGGCGACGACCGGAACGCGGCGGAGGTGCGGCAGGCGGCGGACCTGGTCCGGGACACCATGGATTCCTCCGTCGGCCCGGCGGACGCCGAGCGGGTCCACGACCTGCACCGGCGCGTCCTGGCGGCCCTGGACGGCCGTACGGTCGAGGCGTACGCCGACCGCAGCGGCGAGACGCGGTCGATGTAGCGGCCACGCAGGTCGCGCAAGCCGCGCAGGCCGCGCCGCCCGGTGGGCGCCGCACGGGGAGCGGACGAGGAGGCATACGGGTCCGCGGGGCGGGCACCCGCCCGCGGAAAGCCCTGCCCGTTACGGGCGAAAAGCCCGTATGCGGACTCCAGGTGGCAGGGACCGGCTCATACGGCCGTCCGGGCGGCCCCGGACGGCCGGGGAAGCGGGAACACCATGGCCGAGCAGGACAAGCACCACGACCAGGACCTGGCGGAGATCGCCCGGGAGCGCAACCGCCACCTGTCGGGGGAGACCGCGAAGGGCCGCGTCGACCCGGCCGCCGCCGGGGGACGGGCCGGCGAGGAGACCTCCCGGGGGACGGACGCCCCGAGGAAGGGGAAGGGGAACGTCCAGGGCACCGGGAACATGCCGCGCTCCGGCGCGGACCTTGGTGACCGCAGCACCGGCGGCGAGGCCGCCCGCGAGGCCATCGGGGCCGACCCCGCCGAGTCCGGCGGCGAGGTGGAGGACCGCAGCACCGGGAAGTCCACCCGCGAGGAGACGTTCGGCGACGGGGGGAAGTCCTGACGCGGGTCCTGACGGACGCCGGGTCCGGGCCCCGCGGAACCGGCCCGGGCCCGGTGCGTCAGCAGGCCGCGCCCCGGCTCCCCAGCCCCTCCCGCAGCGCGGCCACCGCCGCCCGCGGATCGTCGGCGTACAGACGCAGCACCCGGGCCCGCTCCCGGCCGCCGAGCGGGCGGACGACCTCCACCGGCGCGTCCAGCTCCACCGTCACCGTGGTCCGGCCGCCGACGGCCAGGTCCAGCACGCCGCCGGCGACCTCCACCGGCCTCCCCCGGGGGAAGCGGTGCTCGACGCGGACGGCCGTCACCGACCCCGCGGGCACCGCCACGTCCACCAGCGCGCCGTAGCGCACCCGCAGCGAGCCGTCCGCGCCCACCACGTGCGGACGCACCACGCAGGAGGCGTGGAACCCCAGCACCAGCAGCACGCCCCACACGTCCAGCACCAGCGCCGCCGCGTGCGCCACCGGCCAGTCGGCCAGCAGCACCGCCATCACCGCCGTCTCCACCACGGCCACGAACAGCAGCCCGTACGCCATCGCCGCCTGCCCGCCCGCGTACGGCACCGCCGTGCCGCCGGCGCCCACCCCGTGGGGGCGCCGCGCCGCCCACCGCACCAGGCTCGCCATCACCCGGGCCTCGTGCGCCAGCAGCCGCCGCACCGGCACGGGCACGGCCGCCCGTACGGCCTCGCCCGCCGCGTCCCGGCCGCTCAGCCCTCCGCGCCGGGCCCTCCGCCAGGCGCGCACCAGCACCGCCGCCTCGGCCGCGAGCACGCACCCGACCGCCGCCTCCGCCGCCGCGAGCACCGGCCACGGAATCCGCACCCCCGCCACCAGGCACACCACCAGCGCCGCCTCGGCCGGGAGCACCACCGCGGCCCCCCACCGCGCCGCCCGCCTCACCGGGCGTCCTCCGCCCGCACCACCAACAGCCGCATCGCCTGCCGCAGCGCCTCCGCCTGCGCCGGGGCGAGATCGGCGAAGAGCGCGCCGGCGAGACCGCCGTCCCCCTCGAACCCCCTCCCGAGAGCCTCCTCGAAGCCCCCGGCCCCGCCGGACGAGGCGCCCGCCTGCTCCCGGAGCATCTCCGCCGCCTCCTCCGGTACGCCGTCCGCCACCGCACGGGCCGCCCGCGCCACCCTCGGGTCGTCCACGTCCGCCTCCGCCAGCTCGTCGAACAGGGCGTACACCTCGTACATCCGGTCCATCGCCGCCGGATCGCCGCCCAGGGAGCCGAGCGCCGCGACCACCTCCCGGCCGCCCCCGTCCGGCGCCGCGTCCATCAGGGCCAGCAGCTCCCGCTCCCTCACCGCCGTCGCCGGCTCCGGGCCCGGCAGCCGGGAGGTGGCGCGGGCCATCTCGCCGAAGAGCGCGGCCAGTTCGGGGGAGACCGGCCCCTCGGCGGGCAGCTCGCCGCGCCCGGCCAGCTCCAGCAGCCCGCGCACCCGGGCCCGCCGCTCGCGCAGCGCCTCCTCCTGCCGGGCCAGGTCGGCGTCCAGCTCCTCCAGCACCTCGCGCAGCTCGCGCCCGGCGTCCGGCTCACCGGCGGTCAGGACGTCGCGCACCTCCTCCAGGCCCAGCCCCAGCCCGGTCAGCCGCCGCACCCGCGCCAGCGCGACCGCGTCGCGCAGCCCGTACTCCCGGTAGCCGTTCGCCCGCCGCGCGGGCTCGGGCAGCAGCCCCAGATGGTGGTAGTGCCGCACGGTGCGGGTGGTGACGCCCGCCAGCGCGGCCAGCTCGCCGATCCTCATGCCCCGAAGTCAACACGTTGACGTCGCGGCAGGGTCAAGCGCGGCCCGCGCGTCCGCACCGCACACGGCGGCGGGATAGCATGGCCGGTACGGCAGACGAGTCGTGCGGGCGGTCGCGGCGGGATCCCTCCGGGGTGAACGTCGAGGAACGTCCGGGCTCCACAGGGCAGGGTGGTGGGTAACGCCCACCCGGGGTGACCCGCGGGAAAGTGCCACAGAAAACAGACCGCCGGGGGCCTCACCGCCCCCGGTAAGGGTGAAACGGTGGTGTAAGAGACCACCAGCGCCCAGGGTGACCTGGGCGGCTCGGTAAACCCCACCCGGAGCAAGGTCAAGAGGGGTCGCCGCCGAACGGTGACGGCGGCCCTGCGCGGACGATCGAGGGCGGCCCGCCCGAGTCCGCGGGTAGACCGCACGAGGCCGGTGGTGACACCGGTCCCAGATGGATGGCCGCCTCCCGGCGGGCCGCGAGGCCCGCCGGAGACAGAACCCGGCGTACAGCGCGGCTCGTCTGCCGCCGTTCGGCGGGGCGGCCGAGCCGCGGTGCCGCGGGTCAGGACGGGGCGTCCGTACCGGCCGGCAGCACCGCTTCCGGTGACTCGGGCAGGGTCTGGCCGCCGTCGACGGTGACGACCTGTCCCGTGATGAACGACGCCCGTTCGTCGGCGAAGAACTCCACCACGTCGGCGATCTCCTGCGGCCGGGCGAGGCGGCCCAGGGGGACGGTCGCGGCCATCTGGGCGAGGTAGGTCTCCCCCAGCTCCTCAAGCCCCTCGGTCATCACGTTGCCGGGAGCCACCGCGTTCACGGTGATGCCGTACGGGGCGAGTTCCAGCGCGGCCGTACGCATGAAGCCCAGCTGCGCGGCTTTGCTCGCGCCGTAGTGGCTCCAGCCCGGAAAACCCGTGAGCGGGCCCGTGATCGAGGACGTCAGCACGATCCGGCCGCGTCTCGACTCCCGCAGCAGCGGCACGCACGCCGCGACGGCGAGTATCTGGCTCTCCACGTTGGTGGCGAAGACCTCGCGTACGTCGGCGTGCGTCATGTCCGCCAGCGGCCTGTTGGGGAAGACGCCGGCGTTGAGGCACAACACGTCCAGGCCGCCGAGCGATGTCCGGGCGGACTCGGCCAGCCGATGCGCGAAGTCGCGCTCGGTGACGTCGAGAGCCAGCCCCTCCACGGTCTGTCCGGCACGGCGCCCGGCTCCCCGGAAGGTCTCCAGCACGTGCTCCGGAACGCTGCGCCCGATCAGGAGGACGTCCGCCCCGGCGGTCACGAACGTGGAAGTGATCGCAGCGCCGATGCCGCGCGTGCCGCCGACCACGGCGACCCTCGTGGGTGGGGGATTGTCCATATGGCCTGCCTCGTCTCCGGTGTGTGCCGGACGCGGTGTCCGGCCGGGTCTCACGGTGTGCGGTGCGGCTCCGCAGCGCGGAACGTCCCGCCGTGGGCGGTGTCGTGTCCGGCCCCGGCACACCGGGCGACGGATCCGCCGCCCGGGTCTGCGCTGCACGTGGTGATCAGTCGGGCAGCGGCAGCTCGGCGAGCATCACCGCGAAGAGCGGGGAGTCGGCGAAGGGCTGCCGCTCGCCGACCTTCCGGTAGCCCCAGGACTCGTACAGCGCCTGCACCTTGGGGTGTGCGACGTCCACCAGCAGGACGGCCAGGTCCTCGTCGTGCTTCGCCAGCAGCCCGTGGTGCAGGAGTCGGGAGGCGCCGGTCTTGCGCCAGCGCGGGCGCACCATCAGCTCCGAGACGGCGAAGGTGCGGGACGCCTCGGGGGCCTGGGCCAGGTACTCCCGCCACCACTCGCGGCCGGGGGTGGCCGGCGCGCCGTAGGCGAAGCCCACCGGCTCGTCGCCGTCGAAGCCGATCACGCAGGAGAAACCGGGGTTCCCGCCCCAGTGGTCCACGAACCAGGGGAAGCGCTGGACGAACGGGTCGTCCAGCCGGTCCGCGTAGGCGTCGGCGTGTACGTCCAGGAGGGTCTGCCGGATGTCCGGCAGGTCCTCATGGGCGTAGTGGCGCAGGTCCAGGCCGGTGGCGATCGTCATGCGAGGGTCCATTCGCTGCGGTGACGGTCGCCCCACTCCCGCGCGACGGCGGAGTCGGGGGCGATGGTGATCAGGTCGCGGTGGAAGTCGCCGAGGCGGGAGCGCATCCTGCCGGGGAGGGGAGTGCCTTCCATCAACTGGAACGCGGTCTCGGTGGTCGCGCAGGCCTGCTCGATGTCGCGCTGGTGGAGCTGGGCCATGGCGAGCCGCAGCGTGGCCATGGCTCGGTTGCGGCGGAGTCGGCCGGGAAAGACGGACAGGGCCCGGTGCGAGGCGGCCTCGGCCTTTGCCGGGTCGCCCAAGCGGTTGTGGACGATTGAGGTGAGTGAGTTCAGTTCCGCGGGGCCGTAGAAGGCGACCCAGCTCGGCCGGGATTCCACCGAAGACGCCTTGCCGAGAACTTCCCAGGCGTAGCCGAGGGAGCGCAGGGCTGCCTGGCGGTCGCCGAGGCAGGAATGGCCGATCGCGGCACGGGCGTGGGCGAGCGAGGCGAACAGCGGGTCACGGCGTGCGGCGTTGGTGGCTTGCGCGGCCTGCGCGGCATCGACTGCCTGTGTGTAGTCCCGGCGCTCACGGGCCAGCATCGCGTAGGCATTCCACACGCACAGCTCCGTGGCGGAGTCCTGTGCCATCCGGGCCATATACAGGGCCCTGTCCAAGTGTTGGTGCGCGTGGCCGGAACGCTGGGAATCGATCATGGACCAGGCGGCGGTGACCGTGTAGTCGGCCGCCACACCGAACAGGCGCTGCCGGATGCGCTGGGAGGCCGCGCGCTTCTGCAAGTCCAGTGCCCGACCGGCGCCGGACAGTGCCGCGCGTTCCAGGCTCTCGTGCCCGCCTCGGGTGTGGTCCAGAGCGGTGAGGGCCTCCAGCCCTTCGCGGAGCCGGATCACGTCGGAGGTGCCGACGGACGACGGCCTGGCGGCGGCGACCAGGGGGACGGCCCCCGCGGTCGTTCCGGTGGTGGCGGTGAGGAAGTGACGGCGTCGCACGGGCTCCTCCTGCTCCGGTGGGGGCGCGGCGCCGTGCCTGCCCGCCGGAGCCGTGAAGCCCAACTCCTCGACGGCGCAACCGAACACCGCTTCTAGAGCCTGCCTCTGCCGGGGGTGGGGCCAAACCGTCTTTCCGGTCAGCCAGTTGCGCACCGTCCGGTCGCTGACGGTCCCCTCGTGGCCGCGGGAGCGCAGGCAGGTGTTCACGGCCTCGGCCAACTCGGCCTGGGTGAGGCCCGCTTCGAGCATGCGACTTCTGAGGCTCTGGTTCCTCTGCACTCGCTCACCGTAGCCACTCGAACTCGTTCGGTAGGACCGAGTGAGCGAAATTTCCGGTTGGGGGTGATCCGCAGGGCTCCGGCTTTTCCTTACCCACGGTGACGGCCGGCCGTTGACTGGGACGGAAGCGCCGGACGGCGAGGAGCCGACCGCCCTCGACGACGACCGGCCCCACGACCCGGAACGAGGCGATGACAGCGACGATGACCATGACCACGGACGACCCCGCGCCCTCCGGCGCGTTCCCCCGGCCGGCGACCGGCGTACGTGTCCTGGACGTCGGCACGGGCCGCCCGGCGCGGGCCCTGCCGCGACGCGAGGGCGGGCGTGAGCCGCGCCGGTGGGCCGAGGTCGGCGACCTGAGGAGCGCGCCGTGAGGGCGGCCGGGCGGGAGACCGGGCTGGGGCACCGGGAGCACCCGCTGCTGGGGCGGACCGTGCTGGACACCGCCACCGGCCGCACCGGGATCCTGCGGGCGGTCTGCCCCGAGCCGGACGGCTGCCGGGCGTGGACGGGGCCGGCGCTCCGGCCGGGGAGCGGCCCGCCGGTGGCGTGGCTGGCTCCGGTCGGGGGCGGCGTGGAGTGGACCACCGCGCCGGACGCGCTCCGGGAGGTGGCCGGGTGAACGTCCGCCGCCGTGTGCTCCGGGCCGTCCGGGCCGTCCGGTCCCTCCGCCTGCCGGAGCCGGACGGTCTCGCGGCCGGGGCCGTCCTCGCCGCCGCGAACGTGCTGGGCCTCGGGGCCGTGGCCTGCGCGACGTGGGCCGTCCCGGCCGCCTCCGACGCGCCGCCCACCGGTGTCCTGGACGACGCCCGGCCCGCGCCCGGACCCGGCTCCGTACCCGGCCGGCTGCCGCACACGGCGGACGGGAGGGAGGAGAGGCGATGACGGAAGGCAGGACGGTGGCGGTGACCGGGGAGGTCAGCGGCGCGGAGGTGCTGCGGTGCGTGGGGCGGCAGATCCGGCTGCTGCGGACGCGGGCGCGGCTGGAGCGGCCGGAGCTGGGCAGGAGCGTCGGCTACAGCCCGGCGACGGTGGCCGCGCTGGAGCAGGGGAGACGGGTGCCGCAGCCGGAGTTCCTGACCGCCGCCGACAGCGTGCTGAAGGCCGGAGGCGTGCTGGGCGCGGCCGTGGACCTGATGGCCCACGTCCGGCTGGGAGGTGCCGGGCGGGTGGTGCCGGAGACGGTGGCGGCCTGGCACGGCTACGCGACGATGACCGTGCCCGAGCCGCTGCGGACGGCCGGGTACGCCCGCGCCGTGCTGCGGATGGCGCGCCCTCTGCTGCCGGAGGAGACGATCGAGGAGAGGCTGGCCGCGCACGCGGCCCGGCCGCCGGTGCCGCTGCTGAGCTGCGTGCTGGAGGAGAGCGTGCTGCACCGGCCGTACGGGGGCTGGGAGGTGCTGCGGGGGCAGCTCGCCCATCTGTGGGAGGTGGGGCAGCGCCGGCAGGTGGAGGTGCAGGTGATGCCCACCGCGCTGGAGGACCACGCCGGGACGGAGGGCCCGTTCGCCCTGCTGGAACCGGAGGACGGCCGGACGGCGGTGGTCCGGGCCGACGGCCGCCTCGTCACCGGCTCCGCCGCCGTCCGGGCGCTGGAGCAGCGCTACACCGCCCTGCGCGCCCAGGCCCTCTCCCCGGCCGACTCCCTGGCCCTCGTCGGGGAACTGGCGAAGAGGGCGTGAACCGCGCCCGCCGCCGCCCGTCCACCGGCCCGATGACCCTTTCGGGTGAGCGCCGGGCCTCCCCGGCCTTCCCCGGCGGGAGCGCCGCCACCGTGCGCACGGGGCGGACGGCGCCCCTACCGTGGAGGGCCGAGGGTCAAGCCGGTGCCGGACGGGGACCACGGAGAGATCGTCATGTGGCTGCCGGAGCGCTGTACGGCACAGCGCCCCGAACTGCGCATCTCCATCCCGAGCCGGGGCTCGTCGTCGGGGAGTGCGGCAGCGGCCGGGCCCGCCCCGACGGGGTGCCGGCCCCGAAGCGGTACTTCGCCGGGCGCGGCGAGTGGTCGGACCCGAGCGGCGTGCCGATGGTCGTCGAGGTCGCCTCCACCCGGTCCGGCGGGGGATCGTCCCGGAGGCCGGTGGGCCGAAGGAACCGATGGCCTGACCGGCCGCGCGGCACGTGCCGCCGCCGTACGCGCACCGGACCGGCGTCCCCGCCCGGAAGCGGATCGCCGCGGATAATGCCGGTACGCGACGGAAGGAATACCGCCATGAGCTCCGAGGCGTTCAGGGACCACGGGCCGCGCCCCCACGCACTGGACATCGAGCAGGCGACCCTGACCAACGACCGCTTCCGCACCACCTTGTGGACCGGTACCAACCTCCAGCTGACGGTGATGAGCGTCGAGCCGGGCGGCGAGATCGGGCTGGAGATGCACATCGACCGCGACCAGTTCCTGCGGGTGGAGGCCGGGCGGGCGCGGGTGCTGATGGGGCCGGAGGAGGACCGGATGTCCTTCGACCGCGAGGTCGTCGACGACTGGGTCGTCCTCGTCCCGGCCGGGACCTGGCACAACGTGGTCAACACCGGCGACGAGCCGCTGAAGCTGTACTCCCTCTACGCCCCGCCCGAGCACGCCCACGGCACCGTGCACCGCACCAGGGCCGAATCGGACGCCGCGGAGGAGGCGGAGCGGTCCGAGGGGCCCGGCGAGTACGCGGGGGAGTGACCGAAGGACGCCCTTGGCCGGTGTGACGGTGCGTGTCATGCTCGCGGCACAGCGAGGTCGGGCGGTCGCCGGGGCGTCCGGGCGCGAGGGCGGGGAGGCGCGGCATGGTGGCCGTTCGCGGGGTGCTGTTCGACGTCGACGACACGCTGTTCGACTACTCGGGCTCGGACGAGGCCGGACTGCTGGCCCACCTCGCCGCCGGGGGTCTGCTGGAGCGCTTCGCAGAGCCCTCCGCCGCGGTCGCGCTCTGGCGGGAGATCACCCGGGCCGAGTACGCCCGCTACACCGCGGGCGAGATCACCTTCGCCGAACACCGCCGCGCCCGGGTGCGCCGGTTCCTGGCCCGCGTCGGGCGGCCGGGGGCGGACGGCATGTCCGACGAGGAGGCCGGCGCCTGGTTCGCCGGGTACACGGCCCACCGGGACGCCGCCCGCAGGGCCGTGGACGGCGCCTCGGCCGTCCTGGCCGGGTTCGCGCCCCGCTACCGCCTCGGCGTCGTCTCCAACTCCTCCCTGCCGCACCAGCGCGAGAAGCTGGCGGCCCTCGGCCTGCTGGCGTACTTCGGGGACGCGCTGGTCTGCTCGGAGGAGCACGGGGAGGCCAAGCCCGCGCCGGGCATCTTCCTGGCGGGCTGCGCCCTGCTGGGCCTCGAGCCGCACGAGGTGGCCTACGTCGGCAACGACCACGCCGTCGACGCGGTGGGCGCCCGCGACGCGGGCCTGCGCGCGTACTGGCTGGACCGCGGGGACACCGGCTGGGGAGGCACGCGGGAGGGGGCTCCCGCCGACGGGGTCCGCGTCATCCGCTCCCTGGAGGAACTGCCCGCCGCCCTCGCCGGGTGAGGCGCGGGGGCGGGCGGCCCGTCCGAAGCGGCGTCCGAAGCGGCGTCCGGAGCTGCGTTCAGGGTTGCGTTCAGGGGGCGTCCGAAGCGGCGTTCAGGGCTGCCGCCGCAGCACCTCCGGCGACAGCTCCGCCGGGGAGCGGTGCCCCGACAGCCCCAGCGTCAGGTCCAGGTCGGCGAGCAGGCTCCGCAGCACGTGCCGCACGCCCTCCTCGCCGCCGTGCGCCAGGCCGTACGCGAACGGGCGGCCGACCAGCACCGCCCGCGCGCCCAGCGCCAGCGCCTTGACCACGTCCGCGCCGGTGCGCACCCCCGAGTCGAACAGCACCTCGATCTCGTCGCCCACCGCCTCGGCGATCTCCGGCAGCATGTCCAGGGAGGCCACCGCGCCGTCCACCTGGCGACCGCCGTGGTTGGACACCACGATGCCGTCCATGCCCGCCGCCACCGCGCGCCGGGCGTCGTCCGGGTGCTGGATGCCCTTGAGGACCACGGGGCCGTCCCAGTGCTCGCGCAGGAACGGCAGCCGGTCCCAGGACCTGTCGGTGCCGGTGAACATCGGCACCCAGCGCAGCACCGCCGAGATCGGGTCCTCCTCCGGGGACTTCTCCAGCCCCGCGCGGAAGGCCGGGTCGGAGAAGGGGATCGCCGTGCCGACGCCCCGGATGAACGGCAGGTAGGACAGGTCCAGGTCGTGCGGGCGCCAGGCCAGGGTCCAGGTGTCGAGGGTGACCACCAGCGTGGTGAAGCCCGCCGCCCTGGCCCGCTCCAGGATGCTGACGCAGACGTCGTCCTCGTTCGGCCAGTACAGCTGGTACCAGCGCGGTCCGTCGCCGCTCGCCTCCGCCACCTCCTCGAGGGTGTGGGAGGAGGCGGTGGACAGCACCATGGGCACGCCCAGGGCGGACGCGGCCCGCGCGGTGGCCAGCTCGCCCTCCGGGTGGACGATCGACTGCACGCCCACGGGCGCGAGCAGGACGGGGGCGGGCATCGCGGTGCCCAGCACGGTGGTGCGCAGGTCGCGCACGGTCGCGTCGCGCAGCATGCGCGGGACGATCCGCCACCGGCCGAACGCCTCCCGGTTGGCGCGGTCCGTCGCGCCGGACCCGGCCGCCCCGGCCACGTAGTGGAACGGGCCGTCCGCCAGCCGCTCGCGGGCCGAGGCCTCCAGGGCGGTGAGGTCGGTGGTGAACGGAGGGAGCTGCCCGCCCAGGCCGTTCAGGTAGATCTCGCTCTGGTACGCGCCGAAGTTCGCGCCCTGCGCCCCCTGCGCCCCCGGTATGCCGGCCGGTCCACCCGGTCCGCCCGTTCCGCTCATGTCCCGTCCCTTCCCGCGGCTCACCCGATGCGGGCCGCCGCCCCCGACACCCGCACGCGCGGGTCGTCCGGGCGCAGCTCGACCTCCAGCAGTCCGGGCCGGCCCATGTCGTGCCCTTGGTGGAGGGTGAGGACCGCCGGCGCGGTGATCAGGCCCAGGGCGCGAAGATACCCGCCGAACGCCGCCGCGGCCGCCCCCGTGGCGGGATCCTCCACCACGCCCCCGACCGGGAACGGGTCGCGGACGTGGAAGACCGTCCCCGGCACGGTCCCCGGCGCGGCCCGCGACTGCGGCTCCCGCCACACCAGTTGGAGGGTGGTCAGGTCCAGCCGGAGCATGAGCGCCTTCAGCCGCCCGAAGTCGTAGTCCAGCGCGGCCAGCCGCTCGCGGGTCGCGGCGGCGAGCACCAGGTGCCGGGCGCCGGCGAAGGCGATGCGGGCGGGCAGTTCCGGGTCCAGTTCGCCGGCGTGCCAGCCGAGCGCGGCCAGCGCCTCGGCCAGGTCCTCGCCGCCGATCTCCGCCACGTACGGCTCGACGCCGGTCAGCGTGGCGCGCAGCGCGCCGGCGCTCCCGGCGACCGTGACGGGGACGGTCCCGGCCGGGGTGGCGAACACCAGCTCCCCCGGCCCGTCCCGCTCGGCGAGCGCGACCGCCGCGGCCACCGTGGCGTGGCCGCAGAAGGGCACCTCGGCCTCCGGGCTGAAGTAGCGGACGGTGAAGCCGCGGCCCGGCGCGGCGTCCAGACCCGGGGGCGGGGGAGTGAGGAAGGCCGTCTCCGAGTAGCCGACCTCGGCGGCGACCGCGAGCATCCGCGCCTCGTCGAGGCCGCTCGCGTCGAGGACGACTCCGGCCGGGTTGCCGCCGTCCGGGTCGGATGAGAAGGCGGTGTAGCGCAGTACGTCCGGGGTTGCGGCCCCCGTGCCCCTGGTGTCCATGACCGGCCAACCCCGCCCCGCCCGCCCCCTATTCCGCGCCGCGGCCGTCCCGCCGCCGCACGGGCGGCGCGGCCCGCCGCGCGGCCCGCGTCACCCGCCCGCCACAGAACCGTCGTGTACGCGCCAACGTGTCGCCGCCGTGCCGCCGCCCCGCCCCGCTGCAATCGCGTGCATGACGCACTCACCGAGCGCCACCGCCGAACTGAGAGCCGCCGCACGCCACCTGGGCCGCCGCCGGTTCCTGACCGTCACCGGGGCAGCCGCCGCGCTGGCCCTCGGCACGAACCTGCCGTCCACCGCCCACGCCGCCCCCTCCCTCGACCCGAACCGGATCACCGAGGACCCCTTCACCCTGGGCGTCGCCTCCGGCGACCCGCGCCACGACTCCGTGGTGCTGTGGACCCGCCTGGCCCCCCGGCCGTACGAGCAGGACAGCGGACTGCCCGCCGAGCGCGTCACCGTCCGGTGGGAGGTCGCCCGCGACGAGCGCTTCCGCCAGGTGGTCGCGCGCGGCGGCGTCACCGCGCACCCGGAGTTCCACCACGCCGTGCACGTCGAGGTCCCCGGCCTCGCCCCCGGCCGCGACTACCACTACCGCTTCCGCGCCGGCCGCTGGATCAGCCCGGCCGGCCGCACCCGCACGGCCCCCGCGCCCGGCGCGACGCCCGCCTCGCTGCGCTTCGCGCTCGCCTCCTGCCAGGCCTACCACGACGGCTACTACACCGCGTTCGGCCACCTCGCCCGCGAGGAGGACGTCGACGCCGTCCTCCACCTGGGCGACTACCTCTACGAGTACGCCGTCGACGCCGCGGGCGGCCACCGCAGGTACGCCGACCGCACGCTGCCGGACCTGTTCGCCCGCGAGACCGTGACGCTGGAGGACTACCGGCTGCGGTACGCCCTCTACAAGTCCGACCCCGACCTCGCCGCGGCCCACGCCGCCCACCCGTGGATCGTCACCTGGGACGACCACGAGACGGAGAACAACTACGCCAACGGCGTACCGGAGAACGGCGTGCCGCCGGAGGAGTTCCTGATCCGGCGCGCCGCCGCCTACCGCGCGTACTACGAGAACATGCCGCTGCGCCGCCCCCAGCGCCCCCAGGGCCCCGACCTCCAGCTCTACCGGCGGCTGCACTACGGGCGCCTGGCGCAGTTCGACGTGCTCGACACCCGCCAGTACCGCGACAACCAGGCCAACGGCGACGGGTGGAAGGTGCCCACGCCCGAGTCCGAGGACCCCTCGCGCACCATGCTCGGCGCCACGCAGGAGCGCTGGCTGGCCGACGGCTGGCGCCGGTCGAGGGCGCTGTGGAACGTGGTGCCGCAGCAGGTCGTCTTCTCCCGCCGCCGCAACCGCGTCGAGGGCCCCTGGCCGGTCTCCATGGACGCCTGGGACGGCTACCCCGGCGCCCGCGAGCGCTTCCTGGCGGGCGCGGAGTCGGCGGGCGTGGACAACCTCGTCGTCCTCACCGGCGACGTCCACGTCCACTACGGGTTCGACATCAAGCGCGACGCCGACGACCCCGGCTCCCGCACCGCCGGGGTCGAGGTCGTCACCTCCTCCATCACCAGCGGCCGGGACGGCGCGGCCAAGCCCGCCAACTGGCAGACGCTGATGACCGCCAACCCGCACATGAGGTACTACAACGGGCAGCGCGGCTACGTCCTGCTCGGCCTGGACCGCGAGAAGCTGCGCGCCGACTACCGGACGGTGCCGGCCGTGACCACCCCCGGCGCGCCGATCACCACCGCGGCGTCCTTCGTCTCGCCCGCCGGGGAGCCGGGGCTGCTGCCGGCCTGACGCCGGGTCGGACGCGGGCCTGACCCCGACCGGACGCGGGCCTGACCCCGACCGGACGCGGGCCCGGTCCCGGCCGGACGCCCGAGCCCGCCGCCACGGCTTGGCCGGGTTTGTCCGGGTACTGAACAAAGGGGGTGTGCCGGGGTCGGAAAACCTGGGATGATTGGACGGTTTCCGTCGAATCCTGGAGAGGTGCATGACCGACCCCGGCCCGTCCCCGGCCGCCGCCGAATCCGAGATACCCCAGCAGCTCCCCACGCCCCCGTCCCCCGAGCGGGAACGGGTCCCGCAGCCGCCCCCGCCCACCGGCCGCGCCCGTGCCGGACTGCTGATCACCCTCATCCTCGGCAGCCTCACCGCCCTCCCGGCGCTGTCGATGGACATGTACCTCCCGGCGCTGCCCGACGTCGGCGCCGTCTACGGCAGCCCGGCCGCCCAGGTCCAGCTCACCCTCACCGCCTGCCTGCTGGGCCTGGCCGTCGGCCAGCTCGTCATCGGCCCGATGAGCGACCGGTTCGGCCGCCGCCGCCCGCTGCTGGTCGGCATGGCGGGCTACGTACTGGCCAGCGCCGCCTGCGCCCTCGCCCCCGGCATCCAGTCCCTCACCGCCTTCCGCCTCGTCCAGGGAGTGGCCGGGGCGGCGGGCATCGTGATCGCCCGGGCGGTCGTCCGCGACCTGTTCGACGGGCTCGCCATGGCCCGCTTCTTCTCCACCCTGATGCTGATCTCCGGCGCCGCCCCGATCCTGGCGCCCGTGCTCGGCGGCCAGGTGCTGCGGTTCACCGACTGGCGCGGCGTCTTCCTCATCCTCGCGGGCTTCGGCCTCGTCCTCACCCTCGTCACCGCCTGGCGGCTGCCGGAGACCCTGCCGCCCGCGCGACGGCACAGCGGCGGCGTCACCGACGCCCTGCGCACCATGCGCGGCCTCTTCGCCGACCGGGCGTTCACCGGCTACCTGCTGGTGGGCAGCTTCGGCTTCGCGGCGCTGTTCGCGTACGTGTCCGCCTCGCCGTTCGTCATCCAGGAGATCTACGGCGCCTCGCCGCAGACGTTCAGCCTGCTGTTCATGGTCAACTCCATCGGGCTGGTGGCCACCGGCCAGATCAACGGCAAGCTCCTGGTCGGCCGGGTCTCCCTGGACCGCGTCATCGCCGTCGGCCTGGGCCTGATCCTGCTCTCGGCCGGCGCGCTGCTGCTGATGACGACGGGGGTCTTCGGGGACGTGGGCCTGGTCCCCGTCTCCGCCGGGCTGTTCACGCTGATGTCCGCCATGGCGCTGGTGCTGCCCAACGCCAACTCCCAGGGTCTGATGCGCACTCCGCACGCGGCGGGCTCCGCCTCCGCCCTGCTGGGCACCTCCCAGTTCCTCGTCGGCGCGATCGCCTCCCCGCTGGTGGGCGTCGCGGGCGAGGACACCGCCGTGCCGATGGCGCTGGTGCAACTGGTGTGCGCCCTCGTCGCGATCGGGTGCTTCGCGGCGCTGTGCCGCCCGGGACGCGGCCGAAGGCGCGCGCGGGCGTGAGGGCGGTCCCGTCCGGCGGCTCGCCCTGCCCGCCCCGACGGGACGCCTCCGGCCCGGACGGCGTCCACAGGCCGTCCGGGCCTGCCGTGCGGGCCGGGTCCGGTGGTCGCGGATCGTGCGGTCACACCGCTCGCGGTGGGCCGGAAGCGCGCGCCGCGCCGCCGGGCGCCACAGGCGCGCTCCGGTTCCCGGCTCGGGAATCCGGAGTCCGGCGACGGCGAGATCGCGCCGCATGCCGCACCGACCGGGACGCCACGCGAGAGACTCCCTGGCGAACCCGGAACGTCCCGCGCACGGGCCTGAGCACCGAATTCCCGGCACCAGAGTGCTGCGGGCCCTAGGGGAAGCGCCTCCACGCACAGCACCACACCCTGGCCGGATCCATGCGGTGACGGGGGGAAAACGAAGACATTCTTTGACGCATCGTCAATCTCCTTGCTGCAATTGCTTTTTGAACAATTCGGCCGAACGTGGGGAAGAGACGGCGTGGCGCTCGACAGTCCGAAGCTCAAGGACGTCCTGAAGGACGTCGCCTCCGGAGTCCTCCAGCTCCCTGACTTCCAGCGCGAGTGGAAGTGGGACGACGAGCGCATCAGGGCGCTCATCGCCACCGTGACGCTCGACTACCCGCTCGGCGTGGTGATGGCGCTGGAGACCGGAGGCAAGTCCCCCTTCAAGCCCCGAACGATCAAGGGAGCCGAGGGCGTGGACGGCAGGGCGCCCGACCTGCTGCTGCTGGACGGCCAGCAGCGCATGACCTCGCTCTTCCAGGCCCTCCACCGCGACAGCCCGGTCGAGACGGTCGACACCCGCGGCAAGCCGCTCAGGCGCTGGTACTACGTCGATATCGCCAAGGCGATCGGCGCGCCCTCGGAGCGCGACGACGCGGTGGTCTCCGTCCCGGACGACCGCGTGCTGAAGACGGGCTTCCCCCGCAGGGTCGCGCTCGACCTGACCACGCCCGAGCTGGAGTGCCGCGCCGGCTACTTCCCGATCCATCTGGTGTTCGACACGCAGAAGGTGAACGCCTGGAAGAAGATCTTCGTGGGGGTCGACGACGAGAACTGGGACCGCTGGTCACAGTTCGAGGAGAACGTCCTCAACAACGTGAAGTCCTTCCAGGTCCCGATGATCAAGCTCGCGGCCTCCACCACCATGGACGCCGTCTGTGCCGTCTTCGAACGGGTCAACACCGGCGGCGTCCCCCTCAACGTCTTCGAACTCCTCACCGCCACCTACGCCGGCAACCAGGAGTACGTCGCCCGGCACGGCGAGTACTACCGCCTGCCCGAGGTCTGGCACGAGATCAAGCGGAAGCTGACCTCCGCCCGCCCGGTCTTCGGCCGCATGGAGGCCGGGGTCGAGGACGGTCTCAGCAGCAGCGACTTCCTCCAGGCCGTCGCCCTGGTGCGCACCTGGGAGCACAAGCAGGAGGAGCCGCGCGCCGCGGTCTCCTGCAAGCGCCGCGACCTGCTGGAGCTGCCGCTGGCCGACTTCGACCGCCTGGCGCCCCGCCTGGCCGACGCCTTCCACTGGGTGGGGGCCTTCCTGGAGCGGCAGTGCATCGTCCGCCCCACCGACTTGCCCTACCGCACCCAGCTCGTCCCGCTGGCCGCCGTACGCGCCATCGTCGGCGAGGAGACGGACACGCCCGGCGCCGAGGAGCGCATCAACCAGTGGTACTGGTGCGGTGTGCTCGGCGAGATGTACGGCGGCTCCACCGAGAGCCGCTTCCCGCGCGACGTGGAGCAGCTCATCGCCTGGATCCGCGACGCAGACGCCCCCACCCCCGACACCGCGGCCGAGGCCGCCTTCCTCGATGATCGCCTGGACAGCCTGGCGACGCGCAACAGTGCCGCCTACAAGGGCGTCTACGCCCTGCTGATCAAGCAGGGCGCGGTGGACTGGTACTTCACCGAGGCGCCGCTGTCCCCGGCCCGCCTGATCGAGCAGAACGTGGACGTGCGGCAGATCTTCCCCAGGAACTGGGTCGAGAAGAACGCGCCCGCCCACGCCCGCTACGTCAACTCGATCGTCAACAAGACGCCCCTGTCGCTGCGGGCCGGCCGGAGCATGGTGGGCGCCCCGTCCACGTACCTGAGGACGCTGGTCCAGGAGTCGGGCGTGCGCCCCGAGTGGTTCGACGACGTGCTGACCACCCACCTCATCGACCCCGCCACCCTCCACGACGGCGACTTCGAGCGCTTCTACGACAGCCGCGCCAAGCAGCTCCTGGAGCTGGTGAAGTCCGCCATGGGCAAGCAGACCGTCTTCCGTGAGACGCAGGGCCGGTGAGCGGAGTGCCCCACACCCCCTCGGAGGAGGAGCTCCGCGCACTCGGCGGCAGGACGCTCACCGTGCCCGGCCTGCTGGAGGCCTTCGGCGTGCGCAGGCGCGACGACCAGACCGTCCTGCACATCACCCAGGCCCTCAAGGACGTCGGCCTGTCGACGGACCCGGACTTCGCCGACTGCACGCTGCGGCAGGAGTTCCGGGTCGTGGTCCTGGAATCCGCGTCGGGGACGGCCCCCGACAGCGACGTCGAGGAGGAGGACGAGGGTCTGCCGTCCGGGGCACTGCCCCAGCAACCCTTCACGATCGGCGATATCCCGGCCGCGCGCCGCGGCGTCGAGTGCGTCAGCCCCGGCGACCCACTGACCCGGGCGATGTACCTGATGCAGACCAAGAACTACTCGCAGGTGCCCGTCCTGGACGGCGACTCCGTCCTGGACGGCGTCGTCACCTGGCGTTCGATCGCCCTGGCGCACGCGACGGGGACGGACCTGGTGCTGGCCAACGCCGTCGAGCACGATCCGCCGGTCGCCCAGACCTACCACGAGTTCTTCTCCCTGTTGCCCACCATCAGGGAGCACGGCTACGTGCTGGTGCGGGAGAACGACGGGACGGTCACCGGCATCGTCACGGCAGCGGACATCACCGAGCGCTTCGACGACACCGCGCGCCCGTTCTTCCTCGTCGGCGAGATCGAGTACCGGCTGCGCAAGTGCCTGGGAGCGAAGCTCGGCGAGGAGGCCGTCAAGGCCGTCCAGACCCGTGAGAAGACCGGCCGGATCACGGACCTGATGTTCGGCGACTACGTGAAGCTCCTCGACGGCGACCAGCGCAACAAGCAGGGCCACCGAAAGGAGGCCGCGTGCGCCGCCGCCGACGGCAACTGGGCGGCGCTCGGCTGGGCCGGAGTGGTGGACCGGGTCGAGTTCGTGCGCCAGCTCGACCGAGTGCGCGGCATTCGCAACAAGATCGCACACTTCGATCCCCAACCGCTGCCGCCGGGGAAGAACGAGGAACTGCGCCAGTTCGTCACCCTGCTCAGGCAACTCACCTGAGACGGACGCCTCCGGCTCTCCTTCCGGGGCGGGCGCCGCCCGCCCCGGAAAGGGGCCGTGCGTCAGCGCAGGTGGTCGGGGAACGCGCCCCAGGCGTCCCGCCCGAAGCCGAGCACCGGGCCGACGGGGCGCTTGCTGTCGCGGGCGGGGAGATCGCGATCGGCAAAGCGGGGGAGCCGGTGGCCACGGTGGCGCCCCTCCGGCCCGGGGGGAAGCGGACCGGCCGCGGCTCGCCCAAGGGCCCATCGACGTCCCGGACGACTTCGACGGGCCGCCCGACGACATCGCCGGCGCCTTCGGAACGCGCTGATGCGGCTCCTGCTCGACACCGAGCCCGCCGTGCACGTCGGCGCCGTGACACCGTGGGAGATCCCGATCAAGCAGTCCGTCGGCAGGCTCAGGGGCCCGGAGAGCCCGGCCGAGCGCGTACGCGACAGCCGGCCCACGGGTCGGCCCGTCACCGCCGGGCACGGAGTGCGGGCAGGTCGGCTTCCGGATCACCACAGGGATCCCTTCGACCGGGTACCGGTCGCCCAGGCGCGGATCGAGGCGATGACCCCGGTGACCCGCGACACGCGGATTCCGCGGTACGACGTGCGGGTCGCGCCGGTCCGAGGCGCGGCGCCGGACGCGGGCGGGCGGCCTCGGAGCCGGCCCCGCCGGCCGCGGCCGTGTGAGGGCGGGCGCCGTCCGTGCGCCCCGGGGCGTCCGCGGGGCGTTCGCGGGGCAGAGGAGGAGGGCCGGTGCCGGATCGGCGGGGGTCAGGCCGGACGGAGCGGGAAGGCGGCCCGGATCGTCTTGCCCTTGCCCGGGCGGAGCGTGACCGTGACGTCGCTGGCCAGTTCGCGCACCAGCAGCCAGCCGAAACCGCCGGGGACGGCGGGGTTTATCTGGACCGTCCGCGGGCGCCGGACGCTGGAGTCCGAGACCTCCACCACCACGCCCCCGTCCTTGGGCGCCTCCAGATGGAAGTCCGTCACCCCGCCGGCGTGGCGGACCGCGTTGGACACCAGCTCCGAGACGCCCAGCAGCACGGCGTCCACGTCCGTCGTCGACGCGTCCGGCTCGACCGCCCGGACGAACTCGCGCACCAGCTCCCGCGCCTGCTCGCCGGACTGCGGGAATCGGCTCGACAACCGCTCCGGTAGGTGGCCTTCCCTGGGCATCGGTCCTCCTCGCTTCAGAGTTGTTTTTCCAACTCCCCCGTTTCGTCTGCCCCCCGGGGCGCTACCGACACAGCCAGAACCGTTGATCATGTTTTTTTCGCCGAAGGCGGAGAAGGGAATGGTCCGGCGATTCCCGGGGCCGTGGCGCGCATCGCGGCGAAAAGAAGGCGAACGGTCATGCGGCGTGAATGGGGACGGATTCGGAAGGGCCGCCGGAAATGAATTCGGCACCGGCCGGGAGGCGCTGCCGTGCGGGCGGACGGCGCTCCGGGCCGCCCGCCTACACTTGGCCCGGTGTTCGCCCCCCTCCACATCGACGAAGAACTGCGCGGCGCGCTCGCCCGCCTCCTCGACGGTCTGCCGCCGAAGCAGGCCGCCGGGGCCGTCGAGCGGCTGATCGCCAGCTACCGGGGGCGCGTCCCCACCGGCACCCCCGTACTGCGCGACCGCGCCGACGTCGCCGCCTACGCCGCCTACCGGATGCCCGCCACCTTCGAGGCCGTCTCCGCCGCGCTGGGCGCCCTCGCCGACCGGGCCCCCGGCCTGGACCCGGCCACCCACCTGGACGTGGGCGGCGGCACGGGCGCGGCCGTGTGGGCCGCCGCCGCCGTCTGGGGCGACGGCGGCGGTGGCGGCGGTGGCGACGGCGACGGGGCGGGCGCCGGGGGCGCGCGGACGACCACCGTGCTGGACTGGGCCGAGCCCGCCCTCGCCCTCGGCCGCGAACTGGCCGCGGCCTCCGGCTCGGCGGCGCTGCGCGGCACCGAGTGGCGGCACGGGCGCATCGGCGCCGGGCCGGGGCTGGAGGCGGCCGACCTGGTCACCGTCTCCTACGTGCTGAACGAGCTGGCCGAGGACGCCCGGCACTCCCTGGTGGACGCCGCCGCCGCGGCGGCCCGGCGGGCGGTGGTGATCGTCGAGCCGGGTACGCCCGACGGCTACCGGCGGGTCATCGAGGCGCGCGGCCGGCTGGTCGGCGCCGGACTGCGCGTCCTGGCGCCCTGCCCGCACAGCGGCACGTGCCCGGTGGAGCCGGGCTCGGACTGGTGCCACTTCGCCGCCCGCGTCAGCCGCTCCTCCCTCCACCGGCAGGTGAAGGGAGGCTCGCTGGCGTACGAGGACGAGAAGTTCTCCTACGTGGCCGCCGTCCGCCCCGGAGCGGACGGCGGCCCGGACGGCACGCCCGCCCCGGCCCGGATCGTGCGCAGGCCGCAGATCCGCAAGGGCCAGGTCCTGCTCGACCTGTGCACCGAGCACGACGGGCTGCGCCGCGAGACCGTCACCAAGCGGCACGGGCCGGCGTACCGCGCCGCCCGGGACGCGGACTGGGGCGACGACTGGGACAGTGAACGGGACGGCGGCCGGGGCGGCGAGCGGGACGGCGGCCGGCCCCGCCCGTAGGCGCCGGGGACGTCAGCCCCGCAGCTCCGCCGTGCAGCACTTCACGCTGCCGCCGCCCTTGAGCAGTTCGCCCAGGTCGACGCCGACCGGCTCGTAGCCGCGCTCGCGCAGCGGACCGAACAGCCCCACCGCCGCCTGCGGCAGCAGCACGTGCCGGCCGTCGCTGACCGCGTTCAGGCCGAAGGCGCGGGCGTCGGCCTCCCCGGCGACGATCGCGTCGGGGAAGAGCCGGGCCAGGACGGCCCGGCTGCCGGGGGAGAACGCCTCCGGGTGGTACATGACGGCGTCGTCGCGGGCGTCGTCCAGCACGCACAGCGCGGTGTCCAGGTGGTAGAAGCGCGGGTCCACCAGGTCCAGGCCGATCACCGGGCGGCCGAAGAACTCCTGCGCCTCGGGGTGGGAGAGGGGGCTGCTGCGGAAGCCGCGGCCGGCCAGCAGCCAGGAGGCGGTGACGGCGAAGTCGCCCTCGCCCTCGTTGATGTGCTCCGGCTCGCGCACGTCCGTGAAGCCGTGCGCGAGGTACCACTCCCGGTGCGCGGCGGCCTCCCCCGCCCGCTCCGGGTGGGCGAAGCGGGCGCCGAGCACCCGGCCGTCGACGACGAGCGCGCCGTTGGCGGCGTAGACCATGTCGGGCAGGTCCGGGTCCGGGGCCAGCTCCTCGACGGTGTGGCCGAGCGAGCGGTACAGGTCGCGCAGCCGCTCCCACTGGGCGACGGCCAGCGGGAGGTCGACGGGCTTGGCGGGGTCCATCCACGGGTTGATGGAGTAGGTGACCCGGAAGTGCGCCGGTGAGCACATCAGATAGCGGCGGGGTGTGTACACGGAGGACTCCTCACAGGATCGCTGTGTGGCGGAGGGGGCGCGCTGTGTGAGCACATGGTCCACCCGGCGGGCCCCGGCGTCTGCGCCCCGGAGCGGTTTTTCCGCCGGGCGGCCCCCACGTCATCCGGCCGGAGGAGTCCGCGGCGCCCGGGGGAGGCCCGGTGTCGGCCGCCCGGACCACTGTGACGACCGCGACTGCCTCCCGATTACTCATCGGCGACCGATGAGGAGCAGGATGGAAACGGTCATCCGGGATCCGTGGATTCCGCCCGGCTGCGGGCGTTCGGTTCCGTACCCTCGAAAACCCACGGTCCCGGTCGCGAGTGAGGCGGTTCATGGAACGCGAAAGCAGATTCTCCCGGTGGCTGCGCCGACGCTCCCGCAGCGGTGCGCACGCGAGCGCCGTGCAGGAGGCGGCCCGCGTCCGGGAGGACCTGCTGCTGACGGCCGCCGCCGCGGGCTTCCCCCTGGCGCCGGCCGCGCACCCCGAGGGCTACGGCTGCTCCTGCGAGCGGATCGGCTGTCCCACCCCCGGCCGGCACCCGGTCTCCTTCGCCTGGCAGACGCAGGCCACCACCGATCCCGAGCAGATCGTCCGCTGGGCCGCCGGCCAGCCGCTGGCCAACTTCGTCACCGCCACCGGCCGCGCCCACGACGTGCTGGACGTACCGGTGGGGGCGGGGCGCGCCGCGCTGGAGCGGCTGGAGGCCGCGGGCGTCGAGGTCGGGCCGGTGGCGGTGTGCGGCACCGACCCCTGGTCGGGGCGGATGCTGTTCTTCACGGCCACCCGCGGCACCCCGGACGACGAGGACGAGTGGTGGCCGTGCGAGCTGGACTGCCACCCGGAGACCCTGGACGACCATCCGGGCCTGCGGTGGCACTGCCGCGGCAGCTACGTCCTCGTACCGCCCGCGCGCCTGCCCGGCGACGACCCCGAGCCCGCCGTCGGCTGGCTGCGCGCCCCCGAGCGCCCGCTGCCCGACCCGCTGACGCTGCTGGAGACGCTGACGGACGCGTGCGCGGTGTACGCGGAGGAGGAGCCGGACCACGCGGCTCCGTGGCCGGTGCGCTGACGCGCGGCTCCGGGAGGGGGACGGCCGGCCGCCCCGGCCGCCGCCCCGTACCGCGCACACCCCGGCCGGCCCGCCGGGGCGGGATCACTCGCCCTTGGCGCCCGTCAGGCGCTGGAGGCGGTACAGCAGCGTGACCCGCGGGTCCGCGGCGTCGGCGGGCGGCACGGCCGCCGCCTGGACGGCGAGGCGGACGTACGTCACCGACTGCCGGGGCGTGCCCTCCAGCAGGGCCCTGACGTAGGGGTCCTTGACCTGCGGCGTGTAGCCCTCGGCCACGGTCTGCCTCATCTGGTGGTGCGTGGTGAAGAAGACCAGCGCCCCGCCGTCCTCCGTGCGCAGCCCCACCGGGGCGAACCGCGCGTCCCGGGCCGGGAGGTCGGCCCACTGGGTGCGGGCGCCGGGACTCGTCGCCGTCCTCCTCCGCTCCTCGCGCAGGGCGCTGGTCGCCGGCCCGTCGGCGAAGGCGTCACCGCCCTCGCGCAGGTAGTCCGCGTACGCCCGGCTCAGGTCCTCCGGCGCGACGGCCAGCCGGGCGGACCCGTCGGCGGGGACGGCCTCGACGTGGCCCTCGCCGTCCTCGGCGAACTCCGGCACCGCGGACTCGGCCAGCACCGACAGGTACGACGCCTTCCACGCCTCCGCGACGCCGTTCCTGGTGAAGACCAGCAGCCAGCGCTTGCCGGGGCTCTGGCTGGAGGCGGTGTCGGCGACGAAGAACTTCGGCCAGCCCGCCTGCCGCGGTATCAGGAAGCGGGCGTCGGTCAGCTCCAGGTCCCGGTGGTCCGGGCTGCCGTCCGGGTGGACGGCGTGGCGGGCCCGCAGCCCGGCCTGGTCGACGGCGCCCAGCGGGCCCGTCTCGATGGTGGAGTTGAGCTCGGCGTCGTGGGTGCGGTTGGCCTCGTTGTTGGTCTCGGTGAAGTGGTCGAGGACCTTCGCCGCCTCCGCCTCGGTCGTCGCCGGGACCACGGCCCTCTCCCCGTGCACCGTGACGCAGCCCGGCAGTCCCGCCAGCCCGGCCAGCACCGCCGCCAGCACCACGGCGCCCCTCAGCCCACGCGCCTTCGTCCGCACTCTCTCCGACCCCTCCCGGACCCTCACGAGGCTCTCCGGCCGAACCCTACCGGTGCCGCGCGGGGGCCGGGCGACGGGATGGGGGCGCGGGGCCCGGCCCCGCCCCCGCCCCGGTCGAGGGGCCCTGCGGGGGCGGGGCCGGGCGTCCGTCACACCGGCCGCGCGGCGGCCCGCGTCACGGTGCCGAGCAGGGGGCGCCGTCGAGCGTGAACACGCCGGGGACGGTGTTGGCGCCGTTCCAGGTGCCGGTGAAGCCGATGGTCACCGAGCCGCCCGCCGGGATGGTCGCGGTGTAGGAGGCGGGCCTGACGGTGACCGCCGTCCCGCTCTGGCTCGGGGTCCCGCCCCACATGTTGGTGATGGTCTGGCCGTCGGCGAACCGCCAGCCCAGCGTCCAGCCGCTGATCGCGGAGGCGCCGGTGTTGCGGACGGTCACCTCGCCCTGGAAGCCGCCCTGCCACTGGCCGACGACCTTGTAGGCGACCGAGCAGGCGCCCGGCACGGGGTCGCCGGTCCGGCTCGTGGTGACGTTCACGACGGCGGAGCGCTCGGAGCGGTTGCCCGCCGCGTCCCGCGCGTACACGGCGAAGGTGTAGGCGGTGCCCGCCGTCAGACCGGTGATGCCGGCCGAGGTGCCGGTGGTGGTCCGCACGGTGGTCTCGGACGTGCCGCTGACGCGCACCACGTCGTACCCGGTCACCCCGGTGTCGTCGGAGGAGGCCGCCCAGGTCAGGGTGACGCCGGTGGAGGTCACGCCGGAGGCCACGGGCGTGCCCGGCCGGGTGGGGGCGGTGGTGTCGCCGCCGGAGCCGCCGCCGTAGACGGTGGCCTCCCTGGCGGTCGCGGCGATGCCGTTGGCGCCCTCGAAGATGCGCCGGCCCCAGCTGGTCAGGGAGTCCGGGTCGAAGCCGTTGACCATGTCCAGGTACTCGACGCCGCCGCCGTTGCCGCTCCAGGACCAGCCCAGGTAGCCCAGGCCGAGCTGCTGGGCGGTCGCCAGGATCGCGTCCTCGTCCGGGTTGCCGTCGGAGTGGTCGTGCCCGAACTCGCCGACCAGGACGGGCAGCCGCGCGTCGACGAAGCGGCCCAGGTAGTCCCGCACCTCGGCGGCGGTGTCGAAGACGCCGTACATGTGGATCGAGAACAGGGTGTTGCGGTCGGGGTCGGCGGCGAAGACCGACGCGGCGTTGTCCCGCATGGTGAACGACCAGTCCTGGCCCCAGTTGGGGGCGTCGACCATCAGCGCGTGGTCGAAGCCGGCGCCGCGCAGCTTCTGGATGGCGGCCTTGGTGTCGGCCGTCCAGCTCTGGTAGCCGCTGTTGCCGTGCGGCTCGTTGCCGATGTTGACGACGACGTAGTCCTCCTGGCCCACCAGCGCGCTCTTCACGCCGATCCAGTAGTCGGCCGCCCGGTCCAGGGAGACGGCGCCGCTCTGCTCGCCGTAGCCGGTGGTGTCGTGCACCTCCAGCACGCAGATCAGCCGGTTCCGCTTGCACTCGGAGACGACGTTCGCCACGTCGGACGCGTCGTTGCGCGTCCAGCGGTCCCCGCTGCTGAGCACCACCCGGACGGTGTTGGCGCCCTTGGCCTTGATGTGGGAGAGGGAGTCGGACTCGCCCGGGTACCAGGTGTGGGCGTGGTTGACGCCCCGCATCACGAAGTCGTTCCCGTTGCCCTCCAGCAGGCGCCCGTCGCTGACGTGGAGGCCGGTGGCGGCGGCTGAGCCCCCGGCGGCCTCCGGGGCGGCCTGCGCGGTCTGGCCGAGGCCGGACAGCGACAGCAGTAAGCCGAGGAGGGCGCTGCCGGCTGCGGTGGTACGGGCGGTGCGTGGTCTCATCTGTCACTCCAGTGAACCGGTGCCTGACAACGATGTCATCTTTGAGGGGGGAGGGCCGATGCGCGATCGGACCTGGGAGCGCTCCCAATGAACATCCGTTGTCGGTGCCGCGTCAAGGGGTGCGACGGAGATCGATTCCCGCTCCGGGGCGGCCCGCCGACCGTCCCGGACGAGTCCGGAGGGCCCCCCAAGCGGCCCAGTGCGGCCCAGTGCGGCCCCGTCAGGCGCTGAGCGGGAACTCCTCGCCCAGCTCGCGGAAGACGGCGGTGTTCAGCGCGAACGCGCGCCGGCACTCCTCGGCGATCCGCTGCTTCTCCAGGTCGTCGGCCGGCACCGCGTCCAGCAGCGCCCGGTACTCGCGCTTGAACGCGGCCGGATTGCCGATCTCCTCGAAGACGTAGAAGCGCACGCCGTCGCCCTTGCGCGCGAAGCCCCAGGTCTTCTCGGCCTTCCCGCGGATGATCTGGCCGCCCGAGAGGTCGCCGAGGTAGCGGGTGTAGTGGTGGGCGACGTAGCCGCCCGGCCACTCGCGGACCAGGCGGGTGATCCGCTCGGCGTACGCGGCCGTGGCGGGCAGCGGGGCCCGCGCCCCGCGCCAGTCCTCCCGCCCGCCGTGCAGATGGGTCAGATCGCGCTCCAGGGCGGCGGTGCGGAACAGCTCGGGCCGGAGGAACGGTCCCGCGACCGGGTCGTCCGCGAGCTCCTCCGCCCCGCTCTCCAGCGCCCGGTAGACGAACCACAGCTGCTCGGTGTACCGGGTGTACGCCTCCACCCCCAGCCTGCCGTCCAGCAGGGCGCCCATGAAGGCGGACCCCTCCGCCTCCGTGTGCTGCTGCCGCGAGGCGTCGCGGATGAGGACGGAGAACGGAGTCGTGACGGACGCGACCAAGGCGGGCCTCCGGGGACCAGGCGGCAGAGGGGCGGAGCGGCGCCTCGGGGACGCCGTCCGACCCGGCCGATTCTCGTTACTTAGGTCTGCCTAAGTCAATGTTTTCCCGACGGCTTGTCGGAAAAACGTCACGGAAGTGTCAGGATCTCGGCCCCCGAGTCGGTGACGACGAGCGTGTGCTCGAACTGCGCCGTCCGCTTGCGGTCCCTGGTCACGACCGTCCAGCCGTCCTGCCACATCTCCCACTCGTGCGTGCCCAGCGTCAGCATCGGCTCGATGGTGAACGTCATGCCGGGCTTCATCACGGTGGTCGCCCGCGGGTCGTCGTAGTGGGGGATGATCAGCCCGGAGTGGAACGAGCTGTTGATGCCGTGCCCGGTGAAGTCGCGCACCACGCCGTACCCGAAGCGCTTGGCGTACGACTCGATGACCCGGCCGATGACGTTGATCTGGCGGCCCGGCCGGACCGCCTTGATCGCGCGGTTCAGCGACTCCCGCGTCCGCTCGACCAGCAGCCGCGACTCCTCGTCCACGTCGCCGCACAGGTAGGTGGCGTTGTTGTCGCCGTGCACGCCGTGGATGTACGCGGTCACGTCCAGGTTCACGATGTCGCCGTCGCGCAGGACGGTCGAGTCGGGGATGCCGTGGCAGATGACCTCGTTGACCGAGGTGCACAGCGACTTGGGGAACTTCCGGTACCCCAGCGTCGAGGGGTACGCGCCGTGGTCGCACAGGTACTCGTGCGCCACCTCGTCCAGCTTGTCGGTGGTCACGCCGGGGGCGATGTGCCGGGCGGCCTCCGCCATGGCGCGGGCGGCGATCCGCCCCGCGATCCGCATCTTCTCGACCGTCTCGGAGTCCTGCACCTCGGGCCCGGTGTACGGGGTCGGGGCGTCCTTGCCGACGTACTCCGGGCGGGGGATCGAGGCGGGCACGGTGCGGTGCGGGGAGAGGGTGCCGGGAACGAGGAGCGACTGGCCAGACATGTGCGCGAGTCTAACCGTGATAGGCGGCGCGTCCTCGGGGCAGCATGGAGCACATGGCACTCTTCAAGCGCAAGGCGACCGGCAGGCCCGGCGAGTGGTTCTACTGCCTGGAGCACCACACGGTGGAGGAGGGCCCCGAGTGCCCCGCCAAGGACCGCATGGGCCCGTACGCGTCCCGTTCCGAGGCCGAGCACGCGATGGAGACGGCCCGCGACCGCAACGCGCGGTGGGAGAACGACCCGCGCTGGAGCGACCCCGCGGCGCGGGGCGACACCGACTGACGGGCGCGCCCGCGGGACGGGGCCGGCCGCCCGCCGGGTTCGCCGCCGCGTCCGCTACCGGTGGGTAACCCCGGTGTGCCGGTGCGCCGCGCTCCTGGCAGGATCGGACCATGACTTCGAACGATGCTTCCGCGGACGCCCCCGAGAAGACTCCCGGGAAGGCCCCCGCCAAGGACCCGTGGGACCTGCCGGACGTCTCCGGCCTGGTGGTCGGCGTGCTGGGCGGCACCGGCGACCAGGGGCGCGGCCTGGCGTACCGGCTGGCACGGGCCGGGCAGAAGGTGATCATCGGCTCACGGGCCGCCGAGCGGGCGCGCGCCGCCGCCGGGGAGCTGGGCCTGGGCGTGGAGGGCGCGGACAACGCCGAGTGCGCGCGCCGCAGCGACGTGGTGATCGTCGCGGTGCCGTGGGAGGGGCACGCCGCGACGCTGGAGAGCCTGCGCGGGGAGCTGGCGGGCAAGCTCGTCGTGGACTGCGTCAACCCGCTCGGGTTCGACGGGAAGGGCGCCTACGCCCTGAAGCCGGAGGAGGGCAGCGCCGCGGAGCAGGCCGCCGCCCTGCTGCCCGACTCGCGCGTGACCGCGGCCTTCCACCACCTGTCGGCCGTCCTGCTCCAGAACCCGGAGATCGAGGAGATCGAGACCGACGTGATGGTGCTGGGGGAGGTGCGGGCCGACTGCGAGATCGTGCAGGCGCTGGCGGGACGCATCCCGGGGATGCGCGGTGTGTTCGCCGGGCGGCTGCGCAACGCGCACCAGGTGGAGTCGCTGGTCGCCAACCTGATCTCGGTCAACCGGCGGTACAAGGCGCACGCGGGGGTGCGGCTCACCGACATCTGAGCGCCGGCCCCCGGGACGGGCGCGGGGCGCGCGAGGCCGCGTGCCGCCGCCGCCCGGGGGCGGGCACGGGCGCGGGGCGCCGGGCGGGGCGGGGCGGGCGGATGGGGGACAATGGGGGCTGTCGTAACGCCGTACCGTCTGGAGCCCGCCCCCATGGCCCCCTCGTCCCCGACCCGACGACTTCCCCTGTTCGCCCTGGTCGTCTGCGCCCTCGCCGTCGTCGCGGCGGTGGTGGCCTTCGTGAAGGGGGCCTGGCTGGTGGGGGTCGTCTGGGTCCTGATGGCCGGGCTGGCGTCCAACATGGCCTGGTACTACGTGCGCCGCGGCATGCTGGAGCGGGCCTCGGCGGAGGCGAACGGCGTCAGCGGGGAATGAGGACGTCCCCGGGCTCACCCTCCCAGAAGCGGAAGTAGTCCTGCCCGTAGGCGATCTCCTGCCAGGACACGCCCAGCGCCGCCGTCACGGCGTCGACGCCCTCCCAGAACACGGCGTTGACCTCCGGGATCCACAGGCAGGCGAAGACCGCGAGCAGGCCGAAGGGCGCGAAGGGCTCCACCTGCCGCCGGACCCCCGGCGACAGCCACGGTTCCAGGACGCCGTAGCCGTCCAGCCCGGGCACGGGCAGGAAGTTGAGGATCGCGGCCGTGACCTGGAGCATCGCCAGGAAGGCCACGGCGCAGCGGAACGCGACCGGTGCGCCGTCCATCAGACCCAGGAGGAACGGCGCGGCCAGCGCCAGGGCGAGGGCGGCGTTGACCAGCGGCCCGGCCGCCGAGACCAGGCTGTGCTTCAGTCGGCCCCGGATGCGGTCGCGCTCGATGAACACCGCGCCGCCGGGCAGCCCGATGCCGCCCATGATCACGAAGAGCACGGGAAGGACGACGCTCAGCAGCGCGTGGGTGTACTTGAGCGGGTTCAGGGTGAGGTAGCCCTTGGCCCCGACCGAGATGTCGCCGCCGTGCAGCGCGGTGCGCGCGTGCGCGTACTCGTGCAGGCACAGCGAGACGATCCACGCCGAGACGACGAAGAAGAACACCGCGACGCCGGTGTTCGCCGCGTAGTCCGTCCACACGCCCCAGGCCGACACCCCCATCACGGTGACGAGCCCGAGGAACACGGGACTGACCTGTCTGCCTGTGCGGGTGCCGGTCGCGCTCATGGGGCCCGACCGTACCCGGCGCGGTCTCCGGGGCGCGAGCCCGGTGCCCGCCGGCGCCCGTGCCCCGGCCGGTGCTACGCCGTGCCGCCGACGTCGATGGTGCGCCGCTTGCCCTGGGCCGACTTCGGGATGCGCACCGTGAGCACCCCGTCGGCCAGGTCGGCGGTCACCGCGTCGTCGTCGATGTCGTGCGGGACCATGGTGCGGTAGGAGAACCGCCCGGTCCGGCGGCTGAGCACCTTCCCGTGGTGCTCCTCCCGGAGTCCGCCGGTGATGTGCAGCTCGTTGGCGTCCAGCTCCACCGTCACGTTCTCGCGCGGGATGCCGGGCAGCTCGGCCCGCACCAGGTAGGCGTCCTCGGCCTCCTCCTCCTCGACCAGGGGCACCCAGGGCCGCTCGCCGGCGGGCGCCGTGCCCTGCTGGAAGAACCGGCCCACCTCGGACCACAGGTTCTCGAACTCGCTGCGCGGGTCGTGCCGGCCCCAGCCCTGCTGGTGCCGTGCCGGGCGCTGGGCGCCCTCTCCCCGCCGTACTGGCATCTTCACGGCCGCGTCTCCCTCCTCGTCGTGGCCGGTCGTGCACAGGGGCGGGTATCCGGGCGGGAGGTGTCGTAACGGGCCGGCGGCGGCTGCCCGCACGCGGCCGACGGCCCGCCGGCAGGGCTGGGGGAAGGCTGCCGGCGGGCCGTCGCGGGGTGACCGCAGGCGGCGGCCGGTGGGGGAGGCCGGCCGCCGCCACCGGTCAGTGGAAGGTGTGCTCCTCGGCGGGGAAGGCGGAGCCGACCACGTCCTGCGCGAACTCCTTCGCCGCGTCGCCGAGGGTCTCGCGCAGCCGCGCGTACCGCTGGACGAAGCGCGGCATCCGGCCGGCCGTCATGCCCGCCATGTCCGTCCAGACCAGCACCTGCGCGTCGCACTCGGGACCGGCGCCGATGCCGACGGTCGGGATGCTCAGGGAGCGGGTGACCTCGGCGGCCAGCTCGGCCGGGACCAGCTCCAGGACGAGCGCGAAGGCGCCCGCGTCCTGGGCGGCCTTGGCGTCGCGCAGCAGCCGGTGGGCCGCCTCGTCGCCGCGGCCCTGGACGTAGTAGCCGCCCAGCGCGTTGACCGACTGCGGGGTCAGGCCCAGGTGGGACATCACGGGGATGCCGGAGCGCACGAGCAGCTCGGTCTGGGCCAGCGACCGCTCGCCGCCCTCCAGCTTCACCGCGCCCACACCGGCCTCCTTCACCAGCCGGGTGGCGTTGCGCAGGGCCTGGACGGGGCCCTCCTGGTACGAGCCGAAGGGGAGGTCGCCGACGATCAGCGCCCGCCGGGTGCCGCGTACGACGGCGGCGGACATCATGGTCATCTCGTCCATGGTGACGGGCACGGTGCTGTCGTAGCCGAGGTGGCAGTTGCCCGCCGAGTCCCCGACGAGCAGGACGGGGATGCCCGCCTCGTCGAAGACCGACGCGGTCATCGCGTCGTACGCGGTGAGCATGGGCCACCTCTCGCCGCGCTCCTTGGCGGCGGCCAGGTCCCTCACGGTGATGCGTCGCTGCTGCGTTCCGCCGTACAGCGCCTTGCTGCTGCTGTCGGCCGCCTGCTGCTGGGCATGCGTCATTGCGCCGGCTCCTGTGTTCGTCGTCTCGAGGCGCCCTCACGGCGTCCCCGGATCCTCGTCCATGGTGGCACTCCGGCGGGGCGGGAGGGAAGGGGGGCCGCCGCGGCTCACGGGTTTCCCGGGCGCGGCGCCGGGATGTCGCGCAGCGATACGAGACGGGTCCGTATCGTAAGTGCCCTATGCTGGGCCGCATGAGCGCAGCGAGCCCCGCACCAGCCCATCCGCCGGTACCGGAGGCCGTCCACCGCCGGCGATGGGCGATCCTGGCCGTCCTGATGTTCAGCCTGCTGATCGTCGTGCTGGACAACTCGATCCTCAACGTCGCGATGAAGACCATCGCCACCCCGGCCCCCACCGGCCTCGGCGCCACCCAGAGCCAGCTGGAGTGGGCGATCAACTCCTACACGCTCGTCTTCGCGGGGCTGCTGTTCACCTCGGGCCTGCTGGGCGACCGCTACGGGCGCAAGCGGGTGCTGCTGGCCGGGCTGGCGCTGTTCGGCGTCGGCTCGGTGCTCGCCGGGCTGTCCGACTCGCCCGCCGAACTCATCGCGTTCCGCGCGCTGATGGGCTTCGGCGGCGCCTTCGTGATGCCCGCGACCCTCGCCATCCTGATGAACGTCTTCGACCGCGACGAGCAGCCCAGGGCCATAGGGATCTGGGCCGCCGGCGTCGGTCTGGCCATCGCCATAGGGCCGATCACCGGGGGCGTGCTGCTGGAGCACTTCTGGTGGGGCTCGGTCTTCATGGTCAACGTGCCCATCGTGATCACCGCGCTGATCGCGATGGCGCTGCTGGTCCCGGAGTCGAAGGACCCGGCTCCCGGCCGCCCGGACCCCCTGGGCGTGCTGCTGTCGGTCGTCGGCCTGGTGCTGCTGGTCTACGGCATCATCAAGGGCGGCCAGCTCGCCGACTTCACCGACCCCGAGGTGCTGCTCACGGTGGGCGGCGGCATCGCCGTCCTGGCCGGCTTCGTGCTCCACGAGAAGCGCAGCGACCACCCGGCCCTGGACATCGGCCACTTCCGCGACCCCGCCTTCTCGGCCGCCGTCGCCGCCGTCGCGCTGGTCTTCTTCGCGCTGATGGGCGTGACGTTCTTCATGGTCTTCTACACCCAGAGCGTGCGCGGCTACACCCCGTTCCAGACCGGACTGCTGCTGCTGCCGCTGGCCGTCGCGCAACTGGTCTTCGCCCCCCGGGCCCGGCTGGCCGTCGAGCGCTTCGGCGCCCGCGCCACCTGCACGGGCGGCATGCTGGTGATCGCCGCCACCATGGCGTCGTTCCTGCTGCTGGACACCGGCACCCCGATCTGGATCCTGGAGGTGCTCTTCTTCCTCCAGGGCGCCGGGATGGCGCACATCATGCCGCCCGTCACCGTCACGATCATGCAGTCGCTGCCGCGGCGGAAGGCGGGCTCCGGCTCGGCGGTCAACAACATCTTCCGGCAGGTCGGCGGCGCGCTGGGGGTCGCGGTGCTGGGCTCGCTGCTCTCCACGGCCTACCGCGGCCGCATCGAGGACGAGCTGGCCCGCGTGCCCGGCCTGTCCGAGGGCGCGCGCCACGCGGCGGGCGAGTCCATCGAGGCCACCCGGGCGCTGGCGGAGCGGATGGGCCCGGCGGGCCGCGCCCTGGCGGAGCGGGCCGACGAGGCGTTCGTCCACGCCATGCACGTCACGGTCGTGGGCTCCGCCGCCGTCGCCCTGCTCGGCGCGGCCGTCGTCGCGCTCTTCCTGCCGGGCCGGCGGGGAGCGCCGGACGGCGAGGGCGTGAAGGGCGCGGGGGTGCCCGGACCGGGGCGCGGACGCGACTCCTCCCCGGAGGCGGCGGAGGCGGAGGCGGAACGGTGACCGGGACCGGGGCCGAGGCCGGGGCGGCGCGCACCGTGCGGGGCAGGCCGCGCAGCGCCGCCGCCGACCGGGCGATCATCGAGGCCGTCCTGCGGCTGCTGGAGCGGGGGGTCGGCGTCGACGCGCTGTCCATGGAGGGCATCGCCCGCGAGGCGGGCGTGGGCAAGGCGACCGTCTACCGCCGCTGGCCCGGCAAGGACGCCCTGCTGCTGGACGTCATGCGCACCCTGGACGAGCCCCCGGCCGAGGTGCGCGGCGAGTCCGTGCGGGACGACCTGGTGGAGTTCCTGGAGCGGCTGCGGCGGCGCGGCCTGGCCAAGCGGGACTCCGCGCTGCTGCGCACCATGATGAGCCACTTCCACAGCCGTCCGCGGCTGTGGCAGGAGTACCACGACACCGTGATCAGCGCCCGGCGCGAGCTGCTGCACACGGTGCTGCGGCGCGGCATGGCCGAGGGCGAGATCCGCACCGACCTGGACGTGGAGCTGCTGGGCGACCTGTTCGTCGGGCCGATGCTCTCGCGGGCGCTGCTGCACGAGTGGAGGGAACTGCCCGAGGGGCTGGCGGAGCAGATCGTGGACGGGGTGCTGGACGGCGCCCGCCCGCGCCCCTGACCCCTCCGCACGGGTTTCCGGGGGTTCCCGGGGGTCCCGTAGGTTCCCGGGATTCTCGGGGGTTTCCGGGTTTCCCGGGGTTTCCCCCGTTCCGCGGCGTTCGGCCCGATCCGGTCGCCGTGCGCGCATGCGGGTCCTCACGCCGTGCCGGAATGTGCGTGTTTCGTTACAGTGACGGGGTGTTGCCGGGAGGTCAGGAACCCGCCGCCGGACCGCGTTCGTCCTGGCAGACGTACAGGCGTACGGGTCGCCCGGTGCGGGCCCGGTACGCCCAGCAGGCAAGACCGGCCGCCACCCGGAACGCCGGAACCGGATGGCGGCCGCGATGACGGTGAGTGAGGACGGCGGATGGCACGGGCGCACATGACGGAGGCGGAGTCGGAGACGGCACGGGAGGAGGCGGACCGGCGGCCCGGACCCGCCCCCTCCGCCGCCGCCCGGTTCCGGCACGCGATCGCCCGGCTGGGCGGCGAGGGCCGGTGGCGGCGCGGCTGGGTGCTCGCGCTGTTCTCCGTGCTGATCGCGCTGCTGATGGCACTGCACTCCCGCGTGCCCAACCGGGTCGGCAACCTGGGCAGCCTGCTGGAGACCTTCCTGCCGTGGGTCGGCCTGGCCGTCCCGCTGCTGCTCCTGGCCGCCCTGCTGCGCCGCTCGGCCACCGCGCTGGTGGCGCTGCTGCTGCCCGCGGTGGTCTGGGTGGACCTGTTCGGCGGCCTGATCACCGACAAGCGCGGCACCGGCGGCGATCTGACGGTCGTCACCCACAACGTCAACGCCGACAACCCCGACCCGGCCGGCACGGCACGGCGGCTGGCGGAGAGCGGCGCCGAGGTGGTGGCCCTCCAGGAACTGCCGGGCCGCTCGGTGGCGGCGTACGAGGAGGCGCTGGCGGAGGCCTATCCCCACCACACGGTGCAGGGCACGGTCGGGCTGTGGAGCAGGTACCCGATCGACGACGCCAGGCCGGTGGACATCGGGATCGGCTGGACGCGCGCCATGCGCGCGACCGTCGCCACGCCGCGCGGGGAGGTCGCCGTCTACGGCGCGCACCTGCCGTCGGTGCGGGTGAAGTTCGAGGCGGGGTTCACCGCCCGCCAGCGCGATGTCGCCGCCGACCTGCTGGGCGAGGCCATCGTGGCGGAGCCCATCGGGCGGGTGGTGCTGCTCGGGGACCTCAACGGGACGATGAACGACCGCGCGCTGGCGTCCGTCACCTCCCAGATGCGCTCCACGCAGGGCGCGGCGGGCGACGGCTTCGGGTTCAGTTGGCCCGCGTCGTTCCCGATGGCCCGGATCGACCAGATCATGGTGAAGGGGGTCGAGCCGGTGTCGTCGTGGTCGCTGCCGCCGACCGGCAGCGACCACCTGCCGCTGGCGGCGTCGGTGCGCTGGTAGGGACCGGGGCCGACAGGGCTCCGGGACCGGGTACCGGGTATCGGGTTCCGTGATTTCCCGGCGGACGGTCCGCCCCGTGCGGGGGCGGGCCGTCCGCTGCTCGTAGCACGGCCGTCACCTATTTGTTTTGTGCCGGAACAAAAAGGCTGCAAGACTTGGTTCCGTTCGGAGCACACCCGTTCCGTCCCCTTCCCCACCCACGCACCCACCCCTCGCGTCGAAAGGCTCTCCCATGCCCCTGGCCCTGCTCGCGCTCGCGGTCGCGGCCTTCGGGATCGGCACCACCGAGTTCGTGATGATGGGCCTGCTGCCCAACGTCGCGGACGACCTGGGCGTCTCCGTGCCCACTGCCGGCCACCTCGTCTCCGCCTACGCCATCGGCGTCGTCATCGGCGCCCCGCTCCTGGCCGCCGTCGGCGTCCGCGTCCCGCGCAGGCGGATGCTGATCGCCCTGATGGGCCTGTTCACCCTCGGCAACCTCGCCTCCGCCCTCGCCCCCGGATACGGCACGCTCCTGGCGGGGCGGGTGCTGGCCGGGCTGCCGCACGGCGCGTTCTTCGGCGTCGGCGCGGTCGTCGCCGCCCGCCTGGTGCGGGAGGGGCGGCAGGCGCGTGCCGTGGCCACGATGTTCCTGGGCCTGACCGTGGCCAACATCATCGGGGTGCCGGGCGGTACCGCGCTGGGCCAGCAACTGGGCTGGCGTGCCACGTTCCTGGTCGTCACCGTGATCGGGCTGGTCGCGATGGCCGCGCTGGCGGCGCTGGTGCCGCACCTGCCGCTGGAGCGGCGGGACGGCGCCGCCGGTGGTGCCGCCGGCGCCGTCGGGGAGCTGCGCCGGGAGGTGCGGGCCCTGGGGGACCGGCAGGTGCTGCTGGGACTGCTGACGGCCGTCTTCGGGTTCGCGGGCGTCTTCGCCCTCTACAGCTACCTCGCGTCGATGGTCACCGAGGTCACGGGCCTGGCCGAGTCGTCGGTGACGGTGGTGCTGGCGCTCTTCGGGGTCGGCATGACGCTGGGGGCGCTGGCCGCGGGGCCGCTGACCGACCGCGCGCTGCGGCCGACGCTGTACGGATCGCTGGGCGCGCTGGCCCTCGTGCTGGTGGCCTTCCGGTTCACGGTCCACGTGCCGTGGGCGGCGATGGCGACCGTGGTGGTGATCGGCGCGGTGGGGTTCATGACCACCACGCCGCTGCAGATGCTCGTGATGGAGAAGGCGCGCCACGCGCCCACGCTCGCCGCGGCCTCCAACCACTCCGCGTTCAACCTCGCCAACGCGGGCGGCGCGTGGGCCGGCGGCACGGCCATCGCGGCCGGCTGGGGCTGGACGTCCCCGGCGCTGGTGGGCGCCGGGCTGGCGGTGGTGGGCCTGGCGGTCGCCGTGGCGGCGGGCGTGCTGGACCGCGGGGCGTCGCCCGGCCGGCGGTCGCGGGTGGTGGCTCGTGGGGCGGGTGCCCGTGGGGCGGGTGCCCGGGACGGGGCCGGCGTTCGCTGAGGTCGGGGCCGGTCCGGGGCGGACGTTCCGGACGGCGTCGTTCACGGCCGCGGCTGTGGACCGTTTCGTCGCCCGTCAGGTGGCCGCGGACAACGCCCGGGTGCCCGGATCATCCGCCCCGGTCCGTCCCCTCCCGCGGTCGTCCGGGTGCGGGAGGGGACGGGGGCGCGTCGGACCGGCGCCCGGGGCGTGGAACCGTATGGGCGGCGGGCGCACCCGTCGGGTGCGCCCGCCGTCGTGGGGGAGCCGGCGTCAGCCGGTCTCGCGCCAGCGGTTGGTGACCGGCAGGCGCCGGTCCTTGCCGAAGCCCTTCGCCGAGATCTTGGTGCCCGGCGGGTACTGCCGCCGCTTGTACTCGGCGGTGTCCGTCATCCGCAGCACCCGGGTGACGGTCTCCTCGTCGAAGCCCCGCGCGATGATCTCCTCGCGCCCCTGGTCCCGGTCCACGTACAGCTCCAGGATCCGGTCCAGGACGTCGTAGTCGGGGAGGGAGTCGGAGTCCACCTGGCCCGGGCGCAGTTCCGCGCTCGGCGGCTTGGCGATGGAGTTCTCCGGGATCGGCGGGATCTCGCCGCGTTCGGCCGCGGCCTTGTTGCGCCAGCGGGCGAGGCGGAAGACGGTCGTCTTGTAGACGTCCTTGATCGGCCCGTACGCGCCCACCGAGTCGCCGTAGAGCGTCGAGTAGCCGCACGCCAGCTCGGACTTGTTGCCCGGGGCGAGGACGATGTGGCCCTCCTGGTTGGACAGGCCCATCAGCAGCGTGCCGCGCAGCCGCGCCTGGAGGTTCTCCTCCGCGAGGCCGGTGAGCTGGAGCGAGTCCATGTACGCGTCGAACATCGGGGCGATCGGCACGGTGCGGTAGTTGAGACCGGTGCGGCGGGCCAGCTCCGCCGCGTCGTCCCTGGAGTGCTCCGAGGAGTAGCGCGAGGGCATGGAGACGCCGTGCACGTTCTCCGGACCGACCGCGTCGCAGGCGATGGCGGCGGTGAGAGCGGAGTCGATGCCGCCGGAGAGGCCGATGAGCACCGAGCGGAAACCGTTCTTCAGGACATAGGCGCGCAGGCCCGTGACGAGGGCGGTGTAGATCTCCTCGTCGTCCTCCATGCGCGGCGCCTCGGCGCCGGTGGCCCGCGGCTCGTACGCCGGGAGGGGGGAGGGGGAGAGGACGCGGTGGTCTATGCGCAGGCCGTCGGCGACGCTGCCGGAGGGGGGCTCGGCCGCGGCGGCGGGCAGGTCGAGGTCGAGGACGACGCAGTCCTCCGCGAACTGCGGCGCCCGCGCCACGACCTCGCCGTCCGCGGCGACGACGATCGAGTCGCCGTCGAAGACCAGGTCGTCCTGGGCGCCGACCATCGCCAGGTAGGCGGTGGTGCAGCCCGCCTCGCGGGCCCGGCGGCGGACGAGGTCCAGACGGGTGTCGTCCTTGTCGCGCTCGTAGGGGGAGGCGTTGATCGACAGCAGCAGGCCCGCCCCGGCGGCGCGGGCGGCGGGCACCCGGCCGCCGTCCTGCCACAGGTCCTCGCAGATGGCCAGGGCCACGTCGATCCCGTGCACCCGGACGACGGGCAGCGTCTCGCCGGGGACGAAGTAGCGGAACTCGTCGAAGACCCCGTAGTTGGGGAGGTGGTGCTTGGCGTACGTCAGCACCACCTCGCCGCCGTGGAGGACCGCGGCGGCGTTCTGCGGGGCGCCGGCGGGCTGGCCGTAGCGCGGCTGGGCCTTCTCCGCCCTGTCCAGGTAGCCGACGACCACGGGGATCTCCCCGAAGCCCTCGTCGGCCAGGCGCCCGGCGAGGGCGGTGAGGGCGGCCCGGCTGGCCTTGACGAAGGACGGGCGCAGGGCCAGGTCCTCGACGGGGTAGCCGGTGAGCATCATCTCGGGGAACGCCACCAGGTGCGCCCCCCGTTCGGCCGAGCGCCGCGTCCAGCGGACGACCGCGTCCGCGTTCCCGGCGAGGTCGCCGACGGTGGAGTCGATCTGGTTCAGGGCGAGTCGTAGCTGAGGCACACGGTCAGTCTAATCGTCGTACTGACGCGATCTCGTGAGGCGGGTTCCGCGAGGGGCGCCGCGTGTCGGGGCCGCCGGGGCGGGCCGCCGCGGGGGGTTGCCGCGGACGGGGGCCGCCGCCATCCTGAGAGCGCTCTCAGTCGCTGGACGGAAGGAAGCCCATGAGTGCGGACAGCGGGGGCGCGCCGGTCGTGCGGCCGTACCGGCCCCGGGACCGCGACGCGGTCTACGACGTGTGCGTGCGCACCGCCGACGCGGGCGGCGACGCGAGGGGGCTCTACCGGGACCCCGACCTGATGCCGGACCTCTTCGCCGGGCCGTACGTCCACCTCGCGCCCCACCTGGCCTTCGTGCTGGACGACGGCGAGCGCGCGGTGGGGTACGCGGTCGGCACCGCCGACACCGCCGCGTTCGCCGAGGCGTTCCGCCGCGAGTGGCTGCCGCGCGTCGCCGGGCGGTACCCGCGGGCGCGGACGCCGGACACGCCCGACGAGCGGATGACCGAACTGCTGTACACGCCCGAGCGCATGGTGCTGCCGGAGCTCGCCGGCCACCCGGCGCACCTCCACGTCGACATCCTCCCCGGGCACCAGCGGGCGGGGCACGGGACGGCGCTCGTCCACGCGCTGCTGGACGCCCTGCGCCGGGAAGGGGCCGAGCGCGTCCATCTGGGCATGCTGACGGTGAACACCGGCGCACGCCGCTTCTACGACCGCCTCGGCTTCCACGAGCTGGCGGTGCCCGACCCCGGCCCGCTGACCTACCTGGGCCGCTCCACGGAGGTCGGCGCCGCACGGTGAGGGGAGGCGGCGCGTCGGGGCAGCGTAATGTGGCGGTAACCCCTCACCGTGATACTGGTGTGCCAGCCGCCCCCTCCCCGGGCGGTACGGGGAGAGGCCGTCTGACCAGCGAGGATGGGTGACCATGGACAAGCAGCAGGAATTCGTGCTCAGGACGCTCGAGGAGCGCGACATCCGGTTCGTCCGGCTGTGGTTCACCGACGTCCTGGGCTTTCTGAAGTCCGTCGCCGTCGCGCCCGCCGAGCTCGAGCAGGCCTTCGACGAGGGCATGGGCTTCGACGGCTCCGCGATCGAGGGCTTCGCGCGCGTCTACGAGTCGGACATGATCGCCAAGCCCGACCCCAGCACGTTCCAGATCCTGCCCTGGCGCGCCGAGGCCCCCGGCACCGCGCGGATGTTCTGCGACATCCTGATGCCGGACGGCTCCCCCTCGTACGCCGACCCCCGCTACGTCCTCAAGCGGGCCCTGAACAAGACCTCCGACCTCGGCTTCACCTTCTACACCCACCCCGAGATCGAGTTCTTCCTCCTCAAGGACCGCCCGGTGGACGGCTCCCGGCCCACCCCGGCCGACTCCTCCGGCTACTTCGACCACACCCCGCAGCACGTCGGCCAGGACTTCCGCCGCCAGGCGATCACCATGCTGGAGTCGATGGGCATCTCGGTGGAGTTCTCCCACCACGAGGGCGCCCCGGGCCAGCAGGAGATCGACCTGCGGTACGCCGACGCCCTGTCGACGGCCGACAACATCATGACGTTCCGCCTGGTGATGAAGCAGGTCGCGCTGGAGCAGGGCGTGCAGGCCACCTTCATGCCCAAGCCGTTCTCGGAGTTCCCCGGCTCGGGCATGCACACCCACCTGTCGCTGTTCGAGGGCGACCGCAACGCCTTCCACGAGTCCGGCGCCGAGTACCAGCTCTCCAAGGTGGGCCGCTCCTTCATCGCCGGGCTGCTGAGGCACGCGGGGGAGATCTCCGCCGTCACCAACCAGTGGGTCAACTCCTACAAGCGCATCTGGGGCGGCGCCCAGCGCACCGCGGGCGCCGGCGGCGAGGCGCCGTCGTACATCTGCTGGGGGCACAACAACCGCTCCGCGCTGATCCGGGTGCCGATGTACAAGCCCGGCAAGATGGGCTCCACCCGCATCGAGGTGCGCTCCCTGGACTCCGGGGCCAACCCGTACCTGGCCTACGCGGTGCTGCTCGCCGCCGGGCTGAAGGGCATCGAGGAGGGCTACGAGCTCCCGGCCGGCGCCGAGGACGACGTGTGGGCGCTGTCGGACGCCGAGCGCCGCGCGATGGGCATCGAGCCGCTGCCGCAGAACCTGGGCGAGGCGATCACGCTGATGGAGCGCAGCGAGCTGGTCGCCGAGACCCTGGGCGAGCACGTCTTCGATTTCTTCCTGCGCAACAAGAAGCAGGAGTGGGAGGAGTACCGCTCGGAGGTCACCGCCTTCGAGCTGCGCAAGTCCCTGCCGGTGCTGTAGCGCGCCTTCGCGGGGACGGCCGGCACGGCGGGACCGGCCGGCACGGCGGAACGGGCAGGACAGGCGGGACGGCGGCGAGAGGCAAGGCCACGGTGGTGCAGGGCGGTCGGCGGGACAGCCGGTTCGGACGGTTCGTACGGCACGGGTTCACCGATCCGGGGGCGGCCGGCCGCCTGCTGGACTCGCCCGCCCTGGCCCGGGTGCGGGACGACGCGGTGCTGCTCGACGCGCTCGGCGCCACCGCCGACCCCGACCTGGCGCTGCTGTCCTTCGTGCGGCTGGTGGAGGCCCAGCCGGACGACACCGGGCGCCAGACGCTGCTGAGCACCGTGCTGGCCGCCAAGCCGCTGCGCGACCGGCTGCTGGGCGTGCTCGGCGCCTCCGAGGCGCTGGGGGACCACCTCGCGCGCCACCCGGACGACTGGCGGGTCCTCCAGTCGTACGAGACGACCGACCTCCACCCGGGCGTCGAGGAGTTCGAGGCCGCGCTCGCCCCCGCGACCGGCCCCGACGAGCTGCGCGTCGCCTACCGCCGCGCCCTGCTCACCATCGCCGCCCGCGACGTCTGCGGCACCACCGCCGTCAGGGAGACCGCCGCCGAGCTCGCCGACCTGGCCACCGCCACCCTGCGCGCCGCCCTGGCGGTGGCCGAGCGCGAGGAGCCGGGCGACGCGCAGCTGTGCCGGCTGGCCGTGATCGGGCTGGGCAAGTGCGGCGGCCACGAGCTGAACTACGTCTCGGACGTGGACGTCGTCTTCGTCGCCGAGCCCACCGGGGGCGGGGAGGGGGACGACGGGGAGACCGGGGCGCTGCGCGCCGCCACCCGGCTCGCCTCCCGCATGATGCGGATCTGCTCCGACACCACCGCCGAGGGCACCATCTGGCCGGTGGACGCCAACCTGCGGCCCGAGGGACGCAACGGCCCGCTGGTGCGCACCCTGAGCAGCCATCTGGCGTACTACCGGCGCTGGGCCAAGACCTGGGAGTTCCAGGCGCTGCTCAAGGCCCGTCCGGTGGCCGGCGACGCGGCGCTGGGCCGCGAGTACTGCGAGGCCCTGGCCCCCCTGGTGTGGCAGGCCGCCGAGCGCGAGAACTTCGTCACCGACGTCCAGCAGATGCGCCGCCGCGTGGTGGCCGGGATCCCCGCCGCGCAGCTCGACCGCGAGCTCAAGCTCGGCCCGGGCGGCCTGCGCGACGTGGAGTTCGCCGTCCAGCTCCTCCAGCTCGTCCACGGACGCAGCGACACCGCCCTGCGCAGCCCCACCACCCTGGCCGCGCTCGACGCGCTCGCGGCGGGCGGGTACGTGGGCCGCCAGGACGCCGCCGCGCTCGACGACGCGTACCGCTTCCTGCGCGTCCTGGAGCACCGCATCCAGCTCCAGAAGCTGCGCCGCACCCACCTGATGCCCCAGGACCAGGCCGAGCTGCGCCGCCTGGGCCGCTCGCTGGGCTTCCGCCAGGACCCGGTGGCCGAGCTGACCCGCGCCTGGAAGCGGCACGCCGCGGTGGTGCGGCGGCTGCACGAGAAGCTCTTCTACCGGCCGCTGCTGGACGCCGTCGCGCAGCTCGCGCCCGGTGAGATCCGGCTGTCGGCCAGCGCCGCGCGGCAGCGCCTGGAGGCCCTCGGCTACGCCGATCCGGCCGCCGCCCTGCGCCATCTGGAGGCGCTGACCTCCGGGGTCAGCCGCAAGGCCGCCATCCAGCGCACCCTGCTGCCGGTGCTGCTGGGCTGGTTCGCCGACTCCGCCGACCCCGACGCCGGGCTGCTGGGCTTCCGCAAGGTCTCCGACGCGCTCGGCCAGACGCCCTGGTACCTGCGGCTGCTGCGGGACGAGGGGGCGGCCGCCGAGAACCTGGCCCGGGTGCTGTCCGCCGGACGCCTCGCCCCCGACCTGCTGCTGCGCGCCCCCGAGGCCGTCGCCCTGCTCGGCGACCCCGGGGGGCTGAGGCCGCGCGGCAGGGAGGCGCTGACCCAGGAGGCGCTGGCGGCCGTCGGCCGGGCCGACGGTCCCGAGCAGGCCGTCGCCGCCGTGCGCGGGGTGCGCCGCCGCGAGCTGTTCCGTACGGCCGCCGCCGACATCATCGGCGCCTACAAGGCGGGGAGCGGGGAGGAGCCGGCGCAGGGCCCGCCCCCCGGCGGCCCCGACGGCCCCGACGGCACGGCCGCCGCCGTGGACCGGGTGGGCGAGGCGCTGTCCGACCTCAACGCCGCGACCGTCGCCGGGGCGCTGCGGGCGGCGGTGGACGCCCGCTGGGGCGACACCCTGCCCACCCGCTTCGCCGTCATCGGCATGGGCCGCTTCGGCGGACGCGAGCTGAACTACGGCTCCGACGCGGACGTGCTGTTCGTCCACGAGCCGCGCGAGGGCGTGGACGAGCGGGAGGCGGGCGAGGCCGCCTTCGCCGTCGCCAACGAGATGCGCCGCCTCCTCCAGCTCCCCAGCTCCGACCCGCCGCTCCTCATCGACGCCGACCTGCGCCCGGAGGGCAGGAGCGGCCCGCTGGTGCGCACCCTGGCCTCCTACGCGGCCTACTACCGCCGCTGGTCGCTGGTGTGGGAGCGGCACGCGCTGCTGCGCGCCGAGCCGGTGGCGGGCGACGCCGACCTGGGCCGCCGCTTCGTCGAGCTGATCGACCCCCTGCGCTACCTCGAGGGCGGTCTGGAGGAGGAGGCGGTGCGGGAGATCCGCCGCCTCAAGGCGCGGATGGAGACCGAGCGGCTGCCGCGCGGCGCCGACCCCACCACCCACACCAAGCTGGGCAGGGGCGGCCTGTCGGACGTGGAGTGGACCGTCCAGCTGACGCAGCTGCGCCACGGCGCGTCCGAGCCGGCGCTGCGCACCACCCGCACCCGCACCGCCCTGGCCGCCGCGCGGGAGGCCGGGCTGATCGGCGAGGAGGACGCGGGGATCCTGGACGAGGCGTGGCTGCTGGCCACCCGGGTGCGCAACGCCGTGATGCTGGTGCGCGGCCGGCCCGGCGACACCTTCCCCTCCGAGCCGCGCGAACTGGCCGCCGTCGGCCGCTACCTCGGCTACGAGCCGGGCCACGTGGGCGAGATGCTGGAGGACTACCGCCGCACCACGCGCCGCGCCCGCGCGGTGGTGGACCGGCTGTTCTACGGCGCCGACTGAAGCGGACCCGGGAACGGCGGAGCCCCCGGCGCCTTCTCTTCGGGCTTCTCCGGATCCCTCCGGGCCGGGGGCTCGTGCGGGCGGCCCGTCAGGGCCGTGTCGCCGCGGGGACCAGGCGGGGCAGGCGGTGGGCCGGCGCGCCGTACCAGGCGCGGGAGATCGCGAAGCCTATGCCCAGGCAGACCACCCCGCCCACCGCGTCCAGCCAGAAGTGGTTGGCGGTGCAGACGATGACGACGAGGGTGACCGCCGGGTAGAGCCAGCCGAGGATCTTCACCCACAGCGGCGCCGCGAGCAGGGCGATGGTGATGCCGCACCACACGGACCAGCCGATGTGCATCGACGGCATGGCCGCGTACTGGTTGGAGACGTTGGCCATGTTGCCCGAGGCCATCGACCCCCAGGTGTCGTGGACCTTGACGGTGTCGATGAAGTGCACGCTCTCCATCAGCCGCGGCGGCGCCAGGGGGTAGAGGTAGTAGCCGAGCAGGGCGACGGCCGTGGTGGCGAACAGGACCGTGCGGGTGGCGGCGTAGCGGCCCGGGTGTCTGCGGTAGAGCCAGACCAGGACGCCGACGGTCACGATGAAGTGCAGCGTCGCGTAGTAGTAGTTCATCGACACGATGAGCCAGGTGACGCCGTTGACCGCGTGGTTGAGCGACTGCTCGACGGCGATGCCGAGGGCGCGTTCGGCCTCCCACAGCCAGTCGGCGTTCCGCAGGGCCTGCGCCTCCTGCTCCGGCACGGCGTTGCGGATCATGGAGTACGTCCAGTAGCTGACCGCGATCAGCGCGATCTCGAACCAGATCCTCGGCCGCCGGGGTGCGCGGATGCGCTGGACGACGGTGCGGCGCGGTGCCGGGACACACGTGCGTTCACCTGCCGAGGCGACGGTGGTCACCCGGGCTTCTTCTGTCGTCCTCGCGATCGGAACCCCCATGGGGCGACAGTCTGCCAGAATCGGACCTCCGACCGATCATCCCCCGGTCTGGTCCCGTCCGCCTCCGGTCCTCCGTGAGACGGACCCCCGCCCCTGGGGGGCGGAGGCGGTGGAGCCGCGGACGACGAGTTCGGGCAGGAAGACGAACTCGCTGTGCGGGGCGGGCGTACCGCCGATCTCCTCCAGCAGCGCCCGCACCGCGGCCTGCCCCATCGCGGTCACCGGCTGGCGGATGGTGGTCAGGGGCGGGTCGGTGAAGGCGATCAGCGGGGAGTCGTCGAAGCCGATGACCGAGACGTCGCCGGGCACGTCCAGCCCGCGCTGCCGGGCGGCCCGGATGGCGCCGAGCGCCATCATGTCGCTGGCGCAGACCACGGCGGTGCAGCCGCGGTCGATCAGGGAGCTCGCGGCGGCCTGGCCGCCCTCCAGGGTGTAGAGCGAGTGCCGGACCATCCCCTCGGCCTCGCTCCGCGAGAACCCGAGCTGCTCCTGGAGGCTGGCGGTGAAGCCCTCTATCTTGCGCTGGACGGGCACGAACCGGGCCGGTCCCAGGGCCAGCCCGACGCGCTCGTGGCCGAGCGAGGCGAGGTGGGTGACGGCCAGCCGCATCGCGGCGCGGTCGTCCGGGGAGACGAAGGGCGCCCGCACCTCGGGGGAGAAGCCGTTGATCATCACGAACGGCACGCCCTTGCCGCGCAGCTGCTCGTAGCGCTGCATGTCGGCGGTGGTGTCGGCGTGCAGTCCGGAGACGAAGATGATGCCCGCCACGCCCCGGTCCACGAGCATCTCGGTCAGCTCGTCCTCCGTCGAGCCGCCGGGGGTCTGGGTGGCGAGGACGGGCGTGTAGCCCTGACGGGTCAGCGCCTGCCCGATGACCTGGGCGAACGCCGGGAAGATCGGGTTCTCCAGCTCCGGCGTGATCAGCCCGACCAGCCCGGCGCTGCGCTGGCGCAGCCGCACGGGCCGCTCGTACCCCAGCAGGTCCAGTGCGGCGAGGACGGACTCGCGGGTGGCCGGGGAAACGCCGGGCTTGCCGTTGAGGACGCGGCTGACCGTCGCTTCGCTGACCCCCGCCTGGGCTGCGATGTCAGCTAGCCGTGCGGTCACAGCACTGGACTGTACCGGCCGTGTGTCTGACTGCCCACCGTACCCGGGAGTTTGCCCGAATCCACACGGTTTCGCCCCTGGTTCCGGGCCTCCGGCGAGGCCCGGGACCGGGGGCGGGGCTCACTCCTCGACGCGGTAGCCGGGCAGCAGCCGGGCGCTCCACTCCTCGGCGGTCCGGGCCAGGCCGTCGCGCGGGGTCTCCTCGCCGCGCAGGATGGCCGTGTAGTGGGGCTGGAGGGCGACGAAGAGCTCCCCGCCCTCGGGGAGGGAGGGCCGGGCGACGGCCTTGGTCAGCGCCAGGTAGAAGGAGTCGCGGACCGGGTCCGACAGCACCTTCGCGGTGTAGGCGGCCGTGCGGGTCGGCAGCAGGCCCAGGGTGAGGGCGGTGCTCTCCTGCTGCTCCTTCTCCGTCATGTACCGGACGAACAGGTAGGAGGCGTCGAGGTTCTCCGACTTCGCGGAGACCACCAGGTTGTGGCCGCCGGTGGGGGAGCCCGCGGTGCCGGTGGAGCCGGCCGGGACGGCGGCGATGCCCAGGTTGCCCCGGTCCTCGAACTCGGGGGAGGAGAGGATGTCGGCGGTCGCCCAGGGGCCGTTGATCATCATGGCCGCCTCGCCGCTCTTGAAGGCGTTCTGCATGGCGGCGTACGCGTCCTCCTCCGGCGGCTCGGGCGCGGCGCCGGAGGCGACCAGGTCGGCGGCGGTGGAGACACCCCGGACCGAGGCGGCGTTCGCGACGGTGATCGACCGGGAGCCGACGTCGACCAGGTCGCTCTCCTCGCCGTAGAGGAAGGGCAGGGAGAAGAAGGGGTCGGGGTTGAGGACGATCCCCTCGGCCCCCGTCTCCTCCTTGATCTTCAGGGCGGTGTCCTTGAGGTCCTTCCAGGTGGACGGGGGGCGGCTGATCCCGGCCCGCTCGAAGATCCGCCGGTTGTAGAGCAGGGCGAGGGTGTCGGTCACCTGGGGGACGCCGTAGACGCCGCCGTCCTCCAGCGTCACGCTCGCGGTGGTGGTCGGCAGGAAGCCGGACATGTCGCCGTCCAGGGCGGCGGTGCCGGTGAGGTCGGCGAGGTGGCCGTCGGCGGCGAAGCCGGCCGTCCAGCCGACGTCCGCGCGCAGGACGTCGGGCACGTCCCGGCCGGACTCCACGGCGTCCAGGAACCTCTGCTGGGCCTGGTCGAAGGGGACGGTGACGTGCTCGACGTCGATGTCCGGGTACTCCTTCTCGAAGGCGGCGACCAGCTCGGCGAAGTGGGGGGCCTCGGCCTCGCCGGAGGTGTCCCACCAGGTGACGCTCCCGGAGACGCCGGCGGAGTCCTCCTCCGGGGAGCCGCCGAGGATGCCGCAGGCGGTGGCCGTCAGGGCCAGGGAGCAGGCGGCGGCCAGGGCCGCGGTCCGGCGGAACCGCGCGCTCCGTACGCCCCCGCCGGCCGAATCGGACGTCCCGGGCTGTATGCAGCTTTCCATCGTGCTCTTCCCGTCTGGCCTCAACCGGAGGATCCCCTGTGGAACGGGGAGGAAGGTAGCAGGGATGCAACTTCTTGCGGAAGCCGTTGCAGACTCGTTTGCAGAAAGTTGCCGCAAGGTCTTTCTAAAACATTGCGCCGCTGTTACGTTCCTCGTCAGCCCGGCGCCGCGACAGCGCGGCCCGCGCGGAGTACGCCCGTGCCCCCGCGAGACGGGCAACGGATCATGGAGGAGTTCACATGCGGCGTGGCATAGGGACCACCGCACTGGTCGCGGCCATCGCGCTCGCGGCCACCGCCTGCGGAGGCAGCGACAGCGGCGACGGCGAGAAGAAGAACGCCGGGGGCGAGCTGTCGGGCACCGTCGAGTTCTGGGACACGTCGGGCGACGCCGAGAAGGCCTTCTTCAAGAAGGTCGCCGAGGAGTTCGAGAAGAAGCACCCCAAGGTCGACGTCAAGTACGTCAACGTCCCCTTCGGCGAGGCCAGCAACAAGTTCAAGAACGCCGCGGGCGGCGGTTCCGGGGCCCCCGACGTGATGCGCACCGAGGTCGCCTGGGTCGCGGACTTCGCCAACCTCGGCTACCTGGCCCCGCTGGACGACACCGCGGCCGTCGACAACAAGGACGACTACCTGCCGCAGGCCTGGGGCAGCACCCAGTTCGACGGCAAGACCTACGCCGTGCCGCAGGTCATCGACACCCTCGCCCTCTTCTACAACAAGGACCTGCTGAAGAAGGCCGGCGTCGAGGTCCCGCAGTCCGTCGAGGACATCAAGAACTCCACCGCCAAGTTCGAGAAGAACGACGTCACCCCGTTCTACCTGCGCGGCGACGACCCGTACTGGTTCCTGCCCTTCCTCTACGGCGAGGGCGGCGACATGCTCGACGCCGAGGCGAAGAAGATCACCATCGACGACGAGCCCGGTGCGAAGGCGTTCGCGGTGATGAAGGACCTGGTGGACTCCAAGGCCGCGGTCACCGACACGACCAACGGCTGGGAGAACATGCAGAAGTCCTTCAAGGACGGCAAGGTCGCGATGATGATCAACGGCCCCTGGGCCATCGAGGACACCCTCGCGGGCAAGCAGTTCGAGGGCAAGGAGGACAACCTCGGCGTCGCCGCCGTCCCGGCCGGCAGCGCCGGCCAGGGCGCCCCGCAGGGCGGTCACAACTACTCCGTCTACGCCGGCTCCGACAACCTCGACGCCTCCTACGAGTTCGTCAAGTACATGAGCTCCGCCGAGGTCCAGAAGCGCACCACCGAGGAGCTGAGCCTCCTGCCGACCCGCACCTCGGTGTACGAGGAGCAGGTCGTCAAGGACAACCAGATGGTCCAGTTCTTCAAGCCCGCCGTGGACAAGGCCGTCGAGCGCCCCTGGATCGCCGAGGGCAACTCCCTCTTCGAGCCGCTCCGCGTCCAGGTGGCCGACGTGCTGACCGGCAAGACCAAGCCGGACGCCGCCGCGAAGAGGTCCGGCGAGGAGTACGCCAAGCTCCTCAAGGACGGGGACTGGAAGTAAGGCCCCAGGGAGACTCAGGGAGAGGCTGACCGACGACCATGGCTGTCGAGACCAGCCAGTCGGTGGCACCGGCCGCGGGCGGCGATGACGCCCGCGGCCGCGGCCGCGGCACTGGCAAGAAGTCCGGAGAGGCCCCCGGACCGCTGCGTCGTGCGCTGGCAACGCACTGGTACGCGTGGGCCATGGTGGCCCCCGTGGTGATCGTCATCGGGGTGATCATCGGCTATCCGCTGGTCCGGGGCATCTGGCTGTCCCTGACGGACGCGGACGAGGCCAACGTCGCCCGCACCATCGGCGTCAACGAGATCGAGGCCACCTACGAGTTCATCGGTCTCGACAACTACAAGGCCATCCTCACCGACAGCGTCTTCTGGGACCGGCTCGGCTGGACGGTGCTGTGGACGGTGGGCTGCGTCAGCGTCACCTTCCTGCTCGGCCTGGTGCTGGCCTCCATGCTCAACCGGAAGCTGCGCGGCCGGGCCCTGTACCGCATCGCCATCATCCTGCCCTGGGGCATCCCCGCCTTCGTCTCCGTCTTCGCCTGGCAGATGCTGTTCAACGAGAAGAACGGCATCCTCAACAGGATCCTGGAGGGCGGGGGCATCGACGGCGTCCCCTGGCTGGGCGACCCGACCTGGGCCAAGATCTCCGTCATCGCGGTGAACGTCTGGCTGGGCGTGCCCTTCATGCTCGTCGCCCTGCTGGGCGCCCTCCAGGCCATCCCCTCCGAGCTGCTGGAGGCCGCCGAGGTGGACGGCGCCAGCGCCTGGCAGCGCTTCCGCAACGTCACCCTGCCGGGCATCCGCTCGGTCAGCAGCACGGTGGTCCTGCTGAGCACCATCTGGACGTTCAACATGTTCCCGGTGATCTACCTGCTCACCCGCGGCGGCCCGGGCGACTCCACCGAGATCCTGGTGACCTACGCCTACCGGCTGTCCTTCCTCAACAGCCCGCGCGACTTCGCCGCCTCCGCGGCCTGGGGCGTGCTGATCCTGCTGCTCCTGATGCTCTTCGCGGTGTTCTACCGCCGTTCGCTCCGCAAGCAGGGAGAGGTGTGGTGACGACGATGAAGACCGCACAGACCACCACCGGAACCACGACACCCGACCCCACCACCACCGCGCCCGTGCCGCCGGCCGGCGGCGGGCGCCCCGGGCGCGTCCGCGGACGCGGCGAACGCGGGCCGCTGGCCTCCGTCGCCCTCCACGCGGGACTGCTGGCGGCCGCCGTGGCCGCGGTCTTCCCGCCGTTCTGGCTGCTGGTGACCTCCTTCAAGCCCAAGACGGACACCTTCACCACCTCGCTGGTGGAGAACTTCACGCTCGAGAACTACACCCACGTCCTGGGCGAGACCTACTTCCTGACCTGGTTCTGGAACTCGGTGGTGGTCGTGCTGGCGACCACGCTGCTCGGCGTGTTCATCTCCGCGACCACCGGATACGCCGTCAGCCGCTTCCGCTTCCCCGGCATGCGGCCGCTGATGTGGACCCTGCTGATCACGCAGATGTTCCCGATGGCGATCCTGATCGTGCCGCTGTACAACCTCATGGCGCAGCTCGGCCTCCTCAACCAGCCCGTCGGCCTGATCATCACCTACCTCACCATCGCGGTGCCGTTCTGCGCCTGGATGATGAAGGGCTTCTTCGACACCATCCCGGTCTCCATCGACGAGTCCGGGCGCGTGGACGGGCTCAACCCCTTCGGCACCTTCTGGCGGCTGATCCTGCCGCTGGCCAAGCCCGGCCTGGCCGTCACCGGCTTCTACAGCTTCGTGACGGCCTGGGCCGAGGTCGCCTACGCGTCGGCCTTCATGACCGGCGAGGAGAACCTCACCCTCGCCGGCGGTCTGCAGACCTTCGTCAACCAGTACGCCGGCGACTGGGGCTCCATGACCGCCGCCGCGGTGATCATCGCCGTACCGGCCGCGATCGTCTTCGGCATCGCCCAGCGGCACCTCGTCGCGGGCCTGACCTCCGGCGCCGTCAAGTCCTGACCGCCGGCCCATCCGTCCGGCACCTCGCGTCCCCCCACTCACGACACCAGGGATGACATGACCCAGCACTCATCAGCCCCCGCCACCGGTACGGCCCCGGCCATCCGTACGGACGCCTCGGGCGAGCCGACCGGCTGGTGGCGCGACGCGGTGATCTACCAGGTCTACCCCCGTTCCTTCGCCGACGGAAACGGTGACGGCATGGGCGATCTGGCGGGCGTCCGCGCGCGGCTGCCGTACCTGGCCGACCTGGGCGTCGACGCCGTCTGGCTCAGCCCCTTCTACGCCTCCCCGCAGGCCGACGCCGGGTACGACGTCGCCGACTACCGCGCCATCGACCCGATGTTCGGCGATCTGCACGACGCCGACGCGCTGATCCGCGACGCCCACGACCTGGGCCTGCGCATCATCGTGGACCTGGTGCCCAACCACTCCTCCGACCAGCACGAGTGGTTCCAGCGCGCCCTGCGGGAGGGCCCCGGTTCGCCGCTGCGCGACCGCTACCACTTCCGCCCCGGCCGCGGCCCGGCGGGGGAGGAGCCCCCGAACGACTGGGAGTCCATCTTCGGCGGCCCGGCCTGGACCCGCACCGAGAACCCCGACGGCACCCCGGGGGAGTGGTACCTGCACCTGTTCGCCCCCGAGCAGCCCGACTTCAACTGGGAGAACGAGGCCGTGCGGGACGAGTTCCGCTCGGTGCTGCGCTTCTGGCTGGACATGGGCGTGGACGGCTTCCGCATCGACGTCGCCCACGGACTGGTCAAGGCCGCGGGGCTGCCCGACATGGGCCGGGCCGGACAGCTGAAGCTGCTCGGCAACCAGGTGCTGCCCTTCTTCGACCAGGACGGCGTCCACGAGATCTACCGCTCCTGGCGGCGCATCCTCGACGAGTACCCCGGCGAGCGCATCGGCGTCGCCGAGGCCTGGACGCCCAGCCCCGAGCGCACCGCGCTCTACCTGCGCGCCGACGAGCTGCACCAGGCGTTCAACTTCCACTACCTGAACACCGCGTGGAACGCCGAGGCGCTGCGGGCGGTCATCGACGAGTCGCTGGACTCCATGCGCCCGGTCGGCGCACCCACCACCTGGGTGCTGTCCAACCACGACGTGGTGCGCCACCGCACCCGGCTCGGCGGCGGTCTGGCCCGCGCCCGCGCGGCCTCGCTGCTGATGCTGGCGCTGCCCGGCTCGGCCTACGTCTACCAGGGCGAGGAGCTGGGCCTGCCGGAGGTCACCGACCTGCCCGACGAGGTGCGCCAGGACCCGTCCTTCTTCAAGGACAACGGCCAGGACGGGCTGCGCGACGGCTGCCGCGTGCCCATCCCGTGGGCGCCCGAGGGCCCCAGCTACGGCTTCGGCTCCGGCGGGAGCTGGCTGCCCCAGCCGGAGCAGTGGGCCGAGCTGTCGGTCGAGGAGCAGACCGGCGACCCCACCTCCACGCTGGAGCTGTACCGCAGCGCGCTCGCCGTGCGCCGCGAGCACCCGGCGCTGGGCGCGGGCGAGAGCGTGGAGTGGCTGGAGGACTTCCCCGCCGGCGTGCTCGCCTTCCGGCGCCGCGCGGCCGACGGCTCCGGCCGCGACGTCGTCTGCACGGCCAACACCACCGACCGGCCGGTGGAGCTGTCCGCCGCGCCCGGCCGGGTGCTGCTGGCCAGCGGCGAGTACGACGGGGGCGCGATCCCGGCCGACACCACCGTCTGGTGGGCGGTATGACCGAGGCCAGTACGGTTCCCGCGCCGGTCCCCCCGCAGGGGGGCCCGGTCGCGGGGACCGTGCCGGGCACCGCCCGCCTCGCCGACATCGCCGCCCAGGCCTCGGTCAGCGAGGCCACCGTCAGCCGCGTGCTCAACGGCAAGGCGGGCGTGGCGGCCGGCACCCGGCAGAAGGTGCTGGCCGCCCTGGACGTGCTGGGCTACGAGCGGCCCGTACGGCTGCGGCAGCGCAGCGCCGGGCTGATCGGGCTGGTCATCCCGGAGCTGACCAACCCGATCTTCCCGGCGTTCGCCCAGGTCATCGAGCAGGTCCTGGCCGGGCACGGCTACACCCCGGTGCTGTGCACCCAGATGCCCGGCGGCGCCACCGAGGACGAGCTGGTCGAGCAGCTCGTCGAGCGCGGCGTCAACGGCATCGTCTTCCTCTCCGGGCTGCACGCCGACACCACCGCCGACCCCGGCCGCTATGTGCGGCTGGCCGGGCGCGGCGTGCCGTTCGTCCTCATCAACGGCTTCAACGAGCACGTCAGCGCCCCCTTCGTCTCGCCCGACGACCGGGCCGCGGCCCGGATGGCGGTACGCCATCTCACCGACCTGGGGCACGACCCGCGGCACATCGGCCTGGCGGTCGGCCCGGTCCGGTACGTGCCCGTGCGGCGCAAGGCCGAGGGCTTCACCGAGGCCCTGGCCGAGCGCGGGGTGCCGGAGCGGGAGGTCCGCCGCCTGGTCCAGCACACCCTGTTCACTCTGGAGGGCGGCCACGCCGCGGCCGGCGCGCTGATCGACGCGGGCTGCACGGGCGTGGTGTGCGGCAGCGACATGATGGCGCTCGGCGTGGTGCGGGCGGCCCGGCAGCGCGGGCTGGACGTGCCCCGCGACCTGTCGGTGGTCGGCTTCGACGACTCCGAGCTGATCGCCTTCACCGACCCGCCGCTGACGACCGTGCGCCAGCCGGTCAAGGCCATGGCGAGCGCCGCGGTGAACGCGCTGCTGGAGGAGATAGGCGGGAACCCCGTGCAGCACGCGGAGTTCGTCTTCCAGCCCGAGCTGGTGGTGCGCGGCTCGACGGCCCCGCCGTCGTAGGGCCGCCCCCCTCCGCCGGCCGGCCGCGGACGGCGGCCGGTACGGCCGGCGGACGCCCGGAGGCGCGCGACCTGACAGCCCCGCCTCCGGGCGCCCGCCGGCGCCGACGGGCGGCCCGTACCCGCCGGGCGGGCACGGACGTGCGGCGGCCGTGCCGCGTACGGAACCCCTGACGGCCGGCGGCCGGTCGGGCCGCCGGGCCGGTGCGCCCGTGACGTGGTGGGGACGGCACGGGACGCCCGCGCGCGTGCGCGAGGCCCCGGCCCGGCCGGCCGGGCGCGTGGGGTCCATGTGCCTGGTCCCCCGGCCGACCGGACCGGGAGTGTGGCTGAACGTAGCACCGTGCAATCTCTTGCGAAAGAGGTTGCGCAGAGAAGACGGCGATGTTTCCGGGGCGTGTCCAGGGTCTTGACGCTCGCTTGGGGCCCGTCTACGGTCTGCTGCGCGAACGTTTTCACGTTCTTTCAGCCTTCTTTCAGCAAGAGCATTCACTGCTCCACCGCCTTACGGGCGCGGCGCGTTGCCCCCAGGCAGGCATTCGCATCTGCTTCCCCCCACAGGAGGAAACGTGGCCAAGAGATCAGCGGTCGCCGCGCTCGCGCTTGTCGCGGGCATGGCAGGGGCCCTCGTCGCCGTCCCGGACTCGACGCAGGCCGCCCCGCCCGGCACCAAGGACGTCACCGCCGTCCTCTTCGAGTGGAAGTTCGACTCGGTCGCCCGTGAGTGCACCAACACCCTCGGCCCGGCCGGCTACGGCTACGTCCAGGTCTCCCCGCCCCAGGAGCACATCCAGGGCAGCCAGTGGTGGACCTCGTACCAGCCCGTCAGCTACAAGATCGCCGGCCGCCTCGGCAACCGCGCGCAGTTCAAGAGCATGATCGACACCTGCCACGCGGCGGGCGTCAAGGTCGTCGCCGACGCGGTGATCAACCACATGTCCGCGGGCAGCGGCACCGGCACCGGCGGCTCGCCGTACACCAAGTACGACTACCCCGGCATCTACAGCGGCCCGGACATGGACGACTGCCGGTCGGAGATCACCGACTACCGCAACCGGGGCAACGTCCAGAACTGCGAGCTGGTGGGCCTGGCCGACCTCGACACCGGCGAGGACTACGTCCGCGGCCGCATCGCCGCCTACCTGAACGACCTGCTCTCGCTCGGCGTGGACGGCTTCCGCATCGACGCCGCCAAGCACATGCCCGCGAGCGACCTGGCCAACATCAAGTCCCGGCTGTCCAACCCGAACGCCTACTGGAAGCAGGAGGCGATCCACGGCGCCGGCGAGGCCGTCTCGCCCAGCGAGTACCTCGGAACCGGCGACGTGCAGGAGTTCCGCTACGCCCGCGACCTCAAGCGCGTCTTCAACAGCGAGAGCCTCGCCCACCTGAAGAACTTCGGCGAGGGCTGGGGCTACATGGAGTCCGGCAGGTCCGCGGTCTTCGTCGACAACCACGACACCGAGCGCGTCGGCGACACCCTCAACTACAAGGACGGCGCCAACTACACCCTGGCCGGCGTCTTCATGCTGGCCTGGCCCTACGGCTCCCCGGACGTCCACTCCGGCTACGAGTGGAGCGACAAGGACGCCGGCCCGCCCAACGGCGGCACGGTGACCGCCTGCTACAGCGGCGGCTGGAAGTGCCAGCACGCCTGGCGCGAGATCTCCTCCATGGTCGCCTTCCGCAACGTCTCCCGCGGACAGGCCGTCACCAACTGGTGGGACAACGGCAACGACGCGATCGCCTTCGGCCGCGGCAGCAAGGCGTACGTCGCCATCAACCACGAGGGCTCCCCGCTCAGCCGCACCTTCCAGACCTCGCTGCCGTCGGGCGACTACTGCGACGTCCAGAGCGGCAGGACGGTCACCGTCAACGGCTCCGGCCAGTTCACCGCCACCCTCGGCGCCAACACCGCCCTCGCCCTGCACGTCGGCGCCCGCACCTGCTCCGGCGGCGGCTCGGGCGGGAACCCCGGGGACTCCGCCGACGGCGCCTCGTTCAACGTCAACGCCACCACGGTGATGGGCCAGAACATCCACGTCACCGGCAACCGGGCCGAGCTGGGCAACTGGAACACCGCCGGCGCCCTCAAGCTGGACCCGGCGGGCTACCCGGTGTGGAAGCTGGACGTGGACCTGCCCGCCGGGACGTCCTTCGAGTACAAGTACCTCCGCAAGGACGGCAGCGGCAACGTCACCTGGGAGAGCGGCTCCAACCGCACCGCCACCGTCCCCGCCGACGGCAGGGTCGTCCTGAACGACACCTGGCGCGGCTGACCCGCGGACGGCTCCGGCCACCGAACGGCCGCCCGGCTCCCGCTCACTTCCCCGCCGCCGGGCCGGGCGGCCCACGTCCCCCCGCAGGGCTCCGCAGGACTCCCCCCCACAGGTCCCCCCACACACCACGCAGAGATCACCGCACCCGAGGAGAGCGACCCGTGACAGGTCCCCTGGCGCGCAGAGGAGCGGCCGCGAGCATCGCGGCCGCACTCCTGGCGACGCTCATCACCGCGGCGGCCCCCGCCAAGGCCGCACCACCGCCGCCGCCGTCCGACGCGAAACTGGCCGCCGAACCCACGCGGCACGACCTGACGCGGGAGCAGTTCTACTTCGTCCTGCCCGACCGCTTCGCCAACGGCGACCGCTCCAACGACCGCGGCGGGCTGGAGGGCGACCGCCTGGCCACCGGCTACGACCCCACCCACAAGGGCTTCTACCAGGGCGGCGACCTCAAGGGCCTGACGCAGAAGCTGGACTACATCAAGGGGCTGGGCACCACCGCCATCTGGATGGCGCCGATCTTCAAGAACAAGCCGGTGCAGGGCCAGGGCGACAACGCCTCCGCGGGCTACCACGGCTACTGGATCACCGACTTCACCCAGGTCGACCCGCACTTCGGCACCAACGAGGACCTGCGCAGGCTGATCGACAAGGCCCATGCCAAGGGCATGAAGGTCTTCTTCGACGTCATCACCAACCACACCGCCGACGTCGTCGACTACGAGGAGAAGTCCTACTCCTACCTCTCCAAGGGCGCCTTCCCGTACCTCACCGGGGACGGCCGGCCCTTCGACGACGCCGACCACGCCGCCGGCGGGAGGTTCCCGCAGGTCGACCGCGAGTCCTTCCCCCGCACCCCGACGGTCCCGGCCGCCGAGAAGGACCTGAAGGTCCCCGGCTGGCTCAACGACCCGACCATGTACCACAACCGCGGCGACTCCACCTTCGCCGGGGAGAGCGCCCTGCACGGCGACTTCCACGGCCTGGACGACCTGTGGACCGAGCGTCCCGAGGTCGTCGAGGGCATGGAGAAGATCTACCAGCGGTGGGTGAAGGACTTCCAGATCGACGGCTTCCGCATCGACACGGTCAAGCACGTCAACATGGAGTTCTGGACCCAGTGGGCCACCGCCCTGGACGCCTACGCCGCGAAGAAGGGCCGCGACGACTTCTTCATGTTCGGCGAGGTCTACTCCTCCGACCCCGCCGTCATGGCCCCTTACGTCACCCGGGGCAAGCTCGACGCCACCCTCGACTTCGGCTTCCAGGAGGCCGCCCGCTCCTACGCCTCCCAGAGCGGGCCGGCGGCCAGGCTGTCGGACCTGTTCGCCCAGGACTACCGCTACACCACCGGCCGCTCCAACGCGTACGAGCAGGTCACCTTCACCGGCAACCACGACATGGGCCGCTTCGGGACCTTCCTGCGCCAGGACAACCCCGGCGCCGACGACGCCGAACTGCTCAAGCGCGCCGAACTCGCCAACGAGCTGATGTTCCTCGGCCGCGGCAATCCGGTGGTCTACTACGGCGACGAGCAGGGCTTCACCGGCGCCGGCGGCGACCAGGACGCCCGCCAGACCCTCTTCGCCTCCCAGGTGCCCGCCTACCTGGACGAGGAGAGGAACGACCGGATCGGCACCGACCGCACCCACGCCGAGGACGCGTACGACACCTCCCACCCCCTCTACCGCTCCATCGCCGCCCTGTCGAAGCTGACCCGGGAGCACCCGGCCCTGCGCGACGGCGTCCAGACCGAGCGGTACGCCGACGGGGGAGCCAAGGGCCCGGGCCTGTACGCCTTCTCGCGCACCGACGCCGGGGACCGCACCGAGTACCTCGTCGCCGCCAACAACAGCGAGGAGGCCAGGACCGCCGAGATCCCCACGGGCTCGGCGAACACCGCCTTCCGCCAGCTCCACGGCGGCGGCGCGACGGTGCGCACCGGCGCCGACGCCAAGCTGACCGTCACCGTCCCGGCCCTGTCCACCGTGGTGTTCAGGGCCGACAGGCCGTCGGCCCACCCGGCCGCCGCGCCCGGCATCGAGCTGAAGGCCCCCGCGGCGGGCGCGACCGGCACCGTGGAGATCACCGCGGACGTCGGCGGAGGGGACGGCGGCGGGCTGAACCGCGTCGTCTTCGCCGCCCAGACGGGCGACGGGAAGTGGCAGACCCTCGGCACCGCCGACCACGCCCCCTACAAGGTCACCCAGCACCTCGGCCGCGAGGTGAAGGCCGGGACGCCGCTGCGCTACAAGGCCGTGGTGGTCGACAGCAAGGGCCGCACCGCCTCCGACACCGCCTCCACCACCGCCGGCCAGGCGCCGCCGCCCGAGAGGCCCTCGGCGGTCGAGCGGGACTGGGCCGTCGTCCACTACCAGCGCGCCGACGGCGACTACGACGGCTGGAAGCTGGTCGCCGGCGACCGCACCGCCGACTTCACCGGCCGCGACGCCTACGGCGCCTTCGCCTGGATCAGGCCGGCCGACGGCGAGGGCGAGGTGTCCTTCACCATCGCCAAGGACGGCGCGACGGACGGCCCCGAGCGCACGATCGACCTGGCGAGGACCGGCGAGGTGTGGGTCGAGCAGGGCGGCGGCGAGGCCCTGAGCACCCGGCCCGACGGCGTCTACCCGCCGCAGGACGGGAAGAAGGCCGTCCTGCACTACCACCGCGCCGACGGCGACTACGACGGCTGGGGCCTGCACACCTGGACCGGCGCCGCCGAGCCCACCGAGTGGTCCAAGCCGCTGATGCCGGTGCGGGAGGACGCCTTCGGCGTCACCTTCGAGGTCCCGCTCGCCGAGGGCGCCACCTCGCTGAGCTACATCATCCACAAGGGCGACACCAAGGACGAGAACGCCGACCAGTCGCTGGACTTCGCCTCCCACGGCCGCGAGGTCTGGAAGCTCGGCGGCACCCCCGGCTACCTGCTGCCCACCACCGGCAGCGCCCCCGTCCTCGACCTGGGCAGGGCCGAGGCCCAGTGGATCGACCGCGACACCGTCGCCTGGAAGGTCGAGGCCACCGGCGCCACCAGCCAGCAGCTCGCCTACGACGCCCGCGGCACGATCGCGGCCGAGGACGGCGCCCTGAACCACGAGGGCCGCTGGCTGCGCCTGAACCCCGTGCCCGGCGGGCTCACCGACGCCCAGAAGGAGAGGTTCCCGCACCTGGGGGACTACCCGGCCTTCCGTGTCGACCCCCGCGACCGCGACCGGGTGCGCACCGCCCTGCGCGGCCAGGTCGTCGCCACCCAGCGCAACGCCGAGGGCGCGCTGCTGGCGGCGACCGGGGTGCAGATCCCGGGCGTGCTCGACGACCTCTACGGGGCGAAGGCCGCGAAGGCCGACCTCGGCCCGGTCTTCGACCGCACGGGACGCCCCACCCTGTCGCTGTGGGCGCCCACCGCCCGGAACGTCTCCCTCGAACTGGACGGCCGCACCGTGCGGATGCGGCGCGACGACGCCACCGGCGTGTGGAGCGTGCGCGGCGACCGGAGCTGGAAGGGCGAGCCGTACCGCTACCACGTGACGGTCTGGGCCCCCTCGGTGCGGAAGCTGGTCACCAACAAGGTCACCGACCCGTACTCCACCGCCCTGACCACCGACTCGGAGAAGAGCCTGGTGGTGGACCTGTCCGACCCGAAGCTCGCCCCGAAGGGCTGGCGGACGCTGGACAAGCCCGAGGCCGGCGAGCTGCGCGACGCGCAGATCCAGGAGCTGCACATCCGCGACTTCTCCGTCGCCGACCCCACGGTGAGCGAGCGGCACCGCGGCGGCTACCTGGCCTTCACCGAGGGCTCCTCCGACGGCATGAGGCACCTGAAGGAGCTGGCGGACGCGGGCACCTCCCACGTCCACCTGCTGCCCTCGTTCGACATCGCCTCCATCGCCGAGCGCCCCGCCGACCGCGCCGAGCCCGGCTGCGACCTGGCGGAGCTGCCCGCCGACTCCGAGAAGCAGCAGGAGTGCGTCGGAGAGGTCCGCGACCGGGACGCCTACAACTGGGGCTACGACCCGCTGCACTACACCGTGCCCGAGGGCTCCTACGCCACCGACGCCGACGGCACCACCCGCACCGTCGAGTACCGCAGGATGGTCCAGAGCCTGAACGAGGCCGGGCTGCGGGTCGTCCTGGACGTGGTCTACAACCACACCATGGCCGCCGGGCAGCACGAGAAGTCCGTCCTGGACAAGATCGTGCCCGGCTACTACCACCGCCTGCTGGAGGACGGCACCGTCGCCACCTCCACCTGCTGCGCCAACACCGCGCCCGAGCACACCATGATGGGCAAGCTCACGGTCGACTCCATCGTCACCTGGGCCAGGCAGTACAAGGTGGACGGCTTCCGCTTCGACCTGATGGGCCACCACCCCAAGGCCAACATCCTGGCCGTCCGCGAGGCGCTGGACTCCCTCACCCCCGCCGAGGACGGCGTCGACGGGAAGAAGATCGTCCTCTATGGCGAGGGCTGGAACTTCGGCGAGGTGGCGGACGACGCCCGCTTCGTCCAGGCCACGCAGAAGAACATGGCGGGCACCGGCATCGCCACCTTCTCCGACCGGGCCCGCGACGCGGTGCGCGGCGGCGGCCCCTTCGACGCCGACCCCGGCGTCCAGGGCTTCGCCAGCGGCCTGTACACCGACCCCAACTCCTCGGCCTCGAACGGCAGCAGGCAGGAGCAGCGCGCGCGGCTGCTGCACCACCAGGACCTGATCAAGGTCGGCCTGTCCGGCAACCTCGCCGACTACGCCTTCACCGACACCTCCGGGAAGCGGGTCACGGGCTCGCAGGTCGACTACAACGGCTCACCGGCCGGATACGCCGCCGCCCCCGGCGACGCGCTCGCCTACGCCGACGCCCACGACAACGAGACCCTCTACGACGCCCTGGCGTTCAAGCTGCCGAAGGACACCCCGGCCGCCGACCGCGCCCGGATGCAGGTCCTCGCCATGGCCACCGCGGCCCTCTCCCAGGGGCCGGCCCTCAGCCAGGCGGGCACCGACCTGCTGCGGTCGAAGTCGCTGGACCGCAACTCCTTCAACTCCGGCGACTGGTACAACTCCATCCACTGGGACTGCCGGGCGGGCAACGGCTTCGGCCGCGGTCTGCCCCCGGCCTGGGACAACCAGGACAAGTGGCCGTACGCCAAGCCGCTGCTGACCGAGCCCACGCTCTCCCCGTCCTGCGCGGAGATCGAGGGCGCCTCGGCGGCCTACCGCGACCTGCTGGAGATCCGCTCCACCGAGAAGGTCTTCAGCCGGCCCACGGCGGCCGACGTGCAGCGGGCGCTGTCCTTCCCGCTGTCGGGCCGGGAGGAGACCCCGGGCGTGATCACGATGCGCCTGCGGGACGGCGACCGCGACCTGGTGGTCGTCTTCAACGCCACCCCCGAGCGGCAGACCCAGACCGTCTCCTCGCTCGCCGGCGCCTCCTACGCCCTGCACCCGGTGCAGGCGAAGGGCTCCGACGCGGTGGTGAAGGACTCCGCGTTCGACGCCGGCGAGGGCGCCTTCACGGTGCCGCCGCGCACGGTGGCGGTGTTCGCCGCGCGGTGACCGCCGCGGGGCGGTGACCCGGGACGGGGCGGGGCGGGGCCGGGAGACCGGTCCCGCCCCGCCCCGCCGTCCGTGCCCGTGTCTGCCCGTGTCTGTCCGTCCGTGCCCGCGCCCGTCCCCGTGCGGTCCGCCGGGCGGGCTCAGTCCCACCAGAACGACCACACGCTCCGGCCGGCCAGCCACCTCTCCGCGTAGCGCGCCAGCGATCCGGCCCCCTGCCGCACCACGGCGGGGCAGAACGCGTAGTGCTCGGCCGCCACCGGCAGCGCCTCGGCCGCCGTACGCGGCGGGGCCGGCACCGACAGGTGCAGCACGTCCGGCTCCAGCGCCACCAGCCGCGTCCCGAACCGCTCCTCCCAGGAGCGCAGCACGGCGCCGAACGGCGCGGTGTGCCCGCCGTACGCCAGGGTGCCCGCCCAGCCGATCGCGGCGGGCACGTCGGCGCTCCGCCCCGCCAGGACCAGGGCGATGCGCGGGTCGCGCAGGGTGCTGCGCGCCACCAGCGCGCGGGCCGCTCCGGCCGCCGCCGCGTCCGGGTCGCCGGCGCCCGGGGCGGGACGCGCGGGCCCGGGCCACCGCCTGCCGTACGGCCGCAACGCCGGCACCTCACCGGAGGTCTCCCCGGCCGGCTCCCGCGCGGCGTGCTCCCGCCACCACGCGGCCAGTGCCCCGGCGGCGTCGACCCCGTCCGCCTCCCCGGCCCCCGCGCCGGGCAGCAGGTCGTCCTCCACGGCGGTGCCGCGGACGTGCGCGCCCAGCAGCACGGGCCACAGCCCGGTGGCGTCGCGCACCGGGAGCATCCGGCTCCAGTCGTCGGGCCCGGCCGGCCCGTCGGCGCGCCACAGCAGCGGCTCGGGCAGTCTGCCGAGCACCGTCCGGTCCACCAGCGTGCCCGGCGGCAGCCCGGCCGAGGCCACGAGCGAGCGCAGGCCCCGTGTTCCGGTCGTCAGTCCATGGGTCACACCACCGAAGTTACCCGCCGCCGCCGACAGTGCCGGGGACCAGTGCCAGCAGCCGGGCCACCAGTTCCGCGAACGGGCCGTCGGCGGGCTCCTGTTCGACGACCCGGTGGAGCACCTCGGCCGTCTCCCCGTCGAAGGCGGCCGTCACCGCGGCCAGGGCCAGCAGGTCGTGGACGAGCTGCCGCTCCAGCTCCCGGCGCGGTATCGAGCGGTCGGCCAGCCAGTTCAGCGCCGTGGTCTCGGCGACACCGACCCAGGTGCGGAGCACCAGGGACATGCGCGGTCCGGGGTCGGTGAGCTCCAGATGGGCCAGGAGCTGTTCGTAGGCGGCCTGCCGCACCTCCTCGACCACGGCCTCGCTCCGCGCCGAACCGCCGCGCAGCAGCGCCGAGAAGCCCGGCGCGTGCTCCTCGGCGAAGTCGAAGTAGCGGCCCATCACCCGCAGCAGCCGCATGCTGAACGGACCCTCGCGCGGCACGTCGAAACGGGCGGACAGCTCGTCGGCCGCCCGCCGCACCGCCGCCTCGTAGAGGCTGTACTTGCCCGGGAAGTAGTGGTAGACCAGCGGTCTCGATATCCCGGCCGCGGTGGCGATGTCGTCGATGGAGACGTCCTCCGGCGGACGGTCGCTGAATAACCTCAGCGCGACGTCGATCAGTTGCTGCCGACGCTCCTCGACACCCATCCTGCGGCGTACCCCAGTGGTCATGGGAACACCCTAGCGAGCGCGGCGCTCCGCCCGCCGTCCCCGCCCGCGGGGGCGGACGGCCGCGCGGCCGTCCGCCCCCGTGCCCCCCGTCCCCCCGCGCGTCAGTCCGTCCGCCACCCGGAGAACTCCACCGTGCCGCTCCGCCCGCCGCCGGCCGCCGTCATGCCCAGTCCGGCGTCCTGCCGCCCGGTCGCGCCCGGCACCCGCACGGTCGCCACCGTCCGCCACTTCGCGCCGCCGTCGGTGGACAGCTCGCCGGTGTACTCGGCGCCCGCGCGCCGCAGCCGCAGCAGCACCGGGGCCCGCACCCCGGTGATCCGGCGGTAGGCGTCCAGCGCGCCGTCCCCGTCGGAGTCGTACGACAGCACCACCCCGTTGCCCGGGGTCACCGACAGGTTGACGAAGCCGGGGGAGCCCGCCCGCGACAGGTCGCGGCGGACGAGGATCCCCGCCCGCGCCCACGGACCGGTCTCCGCCTGGGAGTCGACCCGCACGGTCACCGAGCCCCGCTCGCCGAGCCCGCCCGGCCGGTACAGGGCGCCGAACTCCGCGGTGTCCCTCCACAGGTCCGCGCCCCCGCCGTGGACGGCGTACCGCGCGCCGAGCCGGCCGAAGACCGCGCCGTTGGTGGAGACCGTGCGCAGGCCCGCCGGGAGCGGCCCGGCCAGGAACAGCCCCCCGCGGTGCCCCGTCCGCGCCCGGCGCCCGCCGCCCTCGGGCCCGTACCGCGCCGTCAGGCTGTACGGCAGCTCCCGCAGCGGCGCGGTGAGCGGCCGGCCGGGCGCGGTCACCCGCCAGCGCACCCGGGCCCGGCCGCCCGGCGGCACGCGGTCCACGGTGGTGGGGTCCAGCGGCGCCGCCTCCAGACCGGAGGAGCCGGTGGACAGGGCGAGGTCGACCGGGCCGGCGGCGCGCAGCCCGTTGGTGTTGGTGAAGGACGCGGTCAGCACCCCGCTCCCGCCCGGCGCCAGCACCGCCGGCTCGGCGACCGCCTCCAGCCGCCCCTGGTAGGGCGCGCGGGCGAGGACGTCGCGGACCCGCGCGGCGATGGCGTACGGATCGCCCACCGGCCGCAGCGGGTGGTCCTCGCGCTCCCGCGTCCAGGGCTCCTCGACCGCGTACCAGTCGATCGGCTCCGGCCGTCCCCCCGAGGCCAGCGCCGCGTCCAGCTCGTCCAGCAGGCGCCGCCAGCGCGGCAGGTAGAAGCCGCCGATCAGCCCGTGCCAGTCGCGGTTGGCGTAGTCGTGCAGCTTCCCGGCGTCGGAGGCGGCGCGCCCGTCCCACACCGTCAGCAGGACCCTGGCGGTGCGCTCCAGCTCCGCCTCCTCGGCCGGGGAGGCCGCCATGCGGCGGGCGGCGTCCGTCCACGGGCCCAGCAGGAACAGCCGGTGGGTTCCGGCCAGCTCGTCGGCGTGCGTCATCAGCCGCAGCCACAGCGCCGACAGCTCCCGGAAGGACGCCAGGTCGCCGCCTTCGTAGGCGGCGCGGAGCTGGGGCAGCAGCAGGCGGCTGCGGTTGGCCAGGGCCTGCCGGGCGACGTCCACCAGGTCGTGGCGGTACGCGTCGCTGCCGCGCAGTGCGGCGGCCGTCCCCAGCAGTCCGTCGAGGGCGGCGTCGAAGCGCGCCGGGTCGTAGGTCAGCTCGGTGGGCCCGTACTGGCCGGCCCGGGTCGCGGCGAGGTCGGGGCGGGCGGCGAAGAGGCTGTCGTGGGGGAAGCCGTACAGCCGGGCGCGGTGCCGGTAGGCGGTGTCGTGCAGCGCGCGCCAGGCGTCCTCCGCGCGCGGGTCGGCGCCGCCGTAGCGGTACCGGGCGTACCGCGCGAACCAGCCGGGCAGGTCCACCGGGCCCTCGCGCCAGGCCAGCTCGGAGAAGAAGTCGAAGGCGGCCGGGTCGCGGTCGGCGGCCTCCGGCATGTACGCGGTGCCCGCCAGGGCGCTGCCGGGCTTGTCGCGCCAGGCGTGGAAGCGCTCGTTCCACACGTGGGTCTTGGCGCCGAGCAGGGTGCGGCCGCCGAAGTTGGGGATCGCGCCGAAGCAGTAGGGGGTGGAGTTCCAGTCGGCCTCGCGGTCGTGGACGGTCTCGGTGCGCTCGGAGATGCCGTCGACGATGAGCATGCGCCGCTTGTCGACGGCGTCCACCAGCTCGCGCCGCGGGTTGTCCTGCCAGCCCAGGATCACCCACACCGCCTCCGGATGGGCCTTGCGCAGGGCGGTCTCGACACCGCGCGCCGCGTCGGCCACGGGCACGTCGCCGGCGGTCCCGCCCTCGTGCAGCAGGTCCATCTTGAAGTGCCGCGCCTCGCCGAACAGCTCCCGCTGGTGCCGGTAGAAGGCGGCGGCGACGTCGGCGAAGGCGGAGGTGCGCGGATCCAGCCAGTCGGGCCGGGCGAAGCCGTGCCAGGTGCCCTGCGGGACGGTGCGGGCGCCGGGGACGCGCGCGGCGAAGTCCTTCGGCACCGAGCCGTAGTAGCCGGGCAGCACCGGGTGCATGCCCAGCTCCCGCAGCCGCGCGGTGATGCGCCGGCCCAGTTCGGCGCGCCGCCCGATCAGCTCCGGGCTGAGCGGGCCGCCGTAGCCGCTGAGGTTCTGCAGGAGCCACCACGGCTGGTGGGAGGGGGCGGGCAGCCAGCGGCGGGCCTCGGCGTCGGAGTAGCCGAAGTCCTTCAGCAGCCGGTGGTAGACGGCCTCCTGCCCGGCGATCACCAGCACCTGGTTGCAGCCGTGCAGGGCCAGCACGTCGATGAGCCGCTCCCAGTAGGCCCAGTCGGCGTAGGGGGCGGTGTAGCCGTCGTTGGTGTCGTTGAGCACGAAGCGGTTGGGCAGCGTGGTGGAGCGCTCCAGGGGGCGCGCGGGCGCGGGCAGGGTGGCGGGCAGATCGAGCTGCCGCCCCGCCCAGGAGACGTGCGCGGAGCAGCTCTCCTTGAGGTACCAGTGGACCCCGGTGAGCAGGACGGCCGGGCTCGTCCCGGCCACCTCGACCCGCCCCGCCGCGCCCGCGACCCGGAAGCGCTCGACGCCGCCCGAGGGGGCCAGCGCGGTCAGCCGGAACTGCCCGGCGTGGTCCGGCAGCAGCCGGCGCAGCGCCGCGGCGGCGGGTTCGACGGAGAAGGGCGGCGCGGCGGCCGCCGCACCGCCCCCGCTCGTCGCCAGGCCCGGGCCGACCGCGGCGGCGAGCCCCGCCGCCACCGTTCCGGCGCCCAGCACCACGCGCCGGGACAGCCCCCTGGCTCCCGTGCCCTCCACCGCGTCCGCCGCCTCGGCCGCGTCCGCCGCGGGGGAGGCCGGGGCCGGCCGCCGGCTCACCCCTGCCCCCCTTGGCTTCCCCGGCCGCCGTGGTCCAGGTAGGCCAGGACGGCCAGGACGCGGCGGTTGTCGTCGTCGGAGGGGGGCAGCCCGAGCTTGCCGAAGATGTTGGAGGTGTGCTTGGCGACCGCCCGCTCGGTGATCACCAGGTGCGCCGCGATGGCCGCGTTGGACCGGCCCTGAGCCATCAATTCCATGACCTCCTTCTCGCGCGGTGTGAGACGGCTCATCGGCCGGTCCGCCTCACGCCGCGTCAACAGTTGCTGGATCACCTGCGGATCCATGGCCGTGCCGCCCGCCGCCACGCGGCGGACGGCATCGGTGAACTGGTCCGCGTCGAAGACGCGGTCCTTCAGCAGGTAGCCGACACCGCCGTTCCCGTCGGCCAGCAGCTCGCGCGCGTAGAGCTGCTCGACGTGCTGGGAGAGCACCAGCACCGGCAGCCCCGGCCGCTTGCGGCGGGCCGTCAGGGCGCACTGCAGCCCCTCGTCGGTGAACGACGGCGGCAGCCTGACGTCGACGACCGCCACGTCCGGGTCCAGTTCGTCCAGGGCCCTGCTCAGCTCCGGTCCGTTGTCCACCGCCGCCGCGATCTCGAAGTCGTACGCCTCCAGCAGCCGTACCAGGCCGTCGCGCAGCAGAAACAGGTCCTCGGCCAGGACAACACGCACGGCAGCTCCCTCTCGACGCCCGGACAGCCCCCCGTGGGCGCCGGCGCTCACACGATAGGGCCGCCAACGGCCGTCAGCCGCGCGGCAGGACGGTGGAGAGGACGGACGGCAGCCGGGTCCAGTCGGAGGTGACGAAGCTCGCCCGTTCGGCCGCCAGCAGCGCCACCCGGTCGCGCGCCTGGGCCTCCGTCGGAGCGGTGGGGCTGATGGCGGGCGCCACGCCGTGGGCGTCGGTCATGACCAGCAGGTAGCGGTTCCGGGCGTACCAGGCGGTGTCGATGCCGCCGGAGACGTAGGCCGAGGCGTCGCCGTCGAAGACCACGAACCAGGGGCGCAGCGAGGCGTCGGCGTAGCGGGTCCGCGGGTCCCCGGCCTCGGCGCGGTGCACGGCGGGGAAGGCGGCGGCCTCGCCCAGCCGTCCGGCGGCGGCGAGGCCGCGCAGGTGGGCGGCGTACTCGCGGTCGGTCCACAGGGAGTCGAAGGGGTTGGACTCCTCGACGGTGCCGGGGATGAGGTGGATCAGGAACTTCCCCGCCAGCGCGTTCCGGCCCGGCCAGCCCTTCGCCCGTACGGCGTCGTCCAGCGTGGCGTGGCCGGCGGCGAGCTCCCCGGGCCGGTAGAGCGCGTCGCCCAGCTCCTGCGTCACCAGGGCGTCGAACTGCGCGGGCCCGCGGCCGTGGTTGCCGGCGAAGCCGTCCTTCATCTCGATCTTGATCAGGACGGGCCGGTGCCCGGGGTGGGCGTCGTGCCAGGCGCGCAGGTCGGACAGGCAGCCGGCCAGGCTCTGGTTGCGCGGCCTGGTGCGCAGTTCGGCGGGGGAGGAGGCGTTCTCGCAGTTGTTGTCGTTGGCCAGCGGGTTGTCGTGGGAGACGCGCCAGCCGCCCGCGTACTTGGTCCACACGTCCAGCTCCAGCAGCGAGGCGCCGGAGTCCAGGGCGTCGGCGAGGTAGGTGAACTTGTCCTTCTCGTAGGCGTTGTGCACGCCGACGGAGGTGGTGCCGGAGTACGGCAGCGCGCCGGTGTCCGCCGCCCCGGCCGGCGGGACCGCCACGAGCGCCGTGCCGATCCCGGCCGCCGCCACCGCCGTCGCCAGCCGGTTTCTCCACTGCTGTGCCATGTGCGCCGCCTTCCGCGTGGGGGGTCAAATCGCGCTCACAGTAGGGGAGTCGGGCCGACCCGGGGAGGGTGCGCGCGTGGCGCGGAGGCGAACGGCGGGCGGGGTGCGGGCGGGGCGGGGTCAGCGCCGGAAGGGCCCCGACACCTCGAACGTCATGCCGCCCAGCCCGGCCGGGTCGCCCAGGGTGCCGCGCTGGGAGGAGAAGTACAGCCGGGAGCCGTCCGGCGAGAAGGCCGGCCCGGTGATCTCGGAGTCCTCGTGGCCGTCGAGCCGGACCACCGGGGCCACCACGCCCTCGGGCGTGATGACGTTGATCTCCATGTTGCCGCCGTCCTCCGCCACGTACAGGTCGCCGCCGGGGGTGCCGGTGATGTTGTCCACGCCGTCCAGCGGGGAGTCCGCGTCGTAGGCCACCGACAACCCGCCCCGCCCGGCGTCGTACGCCCACACCCGGTTGTCGCCCTTGGTGGTGAACCAGCAGGTGCCGTCGGCGTAGTGGCAGCCCTCGCCGCCGTCGAAGCGCAGGGCGGCGGGGACCTGGTGGCGCGTCTGCTTCCCGAACAGCGGCGCCGACGGGTCCGGGACCTCGCGCCACTCCACGCCGCCGCCCGCCGACTCGCACAGCACGTCCAGCCGCCCGCGCGACAGGTCGCCCCAGACCTCGGGGGCGTAGCGGTAGAAGCAGCCGTCGGGCTCGTCCTCCGTCAGGTAGACCACGCGCCGGTCCGGGTCGCAGGCGGCGGCCTCGTGCTTGAAGCGGCCCATCGCCTTGTGGGCGACCGCCTCGCGCCGCCCGTACGGGTCGGTCTCGAAGACCCGGCCGCGGTGGATCTCCTCGCACGACAGCCAGGTCCGCCACGGGGTCGCCCCGCCGGCGCAGTTGAGGTTGGTGCCCCGCAGGACGCGGTACGCCCGGTCGATCGATCCGTCGGCGCGGAAGCGGAGCGCGGAGGCGCCGCCGACGAGGGGGACCTCGGAGTTGGAGACGTAGATCCATCCTCCCCCGGAGCCCTGAGCGGGCGTGGAGGTGCCCCCCTCGTCGGGGTAGCAGGCCCCGCCGTCGGGCGCCGGGTGCCACAGGATCCCGCCGACCGGCAGGCCGGAGCGGGCCACGATCCGGCCGCGGAAGCCCTCCGGCAGCGCCATCCCGTTGGCGTCGGGCGCGCGCAGCGGACCGTACGGGCCCGCCCCCGCCGCCGTGCCCGCCGCGGTGGCGGCCCTCTGCCACAGGGCGCCGGAGAAGGCGACGGCCCCCGCGCCGGCGGAGGCGTTTCTCAGGAAGGTGCGTCGCTGCATGGGGGTCTCCAGGCGTGTGGGGGACGTGTACACGTCACCATCGCGCGGCGCGGGCGGTCGGCCAAGGGGGCCGGCGGGGAAGATCCGGTGAACAGCCGCCCGCCCGCGCACCGTCCGCCGCCGGGACGGCGCCCGCGCCGCACGGCCGCCGGCCCCCGGGCGCGGTCGGGCGCCCGGGGGCC
>NZ_JARVKV010000080.1 GCF_029813835.1 Streptomyces sp. DH37
GGCCGGAACCGCGCTGGACGCGGTTCCGGCCGGGGGCGTGCGGGATGTGCGGGGCGGGTGGTGTGCGGAGCGGGGACGGCGGCTCAGAACAGCCGCAGCTTGTCGTCCTCGATGCCGCGCAGCGCGTCGTAGTCGAGGACGACGCAGTCGATGCCGCGGTCCGTGGCCAGCACGCGCGCCTGCGGCTTGATCTCCTGGGCCGCGAACACCCCCCGCACCGGGGCCAGACGGGGATCGCGGTTGAGCAGCTCCAGATAGCGGGTGAGCTGCTCGACGCCGTCGATCTCACCGCGCCGCTTGATCTCGATGGCGACGGTGGCCCCCTCCGCGTCCCGGCACAGGATGTCCACCGGCCCGATGGCGGTGGGGTACTCGCGCCGTACCAGCGTCCAGCCCTCGCCCAGGGTCTCCATTCGGTCAGCGAGCAGTTCCTGGAGGTGCGCCTCCACACCGTCCTTGATCAGACCGGGATCGACGCCGAGTTCGTGCGAGGAGTCGTGCAGGACCTCCTCCATGGTGATGATGAGCTTCTCACCGGATTTGTTGACCACCGTCCAGACGTTGACTCCGTCCTCCTCACCCTCTTTGAGGGTGCATGGCGGAGACATCCAGTTGAGGGGCTTGTAAGCCCTGTCGTCCGCGTGGACCGAGACCGATCCGTCGGCCTTCACCAGAATGAGGCGGGGGGCCGACGGGAGGTGGGCGGTGAGTCTTCCGGCGTAGTCCACGGAGCAGCGGGCGATGACGAGACGCATGGTCGGCCACGCTACTGGACACCGGGCGGCCCACGCGATTCGCCCCTGGTTCTCCCTGTTCGATCACCGTTCGGGGGTGGCTTGTTGTGTGCCCGGGAGCCTGGTGCGGCCGTACGCACGGGCATAACGTTGCAGCCCGGGCGTCGCCGTACGAGATCATCCGGTTACGCGCGGCCCCATTGTCCGTCCCTGAGGTCCCGGTACGTCCGGGATCGCGAGAGGAGAACCCATGTCGCTCGACGTCTCACCTGCCCTCCTGGAACAGGCCGAGCGAGGCGAGGTCGACGAGGCGGCCTTCGTCGACTGCGTCCGTACGTCCCTGCCCTACGCGTGGGACATGATCAGCTCCCTGGTGGCCCAACTCAAGGTGGACGGCGGGGACTTCGCCGACAACCAGACGCCGCCGCCGGACGAGCAGGCACGGGGGCAGCTGCTGCGCGCGCTCGCGAGCGACGCGATACGCGGCGCCCTGGAGCGCCACTTCGGAGTGAGACTGGCCTTCCAGAACTGCCACCGGGTCGCGGTCTTCCAGCCGGACCCCACGGCGGACGAGCGGCTCGCCCGCTTCACCTCCATCCGCGGCCAGCTCCTCAACCAGTCGCCCGAACTGCGCGACTGCTGACCGCGGCCGGGCACGCGGACGGACGGCCGGTCACAGTGCCGTGCCCGGCCCCGTACCCGCTCCCGGATCCGGCGTCCACGGGGCACTCGACGGCGCAAGCGCTGCCGCTGCTCGGGGGAGGAGCGGCAGCACCTCGGCGCCCAGCCGCTGGACGTTCAGCTCGGTGCCGGCCAGATCGCCCGAGCCCTCGACCAGCAGCGCGAACCGGCCGATCCCGGTCCGCTCGGCGGTGGCCGCGAGCCGGTCCGCGCACAGCCGGGGCGGGCCGACCGGATGCAGCCCGCACAGCAGCTCGGTGTAGGCGAGCGGATCGCGCATCGCGCGCGCCCTGCCGTCCACGGTCGTGTGGGCCTCCAGCCCCTGCCGCAGCCAGCCGGGCATCGCCTTGGTGAGCGTCTCCACGGCCTCGTCGCGGGTGTCGGCCACCTGCGCGACCCCGGCCGACACGTGCCCGGCCGACGCCACGGCCTGCGGATCCACCCCCGCCGCCAGCGCCTCGCGCCGCCACAGGGCGACCATCCGGGCCTTCTCCTCGTCCCCGCAGTGCATCCCCAGGAGCATCGGCAGCCCGCGCGCCGCCGCCAGCCGCACGGACGCGGGGGAGGTGCAGGCGACCAGCACGGGCGGTTCGCCCGGTGCGCCGATGCCCTGGTCCGGGCGCGGTACGACGGGGACCTCGCGGAAGCGGTAGCGCTCGCCGTCCGCGCCGACGCGCGGCTCGCGCAGCCAGCGCAGCAGCAGGTCCAGCGACTCGGGGAAGCCCCGTTCGTACGCCTCGGCGCCGCCGCCGAAGACCTCCAGGTCCACCCAGGGACCGCCGCGGCCGACGCCCAGGGTGAACCGGCCGCCGGAGAGGAGGTGCAGCAGCGCCGTCTGCTCGCCGAGGGCGACCGGGTGCGCGGTGGGGAGCACGCTCACGGCGGTGCCCACCCCGATGCGCCGGGTGCGCCCCAGCAGCAGCGCGGCCAGGGTGACCGCCGACGGGCAGACCCCGTAGGGGACGAAGTGGTGCTCGGCCACCCAGACGGCGTCCAGTCCGGCCCGCTCGGCGGCCTCCGCCGAGCGTACGGCCCGGTGGAGAGCCTCTCCCTGCCCCTGCCCGGGGAACTGCCCCGCCAGCACGAAAGCCCCGACGCGCATCGCCACCGCCTTCTGATCGGTACCGAGACCGCCCTCGGCACCGCCCCCCGCGACGGACTCCCCCGGGTGGTCCTCCTTGGAGGCAACAACGCCTGACACGTGCCAAGGGCACGGCCTGTCGGGAAGTTTTTCAGATCGTGCAAGGAACCCGGGAGGCGCGGGACACGAGGGGCGGCGGGGGCGCGCGGCGCACGGCCGTCCGGGACCTGCGTAGGCTGGACGGAGCAGTCCGCCGGCCGGGCCCGATCGGCCCCCGACACCTCGTGAGGTGCCTCTTGTCCCCGCGTCGAAACCGCCCCCGCGGCGGTGGCAGGTCCGCCCGCCGCGACGAGGAGGCGGACGGCCGCCGCGGTCTGGAGCGCACCGACGAGTGGCACGGCGAGGAGTGGGTGGTGCGGCCGGTCACCGGACAGGCCGCCGCCAAGCACTACCGCTGCCCCGGCTGCGACCAGGAGATCCCGCCCGGGGTGCCGCACGTGGTGGCCTGGCAGCGGGACGGCCGGGTGGACGACCGGCGGCACTGGCACCGGGCGTGCTGGAACGCCAGGGACCGCCGGAGCGCGCGGCTCCAGCGGTCCCGTCAGGCGCCGAGGTACTGACCCCGGCCGGCGCCGCGCCGGGCCGCGCGTCAGACGTCGCGGGTGGAGACGCGGGCGTACGCGCCGATCAGCGCGGCGAGCGTGACGGCCGCCAGCAGCCCGAGCAGCGGCCAGCCGTCGCCGCCCCCGTCGCTCTCCATCGACAGCCGGAACAGCGACGACAGCCCGTTGAGCACCGAGTACTCGCGCAGCTTCTCGCCGAACTCCCGCACGCTCTCGCCGAAGAGGAACAGCGAGACGATGAACGGAAGCAGCACCACCCCGAGCATGGCGGTGATCGCGCCCGGGGTGCTGCGCAGCAGCGTGCCGACCGCCAGGGACAGCAGTCCGAGCAGCGCCACGTACAGCGCGGCGCCGACCGTGGCGCCCATCCACTCGCCGGCGGAGGCGACGGCCTCGCCGGCGGCGACGGTCTCCTCGTTGAGCACCTTCGGGTCGGCGTACTCGGAGACGGGCTTGCCCCCGACCATCGCCGCCTGCACGAGCGCGGTCAGCGTGCAGGCGACCAGCGTCGTCACGAAGGACAGCAGGAAGAAGACCAGCGCCTTGGCGGTGAGCACCCGGGCGCGCTGCGGGCAGGCGGTGAGGGTGGTGCGGATCATGCCGGTGCTGTACTCGGAGGTGACCACCAGCACCCCGAGCGTGATGACGCACAGCTGGCCGAGCATCAGCCCGAAGAAACCGCCCGCGAGCACCGGGGCCGAGGCGTACTCCTCGCTGCCGATGGCCAGGGCCGTGAGCACGCCGATGCCGACGACGAGGGCGAACATGACGGCGAGCGTCCACACGGTGGAGCGCACCGAGCGGATCTTGGTCCACTCCGAGGCGAGGGCGTGCCCGAGGTGGGTGCGCTTGACGGGGATCGGCGAGGCGTAGCCGTGGCCGCCGGAGGGCCAGGCGGCCTGCGGCTGCGGCCCCGTCTGGGGGACGCCCTGCGGCACGGGGGGTGCGGCCTGGCCCTGCTGAGGAGTGGTCATCGGGCGTCCTCGCTGTCGCGCTCGGTCGGTTCGGCGGGGGCGGCGCCCTCCGGCGCGGCGCCGGATGCGGGCGCCTGCGGGGGCTGGTGCTGGGACTGGGGCTGGTGCTGGGACTGGGAAGCCTGCGGGGGCTGCCACGCCTGCTGCGGCGGCACGGCGTACGGGTTCGGCTGCCCGGGGGCCTGCCCCTGGGTCGGCACCGGCGGGGCGTACCCCACCGGCGCGGCGGCGCCCTGCGGCGGCGGCCAGGCGCCGGGGTGCTGCGCCCCGGGCTGCGCGTACCCCACCGGGGCCTGCGTCCGGAGCCCGGCCCGCATGTCCTCGGTGGACCGGTAGTCCACCGCGCCCTGCGTCATGCGCATGTACGCCTCCTCCAGGGAGGCCGAGTGCGGGGAGAGCTCCCACAGCCGTACGTCCGCCTCGTGCGCCAGGTCGCTGATCCGCGGCAGCGGCAGCCCGGAGACCCGCAGCGCCCCGTCCGGCTCCGGCTGGACGTGGCCGCCGGCCTCGGTGAGCGCGGCGGAGAGCCTGTCGCGCGGCCCGGTCTCGCCGTCGGGCGTGCGGACCCGGGCGAAGTCGGCGGAGTTGTGCGCGATGAAGTCCTTCACGGACATGTCCGCGAGGAGCTGGCCGCGGCCGATGACGATCAGGTGGTCGGCCGTCAGGGCCATCTCGCTCATCAGATGGCTGGAGACGAAGACCGTGCGCCCCTCGGAGGCGAGCCTCTTCATCAGGTTGCGGATCCAGAGGATGCCCTCCGGGTCCAGGCCGTTGACCGGCTCGTCGAACAGCAGCACCTGCGGGTCGCCCAGCAGCGCGGCGGCGATGCCCAGCCGCTGGCCCATGCCGAGCGAGAAGCCCTTGGAACGCTTCTTGGCGACGTCCTGGAGGCCGACGACCCCCAGCACCTCGTCCACGCGCCGCGCGGGGATGCCGGAGAGCTGCGCCAGGGAGAGCAGGTGGCTGTACGCGCTGCGGCCGCCGTGCACCGCCTTGGCGTCGAGCAGGGCCCCCACCTGCCGGGGCGCGTTGGGGAGCCTGCGGTACGGGTGGCCGCCGATGGTGACGTGCCCCTCGGTGGGCGTGTCCAGACCCAGGATCATCCGCATGGTGGTGGACTTCCCGGAGCCGTTCGGGCCCAGGAAGCCGGTCACCATCCCCGGTTTCACCTGGAAGGAAAGGTTGTACACGGCCGTCTTGGCGCCGTAGCGCTTCGTCAGGCCGACTGCTTCGATCATGCTTCTTCCGCCCCTGCTGGCCTCTGCGGTCGGGGCGTTCCGCCCCCCGTTTGAACTAGGAGGCTATCGGGGGGTGTCCGGTTCCCGGCAACCGGCGGGACGCCGCCCCCCGGGGCGCCCGGCCGGAAGGACGCGGCGTCCCGGAGACGGCGCCCCGGGGACGGCGGCGCCCCGCACCGTCCGGGAATGGTGCGGGGCGCCGGTCACACCGTCTGCCGGTGCGGCCCTTCCGCCGCGGGGCGGCCCGCCGGGGGGCCGTGCCTCAGCGCGACTGCTGGGCGGGGACGCCGCGGCCCAGCGACTCGTCGCCGCTGTCCGTGCTCGGCTGCCCGGTCGCGGCCACGGCCGCGCCGGTGAGCGTGGCCAGCATCTCGCGGACGTTGGTGAGCTGGGCGTTGATGCTGTCGCGGCGGTTGGTGAGCGCCGCCAGCTCGCGCTCGGACTCGCTGCGGATGCGGTCGGCCTTGGCGTTGGCGTCGGCCACGATGTCCTCGGCCTGGCGCTGGGCGGTCTCCACCGTCTGGCGGGCGCGGCGCTCGGCGTCGGTGCGCAGCTTCTCGGCCTCCAGGCGCAGCTGCTCGGCGCGGTGCTCGATCTCCGCCAGCCGCTTCTCGGCCTTGGCCTGACGCGACGCCAGGTCGCGCTCGGACTGCTCGCGGCGCTTGGCCAGGTTGGTCTCGAAGTCGGCGGCGGCCTGGGCGGCCTTGGCCCGGGTGTCCTCGAAGAGGGCGTCGGCCTCCTCGCGCTTGGCCTGGGCGTCCTTCTGCGCCTCGGCGCGCAGCGTGGCGGCCTCGTCCTTGGCCTTCTCGACGATCCGGACTCCCTCGTCCTCCGCCTTGGCCTTGCGGTCGGAGGCGTACGCCTCGGCGTCGTTGCGCACCTGCTGGGCGGCGGACTCGGCCAGCTCCCGGTGCTGCTCGGCGGCCCGGCGGGCCTCCTCGCGCAGGTCCTTGGCCTCTTCCTCGGCGAGCCGGAGGATCTTCTCGACCCGGGCGCCGAGTCCGGCGTACGACGGCTCGGAGTCGTTGATCTGCGCCTGGGCGTTCTGCGTCTCGAGGTGCAGCTCCTCGATGCGCTTCTCCAGCGATGCGATACGGGCCAGCGCGTTGTCACGGTCGGCGACGAGCTTCGCGATGCGGTCGTCCACCTGCCCGCGGTCGTAACCACGCCGCACGAGCTCGAAGCCGAAGGGAGACGAAGTGTCGGTGCTCATGGGGTTCCTGTCGGTCAGACGGGGTCGGACGGGAGAGTGATAGAGGGAATCCTAGGGGGGAAAGCGGCGTGTCTTCGAGAAGATGCCGGTTTGATATGCAGAATGTACGCCCGTTCGAGTGGCTCAGTTCTTGCCCTGTTTGCTGTTGCCATGCACCGCTCCCGCTCCGACACCGGCCTTCACGGCTCCGTTTGACCCCCCGTCAGAGCCCTTTCCCCCCTTGCCGTCCCTGCCCCTGCCGGGCGCCTCGAACGACTCCAGCGCCTCCAGGACGTCCTGGACGCGCGAGATCTCGGCGTTGATGTCCTCGCGGCGGCGGGTCAGCACCTCCAGGTCGCGCCTGCCCTTCTCCAGGGTCCGCTTCGCCTCGGCCTCCGCCTCGGCGCGCACCTTCTCGGCCTCGCGGATGATCGCGGCCTTCTTCTGCTCGGCCTCCTTGAGCAGCCCCTCCGCCTTCTTCACCGCCGCGATGCGGACCCGGCTCGCCTCGGAGTCCGCCTCCGACCTGGTCCGGCGGGCCTTCTCCTCGGCCTCGGCCAGCTGGTCGCTCGCCGCCTTCACGAGCTTGTCCACGCGCTCGCCGGCGGACCGCACCGCCTCGGCCGCCTCCCGGCGCGCCCGCTCGTGCAGTTCCTCGATCTCGGTCTCGGTGCGCGAGCGCAGCTCCTCGGCCCGCTCCCGGATGGCGTTGGCGTCGCGGCGGGCCTCCTCCAGCATCGTGTCGGAGTCGCTGCGGGACTTCTCGACCAGCGCGGTGCCCTCCGCCCGCGCCTCGGCGCGCACCCGCTCGGCCTCCTTGCGGGCGGCTCCGACCATGGTGTCCGCCTGCTCCTCGGCGGCCGCCGCGATGCGGACGGCCTCCTCCCGGGCCTCGGCGACGAGCCGGTCGGCCTGCTCGGCCGCGTCGCCCAGCTTGCGCGCCGCCGCCTCGCGGGCCTCGTCCCGTACGCGGTCGGCCTCGGCGCGGGTGCGCTCGGCCTCCTGGTCCGCCGAGGTGCGGACCCGCTCCGCCTCGGCGATCGCCTCCGAGACGGTGCGCTCCGCCAGCGACTTGGCGGCGTCCGTCTCCTCCTTCGCGTCCCGGCGCAGGGTGGCCGCGGCGTGCTCGGCCGCGGACCGCAGACCGGCGATCTCCTCCTCGGCCTGCTCGTGCATGCCCGCGACCGCGTCGCGCACCTGCTGGGCCTTCTGCTCGGCGGCGGCGACCAGTTCGGCCGCCCGCCGCTCGGCCTCGGCCACCAGCCGCTCGGCCTCGGCCTGCGCCTCCTCGACCCGCTTGCGGGCCGAGGCGAGCAACTCCTCGCTCTGCTCCCGGGCCTGGGCCCGCTCCCGGTTCGCCTCCTCGCGGGCGTCGGCGAGCAGCTCCTCGGCCTCGCGGCGGCGGCGCAGCGCCTCCTCCTGGGCCGCGGCCAGCGCCTCGGCGGCCTCCGCGCCCATGCGCTCGGCGGCCGCGTTCGCCTCCGCCCGCACCCGGTCGGCCGTCTCCTGGGCCTCGGTGCGCAGCCGCTCGGCCTCGGTCGCGGCCTCGGTGCGCAGCCGCACCGCCACGTTCTCGCCCTCGGCGCGGGCCTGGGCGGCGTCCGAGACCGCCTCGGTGCGCAGCCGGTCGGCCTCCTCCTCGGCCTGCTCCCGCAGGGCCCGCAGGCGCTCCGCCGACTCCGCGCGCAGCCGCTCGGTCTCGGCGCGGGTCTCCTCGCGCAGCCGCTCCGCCTCGGTGCGCGCCTCGCGCAGCCGCTCCTCGGCCGCGGACAGCCGCTCCTCGGCCTCCGCGCGCAGCCGCTCCAGCTCCGCGTCGGTCTCGGCGCGGCGGGCGCGTACGGCCTCCTCGGTCTCCTCGCGCAGCCGCCGGCCGGTCCGTTCGGCCTCCTCGCGGGTCTGCTCGGCCTGCTCCTCGGCCGCGGTCCGCAGCTCCTCGGCCTCGGCGCGGGCCCGCTCCAGGGTCTCCTCGGCCTGGCGGCGCAGGACGGCGGCCCGCTCGATCGCCTCGGTGCGCACCCGCTCGCCCTCGGCCACCGCGGCGCCGCGGGTCTCCTCGGCGTCCGCCTTGGCCTGGCTGAGCAGCTCCTCGGCGCGGCTGGCGGCCTCCTCGATCTGCTGGACGGCCTCGCGGCGGGCCTCGCCGCGGATCCGCTCGCCCTCCTCGACGGCCTCGGCGCGCAACTGCTCGGCCTCGCCGCGCAGCCGCCGCGCCTCCTCCTGGAGCTCGACGGTCTTGGCGCGGTACTCCTCGGTGTCGTCCTTGGCCGCGCCCTTGAGCTGCTCGGCCAGGTCGTGCGCCTCGGCGCGCAGCCGGTCGGCCTCCGCCTCGGCCTCCGCGCGCAGCCGCTCGGCCTCCTCGGCGGCGGCCCGGGTGGTGGCCTTGGCCTCCTCGGACGCCTTGGTGAGCACCTCCTCGGCCGTGCGCGCGGCCTCGGCGAGCTGGGCGGCCGACTCCTCGGCCGACCGGGCGCGGGCGCTCTCGCGGGCCTCGGCGATCAGCCGCTCGGCCTCGGCGCGGGCGTCGGCGCGCACCTGCTCGGCCTCGGCCTTGGCGGTCTCCGCCTCCTTGGTGGCCTCGGCGACCATGCGGGCGATCTCGGCCTTGGCGGTGCGCCCGCGCTGCTCGTTCTCCGACTCCGCGTCGGCCAGCCGCCGGGCGGCGGCCTCGCGGGCCTCGGCCAGGACGCGGTCGGCCTCGGCGCGGGCCTCGCGCAGCGCCGTCTCGGCCTCCTGCATCCGCTGCTCGGCCTGGCGCGCCAGGGCGGTGGCCTCGCGGCGGGCGGCCTCGGACTCGGCGGCGGTGGAGGTGCGCAGCCGCTCGGCGTGCTCGGTGGCCTCCTGGGCCTGGGTGGAGGCGGCGTTCAGCAGCCGCTCGGCGTCCGCGCGGGCCCGGCGCAGCAGCGCCTCGGCCTCGGTCCTGGCGGTCTCCGCCTCCGAGGTCATCCGCTGCCGGGACTGCTCGGTCAGCCGCTGCACCTCGGCGCGGGCGGCGGCCAGGGTCTGCTCGGCCTCGGCGCGGGCCTCGTCCATCAGCCGGCGGGCCTGCGACTCGCTGCGGGCGCGCAGCTGCTCGGCCCAGGCGACGTTCTCGTTGACGTGCGACTCGACGGTCGCGCGGCGCTCGGCCAGCTCCTCGTCCAGCCGCTGGCGGCGGGCGACCGCCTCGGCGTGCAGCTCGGCCTCCATGCGGGCCTGCCGCTCGGCGTGCTCCTGGAGGATCCGCTGGGTCTGGGCGCGCGCCTCGCGCAGTTCGCGCTCGGCGTCCGCGCGCAGCTGCTCGGCCTGCACCTGGGCGTTGCGCAGGAGCTGCTCGGCCTGGTGCGACAGGTTGTCGTAGCCGGCCGGGCGCGCGGCGAGGGCGCGGCGCGCCTCGTGCAGCTTGGCGCGCAGCACTTCGACCTGGTAGCCGAGGTCGCCGGCGTGGTCGACCGCCTTGTCCCGCTCGTCCTTCAGCCGCTTCATCTCGGCTTCGAGCTGAGAGAGGTGGTCGAGGTGGTCGTCAGCCTCGTAGCGGTCGTAGCCCCGCACTGCGCGGTCCCATCCGTCCCCTGGTCGTGGTGAAGGTGAACTGACCCTTCGGAGAAATGGTGTCAGATCATCGGCGGAACATGGGACGGGCCCCAGCCAGCCCGTAGCCCCGGCCGAACGGCCACTCTACCGGCCGGGGGAGCGGGCGTCAGTGGTGTGAGGAAGCGGAGGTGACCAGTTCGGTGAGGACGCCGTGGCAGTCCTTGGGGTGCAGGAAGGTGATGCGCGAGCCCATCGAACCGGTGCGCGGCTCGTCGTACAGCACCCGGACGCCCTTGTCCCGGATCGCCTCGGCCTCGCCGTCGACGTCCGCGGTGCCGAAGGCGATGTGGTGCACGCCCTCGCCGTGCCTGGCCAGCCACTTGGCCACGGTGGAGTCCTCGCGGACCGGTTCCAGGAGCTGGAGGTAGGAGGCGCCGCCGTCGTCCGTGCCGTTGATCCGCAGCATGGCCTCGCGCACCCCCTGCTCCTCGTTCACCTCGGTGTGGAACACCTCGAAGCCGTAGGTGGCACGGTAGAACTCGACGGTCCTGTCCAGGTCGAAGCAGGCGATACCGATGTGGTCGATGCGCGTCAGCATGGAGACAGTGCACCGTCTCGGCGCGTGGTTACGCAACGTGCGCACGGTCACACCGACCGACCGGTGACCCGGGCCCGTACCGCTCAGTACATTGGCGATAAACCCTCGTTAACTCCCTGCTCCGAAGGGGCCGCACCGTGACCGAAAAGACGAACCCCGAAACCAGCTCGGCGTCCGCCACCACCTCCGTGATCGTCGCGGGCGCCCGTACGCCCATGGGCCGTCTGCTGGGCTCGCTGAAGACCTTCTCCGGCGCCGACCTGGGCGGCTTCGCCATCAAGGCGGCCCTGGACCGCGCGGGCATCGGCGGGGACCAGGTCGAGTACGTGATCATGGGCCAGGTGCTCCAGGCCGGGGCCGGGCAGATCCCCGCGCGCCAGGCCGCCGTGAAGGCCGGCATCCCCATGAACGTCCCGGCGCTGACCGTCAACAAGGTCTGCCTGTCGGGTCTGGACGCCATCGCGCTGGCCGACCAGCTCATCCGCGCCGGCGAGTTCGACGTGATCGTCGCCGGCGGCCAGGAGTCCATGACCAACGCCCCCCACCTGCTGCCGGGGTCCCGCGAGGGCTTCAAGTACGGCGCGCTGCAGATGCTGGACGCCATGGCGCACGACGGCCTCACCGACTCCTTCGAGAACGTCGCCATGGGGGAGTCCACCGAGAAGCACAACACCCGTCTGGGCATCGGCCGCGCCGAGCAGGACGAGATCGCCGCCCTCTCCCACCAGCGGGCCGCCGCCGCGCAGAAGAACGGCCTGTTCGACGCCGAGATCACCCCGGTGGAGATCCCGCAGCGCAAGGGCGACCCGGTCCTGTTCTCCCAGGACGAGGGCATCCGGCCCGAGACCACGGCCGAGTCCCTGGGCAAGCTGCGCCCGGCCTTCGCCAAGGACGGCACCATCACCGCCGGCAGCTCCTCGCAGATCTCCGACGGCGCCGCCGCGGTGGTCGTGATGAGCAGGGCCAAGGCCGAGGAGCTGGGCCTGGAGTGGATCGCCGAGATCGGCGCCCACGGCAACGTGGCCGGCCCGGACAACTCCCTGCAGTCGCAGCCGTCCAACGCCATCCGGCACGCCCTGAAGAAGGAGGGGCTGGACGTCGGCGACCTCGACCTGATCGAGATCAACGAGGCGTTCGCGGCCGTCGCGGTGCAGTCGATGAAGGACCTCGGCATCGACCACGAAAAGGTGAACGTCAACGGCGGCGCGATCGCGCTGGGTCACCCGATCGGTATGTCCGGCGCGCGCATCGTGCTCCACCTCGCCCTGGAGCTCAAGCGGCGCGGCGGCGGCGTCGGCGCGGCGGCGCTGTGCGGCGGCGGCGGCCAGGGCGACGCCCTGATCGTGCGGGTGCCGAAGAAGTGACGGCGCGGTCGCACGGGCCCGTACGCACCGGTACGGGCCCGTGTGACCGGCGGCACGGCGGCGCGGAAGCGGCGCGGGAAGAATGACGGGGCCGGATCAGGCGGCCGACGACAGTGGCCGACGAGCGGCCGACGAGCGGCCGATTATGGCGAGGAGCGCAGCACGCATGGCGGTGGACGTCCCCGGACTGGTGGAGCGGGCACGGCAGGGCAAACCCCGGGCCGTGGCCCGGCTGATCTCGCTGGTGGAGGGGGCGTCCCCGCAGCTCAGGGAGGTCATGGCGGCGCTGGCGCCGCTGACGGGCAACGCCTACGTCGTCGGTCTGACCGGCTCGCCGGGGGTGGGCAAGTCCACCTCCACCTCGGCGCTGGTGACCGCGTACCGCAAGGCCGGCCGGCGGGTCGGCGTCCTCGCCGTGGACCCGTCCTCCCCGTTCTCCGGCGGCGCGCTGCTGGGCGACCGGGTGCGGATGTCCGAGCACGCCTCCGACCCGGGCGTCTACATCCGCTCCATGGCCACCCGCGGCCACCTCGGCGGCCTGGCCTGGGCCGCCCCGCAGGCCATCCGCGTCCTGGACGCGGCGGGCTGCGACGTGATCCTGGTGGAGACGGTCGGCGTCGGCCAGTCCGAGGTCGAGATCGCCTCGCAGGCCGACACCTCCGTCGTCCTCCTCGCCCCCGGCATGGGCGACGGCATCCAGGCGGCCAAGGCCGGGATCCTGGAGATCGGCGACGTGTACGTGGTCAACAAGGCCGACCGCGACGGCGCCGACGCCACCGCCCGCGAGCTCAACCACATGCTCGGCCTCGGCGAGGCCCGGGGGCCCGGCGACTGGCGCCCGCCGATCGTCAAGACCGTCGCCGCGCGCGGCGAGGGCGTCGACGAGGTCGTCGAGGCGCTGGAGAAGCACCGCGCCTGGATGGAGGAGCGCGGGGTGCTCACCGAGCGCCGCCGGGCGCGCGCGGCCCGCGAGGTGGAGACCATCGCGGTGACCGCGCTGCGCGAGCGCATCGGCGACCTGCGCGGCGACCGGCGCCTGGGCGCGCTGGCCGAGCGGATCGTGGACGGGACGCTCGACCCGTACGCGGCGGCCGACGAGCTGGTCGCGGGGCTGACGGGGGAGTGACCCCGGCGGGGGGCGGCCGTCAGTCGTCGCCGCGGTCGTCGCTCCGGTCGTCCCCGCCGCCGGCGGTCCGGTCGTCCCTGTCGTCTCCGCCGTCGTCGCTCCGGTCGTCGCGGTCGCCGGTGGCCCGGTCGTCGCGGTCGTCCCCGTCGTCCTCGCCGCCGGCGGTCCGGTCGTCGCGGTCGCCGGTGGTCCGGTCGTCGCGGTCGTCCCCGTCGTCCCCGCCGCCGGCGGTCCGGTCGTCGCGGTCCTCCGAGCCGCCCGAGTCGTCGCTCCGGGCGCCCTGGCGGTCGTCGTCCCGCCCGCCCGCGTCGTCCCCGTCGTCCCCGCCGTCGTCGCTCCGGTCGTCGCGGTCGTCCCGGTCGGCGCCGTCGCCGCCGAGGACGCCGCCGCCGGCCGCGTCGATCCTGACCTCGTGCCACCTGCCGTCCTCGCCCAGGACGTCGACGTCCCAGGCCGTACGGCCGTCCTCGTCGTCCAACTCGGCCGACTCCGCCGTCCCCGGCACGGCCTTCAGCGCGGCGCCGACGGCCTCCTGGAGCGTCACCTTCGCACCGCGCAGCTCCCGGCGGTCGCCGTCCCGCTCGTCGCGTTCGCCGGTGTCGTCGCCGTCGCCGGCGTCCGCCCGCAGGCTCGCCGCCAGGGCGTCCGCCGGGAGGGCGTCGTCCCCCGCGAAGGCGACCGCGCTTCCGCCGGCGGCGAGTGCGGCGGTGGCGACGGCGGCGACGACCAGCTTGTGCTTCACGTTCATCAATCCTCCCGGTAGGGGATCCGATCCGACGTGGACCACCGTCGCAGGACGTTGCTGAAGCCCTCCTGAAGCGACCTGAAGAACTCTTCAGGAGGGTTTTGGCAGGCTGGGACCGTGCGCGTGCTGATCGTGGAGGACGAGAGACGGCTGGCCCTGTCGCTGGCCAGGGGACTGACGGCCGAGGGCTTCGCCGTCGACGTGGCCCACGACGGGGCCGAGGGGCTGCACCGGGCGAAGGAGGGACCGTACGACCTGATCGTCCTGGACATCATGCTGCCGGGCATGAACGGCTACCGGATCTGCTCCGCCCTGCGCGCGGCCGGCGACGAGACGCCGATCCTGATGCTGACCGCCAAGGACGGCGAGTACGACGAGGCGGAGGGCCTCGACACCGGCGCCGACGACTACCTCACCAAGCCGTTCTCCTACGTGGTGCTGCTCGCCCGGATCCGCGCGCTGCTGCGCCGCCGCACCCGGGGCGGGGCCGCCGTGCTGCGCGCCGGCGCCCTCACCGTGGACCCCGGCGCGCGCCGGGTGGAGCTGGCCGGGCGCGAGGTGCCGCTCACCGCCAAGGAGTTCGCCGTGCTGGAGCACCTGGCGGTGCGCGCCGGGGAGGTGGTCTCCAAGGCGGAGGTCCTCGAACACGTCTGGGACTTCGCCTACGAGGGCGACGTCAACATCGTCGAGGTGTACGTCAGCGCGCTGCGCCGCAAGCTGGGCGCGGACGTCATCGCCACGGTGCGCGGCGCCGGGTACCGGCTGGTGGGACCCGGTGCCTAGCTCCCCCCTCGCCCGGCTCACGGTCCGCACCCGCGCCGCGCTCGGCGCCACGCTCGTGGTGGCGGTGGCCCTGGTCGCGGTCGGGCTGGCCGTGGTCGCGATGCTGCGCGGCGGCCTGGCCGAGAACGCCCGGCTGCACGCCGAGACCACCGCCCGCGAGGTCGCCGCCGAGGTCACCGACGTGACGGCCGGCGGGGTGGCCGGCGTGGAGGGGCTGGAGGACGACGAACCGGTGCAGGTGGTCGACGGGGCCGGGACGGTGCTCGGCGCGAGCCGGCCGCTGCGCGGGCGCGGTCCCGTGGCCGACTTCAACCGGCCGGACGCCCCCGAGCCACGGCCCGCCACCACGGCGCCCTCCCCGGGGGACGACGGGGACGACGGCGGAGACGACGACGGCGGGGACGGCGGGGACGGCGGCAGGGACGACAGCGGGGACGACGACGACAGCGACGAGGACGGGGGCGCCGACCGCACCCCCTCCCCGACCGGGTCCCCCGTCGAGGTGGACCGCAACAGCGTCACCCGGACCGTCACCCTCCCCGTCGACGACGACGGGGAGGTGACCCACGACCCCGGCCGGGCCACCGCCGTGCAGGGCTTCAGCCTGGTCGCCGTGCAGAGCGTCACCCGCGACCGCGTCCCCGTCACCGTCTACGCCGGGGCCTCCCTCGCCGAGCAGGAGCAGGCGGTCTCCTCCGTCACCCGCGCCATGCTCGTCGGGCTGCCCGTGCTGCTGGTGGTGGTCGGGGGCGTCACCTGGCTGGTGACCCGGAGCGCGCTGCGCCCGGTGGAGGGCATCCGGCGGGAGATGGCGGCCATCGCGGCCGGCACCGACCTGTCCCGGCGCGTGCCCGAGCCCCCCTCCCGGGACGAGGTCGCCCGCCTGGCGCGGACCACCAACGAGACCCTGACCGCCCTGGAGGCCTCCGTCGAGCGGCAGCGCCGCTTCGTCGCCGACGCCTCGCACGAGCTGCGCAGCCCGATCGCCTCCCTGCGCACCCAGCTGGAGGTCGCCGCCGCCCACCCCGAGCTGCTCGACCTCGACGGCGCGGTCCACGACACCGTGCGGCTGCAGTCCCTCGCCGCCGACCTGCTGCTGCTGGCCCGCCTGGACGCCGGGGAGCGCCCGGGCGGCGCACGGGTGGACCTGGACGCGCTGGTGCGGGAGGAGCTGGCGCAGCGCGCCGGGGACCGGGTCCCCGTCGCCCTGGAGGAGGGGAGCGGGGGGCCGGTGGAGGTGACGGGCTCGCGCGGGCAGCTCGCCCGGGTCCTCGGCAACCTCCTGGACAACGCCCAGCGCCACGCGGTCTCCCGCGTCCGGGTGCGCGTGGGCCGCGGGGACGGGCGGGCCGTGCTGGAGGTCGCCGACGACGGCGCCGGGGTGCCGGAGGAGGAGCGCGAGAGGATCTTCCAGCGGTTCGTACGGCTGGACGACGCGCGCAGCCGGGACGACGGCGGGGCCGGGCTGGGGCTGGCCATCGCCCGCGACGTGGCCGTCCGGCACGGCGGCACCCTCACCGCCGGCCGGGCCCCCGAGGGCGGCGCCCTGTTCACCCTGCGGCTGCCCGCCGCGGCCCCCGCCCGGCCCGAGCGGCCCGCCTCCGGCTAGGGGACCGGGGGACGTCCTCGGCCCCGATCCGCTCGAGGGCGCCGGTTCCGCGGGCTTCCCGCCCCGTCCCCCGTCCCCCGCCCCCGCACCCGCCCGCGATCCGGCGGCCATGGCTCCGGTCCCCGCCGCGGGCCCGCCGCCCTCCGCCCGTCGCGGGATCCCTCAGCCGCGCCCGCGCAGCGACCGCAGGTGCTCGGCGACCGGGACCAGCGAACCGTGCAGCCCGTCGAGCGCCTCGGGCGGCAGCAGGTCGATGAAGTGGCGCCGGACCGAGGTGACATGGTGCGGCGCCACCTCGCGCATCGTCTTCCAGCCCTGCTCGGTCAGCACCGCGAACAGCCCGCGCTTGTCGGACTCGCAGTTCTCCCGGCGCACCAGCCCGGCCTTCTCCATACGGGTGATCTGGTGGGAGAGGCGGCTCTTGGACTGCAGGGTGGCGGCGGCCAGATCGCTCATGCGCATCCGGTGGTCGTCCGACTCGGAGAGGTTCACCAGGATCTCGTAGTCGTTCATGGTCAGCCCGAACGGCTGGAGGTCCCGTTCCAGTTGGTGCAGGAGGAGCCTGTTGACATCGAGGTGGACGCGCCAGGCGCGCTGCTCCTCGTCGCTCAACCAGCGGGGTTCCTTGTCGGTCTCCATGTACCGGACTCTACCCGGCGGCCGGGGACGCCCCACCGGAGCGGGTCACTCCGGGCACAGCGCCGGTCACAGTCCGAAACGTCGCTGGATGCTGCCCAACTGTCCGGGAAGCTGCGGCAGTTGCTGCCCGCCGTGGCCTCCGTGCGCGCCGCCCCCGCCGGGGACGCCCGGCTGCGGCGGCGGAGCGGCGCCGGTGTCCCGCTCCTCCATCAGCACCTCGGTGGACTGGATCAGTACCGTGCCCGCCCCGGTGAAGTCGAACTGGTGCTCCTCGCCGGACGTGCCGCCGATCCCCGTCATCGCCCGCAGCCCGCCGAGGACGCCCCGCATGTACCGGTGGTCGTAGTGGTGGCAGGGCGAGGGGCAGTCGGCCCAGCCCACCAGCGCCTGCGGATCCACCCGGACCGGCGGCTCCACGAAGTGCACCTGGCCGTTGGAGGCCGCCACGAACTTCCCCGTCCCCAGCAGGGTCACGAAGCCGGGGATGATCGACTGCTTCAGCGCCAGGCTCGGCTCGAAGGCCAGCAGGTTGCCCGAGCGGATGGTGAGGTTGCCGTCCTCCAGGTCGTAGGAGTTGACGTCGAACGACCGGTCGGCGAGCAGCATCTTGCCCCTGCCCTCGGCGACCACCCAGTCCGAGGCGTGCAGCGGGGAGTGGAAGCTGGCGGCGACCAGCCGGTCCAAGGGGCCGTGGCCGATGCCGTTGAAGCTGATCTGCCCGTAGTAGGCGATCATCTTCCCCTTCTGCAGGAACCACTGGCCCGACAGGTCCACGCAGAACGCGTAGGGGTTGACGTTGTCGTTCGACGGCAGCGTGTGGGCGTCGTGGACGACCGGACCGTTCACAGCTTCTCCTCGCTGGCCTGCACGAACACCGTTCCCTGCCCGGACAGCTCCAGTTGGAACGCCTCGCCCGAGCCGCGCCCGACCATGTCCCGCCAGCCGAGCGCCGTGGAGAGCCTGTTCCGCACGTCCCCGTGGTGGGCGACGTACGCCTGCGGGTCGACGTGGACGGGGCGGTCCGGCGTGATCGGCAGCCGGACCACTCCGCCGTGGGCCATCACGGCCACCGAGCCGTGCCCCTTGAGCGTCGTGGTGAACAGGCCCTGCCCGGTCACCTGGCCGCGCACCATGCCCATGACCCCGCCCTGGGAGCCCATGAACATCGTGCCCTGCTCCAGCGTCCCGTCGAAGGCGAGCAGCCGGTCGGCCTCCACGCAGAGGGTGTCGCCGGACAGCTCGATCACCTCGACGTGGTGGCCGCCGTGCCCGAAGAGCACCGTGCCGCTGCCCTCGACCGTCATCAGCGGCGTCATCTCGCCCGCCAGCCGCCGTCCGATCATTGAGCCGAAGCCGCCCTGGCCGCCCTGGATGTTGGGGGTGAAGGTGACCTCGCCCTGGTAGGCGATCATCGCGCCGCGCTGGCTGAACATCCTCTGGCCGGGCGCCACCCGGGCCTCGACCATCTTGGAGTTGATCTCCCGGAACGGCATCAGACCCTCCTCACGCGGGCGTCCCCGCCCGTGCGGCGTGCCGGTGCGGATCTCGTCGTCTGCGGTCCGGTGGCCGCACGCGCGTCGCTCACGGTGCCTTTCGCGTTCGCTTCTCCGCCCGTGCGGCGTGCCGGTGCGGGTTTCGTCGTCGTCCGCGGTCCGGTGGCCGCACGCGCGTCGCTCACGGTCACAGCTCACCGCCGATCGTGTTCCGCTCGCTGGGCTGGACGTAGACCAGCCCGTCGCCCTCGAAGCGGATCTGGAAGGACTCGCCCGAGCCCTCTCCCACCAGGGTGCGGAAGGTCACGCCCGTCTGGAAGTGCTGCTGGAGGTTCCCGGTGTGCGCCACGTACGCGCCCGGGTCCACCTGGAGCGGCAGCTGCGGCGTGACGCGCAGCACCACCGCCGGGCCGTCCGACGTCAGGGCCGCCGTGCCGGTGCCCTCGACGGTGGTGGTGAACAGCCCGTTGCCCTGCGAGGCGCCGCGCAGCCCGGTGAAGGTGGTGCCGGTGCGCAGGGAGCCGTCGACGCAGAGCAGGTTGCTGGACTCCACGTGCAGCTTCTCGCCCCGCAGGGCCACCAGGTTGATGTCGCTCGCGCGGTCGGCGAAGTAGCAGGTGCCCTGCCCCTTCACCTCCATCAGTTCCATCTGCTCGCCGGTGAGGCGGCGCGTGACCATGCCGCGCAGGCCCTCGCCGCCGCCGGAGAGCTTCTTGAAGTCCATCCGGCCGTCGTAGGCGACCATCGAGCCGTTCTTGGCCCTGACCGCGTCGCCTGCCAGGTCGACGGCGAGGACCTTGCCGCCTTGGAGTCGGAACTGAGCCACGGGGCGAATCTACCCGGACGCGGGCATCCGGCGGGAGGCTGTCACAATGGCAGAGCTTGTGCATCCCTTCACAAAGGATCTCCCGTGGACCTCAAGACCGCTTCAGCGCTCCGCCGCCTCCGGCTGATCTCCGTCCCCGAGGCCGTCTCCTTCCTCCTGCTGCTGGTGTGCTCCGTGCTCAAGCGCACGACCGAGTTCAACGCGGTACCGGTGATGGGCGCCGTCCACGGCGTCCTCTTCGTGCTCTACGTGCTCTTCTGGCTGGACGCCTGGAACCGCGCCAAGTGGCCGCTGGGCCGCGCCGCGCTCTACTTCGCGCTCTCGGTGCTGCCCGCCGGCGGCTTCTACGCCGACAAGCTGCTGCGCCGCGAGGCCGAGGCGAGCGTGATCGCCGCCCGGGCCCGCGCCGAGCGCGCCGGGCAGGCCGAGCAGCCCCGCACGGGAGCGGTGGACGCGTGATCGTCGCCTTCTCCGTCACCCCGCTCGGGGTGGGCGAGGACGTGGGGGAGTACGTCGCCGAGGCCGTGCGGGTGGTCCGCGCGTCCGGGCTCCCCAACCGCACCGACGCCATGTTCACCTCGATCGAGGGCGAGTGGGAGGAGTGCATGGAGGTCGTGCGGCGGGCGGTGGCCGCCGTCGAGGCCCGGGCGCCGCGCGTCTCGCTCGTCCTCAAGGCCGACATCCGGCCCGGCGTCACCGACGGCCTGACCTCCAAGGTGGAGACCGTCGAACGGCACCTGGGCTGACCCCACCCCCCGCGGAACGCCCGGCGGTGCGGACGCCCGCCGGGCGGCCCGACTGCTGAGACGGAGCTGACCACGATATGACCGGCCGGTAAGGTCGTGACCGTGCCGAAGCCGCTCAGCCTGACGTTCGACCCGATCGCCCGCGCCGACGAACTGTGGAAGCAGCGATGGGGTTCCGTGCCCTCGATGGCCGCGATCACCTCGATCATGCGCGCGCACCAGATCCTGCTCGCCGAGGTCGACGCGGTCGTCAAGCCCTACGGGCTGACCTTCGCCCGCTACGAGGCGCTGGTGCTGCTCACCTTCTCCAAGGCCGGCGAACTGCCCATGTCGAAGATCGGCGAGCGGCTGATGGTCCACCCCACCTCCGTCACCAACACCGTCGACCGCCTGGTGAAGTCGGGCCTGGTGGCCAAGCGCCCCAACCCCAACGACGGCCGCGGCACGCTCGCCTCCATCACCGACCGGGGGCGCGAGGTGTGCGAGGCGGCCACCCGCGACCTGATGGCCATGGACTTCGGGCTCGGCGCGTACGACGACGAGGAGTGCGACGAGATCTTCGCGCTGCTCCGCCCGCTGCGCGTGGCCGCGGGTGACTTCAAGGAGGGGTGAGACGGCCTCCTCCGCGGCCCGGGACCTCCCCGGACCCCCGGAGCCGGGGCCCCGGAGGGACGCGCGGACGCGCCGGTTACGCTCGTGGGCATGAAGAAGAGCGTGCTCACCCGCTACCGGGTGATGGCCTACGTCACCGGTGTGCTGCTGGTCCTGCTGACCCTCGGCATGATCGGCAAGTACCTGCTGGAGATGGACGGCGCCGAGGGCTTCACCAGCGTCGTCAGCATCGCCCACGGCTGGCTGTACGTGCTGTACCTGGTCTTCGCCTTCGACCTGGGCTCCAAGGCGAAGTGGAGGTTCGGCAAGCTCGCCTGGGTGCTGCTCGCGGGCACCATCCCCACCGCGGCCTTCTTCGTCGAGCGCAGGGTGTCGCGCGAGGTCGAGCCGCTGATCGAGGACGACGAGGCCGTCCCCGCCGGGGTCTGACGGCCTCCCGCGCGACCCGGGGACCACTCGAGGATCGCTGGGCCGTCCGTGTGCGCCACGTCGCACCCGGCGGTCGTCCATCGACAATTACTTGGACGTCCTAGTAAATTTGTCCGTATGGACGCTGACGCCATCGCAGAGGGCCGCCGCCGCTGGCAGGCCCGGTACGACGCCGCACGCAAGCGGGACGCCGACTTCACCACCCTCTCCGGCGACCCCGTCGAGCCGGTCTACGGTCCCGCGCCCGGCGACACCGTCGAGGGGTTCGAGCGGATCGGCTGGCCCGGGGAGTTCCCCTTCACCCGCGGCCTGTACCCCACCGGCTACCGCGGCCGCACCTGGACCATCCGCCAGTTCGCCGGCTTCGGCAACGCCGAGCAGACCAACGAGCGGTACAAGATGATCCTGGAGGCGGGCGGCGGCGGCCTGTCGGTCGCCTTCGACATGCCGACGCTGATGGGCCGCGACTCCGACGACCCGCGCTCGCTGGGCGAGGTCGGCCACTGCGGCGTCGCGATCGACTCGGCCGCCGACATGGAGGTCCTCTTCAGGGACATCCCCCTCGGCGACGTCACCACCTCGATGACGATCAGCGGCCCGGCCGTGCCGGTCTTCTGCATGTACCTGGTGGCCGCCGAGCGCCAGGGCGTGGACCCGTCCGTCCTCAACGGCACGCTCCAGACGGACATCTTCAAGGAGTACATCGCGCAGAAGGAGTGGCTCTTCGAGCCGGAGCCGCACCTGCGCCTGATCGGCGACCTGATGGAGCACTGCGCGCACCGCATCCCGGCGTACAAGCCGCTGTCGGTCTCCGGCTACCACATCCGCGAGGCCGGCTCCACGGCCGCGCAGGAGCTGGCGTACACCCTCGCCGACGGCTTCGGCTACGTGGAGCTGGGGCTGTCGCGCGGTCTGGACGTGGACACCTTCGCGCCCGGCCTGTCCTTCTTCTTCGACGCGCACCTCGACTTCTTCGAGGAGATCGCCAAGTTCCGCGCGGCCCGGCGGATCTGGGCCCGCTGGATGCGGGACGTGTACGGCGCGAAGAGCGAGAAGGCGCAGTGGCTGCGCTTCCACACCCAGACCGCGGGCGTCTCGCTCACCGCGCAGCAGCCGTACAACAACGTGGTGCGCACCGCCGTGGAGGCGCTGGCGGCCGTACTGGGCGGCACCAACTCCCTGCACACCAACGCCCTGGACGAGACCCTCGCCCTGCCCAGCGAGCAGGCCGCGGAGATCGCGCTGCGCACCCAGCAGGTGCTGATGGAGGAGACGGGCGTCGCCAACGTCGCCGACCCGCTGGGCGGCTCCTGGTACGTGGAGGCGCTGACCGACCGGATCGAGGCCGACGCCGAGAAGATCTTCGAGCAGATCAGGGAGCGCGGCCGCCGCGCGGTGCCGGACGGCAACCACCCCATCGGCCCGATCACCTCCGGCATCCTGCGCGGCATCGAGGACGGCTGGTTCACCGGCGAGATCGCCGAGGCCGCGTTCCGCTACCAGCAGTCGCTGGAGAAGGGCGAGAAGAAGGTCGTCGGCGTCAACTGCCACACCGGCTCGGTCACCGGCGACCTGGAGATCCTGCGGGTCAGCCACGAGGTCGAGCGCGAGCAGGTGCGCGTGCTGGCCGAGCGCAAGGCGGAGCGCGACGACGCGCGCGTGCGCGCCGCCCTGGACGGGATGCTCGCCGCCGCCCGCGACGGCTCCAACATGATCGAGCCCATGCTGGAGGCGGTGCGCGCCGAGGCCACGCTGGGCGAGATCTGCGGCGTGCTCCGCGAGGAGTGGGGCGTCTACACCGAGCCCGCCGGCTTCTGACCTCCTGCCCTCGTATCCCCCCGCACACCGCCGAGCCGCCGCCCGGCCCCGTCCCCCGGACGGGGCCGGGCGGCTGTGCGTCCGGGTGCGTCCGGGCGCGTCCGGGTGAGCCCAGGTGATTCCGGGTGCGTTCGGGGCCGTCAGGTGCCGCCGGCGTCGTCCGGGGCGGGCCCGGCGGCGGCCAGACCGTGCAGGAGCAGGGCGGTCAGGGCGCGGGACCAGGCCGGGGTGACGCTCGCCGCGCTGACCAGCGAACGGTGGACGACCGCGCCCGCGATCACGTCGAAGATCAGGTCCACCGCGCGGTCCGCCTCGGCGGCGCCCTCCGGGCCGGGCGGGTCGGGGGGAAGCTCGCCGCGGGCCTGGGCCCGGCGGCGGCCCTCGACCACCAGGTGCTTCTGGCGGTCCACGATGGCGGTGCGGATGCGGGCGCGCAGCACCTCGTCCCGGGTGGCCTCGGCGACGACGGCCATCAGGGCCGTCCTGGCCTCCGGGCGCTCCAGCAGGGCGGCCAGGGAGAGCACCACGCCCTCCACGTCGGCCCGCAGGCTGCCGCGGTCGGGCAGCGACAGCTCGTCGAAGAGGACGGCCACCGCGTCCACGACCATCTCGCTCTTGTTCGCCCAGCGGCGGTAGAGGGTGGTTTTGGCCACCCCCGCGCGCAGGGCCACGTCCCCCATGGTCAGCCTGCCCCACCCCAGCTCGACCAGCGCCGACCGCGTCGCGTCGAGGATCGCGCGGTCCGCCGCGGCGCTGCGCGGCCTGCCCGCGCGTCGGGTGGAATCGGCCATGGGGTGACTGTAGCGGCGGCCATGAGTTACGCTACGGGTCGTATCGAAACAGTGGCGTCGATGCGGGCGGACCGGGCGACGACCACGCGACGATCACGCGACAGCCACGGGCGCCGGGTGGGGACCGGGCGCCGATGTGCGACACGCTGCACGGAACGGTCCCGGGACAGGGGAGACTGGTCACATGCAGCCACGCAACATGTCCATGAGCGGAGTGGTCGACCTCGCCGCGGTGAAGGCGGCCGGGGAGGCCAGGCAGAAGGCCGAGGAGGCCCGGGCCCGGGCCGCACGGCAGCAGGGCGGCGGTGCCGGTGCGACCGCGGCGGCTCCGCCCTCCCTGGTGATCGACGTCGAGGAGGCGGACTTCGAGCAGGAGGTGCTCCAGCGCTCCGCCGAGGTCCCGGTCGTCATCGACTTCTGGGCCGAGTGGTGCGGCCCGTGCAAGCAGCTCAGCCCGGTGCTGGAGCGCCTGGCGCAGGAGTACGCCGGCCGCTTCCTCCTCGCCAAGATCGACGTCGACCGCAACCAGATGCTCTTCCAGCAGTTCGGCGTGCAGGGCATCCCCGCCGTCTTCGCGGTGGTGGCCGGCCAGGCCCTGCCGCTGTTCCAGGGCGCGGCGCCCGAGCAGCAGATCCGCGAGGTGCTGGACCAGCTGGTCCAGGTCGCCGAGCAGCGCTTCGGCATCACCGGCGTCCCCGTCGAGCCCGGTGAGGGCGGTGAGCAGGACCCGGCCGCGCCCCGCGTCCCCGAGAACCCGGCGCTGGCCGCCGCCCACTCCGCGCTGGACGCGGGGGACCTGGGCGGTGCGATCCAGGCCTACCGGAACGTGCTCGCCGACAACCCGGCCGACACCGAGGCCAAGCTCGGCCTGGCCCAGGCCGAGCTGCTGCAGCGGGTCCAGGGGCTGGACGCGGCGCGGGTGCGCCAGGAGGCGGCCGACGCCCCCGGCGACGTACGGGCCCAACTCGACGCGGCCGACCTCGATCTGGTGGGCGGGCACGTCGAGGACGCCTTCGGGCGTCTGGTGGAGACGGTCAGGCGCACCGCGGGGGACGACCGGGAGGCGGCCCGCCTGCGTCTGCTGGAGCTCTTCGAGGTGATCGGGCAGGAGGATCCGAGGGTCGTCGCGGCACGCGGTGCCCTCGCCCGGGTCCTCTTCTGACCTGCCGGTTCCGCCCCGTCGGAAGCTATTGACATAACGATCAACAGCGGCCGCGCCTTTGCCAAAACTTGGCAATCGCGGCCGCTGTTACTCGCAGTAAATCGCCTGGGGGTTTTGCTCCCGTCGCGTCCGGTTCGTCCGCTTGCCCGCCGTCTATCCCCGCGACCCTGCGTGCCCGCGTGATCACACACGGCACAGACATGGTCATCTTCCCGTTACTCGCAAGTAACGAACCCCTTGTGCCCCGGCCCCTCATGGACCACGATCGGCCACGCTCGGTCCATTGTCCGCAGCCCGGCGCACCACACCCGGGTACGGCCGGACGGTGGGTCCCCACCGGGCGGGCCGGCGTCACCGACACCGGCCGTGGACAGGGGGGTCTCCGCCGACCGGCGGGGCCTGTCCAGAGGTTGCGCGAGAGCGCGGCCAACGTGGTTGTCGCTCGGGGGTGATCGCCGGCGCTTCGGAGTCTCGCGAATCTGAGGAACGGCGCTCTCCTTCCCGAGGACGTAGCACTTCTCCCATCCCGTCCGGGTCCCGGCCCGGGCCGGAGATGTACGTCCGAGAAGGAGGAAAGTCATGGAGTCTGTGGCTCGTGGCGGGACCAGATGGAAGCGGTTCGCCGTCGTCATGGTCCCGAGCGTTGCCGCCACGGCAGCGGTCGGCGTCGCCCTGGCACAGGGTGCGCTCGCCGCGTCGTTCAGCGTCTCCGGTCAGCAGGCGAAGGTCTCTGTCGACCGGCTGGACGGCACGGGGTTCGTGCAGTACGGCACGATCGACACCCAGCACGGGGGCAAGAAGATCCCCGTCGCCGTGTCGGCCTTCAAGAGCGCCGAGCTCAGGGGCCTGTGCCAGTCCGTCGTGATCCCCGTCCCGGTCTTCGGCGACGTGTCGGTGAAGCTGAAGGCGGGCAACAACGGCAAGGTCGTCGAGGCGAAGAACCTCTACATCGACCTCGACCAGCTCGACGCCGACGCGACGTTCACCAACATCAACATCGGTGTCTCGGCGAACGACACGAGCAAGGGCCCGGGTCTGAAGGACGGCGACACCGTGCTTCCGGGCTCCTTCGCCCAGGAGGCCGAGAAGGCGGTGCTCACCGACGTCAGGCAGACGTCCTGGGCCACCAGCGCCGGCACCTTCAAGCTCTCCGGCCTTTCGCTGAATGTCGCCAAGGGCAAGAACGAGTGCTTCTGACGCACTGAGCGAAGGGAGGCGGGGGGCCGCCGCGGCGGTCCTCCGTCCTCCCCGCAGTGCCATCGATCTTTATGGACAGTTCGGCCCGAGGGAGCTGTTTTCTGATGAGTGCCGAGTCGCCGGAAGCGCGTGAACGCATCGGCCAGTGGCGGCAGTCGTTCCGCCTGTGGCGCTGGCGGCGCCCCTTCTGGGCGGGGCTGCTGACGCTGCTGGGCGGCGTGCCGATCATCTGGATTCCGTACGCCGACCCCAGCCTGAACCAGTTGTCCTTCCGGCTGGCCACCACCACGGGTTCCGGGTCGCTGATCATCGGCGTGCTGCTGTTCGTGCTGGGCCTGACCCTGTGGTTCCAGCCGCACTCCCGGGTGTTCGCCGGAGTCGCCGCGATCCTGCTGGCCCTGGTCTCGCTGGTGGTCTCCAACCTCGGGGGCCTCTTCGTCGGCTTCCTGCTGGCGATGGTCGGCGGCGCCATGGGCGTCTCCTGGGCGCAGGGCGAGGAGCGGCCGGCCGCGCCCGCCGGGCCGGCGGACGCCCCCGCGGGTCCGGCGCCGGCGGACGCCCCGGAGGGGACGGGCCTGGCCATCCTCGACCAGGCCCCGGCCGGAGCCGACAACGGACAGAACGGGGGCGCACGGTGACGCCTGACGGGGTGCACCAGGAGGACGGAGCCGCGTCAGCGCCGTCCCGGCGTACGAAGGCCGGGCCGCGCCACGCCGCACCGAGGAAGCCGCTGCTGACCCGGCTGCACGTCCCCGCGGGCAAGGCGATCGCCCTGGCCGCCATGCCGTCGGCCGTGCTCATGGGCATGGGGCTCACCCCGAGGCTCGCCCTCGCCGAGCCGCTGCCGAAGAACCCCTTCAAGGACGGGCCGTGCGTGACCGCGCCCGACAAGCCCGACAAGCCCGACAAGGAGGCGGAGGAGGACCGGCAGGAGCCCGAGCAGAAGTCCGGACAGAAGCCCGGCCAGGAGGAGTCCGGGCGGGAGAGACCCGGCCGGGACGCGAAGCCGGGAGCCACCCCCGCTCCGGACCCCGGCGCCACGGCGCCCGCCGCGCCCCCGGCCGGTGACGGCTCCGGCGGTACCGGCTCCGCCCCGGTCCCGGCCCCCGAAGGCGCCGGACCGGAGGAGCGGCAGGACGCCGGCACGCCGGAGTCCGAGCCGGCCCCGTCCGGGACCGGGACCAGGAACCCGCTGGACCCGCTGGGCCTGGGCGACGCCATCAGGGACCTGCTCACCCCGGACAGGAAGGACGGTGAGCCCGAGCCCGGGTCCTCGCCGTCCGCGTCGCCGTCGGCCTCGCCCTCCGCCTCGCCGAGCCCGTCGAGGACCGCGGACAGCGGCTCCGAGGAGCCGGTGAGGGATTCGGTGAGGGACTCGGTGAGGGACACCGTCGGCGGCGTCGCCGACGAGATCGGAAAGGACCTGGAGGACGGCCCGGAAGGCAGTCCGGAAGGCAGCCCGGAGGACACCACCGGCACCGTCGGCGGGGCCCGCGAGGAGGCCGCCGGGGAACCGGAGGCCGACGCCACCCCCGAGGCGGACGCCTCCGGCAAGGAGCCCTTCCCCTGCCCCACCTACGACGCGCAGGCGCTGGCCGACGCCGAGGAGGAGCGGACCGAGGCCGTGCTGCCCAACGCCCCGTGGCGGCTGGAGACCAGCCTGCTCGCCCTCCACGGACTGGACTACCAGGGCATCGTCAAGGTCCGCACCCACAACGGCACGGTCAAGAACGTCCTGAAGTTCACCGCCCGCTCGGTCGACATCCGGGACCTGCACCAGCTCGTGGAGGGCCCCGCCGGCACCACCGCGCACGTCAAGGCGGCCAGGGGCAGCACCTCCACCATCCGCAACGGCACGGTGACGATGTACACCGAGGAGCTCAAGGGCAAGCTCTTCGGGCTCATCCCGATCACCTTCAGCCCCGAGTCCCCGCCGCCGCTGAACATCCCCGAGGTGTTCTTCACCGAGGTGACGGTCAGGCAGGCCGGCCAGTTCGGCGGCGAGCTGCACATCCCGGGCATGAACCTCTACAACGGGGGCTGACCCGGACCGGAACGCCGCGGCGGCCCGCACCCTCCAGGGTGCGGGCCT
>NZ_JARVKV010000081.1 GCF_029813835.1 Streptomyces sp. DH37
CGCCGGCATGCCGGCGAGGCCCTCTCCCTTTTGTGCGTCCAGGTTAGGGTGGCGCATGCGCTACGACTTGGTGATCTTCGACAACGACGGTGTCCTGGTGGACAGCGAGCCGATATCCAACCGGATTCTCGCGTCCTTCCTGACCGAGCTGGGGCACCCGACCACGTACGAGGACTCCATCCGGGACTACATGGGATCCGCCATGCACCGGATCCACGACCTGGTCCTGGAGCGCTCCGGGCAGCGGCTGCCCGACGACTTCGACGACGTCTTCCACGGCAGGGTCTTCGACGCCTTCCGGAGCGGTCTGCTGCCCGTGCCCGGTGTCGACGAGGTGCTGCGGGGGCTCGAAGCCGGAGGCGTGCCGTACTGCGTGGCCTCGTCCGGCAGCCATGAGCGGATCCGGGTGGCGCTGAGGACGACGGGGCTGTACGAGCGGTTCGGGGAGGAGCGCGTCTTCAGCTCCCAGGACGTGGGGCGGGGAAAGCCCGCGCCGGATCTCTTCCTGCACGCCGCCGAGGTGATGGGGGTGCCGGCCGGACGCTGTGCCGTCGTCGAGGACAGCCCCCTGGGCGTGCGGGCGGCCGTCGCGGCGGGAATGGACGTCTACGGCTTCACCGCCATGACGCCGGGGGAGAGGCTGTCGGGCGCGACGGCGCTGTTCTCCGCGATGGGGGAACTCCCCGCGCTCCTGGCCTGAGTTCCGGGTCCGTCGTCCGCCGCGGCGTGGGTGGCCGTGTGGTTTCACGGGCCGCCCTATACGGTGGCGGACATGAGCGGCGGCGCACAGTTGATGTGGGACGAGGCGGTCACCGGCTACGACTTCGGGCCCGGGCACCCGATGGATCCGGTACGGCTGAGGTTGACCATGAGGCTCGTCGAGGCGTTCGGGCTGCCCAGCGCCTCCGGGATGAAGGTGGTCGGCGGGACGCCGGCGGGCGACTCCACGCTCAGGCTCGTGCACCGCTCCGACTACATCGACACGGTGCGCCGCATCTCCGCCGACCCCCGCTCGGCGGACGGGTCGTACGGCATCGGCACCGAGGACGACCCCGCCTTCGCGGGGATGCACGAGGCCTCGGCGCTCATCGCGGGGCAGTCGGTCGGGGCCGCCGAGGCCGTGTGGCGCGGTGACGTGCTCCACGGCGTCAACATCGCGGGCGGGCTGCACCACGCGATGCCGGGCGGGGCGGCCGGCTTCTGCATCTACAACGACGCCTCGCTGGCCATCGCCCGGCTGCTGGAGCTGGGCGCCGAGCGGGTCGCGTACGTGGACGTGGACGTCCACCACGGGGACGGTGTCCAGGCGGCCTTCTGGGACGATCCGCGGGTGCTGACGGTGTCGCTGCACGAGCACCCCCGCATGCTCTTCCCCGGAACCGGCTGGCCGGAGGAGACCGGCGGCGAGAAGGCGGAGGGCGGCGCGGTGAACGTCGCGATCCCGCCCGGCACCTCCGACGGCGGCTGGCTGCGGGCGCTGCACGCCGTGGTGCCGGAGCTGCTGCGCTCCTTCCGGCCGCAGGTGCTGGTGACCCAGCACGGCGCGGACACGCACATCGAGGATCCGCTGGCGCATCTGGCGGTGACCGTCGACGCCCAGCGGGCCGCCGCCATGGCCTGCCACGACTGGGCCCACGAGTACGCGGAAGGGCGCTGGGTGGCGCTCGGCGGTGGCGGTTACGCGATCGTCGACGTCGTACCGCGCTCCTGGACGCACCTGGTGGCGATCGCGGCGGGCGAGCCGATCCCCCCGCAGACCGCGATCCCGGAGGACTGGCGGAGCCAGGTGTACGCGCGCACCCGGCAGGACGCTCCGCGGCGGATGACGGACGGGCGCGAACCGGTCTGGTCGGACTGGGCGGACGGGTACGACCCGGCGAGCGCCCTGGACCAGGCGGTGCTGGCCACCCGGCGCGCGGTGTACCCGGCGCACGGGCTGCTGCCGTAGCCGCGGCCGTCGCAACCGCCGTCGCAACCGCACAGCCGTCCGGAGGGTGGTCGTCCGCGGGTTTCCGCCGCGTACGGGGGCGCGGTCGGCGAGGATGCGCGGATGGCAGGGGTGTTGGGCGCCGGTGCGCTGCGCGGGCATCTGCTGGCCGCCGGTCTGGCGGGGACCATCGCGACGACCCGTGAGAAGAGCCTGGTGCGGTACCGGCTCTTCGCCGCCGGCGATCCGCGGGTGCTGATCGGGCTGGAGCCGGAGGAGGAGTGGACGGTCCCGCGGCTGGTGGCGCTGATGGCCGGCGCGTGCGGGGTGTCGGCGGATCCGGGGTACGCGTCCGGTCCGGACACGGTCGATCCGGAGCGTACGATCGCTGCGCTGGACGCCTTCGCGGAGCGGCTGGCCAGGGCGGCCCGGGACCGCTCCCCGGTGCTGCTGGGCACCGGGCACCCCCACCGGCTCCTGGGCTTCTACGTCCCCTTGGCCGGTGCGCTGTCGGCGGCGGGATGTCCCGTCCTCACCCCGGCGCAGGGTAGACGTGTCGACATAACGACCCGGTTCGGGGTACGTCCCCACCTCCTCCACTACGTACGGGGGGTCGCGCTGATCCACGAAGCGGGAGCGCGTCCTTCGCCCGGTGCGCCGGGCGCACACTCCCATTCCCCCCTCCCCGTGCGCACCGTGCTCGACGCCGCGGCGGCGGCCGGGGGACCGCTGCCGCGGCTGGTGATCGGGGACCACGGATGGGTCTGCGGAGCAGGTCAGCTGGGCATCGAGGCGATGGGGCCGGCGGACACGGACGACCCCGCGGTGTTCGTCGCGCAGGCCGAGGGGCGGGTGTGCGTGGCCGTCCCGCTGGATGACTCGGTGCCGTCGGACCGCTACCGTCCGCTTGCTCGCTATGTCCTCAATCGCTCCCGTCTGTCACCTTAGGAGACCGATAGCTACTCCTCTTCCCCACTTGCATCACCCGCCCCTAATCTGGGGAGGAGCGCGCATGCGAGCAGGAGACACCGGAGGGGAAGCCGGTGCCCGACATGTGCGGAAGGTTCAGGTGTGACATGGCTGCTGCCGAGAGGCCTCTGAACGAGGTCGTGTTCCTGACCGTGGCGGAAGTCGCCTCGGTGATGCGAGTGTCCAAGATGACCGTGTACCGCCTGGTGCACAGCGGTCATCTGCCGGCGATCCGGGTGGGCAGGTCCTTCCGGGTGCCGGAGCAGGCCGTCCATGAGTACCTCCGCGGATCGTACGTGGAGGCGGAGAAGAGCGCGTAGCCGCAGAGCGACGGGCTTGTTGCCCCCTCGTGTCACGAGCACTACCCGGCGCCGGGTAGGCTGGGCCGACGTAGGTCGTGTGGGCTCGGACGCCCCGCACCGAGTGACGAAGTGAGCGAGGGTAAGTCGTGGGCTCTGTTATCAAGAAGCGGCGCAAGCGGATGGCCAAGAAGAAGCACCGCAAGCTGCTCAAGCGCACGCGCGTTCAGCGCCGCAACAAGAAGTGAGCGGGCGCGCCGCACACTGATCACCGCCCTCCCACCGCTGTGCCGGTGGGAGGGCGGTGGCGTTCCGCCTCCGGGCGGCGGCCACCCGATACGGTGGCCGGGAACCTGCTCGGGAACCGGCGTGGGAACCGGGGAACGAGGAACACGGGGGGCCGCCGGGCCCGTGGGAGGGCCCTCCGGAGACAGGCCACCGAACGCTGAGAGGGAGCAACCGTTGGGCAAGGTCGTGCTCGTCACCGGCGTCGCCCGGCAGCTCGGCGGGCGCTTCGTACGACGGATCCTGCGCGAGCCGGACGTCGGCAGGGTCGTCGGGGTGGACGCCGTGCCGCCCGCGCACCACCTCGGCGGGGCCGAGTTCGTCCGGATCGACATCCGGCAGCCCTCCGTCGCCGGGGTGCTGGCCGAGTACGGCGTGGACACCGTCGTGCACCTGGACGTCAGCGGGATCCAACTCCTGCCCGGCACCCGGGCGTCGGTCAAGGAGACCAACGTCATCGGCACCATGCAGCTCCTCGGCGCGTGCCAGAAGGCGCCGTCCGTGCGGCGGCTGGTGGTGAAGTCCAGCACGAACGTCTACGGCTCCTCGTCCCGCGATCCGGCGGTGTTCACCGAGAGCACGGCGGCCAAGGCGCTGCCCGGCGGCGGGTTCACCAAGGACATCGTGGAGGTCGAGGAGTACGTGCGCGGGTTCGCCCGCCGGCGTCCCGACGTGGCCGTGACCGTGCTGCGCTTCGCCAACATCCTCGGCCCCGCGGCGGACACGCCGCTCGCCGAGTACTTCCGGCTGCCCGTGCTGCCGACCGTCCTCGGCTACGACCCGCGGCTGCAGTTCGTCCACGAGGACGACGTCGTCGAGGTGCTGCGGCTGGCGGCCGGGGAGCCGCGGCGCGGAACGCTCAACGCCGGGACGTTCAACATCGCGGGGGACGGGGTACTGCTGCTGTCCCAGGCCGCGCGGCGGCTGGGGCGGCCCACGCTGCCCCTGCTGCTTCCGGCCATCCGGTGGACCGGGACCGCGCTGCGCTCGATCGGGGTCACGGACTTCTCGGCCGAGCAGATCCGGCTGCTGACGCACGGCAGGGTCGTGGAGACCACGCAGATGCGCCAGGTCCTCGGCTTCGAGCCGCGGTACACCACGGCCGGGGCCTTCGCCGACTTCGCGCGCGCCAACGGCCCGGGGCCGCTGCCGCCGGAGAGACTCGCACACGCCGTCGACCGCATCGAGGAGGTCGTCCGCCATGGCTGACGCCAAGGTCATTCCCTTCGACGACGACCGGTCGCGCGGCGGCCCGGGACGGACCGCCAAGGGACGGCCCGCGGGCGGCCGGCGCCGCACGGAGGGCGCCGGCGGCCGGACCGGCCAGGAGGACCGGGGCGCCGGGCAGACGCCGCTCGCGGCCGTACCGGGACCGGAGGAGCCGGGGCGCGCCCCCGGGGCGCGGACGGAGGCCCCGGAGGCGCCCGTGGAGGAGGAGGCGCCGCCGGGGGAGGGCCGGGACGGCCGGGAGAGCCGGGAGGGCCGGGACGACTGGGACCGCAGGATCGCCGAGGGCCTGGCCTTCCTGCGGCGGCGGATCACCGGGGAGTACGAGGTCGACGAGTTCGGCTACGACGCCGACCTCACCGAGCACGTGCTGATGTCGGTGCTGCGGCCGGTGTACGAGAAGTACTTCCGGGTCGAGGTGCTCGGCATCGAGAACATCCCCTCCGAGGGCGGCGCGCTGGTGGTGGCCAACCACTCCGGGACGCTGCCGCTGGACGCGCTGATGCTCCAGGTCGCCGTGCACGACCACCACCCGGCGCAACGGGCCCTGCGGCTGCTGGCGGCCGACCTGGTCTTCATGCTGCCCGGCGTCAACGAACTGGCCCGGAAGGCCGGGCACACCCTGGCGTGCGCGGAGGACGCCCAGCGGCTGCTGGAGCGGGGCGAGATCGTCGGGGTGATGCCGGAGGGCTTCAAGGGACTCGGGAAGCCGTTCTCGGAGCGCTACAAGCTCCAGCGGTTCGGGCGCGGGGGCTTCGTCTCCACGGCGCTGCGGACGGGAGTGCCGATCGTGCCCTGCTCGATCGTCGGGGCGGAGGAGATCTACCCGATGGTGGGCAACCTCAGGACGCTGGCACGGCTGCTGGGCTTCCCGTACTTCCCGGTCACGCCCACCTTCCCCTGGCTGGGGCCGCTGGGGATGCTGCCGCTGCCGACGAAGTGGACGATCCAGTTCGGCGAGCCGGTCCCGATGGACGACTACCCGCCCGAGGCCGTCGACGATCCGATGCTGATGTTCAACCTCACCGACCAGGTGCGCGAGACGATCCAGCACACGCTCTACCGGCTGCTGGTGAGGCGGCGTTCGGTGTTCTTCTGAGCGGCGCGGCCACGGCGGCGCGCGTTCCGGGCGGCGGTGTTCCGGGGAACACCGCCGCCCGTCGGCTATGCGGAGTCGTCGTCCGCCTCGATGCCCAGGCCCGGCAGGATGTCCGGGAGGAGCGGCGGGATGGTGATGTCCGGTTCGGGGAGGCCGGAGGCGCCGCCGTCGGGGGCGGACGGTGTGCCCTCCCCGTCGGGTGAGGGCCGCAGCAGGTCCCCGGGGTCGGGGAGGAGCCCCTCCTCGGCCGCGCCGGAGGAGCCGGAGGGACTGGGCTGCCGGTCGGTGTCCCGGCGGCCGTCCGTGCCGCCCGTGCCGCTCTCGCCCGGCACGGGCGACGACGGCCGGACCGTACGGCCGTCGTCCGGGCGGTCGCCGCGGTCGGTGCCGTCGTCGTCGGCGGAGTCCGTGCTCTCCGGCTCGGGGCCGAGCAGGGACCTCAGCGGGCCGACCTCGTCGTCTATGGCGTCGAAGAGCGAACTGACCTCGTCGCCCACGTCCGTCAGCTGGACGGGAAGGCTCCGGCGCACCTCGTCCCACGCGGCGCGGTGGGACTGGGAGAAGGAGGACAGGGAGCGGATCGGGGCGATCTCCCCCTCGCGCTCGTACACCCGGCTGAGCAGCCGGTGTCCCTCGGAGACGTCGTTGCGCATGAGGGAGAGCGTCCTGCGGATGTCGCCGAGCGACTCGTGGTCCAGCCGGCCCGACCGGCCGCGCTCCAGCAGGCGACGGGCCTCGTTCAACCGTGTGGAGGCGTGGTCCAGATGGACCCTGCCGCGGTCGGCGTCGTCGTCGGCCATGCCGAGCTTGAGGTCCTCCATGCCCAGCTTGAGGCCGTAGAGGGTGTCGCCGGGGAGGGCGTCGGTGCTGGCCACGGCGGCCCCGCCGAAGGCGCCCGCGGCGACGCCGATGCTCAGACCGCCGGCCGCGAGCCCTCTGGTGAGCCTGGTCCTGGGGCGCAGCCTGCCCAGCGGGGACAGCCGGTGGGCCCCGCCGCGCCCGGTGCGGGCGGTGCGCTGCCCGGGCACCGAGGCGCCCTCGCCGCCTTCGGCGAAGGCGTTCTCCACGGCGGCGACGAGCAGTGCCCGCTGGGCGGCCTTGACGTCGGGGTCCATCGTCGGTCTCGGCAGGGACGCGAGGCCGTCGACCAGCGACAGCAGCGCCGTCCGTTCGTCCGACGGCTCGTCCGACGGCTCGTTCGGCCGTCCGGCCCCCGTCGTCCCTGCCGCCCCCGCCGTCCCGGCCGGAGGGCCGGAGGCCGCCGGTGCGGCCGGGGCAGCGCCCCCGGACCGGTCGGCCGCCGTACCCTCGGACTCGCGCTCGTCCAGGGCCTGGGCGAAGGCGGTTGCCCGCCGGCTCGGCGATACGGCTCCCATCACGGGCGGCACCTCCTCTCGTCAGCACAGTCGACTCCCTGGCCCACGGGAGGGGTGCGCGGCCGTGCGGGAGCGGAGGCTCGGGCGCCGCCACCCGGACGCGGCAGGCCGCGGGGAGTCTGCACACCGCACAACGACCGCCGGGCACCGGGGTTACGCCCTGCGGATGAGGTGATGGCCCGGCCGGCCCGCGGGCTACGGACGGGTACCGGGCGTCACCGGCTGTCCTCCGGCAGCAGCCGGGCCAGCGTCCGTACCGCCCGGTACTGGAGGGTCTTGATCGCGCCCTCGTTCTTCCCCATGATCCGCGCGGTCTCCGCGACCGACAGGCCCTGGAGGAAGCGGAGCGTCACGCACTCCTGCTGCTGCGGGTTGAGCTTGCGGACGGCCTCCAGGAGGGCGGCGTTGGAGAGGGACTCCAGGACCGAGTCCTCCGGGCTGCGCTCCACCTCGTTGGCGTCGAGCATCTCGCCGGTGGTCACTTCGAGGCGGAAACGGCTCGACTTGAAGTGGTCCGCGACCAGGTTGCGCGCGATGGTGACCAGCCAGGCGCCGAAGTCCCGGCCCTGCCAGGTGAAGGTGCCGATCCGGCGCAGGGCGCGCAGGAACGTCTCGCTGGTGAGGTCCTCGGCCGTGGCCCGGCCGCCGACGCGGTAGTAGATGTAGCGGTAGACGGTGTCGGAGTACTGGTCGTAGAGGCGCCCGAAGGCGTCGGCCTCGCCGCCCTGGGCGCGTTCGACGAGGTCCATCATGCGGTGGCTGTCGCTGTCCGCCGCCGGGCGGCGGGCGGCGCCGGAGGCGGCCGCGGCGCGGGCGCGGCGGCCCACCGCGGTGGTGCCGGCGGCTCCCTCGGCCAGGGCGTAGACGGGGCCTGCGGGGACAGGTGCGGCGAGGGCGGGGACGGCGTGCGCGGAGGGGACGAGGACGCGCAGCTGGTCGATGACCAGCGTGCGCAGCGCAGCCAGGCCCGAGGCGTCAACCCCGACGTGTGGGTACACGGGACTCCCAGAGGCAGAGCTTCCATCACGTGCAGTGCGGGACCGTCCGCCCGTCACAAGGGCGTGTGGACACCGGATTGCGTCTGAGGAGAATAACGCTTCGTACAGGCTGTGCTACACCTAGTTGCCGAAATCGCCGGTTAGGTTTGTTCTGTTATGCCTTTACGGCTGTTCGGATGGCGAACTGGATGACTGGTTCGATCAGTTCGCGTCATTTCCCGATCGGTTGGTGATTCGCTTGTGCTCGGCCGGCGGCGTCCGCCCGAGCGGGCGGCCGGTGCCTCAGCGGCGGCGGCGCTGGAGCGCCATGGCCGCCGCCGCGCCGCCCGCCACCGCGCCCACCCCGGCCGCGGCCGGGATGCCCACCTTCGCGGCCTTCCGGCCGGTCCGGTAGTCGCGCAGCCGCCAGCCCCTCTCGCGCGCGTGGGCGCGCAGCCTGCTGTCGGGGTTGATGGCGTACGGGTGGCCGACCAGCGAGAGCATCGGGATGTCGTTGGCCGAGTCGCTGTAGGCGGCGCAGCGCGAGAGGTCCAGGTCCTCCGCGGCGGCCAGCGCGCGCACCGCCTCCGCCTTCGCCGGGCCGTGCAGCGGCTCGCCGACCAGGCGCCCGGTGTAGACGCCGTCGACGGACTCGGCGACCGTGCCCAGGGCGCCGGTCAGTCCCAGCCGGCGGGCGATGATCGTGGCGGTCTCCACGGGGGCGGCGGTGACCAGCCACACCTTCTGGCCCGCGTCCAGGTGCGCCTGGGCCAGGGCGCGGGTGCCCGGCCAGATGCGGCCGGCCATGTACTCGTCGTAGATCTCCTCGCCGATCTCCGTCAGCTCCGAGACGCTGTGGCCCTTGACGATGGACAGCGCGCTGTCGCGCGCGTCCTGCATGTGCTCGGCGTTCTCCGAGCCCGCGAGCCGGAACCAGGCCTGCTGCCAGGCGAAGCGGAACAGCTCGCGCTTGTGGAAGAACTTCCGCTTGTACAGGCCGCGGCCGAAGTGGAACAGGGCCGCGCCCTGCATGATCGTGTTGTCGAGGTCGAAGAAGGCGGCGGCCCGGACGTCCCCGTGGACCGGGAACTCCGGCTCGGCCGGCTTGCCCGCCTCGCCGGGGGCGAGTCCGTCGACCTCCCGCGAGGTCTTGCGCGCCGCCTCGGCAGCGGCTTCGCCTGCGAGAACGCTGCGAGCCGTCGCCGAACGCCTGCGGGGGACGAGCCATCCAAGTGCGGCCATGCGGCGAGCATAACCAGTGTCCCGAGGGGTTCCGGTGACGAAGGGGTGTCGGCAGGGCGGGGACTGGGCCAACCGGGGAGAGCGCCCCGGCGGGACGCCCCGGGGGTCCGCGGGAGGCAGCCCGATCGGACGCGGTCGGACGCGGTCGGGTGCAGCCGGGTCCGGTCGGACGCAGTCGGGTGCGGCCGGACCCGCCGGGCGCGCACGGCGGCACAATGGCGGTCATGAAGACCGTCACTCTCATCGGCAGGCCCGGGTGTCATCTGTGCGACGACGCGCGCGCGGTGATCAGCGAGGTGTGCGCGCAGCTGGGGGCGCGCTGGGAGGAGAAGGACATCACCCAGGACGAGGAGCTGTACCGCAGGTACTGGGAGCAGATCCCGGTGGTGCTCGTGGACGGCGCGCAGCACGACTTCTGGCGCGTGGACCCGCGGCGGCTCCGCGCGGCGCTGGAGAGCTGAGCGCCCCCGGGGGGTCGACCGCGCCTCGACCGCCTCTCCGGGCGTTCCACGGCGGACGGGCGTATATGTGGTAGGGCGTGCCGGGCGGGGCCCGGGTCCGGTCCGGCGCGTGTGGCGCCGGTCACTTTGACCGGACAAAGCGGACACCGTCTTTGTGCACGCGTTCACAAAGACATAGCCTGGGCGGGACGGAGCGGCCCGGACGTGTGTCCAACAGGTGCCCAGCAGGGCCGCTCACCGTTTCGCGCAGACGGCAGGAGCACCGTGGCAACTGGCCGAACACACCGACCGGCGACCCGTAGCCGAGGGATCCCCGAGGCCACGGTCGCCCGGCTTCCGCTGTACCTGCGGGCGCTCACCGCGCTCTCCGAGCGCTCGGTGCCCACGGTCTCCTCGGAGGAGCTGGCCGCCGCCGCCGGCGTCAACTCCGCCAAGCTCCGCAAGGACTTCTCCTACCTCGGCTCGTACGGCACGCGCGGTGTGGGCTACGACGTCGAGTACCTCGTCTACCAGATCTCCCGCGAGCTGGGCCTGACGCAGGACTGGCCCGTCGTGATCGTCGGCATCGGAAACCTGGGCGCCGCGCTCGCCAACTACGGCGGCTTCGCCTCCAGGGGCTTCCGCGTCGCCGCGCTGATCGACGCGGACCCGGCGATGGCCGGGAAGCCGGTCGCGGGCATCCCGGTGCAGCACACCGACGACCTCGAGACGATCATCGAGGAGAACGGCGTGTCCATCGGCGTCATCGCCACCCCCGCCGGAGCCGCGCAGCAGGTCTGCGACCGGCTCGTGGCCGCCGGGGTGACCTCCATCCTCAACTTCGCGCCGACCGTGCTGTCCGTGCCCGACGGTGTGGACGTGCGCAAGGTCGACCTCTCCATAGAACTGCAGATCCTCGCCTTCCACGAGCAGCGCAAGGCCGGTGAGGAGGCGCTGGGCGACGGCGGCGCGGAAACCGCCCCGCCCGCGGCGCCGCCCGCCGCGGCCGTGCGCCGCCGCACCGAGGGGACCGAACCGGGGCCTGACGGGGACGTGCCCGCCGTGATGCCCGCATGAACGAACGAGCGAGCGTGGGACACGTCACGCGCGCGCCGTACGCCGTACGGACCGAGCGGAGCGGGGGACGCGCATGAGTCTGCTGGTCGTGGGGCTGAGCCACCGCAGCGCGCCCGTGAGCGTCCTGGAGCGGGCCGCGCTGGCGCCCGAGGCGCGCGGCAAGCTCCTGCAGGACGCGGTCGGCGCCGAGCCCACCTCGGAGGCCGCGGTCCTCTCCACCTGCAACCGCATCGAGCTCTACGCCGACGTCGACAAGTTCCACGCCGGCGTGGCCGAGCTGTCCGGGCTGCTGGCCCGGCACAGCGGCGTCGGCCTGGAGGAGCTGACCCCGTACCTGTACGTCCACTACGAGGACCGCGCCGTCCACCACCTGTTCTCGGTGGCCTGCGGGCTGGACTCGATGGTCGTCGGCGAGGGGCAGATCCTCGGCCAGATCAAGGACGCGCTGGCCGTGGCGCAGGACCAGCACACCGCCGGGCGGCTGCTGAACGACCTGTTCCAGCAGGCGCTGCGGGTGGGCAAGCGGGCGCACAGCGAGACCGGCATCGACCGGGCCGGGCAGTCCCTGGTCACCTTCGGCCTGGAGCAGCTCGCCGGTGGCCGCCCGGTCGCCGAGTGGGTGCGCGGCCGGCGCGCCCTGGTGATCGGCGCCGGCTCGATGTCCTCCCTGGCCGCCACGGTGCTCGCGCGCGCCGGCGCCACCGAACTGGTGATCGCCAACAGGACGCTGGAGCGCGCCCGGCGCCTGGCCGCCGGGCTCCACGGCGGCGGGCTCACCGCGCGCGCCGTGCCCGCCCAGGAGATGCTCGCCGAGCTCCCGCACGCGGACGTCGCCGTCTCCTGCACCGGCGCCACCGGCCTGGTGCTGACGGCCGACGACCTCACGGGGGCGGTCGCCGCGCGCGCCGGCTCCCGCGACGAGCCGATCGCGCTGCTCGACCTGGCCATGCCCCGCGACATCGACGCCGCCGCGCACCGCCTGGAAGGCGTACGGTTGGTGGACATCGAGTCGCTCGCCGAGGCCTCCGCCGACGCTCCCATGGCCGCGGACGTCGACAAGGTGCGCGGCATCGTCGCCGACGAGGTCGCCGCCTTCGGCGCCGCCCAGCGGGCCGCGACGATCACCCCCACGGTGGTCGCGCTGCGCGCCATGGCCGCCGACGTCGTCGCGGCCGAGATGGCTCGGCTGGACGGGCGCCTCCCCGGGCTCGACGACAAGCACCGCGCCGAGATCACCCAGACCGTCCGCCGGGTCGTCGACAAGCTGCTGCACGCGCCGACCGTGCGCGTCAAGCAGCTCGCCGGCGAACCGGGCGGCGCCGGATACGCCGACGCGCTGCGCGAGCTCTTCGACCTGGACCCGCAGACCGTCGCCGCCGTCAGCAACCCCGAACAGGAGCGGCAATGAGCACCGACGCACCCCGGCCGCTGAGGCTGGGCACCCGCCGCAGCCGACTCGCCACGGCCCAGTCCGGGCAGGTGGCCGAGCGGGTCCGGCGGCTCACCGGCAGGCCCGTCGAGCTGGTGGAGATCACCACCTTCGGCGACGTCTCGCGTGAGCACCTCGCCCGGATCGGCGGCACCGGGGTCTTCGTCTCCGCGCTGCGCGACGCGCTGCTCGGCGGCGAGATCGACTTCGCCGTTCACTCCCTCAAGGACCTCCCCACCGCCCAGCCCCCGCGGCTGGCGCTGGCCGCCGTGCCCGTCCGCGAGGACCCCCGCGACGCGCTGGTCGCCCGCGACGGCCTCACCTTCGAGCGGCTGCCCGACGGCGCGCGGGTCGGCACCGGCTCGCCGCGCCGCGCCGCGCAGCTCAACGCCTGGGCCCGGTCGCTGGGCCGGGACATCGAGACCGTGCCGATCCGGGGCAACGTCGACACCCGGATCGGGTACGTGCGCTCCGGCGAGCTGGACGCGGTCGTCCTCGCCGCCGCCGGCCTGAAGCGCATCGGCCGGATCGACGAGGCCACCGAGCTCCTCGACCCCGACGCGGTGCTGCCCGCACCCGGCCAGGGGGCGCTGGCGATCGAGTGCGCGGCCTCGCGCACGGACCTCGCAGCCCTGCTCGCCGGACTCGACGACCCGCGCACGCGGGCCGCCGTGACCGCCGAGCGAACCCTGCTCGCCGCCCTGGAAGCCGGTTGCAGCGCGCCCGTGGGCGCACTGGCCGACCTGCCGGGCGACGGGCGGGATGTCACCGAACTGCGTCTGCGGGGTGTCGTCGGGACCACCGACGGCACCACACTGGTGCAGTTGTCCACCACCGGCCACGTACCGGCGTCCGCCGGCGGGCTGCTCTCCCTGGCCCAGGCCATGGGGCGCGAGCTCGCCGACGAGATGCTCGCCAAGGGCGCGGCCGGTCTGATGGGGGAGCGAGCACATTGAGCCCCACCACCAACCACTCGTACGGCGCCCACGGGCACGTCACCTTCCTCGGTGCCGGGCCCGGGGACCCGGGACTGCTGACGCTGCGCGCCGTCGAGGCGCTGGCACAGGCCGATGTCCTGGTCGCCGATCCGCAGGTGTACGACGTCGTGCGGACGCACGTGCGGGCAGGTGTCGACACCCCGCTCCAGGCAGCAGGTGACGACACGTCAACAGCCTCCGCGGGTGCCGACGATGCCGTAAATCTTGTCATGCGGGCCGCGCGCGGCGGCAAGCGGGTCGTCCGTGCGGTCCTGGGCGACCCCGGGCTGGACGCCAACGCGGCCGACGAGATGCTCGCCTGCGCCTCCGAGGGCGTCACCTTCGAGGTCGTGCCGGGCATCGCCAACGCCGTCGGCGTCCCCGCCTACGCCGGTGTGCCGCTGCGCAACGGCCACGGCGCGGACGTGCGCTTCCTGGACGCGCGGACCGCCGACACCCGGGCGTGGAACGAGGTGGGCGCCAGCGACGCCACCCTCGTGGTCTCCACCACCCTGGAGTCGGTCGCCGCCACCGCCGCCGAGCTGGTCACGGCGGGCCGGAAGCCCGACACCCCGCTGACCGTCACCGTCGACGGCACCACCACCCGGCAGCGCACCTGGACCGCGACGCTGGGCTCCATCGCCCAGACGCTCAAGGCCGCCAAGGCGCTGCCCGCCGCCGGCGGCTCCCGGCCGGCGATAGCCGTGGTGGGCGAGCGCGGCGACGCCGCGCGGCACGACCGGCTCGCGTGGTTCGAGTCCAAGCCGCTGTTCGGCTGGCAGGTGCTCGTGCCCCGTACGAAGGAGCAGGCCGCCTCGCTGTCGGAGCAGCTGCGCTCCTACGGCGCGGTGCCCAGCGAGGTGCCGACCATCGCGGTGGAGCCCCCGCGCACCCCGCAGCAGATGGAGCGCGCGGTCAAGGGCCTGGTCACCGGCCGCTACGAGTGGATCGCCTTCACCTCGGTCAACGCGGTCAAGGCGGTGCGCGAGAAGTTCGAGGAGTACGGCCTGGACGCCCGCGCGTTCGCCGGGATCAAGGTCGCGGCCGTCGGCGAGCAGACCGCCAGGGCGCTGGTGGAGTTCGGCGTCAAGCCCGACCTGGTGCCCAGCGGCGAGCAGTCCGCGGCCGGGCTGCTGGAGGACTGGCCGCCCTACGACCCGGTCTTCGACCCGATCGACCGGGTCTTCCTGCCGCGCGCCGACATCGCCACCGAGACGCTGGTGGCGGGCCTGATAGAGCTGGGCTGGGAGGTCGACGACGTCACGGCCTACCGGACCGTGCGCGCCTCGCCGCCGCCGGCCGAGACGCGGGAGGCGATCAAGGGCGGCGGGTTCGACGCCGTGCTGTTCACCTCGTCCAGCACCGTGCGGAACCTCGTCGGGATCGCGGGCAAGCCGCACAACGTGACGGTGATCGCCTGCATCGGCCCGGCGACGGCGAAGACGGCCGAGGAGCACGGGCTGCGCGTGGACGTCATGGCGCCGGAGCCGTCGGTGCACAAGCTGGCCGAGGCGCTGGCGGAGTTCGGCGCCAAGCGCCGGGCCGCCGCGATCGAGGCCGGCGAGGCGGTGCAGCGGCCCAGCGAGAAGCGTCCGACCAGGAGGAGGGCACGGACATCGTGAAGACCGGCAGCGGTACGTACGGCGACGGCTACGGCGATGGTTACGGCGGCTACGACAGGGGGCGGGGCGGCTACGGGGACTTCCCCGTGGTGCGCCCCCGGCGGCTGCGCACCACGCCGGCCATGCGCCGGATGGTCGCCGAGCACCGGCTGCACCCGGCCGAGCTGATCCTGCCCGCCTTCCTGCGGGAGGGCATCGGCGAGCCGGTGGAGATCTCGTCGATGCCGGGCGTGTACCAGCACACCCGCGAGAGCCTGCGCAAGGCCGCGGCCGAGGCCGTGGCGGCGGGCGTGGGCGGCATCATGCTCTTCGGCGTGCCCGCGGAGGGGAAGAAGGACGCCGTCGGCTCCCAGGGCACCGATCCGGACGGCATCCTCCAGGTGGCGCTGCGCGACGTGCGCGCCGAGGTGGGGGAGGACCTGGTCGTCATGTCCGACCTGTGCCTGGACGAGTTCACCGACCACGGCCACTGCGGCGTCCTGGACGAGCGCGGCCGGGTGGACAACGACGCCACGCTGGAGCGGTACGCCGAGATGGCGTGCGTCCAGGCCGAGGCGGGCGCGCACGTGCTGGGGCCCAGCGGGATGATGGACGGCCAGGTCGCCTTCGTCCGCCGCGCCCTGGACGAGGCGGGCCACCAGGACGTGGCGCTGCTCGCCTACACGGCGAAGTACGCCTCCGCCTTCTACGGCCCCTTCCGCGAGGCGGTGGACTCCTCGCTGACGGGCGACCGCAAGGCCTACCAGCAGGACCCGGCCAACGGGCGGGAGTCGATGCGCGAGCTGGCGCTCGACCTCGCCGAGGGCGCGGACATGGTGATGGTCAAGCCGGCCCTGCCCTACCTGGACGTGCTGCGCCGGGTGGCGGACGCGGTGGACGTGCCCGTGGCGGCCTACCAGGTCTCCGGCGAGTACGCGATGGTCGAGGCCGCCGCGCGGCGCGGCTGGATCGAGCGGGACCGGGCGATCATGGAGACGCTCACGAGTGCCAAGCGCGCGGGCGCGGACATGATCCTGACCTACTGGGCGACCGAGGCGGCCCGGCGGCTCTCCTGAGCCGTGCCGGGCCCCCGGGCTCCGCTCCGAGGGGCTCCGCGGGGCTCCGAGGCCCCCGGCCCGTCAGCCCTTGACGCAGACGACCTGCCGGAGCCGCGCGACCACCTCGACCAGGTCGCGCTGCTGGTCGATGACCTTCTCGATCGGCTTGTACGCGGCGGGGATCTCGTCGACGACCCCGGAGTCCTTGCGGCACTCCACGCCCCGCGTCTGCTCCTCCAGGTCCCGGGTGGAGAACCGCTTCTTCGCCGCGTTGCGGCTCATCCGCCGCCCCGCGCCGTGGGAGGCGGAGTTGAAGGACGCGGCGTTGCCCAGGCCGCGCACGATGTACGAGCCCGTGCCCATCGAGCCGGGGATGATGCCGTACTCGCCGCTGCCCGCGCGGATGGCGCCCTTCCGCGTGACCAGCAGGTCCATGCCGTCGTAGCGCTCCTCGGCCACGTAGTTGTGGTGGCAGGAGATGACGGGTTCGAAGGCGGGCTTCGCCTTCCCGAACTCCCTGCGGACCACGTCCTTCAGCAGGCCCATCATGACCGCGCGGTTGCGCCGGGCGTACTCCTGCGCCCAGAACAGGTCGTTGCGGTACGCCGCCATCTCCGGGGTGTCGGCGGTGAAGACGGCCAGGTCGCGGTCGACCAGGTCCTGGTTGTGCGGCAGCTTCCGGGCCACGCCGATGTGGTACTCGGCCAGTTCGTTGCCGATGTTGCGGGAGCCGGAGTGGAGCATCAGCCAGACGGCGCCCGTCTCGTCCAGGCAGACCTCGACGAAGTGGTTGCCGCCGCCGAGGGTCCCCATCTGCCGCACGGCCCGCTCCCGGCGGAAGTGGACGGCCTCGGCGACGCCGTCGAAGCGGGACCAGAAGCCGTCCCAGCCGGAGGCGGGGGCGTCGTGCAGGTCGTCCGGGTCCACCGGCTCGTCGTGCATGCCGAAGCCGACCGGGATGGCCTGCTCGATGCGCGAGCGCAGCCGGGAGAGGTCGCCGGGCAGGTCGTCGGCGGTGAGGGAGGTCCGCACCGCCGACATGCCGCAGCCGATGTCCACGCCGACCGCCGCCGGGCAGACCGCGCCGTGCATGGCGATGACCGAGCCGACGGTGGCGCCCTTGCCGTAGTGGACGTCGGGCATGACCGCCAGGCCCTTGATCCAGGGCAGCGTCGCGGTGTTGCGGAGCTGGCGCATCGCGCCGTCCTCGACCGTGGACGGGTCGGTCCACATCCGGATCGGCACCCGGGCCCCGGGAACCTCGGTGTACGACATGCTCGTTCATCCCCCTGACGAAGAAGTGCGGGCGCGCTCTGCCACATGCGTGCGGAACGCGTGCGAATTGCGTGCGAACCGCGCACGTCCGCTCACGTCCGCGCACGGAAGGCGGACGTATTACTGCATATGCCTTGGTGGGAGCGGGTCCCGCGGCGCGCACGGCGGACATCGTGCGATAGACATTGTGTTCTGTTGTGGTCATACGACGGCAACGTGTTTTCGAGCGTTCGCGCGGACGAGGGAGTTGGGCAGTGCAGCGGAAGGCATACGCCACCGGCGCGGCGCTCGTGGCCGTGCTGGCCGTCGGGTCCGTCGGCTGCACCGGCGGCTCCGGCTCGGGCGCCGCCGCGGCCGACAGCAAGCCCGGCACGGTCGGCACCGCGGCCGCCACGGCCCCGCCCGGCACGTACCGCGACCTGCCCGAGCCCTGCGGCGCGGTCGAGACCGACATCCTGCGGGCGATGCTGCCGGGCGCGGAGAGCGCCTCCGCGCAGGAGGAGGGCAGGGACGGGGTCCCGGCGGCGTACGAGGGCGAGCAGACCGTCACGTACGACAACGACCGCCGGGTCGGCTGCCGCTGGAAGAGCTCCACGGGCCTGGGCAGCCGTCACCTCCTGGTGGACTTCGAGCGGGTCGTGTCGTACGACCCAGCCGTCAGCGACGACGAGCGGGCGGTGCGCCTGTACGAGGACATGGTGCTGGAGGCCGGCATCCCCGTCTCGCCGCCGTCGCGCGAGGGGTCCCGGGACGCGGAGGGCACGGCGGGGGACGGAGCTGAGGACGCAGCGGAGGGGGGCGGGGAGGCGGAGCGGGCCGGGAGCGCCGGGGGCTCCGAGGAGCCCGGAGGCTCCGCGGGGACCGGGAAGCCGCGGGAGACCGGGGAGCCGTCGGAGGGCGGCGGAGAGGGCGCGGGCGGCACCGGCGAGCCGGACGACGTCGCCACCCCGCAGTCCACGCCCGGCGCGGAACTGGCCCCGCGCCCCCTGGAGGGGATCGGGGACGCCGCGTACCTCGACGACGAACTGGTCACCGCGGACTCGGGCGTCCACCGCGACGTCACCCTGGTCTTCCGCACGGGGAACGTCATCGTCACCGTCGTGTACGAGCAGTGGGTGACGGACAAGCGCAGGCTGCCCGACAGCGCCGAACTCCAGGAGAAGGCGCGGAAGCTGGCCGACCAGCTCGACGGGGAGTTCGGCGACTGACGGCCCTTCGGCGGCTCCCCGGCAGCTCCCCGACGCCGCCCCCCGGACTGAGACGACGGACACACACGCCCGCCACGCCGCCCGGCGGGGCCCGCGGCCGTCCTAGGCTTCTGCGGTGTCGTCGCCCGAGTGGCGTACCGTCGTGCCGTCCGACAGGGCGTGCCCGGCCGCCCAGCACCTCCGGAAGCGAAGGAACCATGCACCGTAACGCCATGCGCACCGCCGTCCGTACGCTTGCCTGCGCCGCCGTGCCCATGCTGCTGGCGGCGGGATGCTCCTCCGACTCCGGCGGGGACGACTCCGCCAAGCCCTCGCCCAGCGCCTCCACCGCCAGCCCGACCCCGAGTCCGGCGCCGGTGAGGTTCACCACCCTGCCCGATCCGTGCAAGACCCTCTCCAAGGGCACGATCGGCGACGTGGTGCCCGAGGCGGAGAAGGACGGCAAGAACCTCGGGTCCAAGGACGCCGACGGCTACGGCACGTGCCTGTGGAGCGGTCTGGACGACTACCAGTACCGGGCGCTCACCGTCTCCCTCAAGCGGTTCGACTCCGACCTGACGCTCGGCAGCGGCGACGAGCGGGCCGCCGAGTACGCCGGCCAGCAGGTGGCCGCCGTCTCGCAGGACGAGGAGAACAAGAAGGTGAAGGACGTCCCGCTCGACGGGGTCGGCGACCAGGCGACGTCCATAGCCTTCGAGACGGAGAAGAAGGACGGCAAGAAGACCGAGGAGTACCGCGAGCAGCGGGTCGTCGCCGTCACCGGCAACGTCGTGGTGACCGTGGACTACGAGGGAGCCGGCTTCGAGACCGGCAGGACGCCGTCGGCCGGGGACATCCGCGAGGGCGCGGAGAAGGCGGCCAGGGAGGCCGTGAAGGCCGTCAAGTAGCGCGGCCGGGGCCCTCCGTCCCCGTCACCCGCCGCGCGTACCCTGTCTTCCCCCCGGGGGACCCGCCGTCCCCCGTCCCGTCCCTCCCGCCGTCCCGGCCGGGCGGCGGACACCCGGCCGACGATCTCGCGAGGACACAGCAGTGCACCTGACACGGACTCACCGAATACTGGTCGGCGTGGTCGTCGCCGGGGCGGTGGTGATCGCGGCGATCGGTTTCGCCGGGTCGTACGCCGCCGTCCGCGACCTCGCCGAGCAGAAGGGCTTCGGGGGCTTCGCACCGTTCTTCCCCATCGGCATCGACGCCGGGATCGTGGTGCTGCTCGCCCTGGACCTGCTGCTGACGTGGATCCGCATCCCCTTTCCGATGCTGCGGCAGACCGCCTGGCTGCTGACGGCCGCCACCATCGCCTTCAACGGCGCCGCCGCCTGGCCGGACCCGCTGGGGGTCGGGATGCACGCGGTGATCCCGGTGCTGTTCGTCGTCTCCGTCGAGGCCGCGCGGCACGCGGTCGGCCGGATCGCCGACATCACCGCCGACAAGCACATGGAGGGCGTGCGGCTCTCCCGCTGGCTGCTGGCCTTCCCCTCCACCTTCCGGCTGTGGCGCCGGATGAATATCTCCATGCCGCACTGACCTGTCAGGTACGTGCGGCACGTCTTGTCACTCGTGCGTGGCTCACGAGTATCTACAACGCGGGAGCCACGTTAGGTACGGCATGAACGCCGACGTCTTTCAGGCTGAACGGGCCCTGTCTCCCACCGGGTGCTCTCAGAGCACCCGGTGGGTCATCCTCGACCCCCAGCTCGCGATCCACCGGGAGGGGACGGATTTCCTGACGTTCCTGCACGGCGCGGACCGGTCCGTGAACACCATCAGGGTCTACGCGGGGCGCCTGGCATTGTTCCTGACCTGGTGCGCCGAGTACGCGGTCGACTGGAGGACCATCACGCTGGCCTCGATGGCGCGCTTCCGGTTCTGGCTGGAGTCCACGGCTGGCAAGCGAGGTAAGTCGCGCTCCGGGGCGACGGTCAACGCGACGATCACAGCGGTGGTGGAGTACCTGCGGTACTGCGCTCTTCACGGCGTGGTCGCGCCGGAGGTAGCGGACCGCTTGTCGCAGCCGCGCTACCTTGCGACACCGCCGCCTGGCTTCGATGCCGGTGAGCGCGGGCAGTTCCGAACCGTGCGCGCGAAGGCGATCAAGTCGCGCGAGGTTGAGAAGCCCTACGAAGCCCTGTCCGAGCAGCAGGTCACCGTGGTGGTGGCCGGGTGTCGTACGGCTCGCGACCGATTCTTGGTGGTGCTGATGCTGGCGACCGGAATCCGTATCGGGGAGGCTCTGGGGTTGCGGAGGCAGGACATGCATTTCCTGCCGGACTCCCGGGCCCTCGGCTGCAGCGTATCCGGGGCCCACATCCACGTGCGCCACCGCCGGGACAACGAGAACAAGGTCCTGGCCAAATCCCGCTATCCGCGAGTCGTGCCGGTCGACGGGCCCACGGTCGCCGAGTACGTGGCCTATCGCGCCGACCGTGACGCCGTGGTCGAGGCCGAAGCGAATGACCTGGTCTTCGTCAACCTGTATCAGCAGCCTCTGGGCAAGGCGATGACCTACCAGGCGACGAAGGGCATGTTCGAGCGGCTGTCGCGGCAGTGCGGATTCGTCGTACGCCCGCACATGTTGCGGCACACCGCCGCAACCGCCTGGGTTCGAGCCGGTGTGCCGATCGACGTTGTGCAGCAGCTGATGGGGCACGTGTCGGCCGCGTCCACTGCGATCTACCTTCACGCGAATGAGCGTGAGAAGCGGGAGGCCGTGGAGCGGGTGGCAGCGCGGCGGGAGGTGGCCGCGCGATGAAGCCCGTGCTCGCTGCGCCCCTGCACTCGCGCTCTGAGCCTGCGGCGTCAGCAGAAGGGTGGTTGGCGTGGCTGCGCCAGCAAGTACGGCCCGACTGGCGTCCGGGCGAGTGGGACCACGAGCGGATGTTCTTCGACGGTGATCTAGACAACGACGCCACCAGTGCCTCGCGCTGCAAGGTTGTCGCCTGCCGGACGCCTTGTCCTGGCCGTGTCGGCCGGTGTTCTCCCTGCAGTGTTGCTGCACGGGAGAGCGATCTGTCGGACGAGGAGTTCGACTCGACCCATCAGCCAGCCCGGAAACGACGCGTACGCGGGACGTCCGATCGTGAGACATGCCTGGTCGCTGACTCCTCGGGGCGTTGCGCACGGGAGGCGGTGAGTCATGGGCTCTGCCCGACCCACGCCACCGCCTTCAACGAGCGCAGGAGACGGACTCCTGGGCTGCGCGTTGCTGACTGGCAGCGCTCGGCCAGACCCCAACCCCTGCCCCGCCAAGGAGACTGCCTCGTGGGCGGGTGCGACCGTGAGCAACAGCAACTCCGGCTGTGCGCGTCACACCACGGAAAGTGGCGCCGTGAGCTCAGCCGCGGCAACCGCACCCCCGACCAGCTTCTGGCGTGGGCAGCCGTTACCGGCCCATTCCTCCAGGTCCATCAGTTCTGGTGCGGTGGGCTTCACCCTGTCGTCGCCCACGAGCTGCTTCTCGGTCTGCAGGAGCGCGATCGAGAAGGGCTGAGCATCAGTCCGCTCGCGGTGCGGCTCGCCATCGCGGCCATCGCCGACGTGGACAGCTTGTGCGGCCTGGACCTGTCGTCGCTGCGGTTCGGCAGAGAGAAGGGCAGCAGCCCGGCGCGCGCCTTGCTGGGCCAGATCCAGCGCATGGTCGAGCGCGCTCGGCGGCAGCACGAGGGCGCCGATCCGATGGCGGGCGACGTGTGGGACGCGGCGGCCGTAGGGCTGTGGGCTGCGACCCATCGTCGCTATGACGCAGTGAAGGGCGACATCGACTTCCGCGTCGTCCGGCAGGCGTGGTTGCGCGCAATTCTCATGGAGTGGGCACGCTCTGTTCGGCCGACCATCCAGGACCTGCGCACCGCCCTCCTGGCGTTCTCCGCTGCATCCGACGGGCTGGCCCAGCGAGCCGGAGGCGACACCCCTACGCACCTGGGTGCCGCGGACATGTCGGCAGCTGTCGATGCGATCAAGAAATCCCGGAAGAAGGACGGGAAATCCCGTGCGGCAGCTACACAGGACAAGCTGGTCAGAACCTGGTTCGCGGTACTGGAGTTCGCGCGTGCGAGCGGGTTGATGGACGATGTGCCCGGTGCCTTCAGCCGAGCCCGCCACCACCGCGTGGCCCCTGTCGAAATCAATGAGGAACACGCGGGCAGAGCCCTTCCTGACACCGTGATCCGCCAACTGGATGCCCAACTGCACCTCGTGAACGTCACCCACCGCGGCTGGCCCAAAGAGCTTTCGCAGCTGTTCCACCAGACCATCTACGCCGTCCTGCGCGATACCGGACGCCGTCTGGGCGAGGTCGCCAGCCTCAAAGTCGGCTGCGTCGAGCAGGAAGACGGTAACTATCAGCTGGTCTACGACAACCACAAAGCCAGACGGAACGGCCGCCGCCTGCCCATCCCACAGAGCACGGCCGAGCTGATCACCCTCTGGGAACAGCGCCGCGCCGAACTCCCGCTGACCGAACGAGCAGGAACATGGCTCTTTCCCAGCGCCCTGCACGGCTCCGGCCGCGGCAACGGGCACATCCGAGCCGACAGCCTCTCGGCGGCACTGCGCACCTGGGTAAACGCGCTCCCCCGCATCGACAGCGACGTCCCCGGGCCGGACGGACAGCTCCTACCCTTCGACCGTTCCCAGATCACCGCCCATGCGTTCCGCCACACCTATGCCCAGAGGCATGCTGACGCCGGCGTTCCAGTCGATGTCTTGCGCGACCTCATGGATCACGCCTCGGTCAATACGACGATGGGCTACTACCAGGTCACTTTGAAGCGTAAGCGGGAGGCAATCCGCACACTCGCGCCCCTGGCAGTGGACCGCACTGGCCGGACGGCACCTCTCCCGCAGACCAAGTACGAAATCTCCTCGGTCGCCGTACCGTTCGGCAACTGCACTGAGCCCTCCAACGTCAAGGCGGGCGGTGGATCCTGCCCCATCCGTTTCCAGTGCTCTGGCTGCACCTTCTACCGGCCCGACCCGTCCTACCTTCCCGCCATCGAGGATCACGTACGCAGCCTGAAGTCCGACCATGAGACCGCTGACGCCATCGGGGCAGCCGACTTCGTACTGGCAAATCTCGGGGCTCAGATCGACAGCTTCCGGGAGGTGGCCACCACCATGCGCGACCAACTCGCTGCGCTTCCACAGAACGAACGGGAGCAGATCGAGGAAGCGAGCAAGATTCTCCGCAAGTCGCGGGCGACTGAGGCTCACAGACTGCTACCGCTCACGGTGGTCAAGAAACGCGAGGAACCTCAGTGAACAGCTACGACAGCCGCACTGCCGCTCTCAAAGCGGCACGTGAACGCGACAGCCAGGACAAGCGCCGACGCGTGCTGGAGGTGCTGGAATCTCTACAACGCTCAGGAACCCGGATCACTTTCGCCAGAGTGGCCAAGGAGGCTGGTGTTTCCAACTGGCTCGCGTACTCGCCGGGGCTACGCGAACCCATCGAGGCCGCCCGCCGCCACCAAGAAGAACACGGTATCGAGGCATGCGTCGACGCCGTTCCACCGCAGAGTCGCGTCAGCAACGCCAGCCTTAAGACCGACCTCGCGCTCGCACAGCAGCAGATCAAGGAGCTCCGCGAGGAACGTGACCGGCTTCGTGAACGGCTACGCCTCCAACTCGGAGCAGAGCTGGATCGCACCGGCAGCAGCGCGCTCACGGCTCGCGTAGACGAGCTTTCCCGAGAGAACACGGCACTCATCAGAGAGATCCAACAGACACAGGCCGATAACCGCGCGCTTCGCGCCACGATCGAAAATCTAGAGGATGACCTGACCGCAGCCCGTCAGAGCCTGCGCAAGATGATGCGCAGCACGTGAGAACAGCTCAATTTGCCACCGCAGAGAACCGGCATGACGGTGACACCCGTATCATGCCGGTGCTGAGCACCCCATCCAAAGGAGGGACGGAGCATGGCTGCAAGGAAGAGTCCGGTGCGCCTCGTCCACTTCATCCTGGCCCCGCGCATGGCCCGACGGATGCGTCTGTGGATGCTGGACAACCCGGGCCTCACTTACCAGACAGCTCTGCAGTGGGACGCAGTCTGGTTGTTCGAGCGCGCCAGGTTGCGCCAGAGCTACGGACGATGGCTGTGGCGTTGGAAAGCGACCTCACCAGAACGAACGGCCTTGCGTGCCGACCTATTCAGTCCAGCCTTCCTTGCTCGGATCCGGTCCGCTCAGGAGCCAGCGGACGGTAACTGAAAAGTCCATCGTCAGGCCGACCGCTCTTCTCCCGCGGAACTCTGCTGCTCAAGCTGCAACTCGCGTTTGCGCTGCTCTTCCTTCAGTCGCTCCACGAACCGTGCGAACTTCCTCAGCCTCTCCGCCTCGGAGAGTGGATGCGCCGCATCCGGTCCCGCGTACTCGTCGAGCATGAACTGCGAAGCGTTGTAGTGCTTCTCGATGTCGTCAGCGGTCGACTGCAGGTTGTAGCCACGCTCGCGGAACTTGAAGTAGCCGGTGATGCCCGCTGATACACCTACCAGCGCGCTCAATGCCGAAGTCACGATTCCCAGAACCTCATTGGCTCCCGGATTCATCGCCACAAGCGTCGATGTCACGATCGATCCAGTGATGATCAGAACCTGGAAGCAGTTATGTACCCGACGGTTCTTGGAAGCGCCATGTCGGTACTGCTCGATCAGGTCTAGAGATGCCTCCCGATAGATCCTCAACCCGGATGGTGAGTCAAGAGGCAACTTTGCGGCAGCCGTCTGCCGCTCCGACAAGGCGACCCGAACCGCCGCATTCTTCGCAACGAGCTCCCGTCGCGTCTTCAACCACAAGCGGCCCATCAGAGTCGCCAGGCCGAGCAAGATCACGAGACCGACATATCGCGTGATGACCGGCTGGTCTCGCCACAGTCCCACGACGACCGTGTATCCGAAGAGCGCAGCAAGGGCGAGAGCACCCAATTCACCCAGAATGTAGAGCCTCTGCCACGTCTTCGCTGCTCTGAGCTCAGAGACGCGTTCATCGTGAGTCTTCGTCGACTCCCGATACTGTCTCTGCAGTTCGCGCTCCTCGTCCTCCGACATCTGCCCCGGCAGCGAAGGCCCCCCGTCCATACCTGCAGTCACGTGTATCCCCCCAGAGTCATCTCGTCAGACAGCGGGATTCTACTTCCGCATCGACGTAACTCACGTATCAGAAGCGGTACATGATGTTGACCAGGGAGATCTTCGGAAGCATAGAGATAAGGATGAAGCTGTGGGAGCTGCGCTCCTACGACCAGGTCATCCGCATGGAGCAGGACCGGCTCGTCTACGAGGCGCGGCTGCGGGCCCGCTACGGGCGCGGCTGGAAGCGGCGGGCGCCGGTGGAGTCGCTGATGCCGCTGCGGCTGGCGCGGTACGGGGTGCCGCTGTCGGAGACCGCCCCGGCCGGGCTGGCCGCGGCCGGCATCGAACCGCAGGTCCTCCCCGCCGCGGGCGGGACGGCCGCGCCGGCCGAGGCGCTTCCCGCGGGGGCGCCCGCGGGGCAGGCGCCCGCGCCCGGACCGGAGGGAGCCCCGGCCGCGGAACCGGCCGGAGCGGAACCGGCCGCGGGCGGGGCGGGCCCGGAGCGGCACGAACTGCTGCCGCCGTCCTGGCGGACCGCCGAGGAGAAGGGGGCCGCGGTGAGGGAGGCCGCGTACGGATCGGCGCCTTCCGCGCGGGAGGCGGTCGCCTACGTGCAAGCCGCACCGGCGGGGGGAACCGCCCTGGCGGAGGAGGCCGTGCCGCAGACGGCGTCCCGGAACCGGCCCGCCCCCGAAGGGGCCCCCGGCGCCGGGCTCACGATCCCGAGGGACCCGGCCAACCCGGACGGGCGTCACCGCCCGCTGGGCGGGGCGCCGCCGAACGGCCGCCCCGCCCCCGTGCCGGCGCAGCGCGCGACCCGGCAGGAACCGGAGGCGGAAGTGGCCGACGAGCCCGTCGGCATACCGGACGGGATGCCCCGCGAGGACGCCTACTACCGGGCCTACCACCGGTACATCGTGGAGAAGGGCGACTTCCCCAACCCCCAGCAACTCGCCCTGACGCTCCTGGACGACGGCATCAGGGACGCCGGCGGAGGACCCCTCAGCGAGTCCTACCTCCGCCCGTACGTGCACGAGTTCAAGGACCGGTACCGGACGGGCGTGGCGGGCTGTCGGCCCGCCAAGCCCCCCCCCGCGCGGGCGCCCGCTCCGCGCCCCGCAGCGTGCGGACCC
>NZ_JARVKV010000082.1 GCF_029813835.1 Streptomyces sp. DH37
GGTCCGGCCGCGGCATGGGCCCACTTCGCCGCGGCCGGACCGGTGCCGCGGCGGGTGGCGGCGCTGCTGGGCCCGGCTCCGGCGGCGCGCAGTTGGCCGCCGGTGTTCACCACGGCGGGGCTGGCGGCCTGGACGGCCGCGGCGGGGACCACCGTCTCGGCGCTGTCCTCGGCGAACTCGGCCGTCACCCTGTTCCTCGTCCTGAAGGCGGCCACCCCGCTGTAACGGCCGGGGATCCGGACCCGCCCGACGGGCCGGGGCGACCGTGCCGCCCGCCGCCGCGACGCGAGCCCGCACATCGCCGTGCTCGCGTCGCGGAACGCGCCGCTTCCGGGGCCTCAGCCCTCTTCCTCGTCCCCCTCGAAGAAGTCGCCCACCTCGGCCGCGACCATCCCGCCGGCGACGCCGACCGCGAGTCCGGCGGTGCCGGCGGCGACGGCGGTGCCCATGCCGGGGCCGGACCGGTGGCCGTCGTGGTGCCCGCCGTGGCCGTGGGCGCCGTGCGCGGCGCGGTGCTCGACGAGCTGCCGGACCCAGGCGTCCACCTCGGCGTTCCAGTCGAGGGTGTCCCGGTGGCCGACGGTGAAGCGGGGTGAGCGCGTCGTGGCCGCCGGAGAGCGGGCCGCCGCGCTTGTCGGCCTCCATCCCGCCGGGGCCGGCCAGGAAGGTCACCCCGATCTCGTCGGCCGCGTGCGCGTACCGCGGACGGGGGTGAACTTGATCTCCTGGTGGAAGGGGAGGGCCCGGCCGGCGCCGTGGATGCGCCCGTACTCCAGGTCGGCCGACCTGAAGCCGAAGCCGAGCTGCCCGAGTGCCTCCAGGACGGCCTCCTGCGCGGGCAGCGGACGCACCGACAGCGGGTCGAGGTCGCCCCTGTCCCTCGCGCCGGCCACCGACAGTTCGGTGCGGTACCCCCAGGACGACGCCCTGGGGCCGGCCGTGCAGCTCGGTGACGGGCGTCTCCCTCGGCCAGGCGGAAGCCCTCGGCGACGGTGAAGCCCTCGAAGGCGATCCCGCCCTCGTTCTTCCTCTCGTCGCCCTCGACCTCGACGCGGGCGACCGGTTCCAGGGTGATGTGCTCGATGTCGAAGCCGGCGCTGCCGTCCTTGAGGCGGATCCGCCCGGACAGGGGGCCGCCGGGCAGGGCCGCGCCCTCGCCGAGGACCGTGTCCACGGTGGGGCCGCTCACGCCGAGCGAGCCGAGCAGTCGTCTGAACACCATCGAGGCGTTCTCCTGTGCCTGCGCGTGTGCGTGTGAGGGCGTGTGGCGCCGCGCGGGGGAGCAGGGGCTGCGCCCGCGCGGCGCCACGCGGTCCCCGGGATCACCTGGCCGCGTCGTCCAGCGCGGCCAGGGCCTGGGCCCAGCGGACGTCCTTCAGGCCGGCCAGGTCGGCCACGGTCTTCACGCCGAACGCCTGGTCCAGCACCTGGTCCAGGTCGGTCGAAGCCATGTACGCCCTCCCAGGCTGACGGTGTGTGAGCGGGATGCGGGGGTGGTGGACCGCCGTCCGGCCGAGCGGCGCCCCGTGGCTGCGGCCTCACGGGACGTCGCCCACCGCGCCGCGTCCTCCCGCGAGGCGTGCGTGTCCGCGGGCGGCGGGGAGACCCGCGCCTCCCTCATTATTTCTACATAGCTGTAGAAATACAGGGGATGCCGGAACACGTCCGGGCCGCGTCGAGGCGCTCAGGCCGGGAAAGGCCGAAAACCGCCCCCGAGCGGGCGATGCGTCCCCGGCGAGGGGCTTTCCCTCCCCTTCGGCACGGGGGCGGCCCCCCGTTCACCACGCGACCGCGCCCGGCTGTTTCCGGTGGTCTGTTCGCGGTCGGTCGGGGCACGAGGCAGAGGACCCTGACGTGCGTACGACAAGGAGAGCGGAGATGTTCGCGGCCTGGACCGGATCGTGGAGCCTGGGCTGGGCCGTCGTGATCTTCCTGGTGGCCGCTGCCGTCACCGTGGTGTGCAGCGTCCGGCTCGCCGCGCTGGGGGACACCCTCGCCGACCGGACGGGCTGGGGCGAGGCCCTGTTCGGCGCGGTCTTCTTCGGGCTGATCACCTCCCTGTCGGGCATCGTGATGACGGCGGTCAGCGCGGCGGACGGCCAGCCGACCCTGGCGTACAGCAACGCGGTGGGCGGCATCGCCGCGCAGACCCTGGCGGTGGTGGTCGCCGACGCCTCCTACCGGAGGGTCAATCTGGAGCACGCCGCCGCGTCCCTGCCCAACGTGCTGTTCGGCTGCCTGCTCATAGCCCTGCTCGGACTGGTGCTGATGGCCTCCTTCGGCCCCGACGTGACGCTGCTGGGCGTGCACCCGGCCTCCCTGGCGCTGGCCGCCTTCTACTGGGGCGGGATCCGGCTGATCCGCGACCAGGAGGAGCCGATGTGGCGTGCGGTCCGCACCCGGGAGACGGTGGCGGACACGCCGGACGAGGACCGTTTCGCCGGGCGGGGCAGCCGCAGCCTGTGGGGGGAGTTCCTGGCGGTCGCCGGCCTGGTCATGGCGGGCGGCTGGGCCGTCGCGCGGGCCGCCGGGAGCCTGCTGGAGGCGACCGGGCTGAACGCGGGCTTCGTCGGCGCCGTCCTGATGGGCGGCGTCAACGCGCTGCCGGAGACGGTGACGGCGGTCGCGGCGGTGCGGCGCGGGGCGGTGGTCCTGGCGATAGCGGCCATCGTGGGCGGCAACTGCCTGGACGTGCTCAACCTTGCCGTCGGCGACCTCTTCTTCCGCGGCGGTTCCCTGTTCCACGAGGCCGGCCCCGACCAGCTCTTCCTCACCGGCGCCTCGCTGGTGATGACCACCGTGCTGCTGGGCGGCATGCTGGTGCGGCAGAAGCGCGGCTGGCTGCGGCTCGGGTTCGACGGCATCCTGCTGCTCGCCGTCTACCTGGGCAGCGTGGCCGTCCTCGCCTCCTGACGGGGACGGGCCGGCGGCGGTACGGCGGCGAAGGGGGCGAAGGGGGGAGCCGGCCGGGAGCGGGGTGCCCGGCGAAAGGGAGCGGTGTGGGCCGGACGGGGGAGGGGCCCGGCCCGGTGCCGCGCGGTGCCTTGACCGCCCCGGTCCGGCGCGGTGGTCTGGGCCGCGCGATCGCACCCCGTCCAGAGCCCCGCTCCCAGGAGAGGCCCGTATGTTTCCGCGTCCCCGTGCCACCGCCGTCGCGGCTGTCGCCGCGCTCCTCACCCTCGCTCCGGCGTCCGCCGTCCGGGCCGAGGCCCCCGAGCCCGAGCCGGCCCGGGGCGAGGTCTTCCTGACCATCTCCGACGCCAAGGACACCTGGACGCGCGGTGTGCTGCTGGTCTGCCCGGACACCGGCGGCGGCCCCCACCCCCGCGCCGCCGAGGCCTGCCGCGACATCGACCGGTCCGGCGGCGAGCTGCGCGCGCTCTCCGGCCGTCAGCAGAACTGCACCAACGAGCACGAGCCGGTGGTGGCCGAGGCGACGGGCACCTGGCGGGAGAGCCGGATCCGCTGGCAGTCGGAGTTCCCCAACGAGTGCGCCCTCATCCGGCAGACCGGGGCCGTGTTCGACTTCTGAGCCCCGGGGCCCGAGCCCCGAGGAGCCCCGGGCGGGGCGTGTACGCGTCCCGCCCGGCGGTCCCCTCGGCGCTCCTCAGCGCTCCTTCGTCGTCGCCATGCCCAGGGTCACCAGCCCCAGGACCACCCAGGCGAGCCACAGCCAGCCGCTGCCGCCCAGCGCCACCGAGTAGGCGGTCACCAGCACCAGAGCGGTCACCGTGGTGACGGTCATGGCCTTCGCCGTCTCCGGCATCACTCACACCTTCCTCCCGAGTAGGTCGGACCGGTGCCCGGATCGCCGCGACCGTCGCGCCGCCGCGGCCCGGATCCCGTCCGGGTCCGGCCACGGCCCGGAGTGCTACTGGCCGCGGGCCTGCAGCGACGCCAGGTAGGCGTTGTACGCGTTCAGATCCCGGTCGCCGTCGCGGTCAGCGGCCCGGTCGCTCCGCCGAGCCTGCCGTTGTTCGGAGAAGTACCACTGGAAGACGAGGGCAATCAGCACGATGACCGTCGGAATCTCGCTGAACGCCCAGGCGATGCCGCCCGCGGCGTTCTGGTCGGACAGCGCGGTGACCCCGAGGGAGGCGGGCGGGTTCGCGTACGCCTCCACCAGCGGCTCGCCGGCCATCATCAGCGCGATGCCGAAGAACGCGTGGAAGGGCATGCCCGCGAACAGCTCCAGCATCCGCATCACGTAGCCGGGGCGGTGCGGTCCCGGGTCCACGCCCATGATCGGCCAGAAGAAGACCAGCCCGACCGCCAGGAAGTGCACCATCATCCCGATGTGCCCGGCCTTGGACCCCATCAGGAAGTCGAACAGCGGCGTGAAGTACAGCGCGTACAGGCTCGCGATGAACATCGGGATGGTGAACGCCGGGTGCGTGACCACCCGCATGTACCGGCTGTGCAGCACCGCAACGAGGATCTCGCGCGGCCCCCTGCGGCCGCGTCCGGCGGCCGGCAGGGCGCGGAGCGTCAGCGTCACCGGGGCGCCCAGCAGCACCAGGATCGGCGACAGCATGCTGATCACCATGTGCTGCACCATGTGCACGCTGAACAGCACCATGCCGTAGTCGTTGAGCGCGGTGCACATCACCAGCGCGACCGTCAGCACACCCAGCGCGAAGGAGACCGTGCGCCCCGCCTGCCAGGTGTCGCCGCGCCGCCGCAGCCGGACGACGCCCCAGCCGTAGAGCGCCAGCGCCAGCAGACAGCCCACCAGGAAGAACGGCTCGGGGGAGAGCTCCAGACCACGTCCGAGAGTGAACGGCGGCAGCTCCGCCATCGTGCCGTGTCCGTCGTGGTCCATCCGCAGCTCTCCCGATTCGTGCCGATCCGCTCGGACCAGGGTAGAACCGCCCCCGTCCGGGACTCCGGCCGGGGGCGGTCCCGCAGGGGCCCGTACGGGCGCCGCGCGGGCGGTCCGGTCAGGCGGGCTGGGTGGCCGCGGCGATCCGCTCGGCGCGCAGCGCCTCGTACCAGCGGTCGTCCACCGGCGGCAGCGCGTTCACGTCCAGGGCCAGCTTGAGCAGCAGGTCCGCGATCTGGGGGTTCCTGGCCAGCACCGGGCCGTGCATGTAGGTGCCGAAGACGGTGTCGTTCCAGGCGCCCTCGGTCCCGTCGCCGGTCCCGTTGCCCCTGCCCAGCCGGACCCGGGCCAGCGGCCGGGCGGTCGGGCCCAAGTGGGTGATGCCCTGGTGGTTCTCGAAGCCGGTCAGCTGGGGCAGGCCCAGCCGCTCGTCGATGTCGGCCAGCACGTCGCCGACGCACCGCTCGCCCTCGCCGCGGGTGCTGGTGACGTCCAGCAGGCCCAGGCCCGGCTCGCGCTGCCCGAGGTCGTTGATGAACTCGTGGCCCAGGATCTGGTAGCCGGCGCACACCGAGAAGACGATGGCGCCGTTGTCCACGGCCCGGTTCAGTCCGCCGTCGCGGCGCAGCCGCTCGGCCGCCAGCCGCTGCGGCCGGTCCTCGCCGCCGCCGACCAGGTAGATGTCCCCGGAGGTGGGGATCGGCTGGTCGGAACGGACGTCGATCCGGTGCACGCCCAGCCTGCGCTGCCGCGCACGCCGCTCCACCACCAGCACGTTGCCCTGGTCGCCGTAGGTGCTCAGCAGGTCCGGGTAGACCCACACCACGCGCAGGCCGCTCTCACTCATGCTCGCTCGCATCCTCGCCGTGTCTCCGGCCGTCTCTTCCGGCCTGTCTCGAAGGGCTCGGGGTCAGTTGCCGACGATGCGGCGCAGGTCCTGGAAGGCGGTGTAGTTGGCGATCGCCTCGATCCGGCCGGGCGGGCACTGCCGTACGGCCTCGGCGGCGTTCTCGCAGACCTGGAAGTCGACCCCCGCGACCTCCAGCCGGACCGCCAGATCCAGCTTGCGGTCGCCGATCACGCAGATGGGGTGCCCGGCCAGCCGGGAGTAGTCCACGTCCCACAGCCAGGAGGTGTCGGTGCCGTCCGCGCCGCGCGCGTTGACCGACAGGATCACGGGGGCGGGCGGGCCGTCGATCAGGGAGAAGGTCTCCAGCCAGCCCGCCGGGTTCTTCGCCAGCAGCAGCCGGATGTCGCGGCCCTGGAAGGACACCACGTCGTAGCGGCCGGCCACCGCGGTCACCGCGTACATCCGCTCCAGCGCCGTCTGGGGCGGCACCCCGAAGGCGGCGGCGACGGCCGCGGAGGTGGTGGCGTTGGCCTTGTTGGCGCGGCCGGGGAGCTGGAGGCGGATCGGCCAGGCCGATCCGTGCGGGTCCAGCACGTGGTCGCCCGACAGGGCCCAGCTCGGGGTGGGCCGGCGGAAGCCGCACTCGCCGCAGAACCAGTCGTCCCCGGGGCGCTGCATCACGCCGCCGCACGCCGGGCAGGACCAGGCGTCGTCCTTCCACTCCTGTCCGGCGGCCACCCACACCACGTTGGGGGAGGAGGAGGCGGCCCACACCACCAGCGGGTCGTCGGCGTTCGCCACGATCACGGCCTTGGAGCCGGACAGGCCCTCGCGCCAGTGCTCGGCCAGCATCCGGGTCTCGGCGGCGCGGTCGAGCTGGTCGCGGGAGAGGTTGAGCAGGGCGATGGCCTTGGGCGCCACGTCGCGGGCGACCGCGGCGAGGTACTTCTCGTCCACCTCGATGACGCCGTAGCGCGCGTCGCCGCTGCCGGCGAGCGCCGCGGTGATGCCGGCGGGCATGTTGGCGCCCAGCGCGTTGGAGACGACCGGGCCGGCGGCCCGCAGGGCCTCGGCGATCAGCCGGGTCGTCGTGGTCTTGCCGTTGGTCGCCGACACCAGGACGACGTCCAGGTGCTGGGCGAGCTTGGCCAGCAGGTCGGGGTCGAGTTTGAGAGCCACCCGTCCGCCGATCACCGACCCGCTGCCGCGGCCCGCGGCCCGTGACACCGCCGCGGCGGCCTTGCCCGCCGTCACGGCCAGCTTGGCCCGCGGCGGCAGCGGCTCCGTGTTGCCTGCCATCGTCCTGTCCCTCCTTGCCCCTGGATCGGGGATCAGCCTACCGAGGTCCGCTCCCGGCCCCGAATCGCGCCACCCCGGGATGATCAACACGGCGTAGAGTGACGCCCATGCACCGCGGCACCATTCCCGGAAGTTCCGGCTCTGTCCATCCCCTGCGGCTGCCGGCCGATCCGGCCCTGCGCACGCGGTGCGCGGAGGTGACGTCGTTCGACGCGGAGCTGGCCCGGCTGGTGGAGGACCTGTTCGCGTCGATGTACGCCGCGTACGGCGTGGGGCTGGCGGCCAACCAGATCGGCGTCCCCGTGCGGGTGTTCGTCTACGACTGCCCCGACGACGAGGACCGCCGCCACCTGGGCCACGTGGTCAACCCCCGCCTGGTGGAGACCGGCGGCGCCATCGTACGCGGCCCGGAGAGCTGCCTGTCCCTGCCCGGCGCGGAGGCGGCGGTGGAGCGCCGCGACCGCGCCGTGGTGGAGGGGTACGACAGGAGGGGGGAGCCGGTGCGGATCGAGGGCACCGGCTTCTTCGCCCGCTGCCTGCAGCACGAGTGCGACCACCTCGACGGGGGCGTGTACGCCGACCGCCTCACGGAGCGGCGGCGCCGCCGGGTGCTGCGCGCGGTGCGTCCGGCGCCGTGGTCCGCGCCGGACGGGGGCTAGGGACGGGGGCTGGGGCCGGCGCCGCCCGCGGCTCAGAGACCGGGACCGCCGGCCAGGTCCTCCGCCGTGGCCAGACCTCCCCACAGCAGGTCGGCCAGGTGGCCCACCAGTCGCTCCCGGGGACAAGGCCGTTCGCCCAGCCACCAGTCGCCGGCCGCGTGCATCATGCCGACGATGCCGTGCCCCCACACCCGGGCCCGCTCCGCGCCGCCGGAGCCGAGGTCGACGCGTTCGGCGATCACCGTGGCCAGCTCCTCGCCGAGCCTGCGCAGCAGCGGGGCCGAGTACTGGCCGACGTCGAAGCCGCGCTCGCCGCCGGGCTCCTCGGCGGGGTGCATCAGGAAGCGGTAGACCTGCGGCCTGGCCTCGATGGCGGCCAGGTACGTGTCGAGCGCCGCCTCCACGCGCTCGCGCCGGTCGGTGGGGGCGTCCAGGGCGGCGCGCAGCGCGTCCACCAGGGCTTCGGTGTGCCGTACGGCCAGGGCGCGGTACAGCCCGCCCTTGTCGCCGAAGTGCCGGTAGAGGATGGGCTTGGTGATCCCGGCCTCGGCGGCGATGGCGTTCATCGAGGCGCCGGGGCCGTCGCGCAGCACCACGCGCTCGGCGGCCTCCAGGAGTTCCCGGCGGCGGCGCTCGGTGGCGCTGCGCTGGTCCTCCCGCGGTGTGGTCTCCATGTCCTCGGCCTCCCCGACCCTGCTGCGACGCCTCGCCGTCACCTGAGCGCAACGTAACACCCGCGGGCGGCGGGGGAGGGCACCGGCGGCGGGAGGTTGACACCGCACTGGCCGGTAACATATTCACGTTACCGCTAGTAACAACGGATGGAGGAGCTTCCATGGCGGAGTTCGCGCTCGACCTCAACGACGACCAGAAGGCCGTACGGGAATGGATCCACGGCTTCGCGGCCGACGTCATGCGCCCCGCCGCCGCGGAGTGGGACGAGCGCGAGGAGACCCCCTGGCCCATCATCCAGGAGGCGGCCAAGATCGGCCTCTACTCGCTCGACTTCTACGCCCAGCAGTACTTCGACCCCACCGGCCTGAGCATCCCCATGGTCATGGAGGAGCTGTTCTGGGGGGACGCCGGCATCGGCCTGTCGATCGTGGGCACCTCCCTGGCCGCCGTCGGCGTGCTCGCCAACGGCACCGAGGAGCAGATCGGCACCTGGATCCCGCAGATGTACGGCGACGCGAACGACGTGAAGGTCGCCGCCTTCTGCTCCTCCGAGCCGGACGCCGGATCGGACGTCTCGGCCATGCGCACCCGCGCGGTCTACGACGAGGCCAAGGACGAGTGGGTGCTCAACGGCACCAAGACCTGGGCGACCAACGGCGGGATCGCCAACGTCCACGTCGTCGTCGCCGTCGTCGACCCCGAGCTCGGCTCCAGGGGGCACGCCTCCTTCGTGGTCCCGCCGAACACCCCCGGCCTGTCCCAGGGCCAGAAGTTCAAGAAGCACGGCATCCGCGCCTCCCACACCGCCGAGGTGGTCCTGGAGGACGTCCGCGTCCCCGGCCACTGCCTGCTGGGCGGCAAGGACAAGCTCGACGAGCGCCTGGCCCGCGCCCGCGAGCGGGCGCGGAAGAGCGGCTCGGGGGCGTCCCCGGCCGAAAGGCGGGAGAGGGGCAAGAACGCCGCGATGGCCACCTTCGAGGCGTCCCGCCCGGCCGTGGGCGCCCAGGCCGTGGGCATCGCCCGCGCCGCCTACGAGGTCGCCCTGGAGTACGCCAGGACCCGGGTGCAGTTCGGCCGCCCGATCATCGACAACCAGGGCGTCGCCTTCCAGCTCGCCGACATGCGCACCCGCATCGACGCCGCCCGGCTGCTGGTGTGGCGGGCCTCGTGGATGGCGGCGGCGGGCAGGCCGTTCGAGGGCGCCGAGGGCTCGATGTCCAAGCTGTTCGCCGGGGAGACGGCCAAGGCCGTCACGGCCCAGGCGATGCAGATCCTCGGCGGCAACGGCTTCACCCGGGAGTACCCGGTGGAGCGCATGCACCGGGACGCCGCGATCTACACGATCTTCGAGGGCACCAGCGAGATCCAGCGCCTGGTGATCGCCCGCACGATCTCGGGCGTGCACGTCCGGTGACCCCCGGGTCCGCCGCGGGGGCCGCCGCCCCCGCGGCGGGCCGCCCGGCGGTACCGGACCGGCGCGGCTGTGAGCTGAGGTGATCGCCGCACCGGCACCGGCACCGGCGCAGTGCCGTGGGGACACGCCGGCCCCGAACGTGGACTTCAGCGACCGGGAGCCTCAGGACCCCCTGGGGGATCGCCCGGGAGCGCGGGACGACGAGGGAGGCGCCGGTGCGCGAGGCCACCGCCGCCGGCACCGCTCGGCACAGCCCGGCACCGTCCGGCGCCGCGCCCTGAAGGAGGCGGCCGAGGTCTTCCGCCGCTCCCTTTCCGACCCCGCCGCGGAGGCGTTCCCCGAGGTGTTCGCCGAGCGCTCCCCGACGACGGACCCCGCGGGGAGTTCCGGGGCGGGCCGCCTGAAGTGGGGGCCCGAGCACACCGTGACGCCCGTCGTCCGCATCGACGTGTCCGGGCTGCCGCAGCGGCACGGGGAGATCCCCGGGACCAGCCGGCGATCCCCGACTTCTCCGCCCTCGTCGCGGCCGTCGCCCACCACCGCGTGGACCCGCCGCGGCCGGGCGCCGACCCCGGCCCGGCCCCGCGCACCGCCGCCCTGCCGCACGCCCCGGTCCCGCTCGGGCCGCTGCCCGCCGGCAACGCCCGGTTCGCCGGCGCCACGGCCGTCGCCCACACGCACGCCATCGGCTAGGGCGTCGACGCCTCCCACGGAGCTCTGACGGGCCCGGCCCGGGAGGTTCTCTCCGGCGCGGCGGACGTCCTCGCCGCCGCTGACCGCATCCGCTCCCGGCACATTTGACGCTCCCTCCTCCGCGGTCCCGCACCCCCGGCCGGCCCTCCGCGACGCCCCGCGCTCCGCCGGGTTCACCCGACACGACGGCAGCCATTCGGGCTGATTGCGGCGGCGGGCCGAATCGCCCCGCGAAGCGCCGTCACGCGTCCGGGGAGCGCCCAACAACCGCTGGTGGGAGGCCTCTTCACGGGGCGCCGGGCCCGCCGGGGCAGGAGCCCGCCTCCCGGCCGGAGCGGAAGTGAGCATGTTCACAAAAGATCTCTGATCGTCCAATCCGGACTCTTTTTGACGCAGTATCCGTAGACGACTGCAAGTCCTCGCCGCAGGGCGGGGCCGCCCGGACGGACGCCGAATCCTGCCGCCGCCCGGGTGAGAAACGGACCATGACGAATCGGCAGGAGCGGGAGACCCGAGCAAGACGGGCCGCGCACGACGCGGCCCTTGGGGTGAAGCCACACCGCGTGGCCGGGCAACTTCGCCAGCCCGAACCCGACAGGTCATCTTTCGCAGGCGTATGACGAAGGGTTCGCTCATGTCTGCGCACGCACGCATACCGGGTCTGCTGTCCCGGGCCGGCATCACCACCGCCGTCACCGCCGCCACCCTGGCGGGGACGACGCTGATCCCGTCCGCCACCCCCGAGGCCGAGGCGGCCACCCCCGCGAGCAAGGCGCTCAAGGTCGCGGCCTCCAAGAAGGGTGCGCCCTACCGGTACGGCGCCGCCGGCCCCAGCCGGTTCGACTGCTCGGGACTCACCCAGTACTCGTACAAGAAGGCGGGCAAGAAGCTGCCGCGCACCGCGGCTGCCCAGTACAACCGCTCGAAGAAGATCTCCGCCAAGTCCCGCAAGAAGGGCGACCTGGTGTTCTTCCACTCGGGCGGCAGTGTCTACCACGTCGGCATCTACGCCGGTGAGGGACGGATCTGGCACTCTCCGAAGCCGGGCAAGACCGTCCGCAAGGAGAGGATCTGGACCAAGAGCGTGCGCTACGGGCGCGTGAGGTGACACCGGACCGGGCCGGGCCCCACCGGGCCCGGCCCGGTTCAGCCCTCGGCGATTCCGCCGAGAGCGTGGGGCTGTTCCGTCCGGCGGCCCGGGCGGGCACGCTCGCCCCATGAGAAGACTTCTGGTGCTGGGCGGAACGGAGTTCGTCGGCCGGGCGGTCGCCGAGGACGCGCTGGCGCGCGGCTGGGAGGTGACCGTCTTCCACCGGGGACGCCACGCCCCGCCGCCCGGCGTCGCCGCGCTGCGGGGCGACCGCACGGCCGGCGGCGGGCTCACCGCTCTGGAGGAGGCGGCGGCGGCCGGCGGCTGGGACATCGTGGTCGACACCTGGTCGGGGGCGCCGTCCGCGGTCCGCGACACCGCCGCGCTCCTGGCCCCGCGGGTGGGGCACTACGCCTACGTCTCCAGCCGCTCGGTGTACTCCTTCCCGGCCCCGGCGGGCCTGGACGAGACGGGCCCGCTCGTCGACGCCCCACCCGACGCCCCGCCCGACGGCGACGCCGACGCAGGCTACGCCAGGGCCAAGCGGGGAGGGGAACTGGCCGTCGAGGCCGCCTTCGGCGACCGGGGGCTGCTGGTGCGGGCGGGACTGATCCTGGGCCCGTGGGAGAACATCGGGCGGCTGCCGTGGTGGCTGCTGCGCGTCGCCCGGGGCGGGGAGGTCCTGGCGCCCGGCCCCCGCGACCTCGCCCTGCAGTACGTGGACGCCCGCGACCTCGCCGCCTGGACGCTGGACGCCGCCGAACGCGGCCTGGGCGGCGCGTACAACCTGGTGAGCCCGCCCGGCCACACCACCATGGGCGAGCTGCTGGAGAGCTGCGTGCGCGTCACCGGCTCCGGCGCCGTACTGCGGTGGACCGATCCCGAGCCGATCCTCGCGGCGGGCGTCCGGCCGTGGACGGACCTGCCGGTGTGGGCCCCGCCGGGCGAGCTCCACGACGCCGTGCACCGCGGGGACGTGTCCCGGGCCGTCGCGGCGGGACTGCGCTGCCGCCCTGTCGGGGAGACCGTGGCCGACACCTGGGCCTGGCTGCGCGGCCTGGGCGGCGAGCCGCCCCGGCGCCCCGACCGTCCCGCGGTCGGGCTGGCCCCCGGGAAGGAGGCGGAGGTCCTGCGGGCGGTGTCGGACTGAGTCCCCAGGTGGTGACGCCGCCGTTCGGCGGGGTTTCCCGTGAGGTGGGGTGGGCCGTGGCGTCGCGCGGGACGAAGCTGGTCCCGGGCGCCGGGCGGGCGGTGCTCGCGGTCGGTGGGCGGCGTGGCCACGCTGGTGCTGGACGACGGCCCGGAAGGCTCCTCCCGGCGGTACCGCCGGGAGGATCACCACCCGGAGGTGCCGTGCGGGAGCCTCGGCTGGGGCGGGGAGGAGAGCCCCTGCGGCCCCTGCGGCCCCTGCGGCCCGGCCGAGCCGCTGGGGGACTGCCGCGTCGAGTTCCGGGTGTGCGCCCGGGCCGTCCCCGAACCCTCCCTCGGGATCCCCTCCCGCTGGGCGCCACTGGACGGCTCCTCGACGCAGCCCCGCGCCGACTACCTCCGCGGCCGCGGGATCACGCCGGGCCCGGCCGGGTGAGGCTCCAAGAGCCGTACGGGCGGATCGCGCCCGTCCGCCGGGAGCCCGGCGAGGCGCCCACCCCGCACCGGCCGGGGGGCGTGTGCAACCTGGGACAGAAGCCGGCTCGGGTGCTCCGAGGCCGCGCGGGAGCGGTGCCGTGGGCCGTCGCGCCCGTGCGGCGAGCGCGGCAAGGCCGTTGGCGGCCCCCGCGGTCCGGTCGTGCGCCGGGACAGGGCCCGAACGGGCCGGAACAGCCTGTGACCATCGCCCGCACCGGGGTACAGGTGGGGCTATGAGCACTGAACAGACCGGACAGACCAAGGAAGGGGCGTGCCTCGTCGAGGTCGAGCTGCCCCACTGCACCGCTTCGAACGCCTCGGCCGTCTTCGCCGTGCTGAGGTCGGCGTTCCCGGAATCGCCCGAGCTGGGCAACGGCCAGGGCGGGCCCGGGGAGGACGGCGGGCAGCGGAAGTTCTGGGTGGGCACGGTCGACGTCCGCACCCATGGTGAGGTGCGGTGCACGCTGCGGCTCGAGGAACCGGTCGAGGCCGGCCTCAGCGGCGGCCCCGACGCGGTGCGGCAGGTCCAGGACGCGCTCGCCGGTTTCTACGACGTGACGGCCGAGCCCCGGATCTCCGGCGACCAGGAGGTGGAGGTGCGGCTGAGGCTCACCCAGCGCTGACCGGCGCCCGCGGCCGGGGGCGCACCACGGTCCCTGCGCCCCTCGGCCCGGACACAGCCGGACACAGGAACGCAAGGGCGCTCCTCCACCGCGCGCGGCGGACCCGCGGGGTTGTCGCGCGCGGTGGTGGGTGGCACGGCGGCCCGGTGGAGCGCCCGCTCCCGCGCGGGACACCGGTGTTCCCGGCGCGGCTCGGCGCCGCTCACGGGACGGGGCCCGGACCGTGTCCGCGCGGTGCCGGGGAGATCCGTTCAGCGCCGCCCGGCGGGGCCGGCGCCGGGCCTCGGGCCGGGCGCCGGACGCGGCGCCGTACCGCCGTTCCGATCTTCCGTTCCAAGCCCTCGGCCCGGGGGAGGCGGCACGGCACGGCCGGGGCGGGGAGAGGCGCGGCCGGTGTGCGGACAGGGGTGCGCGGAAAGCTAGTCTCGGACGCGGAGGTGCCCCATGCCCAACGAGCGGGATCAGCTGCTGGCCGCGGTCGACGCCCTGTTGGCCCGCCCCAACGAGCTCCCGCCGCCCGCCGAGCGCAAGCGGCTGCGCGGGGCCGCGGGGGTGACCCAGGGCGAACTGGCGGAGGTCTTCGGGGTGCGGCGGGAGACCGTGGTCGGCTGGGAGACCGGCCGCAGCGACCCGCGTCCCCCGAAGCGTGAGGCGTACGCACGGCTGCTGGAGGGCTGGGCCGCCAAGTACCCGGCGGGCGCGGGGGAGCCGTCGGCACCGGACCCGGCACCCGCGCCCGCCGCCAACGCGCCCGCCCCCACCACGACCACCGTCACCATGCCCGCTGCCACCGCGCCCGCCGCCACCCCGGCCGAGGCGGACCGCACCGCGGACGGCGAGCTCGTCACCGGGCCGCCCCGGGCGTGCGTGCTGTGCGGGAGGCCGACGCCCTACCGCGCGGCGGGACGGCCCCGGCACATCGGCGGCTTCTGCCTCAGCGCGCCCTCACCCGCGCTTCCCACCGGGCCTCGGCCCGCGTCCGTACCCGCCCCCGCGCCGCGGCGGCCGGAGCCGGCGCCGTCCGCGCGCCGGGCCCCCGCCACCGCCCGCAGCGCCGCTCCCGCCCCCGCGGCGCCCGACGCCCGCTTCCCCGGCGGGCCGCTCGCCGTACTGGACGGGGACGGCACCGCGCACCTCGCCGACGGCCGCACCCTCGCCTGCCCCGCGCGGACCGTCCCCGAGCTGGCGGACTGGGCGCTGACCGGCGCCGGGCTCGGCGCCCCCCGGCTGCACCGCTCCGGCCGGGACGCCGATCCGCTCGTCGTCCTCACCGGCGCCGCCGCCGAACTGCTCGGCCTCCCGGCGGAGCTGGAGGACCGCCGGGGTCTGCGCCTGCCCGACTCCCACCCGGTCGTACGGCAGCTCACCAGGGCGAAGTGGCAGCTCACCCGGCGCGGATTCGGCCCCTGGGCGCGCGTCTACCGGCCCGCGCAGGCCGGCCGGCGCCACTGCGTCCAGCTCGCCGTCCTCCCCTGGGGAGCGCTCGACCCCCGTTCCTGGGGCGGCGCCGACGGCTTCCCGCCGGCCGAACTGGCCCGGCTGCTGGGCGACTACGCGTCCCGCGTCCTGACCCCGTGCGGCTCCACCGCCGTCTGCGGCCTGGAGCTGATGACCGGCGTGCGCCCGCCGACCCGCGCCGTGCGGGACGAGGCCACCGGCGCGTGGGTCTCCGCCCCGGTGCCCGGCTCGCTCACCGTCCCCGTGGACCCCGCCCCGCCCGAGGCGCCCGACGAGCACCCCGTCGCCGCGGGCCGGCCGGCCACGGACGTGCTGGACGAGGAGGCGTACGAGTGGGTCCGCGACCCCGCCCTGCTCACCGCCGACGAGCGCGCCCGGCCCTGGGCCGTGGGCATCGACGTCAACACCGCCTTCCTCGCCGCCGCGAGCCGTCTGACGGTCGGCCTCGGACCGGCCGTCCACGTCGCCGCGCCCGACTTCGACAGGAAGCTGCCCGGCTGCTGGCTGGTCGACCTCTCCCACGTCGAGCTCGACCCCCGGCTGCCGAGCCCCTTCACCCCGCACGGCGGCCGGCCCGCGGGCCCGGCCTGGTACGCCACCCCGACCGTCGCCTACGCCGTCGAACTCGGCGCCGCCGTACGGCCGCTGGAGGCGTGGGTGCGGCCCGACCGCGGCCCGTACCTGGATCCCTGGCACGCCCGGCTGCGCGCCGCCTACCTGGAGACGATGGCCGCCCTCGGCGTCACCTCCGACCTCGACGGCGCCGCCTTCCTCGCCGCGATGGAGCGCCACCGGGACGCCGACCGCGGCCAGGCCGCCGTGCTGTCCGCCGTCAAGGCCACGGTCAAGAGCGGCATCGGCAAGCTCCGCGAGCGCCCCCAGGGCGTCCGCTACCGGCCCGGCGAGCGGTGGCCCGCGCTGGAACGCCCCACCTGGCGGCCCGACATCCGCGCCGCCGTCATCGCCACCGCCCGGGTCAACATGCACCGCAAGATGGCCAGGACCGCCGCCACCGCCGGGCTGTACCCGCTCGCGGTGCTGTCGGACTGCGTCGTCTACCCCGGCGGCGGCCCGTCCCCGCTGGACGTCCTGCCGCGCACGGAGGACGGCAGGCCGGCCCCGGGCACGTTCCGGCTGGGCGTCTCGCCGGGCATGGTCAAGCACGAGGGCACCCGGCCCCTGGCCTGGGCCCTGGAACTCATGGCGGCGGGCCACAACCCGGCCCGCCACATCAAGGACGGCGTCGACGCCGTCGCGGAGGGGGAGTGACCGGTGGGGAAGGTCGGCGACGGGCTCGAGGCGGCGGAGCGCAACGTCCTCACCCGTCCCATCCCCAGCTCCGCGAGCGCGCGCATGCGGTTCCTGGTGCGGCAGGCCAAGGGCTCCACCAGGATCGTCGCCCAGCGGCTGGGGGTGTCCCAGCGCACCGTCCAGCGCTATCTGGCCGGACAGCGCAAGCACCCGCCGAAGGCCCTCGCCGAGGCCCTGGAGCGCGAGGTCCGCAAGGACTGGCAGCCCAGGGTCCGGCAGCGCGCCGAGAGGAGGGCCGCCACCAGCACGGGGATCGCCGTCGAGGCCCGTGCCCGCTTCGGCTTCACCGCCGCGCCCGGCTCCACCGACGACAGCCGGATGCGCCGCGTCACCCAGCACCTCCCGCCCGCCTACGCCCGTCGCCTGTTCGACGCGCGAGCGGCCGGTGCGAGCGAGGGGGAGCTGCGGGACATCGTCGCGGAGGGCCTGCAGGAGGTCTACTTCCGCGACGGCGGCCGCCGGGCGCCCGACCTGGTCGTGGAGTTCACGGACATCGACTACGTGGAGATCAGCTACTAGCGGCCGGGCGGTCGGGCGGCCCGGACCCTCCACCGCGCCCGCCCCTCCCACCGGGTACCGGAAGTTGTCCCGTCGTGAGTCCCGCCGCGCCCGGACGGGCGCGGGGCCGTACGGCATCCCCGGGCCGGCGGTTCGCCCCGCCGGCCCGCCCCGCGGTGGAGGTCGGTGAGTTGAGCCATCGACGTGTGAACAAGCGGACCGGTGCGACGGCCGGGGCGGGCCGGTACTTCGACGACGGCGACGGCGGCGGCCGTCCGGCGGTGAACGTCCTGGACGAGGAGGCCGCCCGGGCGGTGGTCGTGCAGAACAGCACGGCGGAGCTGAGGGCCGCTGTCCGCACGCTCGGCGACAGGGCCCCGGTGCCGGGGACGGCCTGGCCGATCGACCCCAGGACCGACAGGGTCGTGGTCGTCGCCGACCGGACGGTCACCGGCGACCGGATGGAGACGCCGCGGCGGGCCGCCGACGCGCTGGGTGACCGGGTGACCGTCAGACGGTCCGCGGGCGAGTTCCGGCCCCTCACCGGGAACACCGGCGGTACGGGCTGCTCCCTCGGTTTCGACGTCACCCCCGGCGGCGCACCGGCCTTCCTCACCGCGGGCCACTGCGGCAACGCCTCGCGGACCCGGTCGGCCGACGCCGCGGGCGGCCGGCCGCTCGGCACCGTCGTGGAGTCGTGGTTCCCGGTGAGCGACTTCGCGCCGGTGGCGTACGACGCCCCGGCCGCCGCGGCCCCCGGCACGGTCGGCCTCGAGAACGGCGTCGTACGGGAGGTCACCCGGGTGGCCGAGGCGAGCGTCGGCATGCGGGGGCGGCGCAGCGGCAGCACGACCGGGCTCGGCGAGGGCACGGTGACCGGCCTGAACGCCACGGTGAACCACGGCAGCGGCGACGTCGTCCACGGCCTGATCCAGACCGACGTGTGCGCCGAGCCGGGCGCGGGCGGCACGGACGGCACTGGTGACGGGGCCTCGGTGGCCGACGGCATCACCGCGGGTGGCTCCCGCGCCACCCGGCACCGCCCTCCGCCCGGCCCGCGGCACGCCCCGGACCCGCGCCCGTCTCCCGCCGGGGCGTGCCGTGCGCCGACTGAGACCGCCGCGGACGGGTACGCGCTCCCGCGAACGGAAGCGAACGGAAGCGAACGGAACAGTCGTCGGCCGCGGGCCGCACCGCCTCCATCACCCCCAGGAGGGACCCATGCCCATCTCGACCACCGACCCGGCAACCGGGGAGACACTGCAGACCTTCGAGGCCCTGGGCGCGGAGGAGATCGAGACACGGCTGGAACGCGCCCGCGCCGCCTTCGAGGAGTACCGCACCACCGGCTTCGCCGAGCGGGCCGAGCTGCTGCGCCGGGCGGCGGACCTGCTGGAGAAGGACCGGGACGACATCGCCCGCACCGTGACCACCGAGATGGGCAAGCCCATCACCGAGGCCCGCGCCGAGGCCGCCAAGTGCGTCAAGGCGATGCGCTGGTACGCCGACCACGCCGAGGAGCTGCTGGCCGACGAGCACCCCTCGCCGGCGGACGTGGAGGACAGCGGCGGCAGCACCGCGTACGTGCGCTACCGTCCGCTGGGCCCGATCCTCGCGGTGATGCCCTGGAACTTCCCGCTGTGGCAGGTGATCCGCTTCGCCGCGCCCGCGCTGATGGCGGGCAACACCGGCCTCCTCAAGCACGCCTCGAACGTGCCGCGGACCGCGCTCTACCTGGAGGACCTCTTCCGCCGCGCGGGCTATGCGGAGGGCTGCTTCCAGACCCTGCTGATCGGCTCCGGCGCCGTCGAGGGCATCCTGCGCGACGACCGGGTGGCCGCCGCGACGCTCACCGGCAGCGAGCCCGCCGGACGCTCGGTGGCCTCGGTCGCCGGTGACGAGATCAAGAAGACCGTCCTGGAGCTGGGCGGCAGCGACCCGTACCTCGTGCTGCCCTCGGCGGACGTCGTGAAGGCGGCCGAGGTCGCGGTGGCCGCGCGGACCCAGAACAACGGCCAGTCCTGCATCGCGGCCAAGCGCTTCATCGTGCACGAGGACGTGTACGAGGAGTTCACCCGGCTCTTCGTGGACGGCATGAAGGCCCTGAAGGTCGGCGACCCGATGGACGAGTCCACCGACATCGGTCCGCTCTCCAGCGAGCGGGGCAGGTCCGACCTGGAGGAACTGGTCGAGGACGCCCGCGAGCGCGGCGCCACCGTGCTGTGCGGCGGGCGGCGGCCCGCCTCCCACCCGGCCGGCTGGTTCTACGAGCCCACCGTCGTCGCGGACGTCACGCCGCGGATGCGCATCCACCGGGAGGAGACCTTCGGGCCGGTGGCCACCCTCTACCGGGTGGCGGACCTGGACGAGGCGATCGCGGTGGCCAACGACACCCCCTTCGGCCTGAGCTCCAACGCCTGGACCCGCGACCGCGAGGAGCAGGAGCGCTGCGTGCGCGACCTGCGGGCGGGCGGCGTCTACTTCAACGGCATGACCGCCTCGCACCCGGCGATGCCCTTCGGCGGGACCAAGCGCTCCGGCTACGGACGGGAGCTGTCGGGTCACGGCATCCGCGAGTTCTGCAACGTCACCACGGTCTGGCACGGCACACCGCCGGACGTGCCCACCGCCGAGTGAGGCGCGGCGGAGGGGAGCGCGGGCGGGAGCCCGGGGCAGCCTGTTACACTGCGTGACGGAGTGTGGCGGTGTGTGACGGCGTGGTGGCGCCCTGCCGCTACGCGTCGTCCAGCCTCAGCTCGGCCCACACCAGGCGGCCCCGCTCGTGGGCCACGGGGACGTCCCCCCAGGACTCGGCGAGGGCGTCGACGAGCTGGAGTCCGCGTCCGTTGGTCGCGTCCACGTCCGCCGAGTGCGCCGCGAGGCCGAGTGCGCCGGTGCCCTGGTCGCGCACCTCTATGCGCAGCCGCCGCTCGCCGTGCTGGAGGAGGCAGGAGATTCTGTCGCTGACGGTGTGGATCACGGCGTTGGTGACGAACTCCGACATGACCAGCTGCGCCGTGTCGACGACGCCCTGCGGGCAGCGCCAGCGGTGCAGCCACTCCGCGAGCAGGTGCCGGGCCACGCCCACGGAGGAGCGCTGGGCGGGAACCTCGAACTCCGCCCGAAGCCGCGGTCGCGGGGGGTGCACGGCCGGCAGCACGGATGCCGTGCGCGCTGAGTGGGGGAGAAGAGCCATCAGTGGCTCGCCTTTCGTACGCCGGTGGGCGTCGGGGCCGGTGCCCCGTGTGCGGCGCCGGGCCCGCGCGGGGCACCGGCGCTCGGGAACGCCCGCTGACCAGTCACTGCATCCAGCGCGCCCCGGCAGGGAAGGACGGTGAGTGCACGGGCCCCGCGGGGGGAGCGGGACGGCCCGTGTGCCGGGACGGTTCGACGCTGGTGCGGCCGCGTCGTGAACTGGATCACCCGGCTACTATGCTCATTGGCGTCCACAAAAGGCAAGAAGAGTTCTGCAATTTGCAAGATTTAAACGACAGTCTGGCTGTGTCATCGGGGTCGTGGCACACTGCTCTGCCTGCGAGGCGTGGGCGGGAAGGGAGACACCATGGGCGAGTCACGGTCGGCGCCGACCGTGGGGCAGATCGTCCTGGGTCTACGCCTGCGTGACCTGCGGGAACGCGCCGGGAAGTCGTTCGAGGAAGCCGCCCGGGTCCTGAGCGTCACCACCTCCACGGTCCGCCGCATGGAGAAGGCCGAGGTGGGCCTGCGCCCGCTGTACGTCAAGGCGCTGCTGGAGAGCTACGGGGTCGAGGCGGCGGAGATCGACGCCTTCCTCGCCCTGGTGGACAAGGCCAACAGACCCGGATGGTGGCACCGGTTCCGCAGCGTCCTGCCGGACTGGTTCAGCCTCTACGTCAGCCTGGAGAGCGAAGCCTTCCTCATCCGCTCCTACGAGCCGCACTGCGTCCCCGGTCTGCTCCAGACCGAGGAGTACGCCCGCGCCCTGCTGCGGACCGGCTTCCCCCGGGCCGACGAGGAGGAGCTCGACCGCCGGGTCGCGCTGCGCATGGGCCGGCAGCAGCTCCTGGCCAAGCCCGACGCGCCGCGCCTGTGGGTGGTGCTGGACGAGCAGGTGCTGCGCAGGCCGGTCGGCGACGCCGAGGTCATGAGGAACCAGATCGACCGGCTCGTCGAGGCCGCCGCCAAGCCGAACATCAGCCTGCAGGTCATGCCTTTCGACGCGGGACCCCACCCCGGCATGTTCGGCCCCTTCCAGCTCTTCCGGTTCAGCTATCCGGAGCTTCCGGACGTCGTCTACACCGAGAGCCTGACCGGCGCCGTCTACATCGACGAGCGCCCCGAGGTCACCGCCTACCTCGAAGCCCTCGACCGCATGGTCACCCAGGCCCTGCCGGTGCAGGACACCGAGCCCTTCCTGCTCGCGCTGCGCGACTCCTTCTGACCTCGGCCGCGGGCCGCGCCGGGCGGCGTCCCGCGGCCGAGGTCACGAGATCATCGCTCTCCTCCGTGCGACCCTTGTATGCGCGCTGCACGTACATGTAGGAATGGCCCTTCCTGTTGATCGCCTTCACGCCGACGCGTGACCGGAAGAACGGAAGAGCAGCGCCATGCCCCTCCATCCGCCCGCCCCCGGAAACGACGCCGACGAGCCGGGAGGTGGGCGGCCGGCCGCACCGGACGAGGAGCGGCGGCGGTTCGCCGGCGGGCGCGAGACCCCGTCGGACATTCCGTCGGACACCCCGTCGAGCGCCGCCGCCCGGGGGCGGCGCACCCGCCGCTGGGGCAGGAAGCCGCCGCCCGAACCGTGGCAGCCCGAGGGCTGGCGCACCGGCCCCGCCTGGCGGGAGATGGAGGGCGGCAGGCGCGGCCGGCCGGGCCGGCCTGGCGCTCGGCGCCGGCGTCACCGCCCTCGCCCTGCTCTACGCGCTCAACCCCTCGTTCGTACGCTCCTGGATGCCCGGTGACGGTGCCAAGGTGCCCGCGCCGCTGTCGGCGGAGACCGCGGCGCCCGCCGCCGCGCCGGAGGAGGAGCTCGTCCCCGACCGGCCGGTGGCCGCGGAGCCGTTCGCCGGATCGCCCGCCCGGCGGTGGGCCGGGGGAGCGGACGCCATCGAGCTGCCGGAGGCCACCGCGGTCGGCGGCGTACCGGCCGCCGAGATCCGGGCCGCCCTGAAGCGCACCAAGGAGTTCCTCGTCGCCGCCAACCTCGACCGCGACGTGCTCCACGGCGCCGAGCCGTCCCGGGCCCTGGACCTGCTGGACCCGCTGATGGGGGAGTTCATCACGGAGGTGCGGACCTCCCTGGAGAAGCCCACCGAGGAGAACGACCCCGTCTGGCTGTTCACCCGCTTCGACCGGGACGAGGTCCGCCTCGCCGGAGAGGTGGTCAAGGTGCGCGGCCGCATGGAGGTGACGGAGGGCGAACAGGGCGTGCCGCGCATCCACGCCGACTACACCTTCGTCTACCCCCTGGTCAGAGCCGGGGGCGGCCGCGAGGTGGCGCGCACCGTCGTGCGTCGCGTCCTCGACGTCGACGTGCTGCACGGGCCGGGGTGGGAGCACACCGAGGGCACCCTGTGGCTGTACGAGTACAACGCGGACATCGCCAACGACGCGTGCGACGAGCACGACGGCTTCATCCACCCGCAGTTCCTCACCGACCCGGACCCGCACGCCGGCCCCGCGCCCACCGGCCCGGAGAGCGACCCCTACGACCGCAGCCGGCCGATCGAGAACTTGGCCGAGGGGGAGTGCGGGGTGGCCTCGCGCACCTGAGCCCCGCCGGCCGCCGGCCGCCCGCCTCAGCCCTCCGGCGGGCGGCCGGTGCGCAGCATCCGCAGCACGGCCTCCTCGATCGCCCCCTGGGTGGCGGGCACCCCGAAGGCGGCCCGGTCGCCGAGGCGGTCCAGGACCGGGGCGATGGTGACGCCCTCCTCGTACAACTCGATCACCTGCGGGTTGACGTACGAGGCGCGGCACACCGCCGGGGTGTTGCCGAGGTAGTCGGAGACCTCCTTGACGGCGCGGGCGACCGCGCGGCGCCGGGCGGCCTCGCTCCGGTCGGCGAACCGCGAGACGGCCAGGGCGACGGAGGCCAGCACGGTGGCGTGCCAGGTGCGGAAGTCCTTGGCGGTGATGTCCACCCCGCCCAGGTCCTTCAGATAGGTGTTGAGGTCCTCGCCCGTCACCTCGCGCCACACCGGCCGCTCCCAGTAGGCCAGCAGCCTCTCCCCGCCCCCGCGGCGGCGCTTGAGGGCGCGTACGGCCCGGAAGGTCGCGGGGTCCGCCACGGCCCGCACCACCTCCCGGCCGTGCTTGCCGGTGTAGGCGAAGGTCACCGCCCCGCCCGCGCAGCCGGCGTGCTCGCGCAGCAGGGTGGTCAGGCCGTAGGAGTTGTTCAGTTCCGCGTAGCGCTCGCCGCCGACGCGGAAGAAGCCGAGGTCCAGCAGGCGGGCCGCGGTGCCCAGCACGCGCTCGCGGGTCAGCCCGCGCTCGCCCAGGTGCGCCTCGACCGCCTCGCGGATGCGGGGCAGCGCCTCGGCGACCTCCAGCACGTGCTCGTGCTTGGACTGCTCCTGCTCCGCCCGGAACTGCGGGTGGTACAGGTACTGGCGGCGGCCGGCGGCATCGGTGCCCACGGCCTGGAGGTGGCCGTTGGGCTTGGGGCAGATCCACACGTCGGTCCAGGCCGGCGGGATGACCAGGGACCTGATCCGCTCCAGCTCCGCCGGGTCGCGCAGCGGCCGGCCCTCGGCGTCGAGGTAGCGGAAGCCGCGGCCGTGGCGCCTGCGGGTGTAGCCGGGGTCGCCGGGCCGGGTGTGACGCAGACGCAAGCGGGTCCTCCCTGGCCTCTTCCGGGCTGGTGCTCCGGGGGCCGGCGCGCCGCCCGTGCGGGCGCGCGCCGGTGGGATGGTCTTCTTCCCTCCTCCGGCCCTTTCATGACTCGCCCGCTCCGCCCGATCGTGTGACCGATCTGTGCCGCGTACTTGCGCACGGGCGGGGAAGCCGCTGGACCGGACGACCGCCTGAGGAGGCTGTGGCGATGAGAAGTGTCGGTGTGGAGGAAGAGCTGCTCCTGGTGAGCGCTGACAGCGGTGAGCCGCAGGCCGTCTCGGGGGCGGTGCTGGCCTCCGTGGGCGAGGGCGAGGAACTGGAGAAGGAGCTGCAGGAGGAGCAGCTGGAGACCGGGACCCGCCCCCGTACGCAGATGGTGGACCTCGCGGTCGAGGTGCGCCGGTGGCGCGGCGCGGCGTCGCAGCGGGCGCGCGCGGTCGGCGCGGAGGTCGCGGCGCTGGCCACCTCGCCGCTGGCGGTCGACCCCTCGCTCAGCCCCGGCGACCGCTACCGGCGGATGGTCGGGGAGTACGGGCTGACCGCCCAGGAGCAGCTCACCTGCGGACTCCACGTCCATGTCGGCGTGGAGTCCGACGAGGAGGGCGTGGCGGTCATGGACCGGATCCGGCCATGGCTGGCACCGCTGCTGGCGATGAGCGCCAACTCGCCGTTCTGGCAGGGTGAGGACAGCGGCTACGCCAGCTACCGCAACCGGGTGTGGGGCCGGTGGCCGTCGGCCGGCCCGGTGGAGGTCTTCGGCTCGGCCGAGAACTACCACGAGCGGGTGCGCTCGATGATCGGGACCGGGGCGCTGCTGGACGAGGGGATGGTCTACTTCGACGCCCGGCTGGCGCGGAACTACCCCACGGTCGAGGTGCGGGTCGCCGACGTGTGCCTCGACGCCCGCGACACGGTGCTGCTCGCGGCGCTGGTCCGCGCGCTGGTGGAGACCGCGGCGCGCGCCTGGCGCGCGGGCGAGCCGCCCGCGCCGGTCGACGTCGGCCTGCTGCGGCTGGCGGGGTGGCGGGCAAGCCGCTCCGGGCTCACCGGCGACCTGGTGCACCCGGCGACCTTCAGGCCGGCCCCCGCCGAGACCGTCGTGGGCGCCCTGCTGGACCACGTCGGCCCGGCCCTGTCGGACGCCGGGGACCTGACCCTGGTCAAGGAGGGGGTGGAGGAACTCTTCCGGCGGGGCAACGGCGCCGCCGTCCAGCGCGCCGTCCTCACGGAGACGGGCGGCGACCTGAGCGCCGTGGTGGCCGAAGCGGTGCGCAGGACCGTGGCTTGAGCACGACCTGAGCACGGGTCCGAGGACGATCCGGGGGACGGCCTGGACATGGCCTGAACCGTGCCCCGCGGCAGCCCCGCCCCCACGGGCGGGGCTCAGTGCTTCGCCGTGTCCTTGACCATCGCCATGGTCAGCACCCGCTGCTTGAGCCGGCCGATGCAGTCCCCGCACGCGGAGAAGACGGTCGTCCTCCCGCGGTACTCGACCTCCGCGAGCGGGGTCAGCGGCACGCCCTCCCGACCGCACCACAGCCAGCAGACGCCGTCCTGCCCGGCGGAGGGGCCGGCCACCTGCTCCTCCAGCCGGCCGATGCAGTCCTCGCACGCGTACAGCGGGGCGTGGGTGCCCCAGGAGATCACCGGTCCGAGCCAGGTCACCGCCGTGCCGGTGCGCAGGCACCACAGCCAGCAGTCGCCGACGACCCAGGCGCACCAGCCGCCCTCCACCGGCTCCGGCGGCGGTTCCGGGTGCGCGGCGCCGCGGGAGGTGCCGCGCTGCCGGCCGGTGTCCGCCTCGGTGGGCACGGGGCGCCCCCTCTCCTCGAAGGGGGGAGCGGCCGCCCGCCCTGTGGCCCCCTGTCATGCGTACCCCGGATCGGCCGGCGGGGACAGCGGAACTCCGGCCAGCCTCACGAGCCCGCCGGCACTCGCGCGAGCGGTGTCCGGAACGCGGGAACCGGGCCCGCCCACCTGCGCGTCCACTGATCGCGGTCGTCGATCGGACGGCCTTGGACAGGGGGGTACACCACAGTGTTCCGGACAACGAAGGGCGCTCTGCGCCAGGCGGTCGCCGTCGCGGTACTGGCCACGGCGGCGCTGACCGCGTGCCAGCCGGAGGACCTGCCGGCGGCCGACGCCTCGAGGTCCGCGTCGCCCGGCGCGTCGGCGGACGCGTCCCCGGAGGCGTCGCAGTCCGCCGCCCCGGACGGCAGGCGGTCCCTGGTGGACGCGGCGGAGGCGGGGGGCCTGCGCAAGCACACCGGTGACGGCGCCATCACGGACGTACCGGTCGACCCGGGCGAGATGCGCGAGGGCATGCAGCTGGTCGTCAGCAACTTCGCCGCCCCGGACGGCGGCGACCCGATCCTCTTCGAGGGCGTCGACAACGTCCCGGAGGACACCAACAAGCGGCGCGAGCACCTCTTCCGCGGCATGCTCGAGCACATCGAGTGGGATCCGGAGCTGGGGCAGCCCGAGGCCCAGCCGGTGGCGGACCCGGGTCCGCTGGGTGGTTCGGTGGAGTGCCTGCTGGCCTCCCTCAGCGAGAACGGCCAGGTGATCTGCGGCTGGGCGGACGAGGGCACCGCCGCGGTGGCCCTGTTCCCCGACAGCACCCTGGACGAGGCCGGGAAGCTGTTCGTGGCCATGCGCGGCGACCTGGAGCGCTGATCCCGGGCGCCGGCGCGAGGCGCCCGCGTCCGTCCGCACGCCGGTTCGCGGCGCCCCGCGCGGGGCGCC
>NZ_JARVKV010000083.1 GCF_029813835.1 Streptomyces sp. DH37
GGCGGGGGGCGGGCCGGGCCGGCGGGGCAAAAGCCGGACCCGCGGGCTGGAGGGCCCGCGGGTCCGGTGACGTCCCGTGCCGTCGTCAGGCGGCCTTGGGGGCGTTGACGTCGCTCGGCAGCGCCTTCTGGGCCACCTCGACCAGCGCGGCGAACGCGTTCGGGTCGTTGACCGCGAGGTCGGCCAGGATCTTGCGGTCCACCTCGACCTCGGCGGCCTTCAGACCCTGGATGAAGCGGTTGTAGGTCATGCCGTTGGCGCGCGCGCCGGCGTTGATCCGCTGGATCCACAGCTGCCGGAAGTCGCCCTTGCGGCGCTTGCGGTCGTTGTAGTTGTAGACGAGGGAGTGGGTGACCTGCTCCTTCGCCTTGCGGTACAGGCGGGAGCGCTGGCCGCGGTAGCCGCTGGCCTGCTCGAGGATCGCCCGGCGCTTCTTGTGGGCGTTGACCGCCCGCTTGACGCGTGCCACGTGAATTACTCCTTGTCGCGGGGCCGGTGTGGTGGTCCGGCTGCCGTGTCACGGCGCCGTCGGCCCGAAGGTTCGATGGGGTCCCGGTGTGTCCGGTGTCCTGCGCCCGGCCGGTCCCGGGGATCGGCGGGCGCGGGGCTCACTTGCCGAGAAGCTTCTTGATCTTCTTGGCGTCGGCCGGAGCCATCTCGGTCTTGCCGGCAAGGCGGCGCGTCAGCGTGGACGACTTGTGCTCGAGAAGGTGGCGGCGGCCGGCGCGCTGGCGCATCACCTTGCCGGAGCCGGTGATCTTGAAGCGCTTGCTCGCACCACTGTGCGTCTTGTTCTTCGGCATGTCGCCGTTCTCTCCTCGTCGGTGCCGCCGTCCTCGCCGACCGTGGGCCGGCATGCGACAGCGTCAGCTGTTTCGGTTGCTGTCCGGGACCCGGGAAGGGGTCCCGTGCGATCCGGTGGCCGGCTCGGCGGCCGCCGGATCATGCCTCGGCGCGCTCCTCGGCGGGGGCTTCGTTCCCCTGCTGCTGGCGCTCCGCCTTGCGGGCGGCCTGCGCCTCGCGGGCTTCGGCCATCGCCTCGGTCTTCTTCTTGTGCGGACCGAGGACCATGATCATGTTTCGGCCGTCCTGCTTGGGGTTCGACTCGACGAAGCCCAGGTCCTGGACGTCGTCCGCGAGCCGCTGGAGCAGCCGGTAGCCCAGCTCGGGACGGGACTGCTCACGACCGCGGAACATGATCGTGATCTTGACCTTGTCCCCCTGCTTGAGGAACCGGACGACGTGACCCTTCTTGGTGTCGTAGTCGTGCGGATCGATCTTCGGCCGGAGCTTCATCTCCTTGATGACCGTGTGCGCCTGGTTCTTGCGCGCCTCACGGGCCTTCATGGCCGACTCGTACTTGAACTTTCCGTAGTCCATGAGCTTGCACACCGGCGGACGGGCGTTCGCCGCGACCTCGACCAGGTCGAGGTCGTACTCCTGGGCAAGCTCCAGGGCCTTGGCAAGCGGCACGATGCCGACCTGCTCGCCACTGGGACCGACGAGTCGCACCTCGGGGACGCGAATCCGGTCGTTGATGCGGGGCTCGGCGCTGATGGGGCCTCCTCGGTTGCGCCACGCGGATGTCTGGCGAACAGCCGCGCACGGTTGCGTTGGTGTGACCACCGAGCCGGGACGCGAAAACGCCCCGGACGGGACGCAGGCGGGGCTCCTCATTGACCGGGAGCACCGCCGCGGTACACCGCGGGGCGCAGCCTGACCTGTGACCCGCCGACCCGGAGGTCGGTGTCGGGTGGGAGCTTCGGAGCCTCCACTTGCGGGTCGGATCGCGCTCTGCGCCGTTCACGTCGCCGTTCGTGCGGCGTCACGTCGAGAGCATGGTCCGACCGGTCGATATCCCAGCATACCAGGGAGGTGGGGAAGTTCCTCCCCTCGGTGCCGCACGCGCGCGCGACGGCCGGGACCTAGGCTGGGGCGCACCCCGACCAGCAGGAAGCGAAGAGCGATGAGCGACGCCAGCGGCACCCCCTCCCCGTCCCCCGAACTCGGTCCCGGAGCCGGCCCCGGAACCGGAGGTGCGCCCGACTTCGAGACGATGACCCGCGAGATCGCGGACGTGCCCGCGGTCGAGGTGATCACCACCGTCGCGGTGCACCTGATGAGCTCGGCCGCGGTCAACCTCGGTCTGGCCGAGGGCGGCGAGGACCACAAGGACCTGGACGAGGCCCGCAAGCTGATCCAGGCGCTGGCCGGGCTGGTCACCGCGGCCGCCACCGAGATCGGCTCCTACCACGCGGCGCCGCTGCGCGACGGGCTGAAGTCCCTCCAGCTCGCCTTCCGCGAGGCGTCGGTGGTGCCGGACGAGCCGGGCCAGGGGCCGGGCGAGAAGTTCACCGGCCCCGTCTTCGGCTGACGGCCCCGGGCCCGGACCCCGGGGGACGCGGCCCCCGGCTCCCGGGAGCGCGCGGGCGCGCGGCCGGGACGGCCGGGACGCCGCATGAGGCGTCAGTCGCGGTCGTACAGCGGACGGCCCGGCAGCGCGCCGTCCGGCGGCAGCAGGGCCAGGTCCAGTCCGCGCACCAGGCGGGCGCGGAGCGTCTCGTCCGCCGCGAGCGAGGCGGCCACCCGCCCGGCGACCTCGCGCGGCGGCGCCTCCGGGTCCAGGCGCAGGGCCAGTACGCCGTCGGTGCCGCGGCCGGGGCCCAGCCGGGCGGCGTTCACCGCCGGCTCGGCGGCCAGCACCGCCCGCAGCGCCTCGGCGACGGCCGGGTCCTCCAGGGGGTCGGCGGCGGCCCCGGCGCGGCCCTCGGCGAGGGCCAGCAGCGCGGGGCCGGTGAGCTGGTAGGTCACCGGCCCGGCCAGGTCCAGCACGAGGGTGTCGGCGCCCTCCTGCGCGACGGCCCGGAGGGCCTGGTGCAGGGGGACGGCGACCGGGCGGGCGTCCGGGCGCCAGCGGGCCAGGCTGTCGGTCGAGGTGAAGGCCGGCAGGGCCTTCCGCCCGCCCGGCGCGTTGAGCGTGGGCACCGCCATGTCACTGGTCTTCTCCCGGCGCAGACCTCCCTCCGCGGGGGTCTCCACCTCGCCGAGGACGGCGACCACCGGCACCAGCAGCCGGGCCTTCGCCAGCGCGGCCAGGACCTCCGGCTCGGCGGCGGGGTCCCGCGCCCAGGCGGCCAGCGCCCGGCCGAGTGCGGGGTCGGCCGAGCCGTCGTCGCCGGAGAAGCCGGGATCGGGGATGTTCTTGAGCGCCACGCGTCCGAGGGTAGCCGCCGGGCTCAGACGGCCCGGCCCCCGGCCCGCCCCGGCGGCCGGTCGCCCCGGTGGAGCAGTACGGCGCAGACCACCAGCAGCAGGCCGGCGACCGCGGCGGCGGGCGCCAGCCGGCCGCCGTACCCGGCCTCGGGGGCCGGACCCGCGCCGAAGTACTCCCTCGGGTACGGCTCGGCCGCCGGCTGCTGCCGCCGCGGCTCGACGCCCGCGCCCAGCTCGATGGCGGCGGCCGGGTCGACGATGCCGCTGCCCAGGTCGTCGTTGCGCCCGCCGGGCGGTGTGTTCCGGGCGGTCTGCGCGATCAGCTCCTTGACCTGGGCCGGGCTGAGGTCGGGGTGGGCGGCCCGCACCAGGGCCACGCAGCCGGAGACGAAGGCCGCCGCGGCGCTGGTGCCCCAGCCCTCGTAGTACTCGCGGTCGGGGTAGGTGATGATCACGTCGTCGCCGGGGGCGCTGACGGTGGCGTACCAGCGGCGGGTGGAGAAGGGGGCGCGCTTGCCGGTGCGGTCCACGGCGGCCACGGCGATCACACCGGGGTAGGCCGCCGGGTAGGAGGCCCGGTCGCCGGCCTCGCCGCCGTTGCCCGCGGAGGCGACCACCACCGCGCCCCTGCCCAGCGCGTAGCGGACGGCGGCGTCCTCGGCCGGGTCGGGGTGGGCGGAGGCGCTGTCGTCGCCGAGCGAGAGGTTGATGACGTCGGCGCCCTGGTCGGCTGCCCAGCGGATGCCCTCGGCCAGCGCGTCGCCGCGCTCCTCGCGGGCCTTCTTCCGCTGCGGGTCGCCGTCCTCCAGCAGGACGCGCACCGGCAGGATCCGCGCCTCGGGGGCGATGCCGAGGACGCCCTCGGAGTCGCCGGGGCCGTGGCCGCGCCCGGCGATGATCCCGGCCATCGCGGTGCCGTGCCGGGCCCAGTGGGGGTCGCCCTCGCCGGCACCGAAGCCGATGAGGTCCCTGCCCTCCAGCACCCGGCCGCGCAGGTCGGGGTGGCCGGGGTCGACGCCGGTGTCGAGCACGGCGACGGTGACGCCCTCGCCCCTGGTGGTGTTCCAGGCGTCGCGGGCGCCCACCGCGTCCAGGCCCCACTGCCGGTCGCGTACGTCGTCGGCGTGGGCGGGGGGCGCGGTGAGGAGGACGCAGGCGCAGAGCACCGCGAACGCCGACAGTGCCGAGAACGCCGACAGCGCCGACAGCGCCGACAACAGAGCGGCGGCGCGGCGGGCGCGCGGGGGGTTCGCGGAGGCGGGGAGGTCCGTCGCGTTCATCGGTCCTTCTCGGTTCCCTCGGCGACGATGCGGCGCAGGCCGCGCTCGACGCGGTCGGCGATGCCGCGGGCGTCGTGGCCGAGGCCCGCCTGCGCGGGTGCGGTGGTCTGGCCCTCGACGACGGCCTCGGAGGCCGGCTGCGGTTCGCTGACGGTACGGCCGTCGGCGAAGCCGGAGACGGCGTAGACCACCACGGGGGCGTCGGTGAGCGGCCGGATCGTCCAGCTCGCGCGCTGGGCGTCGCCGAAGCGGGCGGCGGCGGTGCCGCGCGCGGCGTACGGACGGGGCATCAGGTCGGTGCGCAGTTCGAGGTCCTCCTCGTCGAACCGCTCGCGCAGGGCGCGCATGCCCTTCTCGTCGGCCTCGGTGAACAGCAGCCCGACCGTGGTGACGCCGCTGCCGGTCTCGTCCACGTAGGTGGCGCGCAGCAGCCGTTCGCAGCCGGCCGGTGAGAGCACCTTGGCCAGCAGGGGGTCGAAGGCGCCCGCGCAGTCGCCGTCGGGGGCGACCGCCGCCCGGATCCAGCGCCGGTCGGCCAGCCCCGGCCCGGCGCCCTTGCCGCGCAGGGTGCGGGGGAAGAGCGTGTCGACGGGTATCTCGTGCCACAGGGAGCGCGCCTCGGCGTAGTCGGCCGCGGGGCGCTCGCCGGATCCGCCGGTGAGCCAGGCCCCGGCGGCGGCTCCGCCCAGCAGTCCGAAGCCGAGGACGAGGCAGACGGCCGCCGCGACCGTACGGGCCGGTCCGCGCACGCGGCGCCCCGGGTCCTGCGCGTCCGGTGCGGCCGGTGCGTCCGGGTGCGCGAGGGGGGCCGCGAACGCCGGTGGCGGCGGCCCCGTCGCTATCGGGGGCGCGGTGGCCGCGGTCCGGGGAGCCCGCGGCGGTACGGCGGGCCGCGGTGGTACGACGGGCGGGAGCGGAGCCCGAACCGGGTCGGCCTCAGTGCTCACCGGCACCCCCTCGCGTTCTGTGCCGCCCCGTCGAGTCCCTTTCGGGGCAGGCCGGTTGGTATCGGAACACCACACCGCCGGCCGGTGGCCCGCGGTGGTGTGCGCGTCACTCTACGGGGATCCGGCACGGTCGCGGCAACCGGCGTCCCGGCCGGGACCGCCGTCACCGGGGGTGTCCCGGGCACGGTGGGCTCTGGCAAGCTGCCAGGGTGTTCGACGCGACCGCTGATCCCGCAGCCGACCGGGCCCGCTACGACCGGGCCACCGCCCACCTCGACGCGCCGCTCGCCGTCGTCGACCTGGCGGCGTTCGACGCCAACGCCGCCGATCTGGTGCGCCGCGCCGGCTGCAAGCCGATCCGCGTGGCCAGCAAGTCCGTGCGCTGCCGCGCCCTGCTGGAGCGCGTGCTGGCGCGGGACGGTTTCGCCGGGGTCATGAGCTTCACGCTCGCCGAGTCGCTGTGGCTGGCCCGCTCCGGGTTCACCGACGTCCTGCTCGCCTACCCCTCCGCCGACCGGGCCGGGTACGCCGAACTGGCCTCGGACCCCGGGCTGGCCGCGGCCGTGACGGTGATGGTCGACGACCCCGCGCAGCTCGCCCTGATCGACGCGGCCCGCGGCGGCGGACGCGAGGAGATCCGGGTCTGCCTGGAGCTGGACACCTCGCTGTGGCTGCTCGGCGGCCGGGTGCGGATCGGCGCGCGGCGCTCCCCGCTGCACTCCCCCGCCCAACTGGCCGGGCTGGCGCGCTCGGTGGCCCGCCGCCCCGGTTTCCGGCTGGTGGGCCTGATGGCGTACGAGGGCCACATCGCGGGCGTCGGCGACGCTCCCCCCGGACGCCCGCTGCGCGCGGGGGCGGTGCGGCTGATGCAGTCGGCCGCGCGGCGCGAGCTGGCCGGGCGGCGCGCGGCGGCGGTGCGCGCGGTGCGGGCGGTGGCGCCGGACCTGGAGTTCGTCAACGGCGGCGGCACCGGGAGCGTGCAGCACACCGCCGCCGAGGACGCGGTCACCGAGATCGCCGCGGGCTCGGGGCTGCTGCTGCCGCGGCTGTTCGACCACTACACCTCGTTCTCCGGCCGCCCGGCGGCGCTGTTCGCCCAGCCGGTGGTGCGGCGGCCCGGCGTGGGCGTGGTGACGGTGCTCGGCGGCGGCTACCCGGCCTCCGGCCCGGTGGGCCGGGACCGGCTGCCGATGCCGTACCTGCCGCCGGGGCTGCGCTACGACCCGGCCGAGGGGCCGGGCGAGGTGCAGACGCCGCTGCTCGGGCCGCCCGCCGACGACCTGCTGATCGGCGACAGGGTGTGGTTCCGGCACGCCAAGGCCGGCGAGCTGTGCGAGCGCTTCGAGGCGCTGCACCTGGTCGAGGGCGACCGGGTGGTGTCGACGGCGCCGACGTACCGCGGCGAGGGCCGCACCTTCCTGTGAGCCGCCGGGCGAACCGTTCCCGGCCGGCGGGGAGGCCGTGAGGGGCCGGGCGGACGGGCACGGCCCCCGGCGCGCCGGCTCACCGGGTGACGGCCTCCACCACCTCCTCGAACGTCCCGGAGCCCACCGGCCCGGTGTCCTCCGGGACCTCCGTGTGGTCCAGGACCGTCTGGTCGGCCTGGCGGGCGTGCCGGCGGACCGGGTCGTCCCCGGTGGCGGCGCGCACCTCGCCGACGGTGGCGGGGATCTTGCCGTGCGAGGCGCGCGGCACGTCGGTGAAGAAGCGGTCGGACCCGGCGCGCCCGTCGGTCGGGTGCCGTCCCGCGCGCTTGACGGCCTCGCCGGGGGCGTGGGCCTGCGCCAGTCCGCCGACCGGTATCTCCCACGGCCCGGGCCTGCCGCACCTTGAGGAGGAAGTCCCGGTCCACGTCGGTGACCGGGCCCGCGCTCCCGCGAACCGGGCGCGGCCGGGTGGCGGCCCTCGCCGGCCCGGCTGCCGCCGGTCCGCAGGGAGACCGGCAGGAGGACCGCCCCGAGCACCGGCAGGGCCGCGACGGCGGTGGCGACCAGGCGGGACGGCATCCGGCGCCCGGCGGGACGGCGGCTTGGACGGTCCGGGCGCACGGGTCCCGCTCGTCGCGGTGCTCGCTGCGCTGCTCGTCGCAGTGCTCGGTCGCAGGCGGTACCGGGGGGCGGGCCGGGGGTTCGGCGCCGCCGGGAAACACGCGCGGGGGTGAGCGAGGACGCCGCCGGGGCGGGGGCGCCGCGGGGTCAGACCTCCATGCCGGGGCCGTCGGCGGCGCGGACGCCCGCCACGATCCGGTCCATGTCGCCGGTGTCCGGCGCCTCGGCGTGGACGTCGAAGCCCAGGCGCATCACCAGCATCCGGCCGCTGCCGTCGGGGGCGGGGAAGACGACGGACTCCACGTACGCGTCGGGCTTCAGCTCGTTGGCGATCCGCCAGCGGACGCGGTGGCCCTTGCGCCCCGCGACGGTGACCTCGCCGGAGGAGACCACCTCGTGGCTCTCGATGCCGCCGTAGCCCTTGGCGTCGTAGGACTCCTCGGCGTTGCGGGCGATGTCCGCCTCGGCCATCGCCCGGGGGTCGGTCCCCGTGAGGTCGTCGGCGGCCCGCAGGGAGACGCCGGCGCGGACGCAGGTGAGGGAGGGGTCGCCCGGGCAGGGGTAGGAGCCGGACGACAGCCAGATCCCCTGTTCGGTCTCCGCCTCGTGCCAGCCCTCCGGGACGGGGACGCTGACGCCGTTGACGCGGTCGACCGCGGTGCCCGGACCGCCGTCCTCGCCCTCCCCCGCCCCGCCGCCGTCCGGGGATTCGCCGCCGGGCGTCTCGTCCGCGCCGGCGGAGGTCCCGGGCCGGGCCTGGCGGCCGGCGAGGTCGCCGGAGCCGCCGAGCAGGAGCAGCCCGCCGGCTATCAGCGCGGTCACCACGACCGCCGCGGCTATGACGGCGGCCACCAGCGGGCCGCGCGGCGGCCGTCCCTCCTCCCGCGGGAGGAGGGACGGCCGCCCGTGGTACGGGTCGTGCGCGCCGCCGGTGCCGTACGGGCCGTACGCGTCGTGGGCGCCGGGGGAGAACCGGGTGTGCCCGGTCCAGGACGAGCCGTCCCACCAGCGCTCGGGTGCCGGGCCGGGGCCCGTGTGCCCGGGGTCCGGGTACCAGCCGGGCGGTGTCGTGATGCTCACGGCGTGCACAGTAGCGGCAACCAGCGCCCGGAAGGACCTGTGCGCCCCAACGGCTACAGCGGTGTGACGTACGCGCCCGAGATGCCGCCGTCCACCAGGAACTCGGCGGCGTTGACGAACGAGGAGTCGTCACTGGCCAGGAAGGCGACGGCCGCGGCGATCTCCTCCGGTTCGGCGAAGCGGCCCACGGGGACGTGGACCAGGCGGCGCCGGGCGCGCTCGGGGTCCTTGGCGAACAGCTCCCTCAGCAGCGGGGTGTTGACCGGGCCAGGGCACAGGGCGTTGACGCGGATGCCCTCGCGGGCGAACTGCACGCCCAGCTCGCGCGACATCGCCAGCACCCCGCCCTTGGAGGCGGTGTAGCTGATCTGCGAGGTGGCCGCGCCCATGACGGCGACGAAGGAGGCGGTGTTGATGATGGAGCCCCGGCCCTGGCGCCGCATGTGGGGCAGGGCGTACTTGCAGCACAGGTAGACCGAGGTGAGGTTGGTCTCCTGGACCCGCCGCCAGGCGTCCAGTCCGGTGGTGAGGATGGAGTCGTCGTCGGGCGGGGAGATGCCGGCGTTGTTGAAGGCGACGTCCACCGAGCCGTAGGTGTCGAAGGCGGTCCGGAACAGCGCCTCGACCTGCCCGGCATCGGTGACGTCGACGGGTACGTACAGTCCGCCGGTCTCCTCGGCGGCGGCCTCGCCGCGCTCGGGGTCGATGTCGGCGCACACCACGTGGGCGCCCTCGGAGGCCAGGCGGCGGGCGCTCGCCAGCCCGATGCCGCTGCCCGCCCCGGTGACGACCGCGGTGCGGCCCACCAGGCGGCGGCACACGGGGGCCCCGGCCGCCTTCCCCGCCCCGGCTGCTTCGGTCACTGCTCCTCCTCGGTGCTGATGAAGACGTTCTTGGTCTCGGTGAAGGCGGCCAGCGCGTCCGGGCCCAGTTCGCGGCCGAGCCCGGACTGCTTGTAGCCCCCGAAGGGCGTCCAGTAGCGCACGCTGCTGTGGGAGTTGACGGAGAGGTTGCCCGCGGCGACGGCGCGCGCCATGCGCAGGGCGCGCCCCGCGTCGCGGGTCCACACCGAGCCGGACAGGCCGTAGTCGGTGGCGTTGGCCAGGCGTACGGCCTCGGCCTCGTCGTCGAAGGGGAGGACGACGGCCACGGGCCCGAAGACCTCCTCCGCGGCGGTGCGGTCGTCCGCCTGGCCGGATGCGAGCACGGTGGCCGGGTACCAGTAGCCGGGGCCGGAGGGCGTCTCGCCGCGGATGGCCGCGGGGGCGTCCTCGGGGACGTAGGAACGGACCCTCTCGCGCTGGGCGGCGGAGATCAGCGGGCCCATCCTGGTGGCGGGGTCGGCCGGGTCGCCGACGGTGAACGCCTTGACGGCCGGTTCCAGCAGTTCCAGGAAGCGGTCGTACACCGGGCGCTGGACGAGGATGCGGCTGCGGGCGCAGCAGTCCTGCCCGGTGTTGTCCAGGAAGGAGGCGGGGGCGGAGGCGGCGGCGCGCTCGACGTCGGCGTCGGCGAAGACGATGTTGGGGCTCTTGCCGCCCAGTTCGAGGGTCACCCGCTTCACCCGTGCCGCGCACCGGGCCATGATCTCCCTGCCGACGGCCGTGGAGCCGGTGAAGACGACCTTGGCGACGCCCGGGTGGTCCACCAGCGCGGTCCCGGTGACGGGCCCCGCACCGGGCAGCACCTGGAACAGGTGCTCGGGCAGCCCCGCCTCCAGGGCGAGTTCGGCGAGCCGCAGCGCGGTGAGCGGGGTGGTCTCGGCGGGCTTGAGGAGGACGGCGTTGCCCGCGGCCAGCGCGGGGGCGGCGCCCCAGGCGGCGATGGGCATGGGGAAGTTCCAGGGGACGATGACCGCCACGGTTCCGAGCGGCTCGGCGAAGGTGAGGTCCACCCCGCCCGCGACCGGGATCTGGCGTCCGGTCAGCCGCTCCACTCCCCCGGCGGCGTACTCCAGCAGGTCGCGCACGTTGCCCGCCTCCCAGCGGGCGTTGCCGATCGGATGGCCCGCCTCGCGGACCTCCAGGGCCGCCAGTTCCTCCAGGTGGCCGTCGACGGCGGCGGCGAAGCGGCGCAGCAGCCGGGCGCGGTCCCCGGGGGCGAGCCCCGCCCAGCGCTCCTGCGCGGCGGCGGCCCGGCGGACGGCGGCGTCGACGGCGGCGGGGGTGGTGGCCGGAACGGTGGCGATCACCTCCTCGGTGGCCGGATCGCGTACGTCGTGCTCGCTGGGGTGGTCGGTCTCGGGCAAGGTCGCTTCCCTCACATGCGCTCGAAGGAGCGGTAGCGCTCCCAGTCGGTGACGGCCGTGTCGTACGCCTCCTGCTCGACGCGGGCCATGTGGGCGTAGTGCTCGACCACCTCGTCGCCGAAGGCGGCCCGCGCCGGTTCGCTCGCCTCCCACAGCCCGGCGGCCTCGCGCAGGGTGGCCGGCACGTGCTCGGCGTCGCCGTCGTAGGCGTTCCCGGTGCAGGCGTCGGGGAGTTCGAGCTCGTTCTCGACGCCGTACAGCCCGGCCGCGACCATGCCCGCGACCGCCATGTACGGGTTGACGTCCCCGCCGGGGAGGCGGTTCTCCAGGCGGTGGGAGGGCCCGTGGCCGATCACCCGCAGGGCGCAGGTGCGGTTGTCCGGGCCCCAGGCGACGGCGGTGGGGGCGAAGGAGCCGGGCCGGAAGCGCTTGTAGGAGTTGATGTTCGGCGCGTACAGCAGGGTGAACTCGCGCAGGAGGGCGAGCTGTCCGGCCAGGAAGTGCCGCATCGTCCCCGACATGCCGTACGGGTCGGCGCCGCCGCCGGTGCCGTCGGTGCCGTCGGTGCCGCCGGCGAGGACCGGCCGTCCGTCGGCGTCGCGCAGCGAGAGGTGGATGTGGCAGGAGTTGCCCTCGCGCTCGTCGTACTTGGCCATGAAGGTGAGCGCCGTGCCCTCCTGGGCGGCGATCTCCTTGGCGCCGGTCTTGTAGACGGAGTGCTGGTCGCAGGTGGTCAGCGCGTCGTCGTAGCGGAAGGCGATCTCGTGCTGGCCGAGGTTGCACTCGCCCTTGGCCGACTCCACCGTCATCCCGGCCGCGCCCATCTCGTTGCGGATGCGGCGCAGCAGGGGCTCGACGCGGCCGGTGCCGAGGACGGAGTAGTCGACGTTGTACTGGTTGGCCGGGGTCAGCCCGCGGTAGCCGCGCTCCCAGGCCGACTCGTAGGTGTCGCGGAAGACGATGAACTCCAGCTCGGTGCCCGCGTACGCGGTCCAGCCGCGCTCGGCGAGCCGGTCGAGCTGGCGGCGCAGCACCTGGCGGGGCGAGGCGGCCACGGGCGTCCCGTCGTGCCAGGCGAGGTCCGCGGTCATCAGGGCGGTGCCGGGGTTCCAGGGGGTGAGGCGGAGGGTGTCCCGGTCGCCGCGCAGGACGAAGTCGCCGTAGCCCTTCTCCCAGGAGGACATGGCGTAGCCGTCGACGGTGTTCATCTCGGCGTCCACGGCGAGCAGGTAGTTGCAGCCCTCGGTGCCGTGGTCGAGCACCTCGTCGAGGAAGAACCGGGCGGCGAACCGCTTGCCCTGGAGCCTGCCCTGCATGTCGGTGAAGGCGAGGACGACGGTGTCGACGTCCCCGGCCGCCACGAGCCGCCTCAGTTCCTCGACCGTGAGCGGTGGTCTGCGGTCTGCCACGGGGGCCTCCTGGGGATAGCCGGAGCCATAAGGTATTCAGGGATACCTTTGGAAGGGAAGTAGGTGTCATGAACGACTCCCCGCGCGGCCGGGGCGGCACACCCCGGAAGGCTCCCGGGCCCGGCCTGAGCGCCGCGGACGCCGCAGGAGCTGCGGACTCCGCGGACGCCGCGGACGCCGCCCCGGACCGGCTGGCGCCCGTCCTGCGCCCGGTGCGGGCGGGCAGCGGCTTCGAGGAGGCGCTGGAGCGGATACTCCAGGTCGTCCGGCTCGGCCTGGTGCCCGCCGGCGGACGGCTTCCCCCCGAGCGGGAGCTGGCCGAGCGGCTGGGGGTGAGCCGGGTGACGCTGCGGGAGGTGCTGCGCGTCCTGCAGGACGAGGGTCTGGTGGAGAGCCGGCGCGGCCGGTACGGCGGCACGTTCGTACGCCGGTCCGCCCCGGCCGGCGCGGCGCCCGGGCCGGACCGGGCGGAGGTCGAGGACGTGCTGCGCTTCCGCGAGGTGCTGGAGGTCGGCGCCGCCGGGCTGTGCGCCGCCGAGGAGCCCTCCGGCGAGCGGGAGCGGCGGCTGCGCGGCGCCCTGGCCGCCACCCGCGAGGCGCCGCTCGCCGACTACCGGCGGCAGGACACCCTGTTCCACCTCACCCTGGCCGGGCTGTGCGGATCCCCGTCGCTGGCCGCCCAGTACGCGGCGGTGCGGGCCGGGCTCAACGGCCTGCTGGACCGCATCCCGCTGCTGGTGCGGAACCTGGAGCACTCCCAGCGGCAGCACACCGAGCTGGTCGGCGCGGTGCTGGAGGGCGACGCGGACGCCGCGCGCGAGGTGGCGCGCGAGCACTGCGCGGGGACGGCGGCGCTGCTGCGCGGCTTCCTGCTCTGAGCGCCCCGGCACTCCCCGGCACTCCCCGGCGCGCCCCCTCCACAACGCCCTCCCCCCGCACGGGTCTTGCGCACCGGCGCGCCGAGCCGCAATGGTGTGCGCCCTGACCTTTGCCCGTACGTCCCGCAGCAGCCTCCCGGCAGGAGCGGCCCATGAGCGACGGCACCCCTTCCAGCCCCGTACCGCCGACCCCCGCCCCCGCCGGCCGGGCGGGCCAGGGCCCGCCCTCGGCGCCCCCCTCCCCCGAGGACGACTACCTGCGCCGCCGCTCGCTGCGCCGCGGCAGCGCCGGCTGGCTGCTGCTGACGGGCCTGGGGGTGGCGTACGTCGTCTCCGGCGACTACGCGGGCTGGAACTACGGCCTGGCCGAGGGCGGTTTCGGCGGACTGGCCGCCGCCACCGCGCTGATGGGCCTGATGTACACCTGCATGGTCTTCTCCCTCGCCGAGCTGTCCTCGGTGCTGCCGACCGCGGGCGGCGGCTACGGCTTCGCCCGGCGCGCGCTGGGCACCTGGGGCGGCTTCCTGACGGGCACGGCCATCCTCATCGAGTACGTGCTGGCGCCCGCCGCCATCGCGGTGTTCATCGGCGGCTACGTGGAGTCGCTGGGCCTGTTCGGCCTGACCTCCGGCTGGCCGGTCTACCTCGCCTGCTTCGCCGTCTTCACCGGGGTGCACCTGTGGGGCGTCGGCGAGGCGCTGCGCTTCAGCTTCGTGGTCACCGGGATCGCGGTGGCCGCCCTGGCCGTCTTCGCCGTCGCCGCCTTCTCCACCTTCGACGCCGGTTCCCTGACCGACGTCGCGGGCGACGGCGAGGCGCTGGGCGCGAACTCCTGGCTGCCGTTCGGGCTGCTGGGCGTCTGGGCCGCCTTCCCGTTCGGCATGTGGTTCTTCCTCGGCGTGGAGGGCGTGCCGCTGGCCGCCGAGGAGACCCGCGACCCCGCCAGGACGATGCCCAGGGCCATGGCGTGGGCCATCGGCGTCCTGGTGGTGCTGGCCGTGGTCACCCTGCTGGCGGCCGCCGGGGCGGCGGGCTCGGACGCGATCAAGGACGCCGACAACCCGCTGGTCGCCGCCCTGGAGGCGGCGGCCGGCGGCGAGCCCACCACGCTCAGCCGGATCGTCAACTACGCCGGGCTGGCCGGTCTGGTGGCCTCCTTCTTCTCGCTGATCTACGCCGGTTCGCGGCAGCTGTTCGCCCTCTCCCGCGCCGGGTACCTGCCCCGCGTCCTCTCCCTGACCAGCCGCCGCAAGGCGCCCTGGCTCGCCCTGGTGGTGCCCGGCGCGATCGGCTTCGGCCTGGCGGCGTACACCGGTGACGGCGCGCGGATGCTCAACATCGCGGTGTTCGGCGCCTCGGTGTCGTACGTGCTGATGTCGCTGTCGCACATCGTGCTGCGCCGCCGCGAGCCGGGGCTGCACCGGCCCTACCGCACCCCGGGCGGCGCCCTCACCTCCTCGGTGGCCCTCGTGCTGGCCTGCGCGGCGGTGGTGGCCACCTTCCTGGTCGACCCGAGGGCGGCGGGCATCGCCCTCGTCCTGTACGCCGCGGCCGCCTGCTACTTCGGCCTCTACAGCCGCCACCGGCTGGTGGCCGCCGCGCCGGAGGAGGAGTTCGCGGCGCTGGCGGAGGCGGAGGCGGAGTTGGAGCGCGGCTGACGGGGAGGATGTTCGTGAGCGTTCCCCGACGGACTGGAGGTCCCCGTGCCCGCCCCGCTCATCGGTGTCAGCACCTATCTGGAGCCCTCGGTGCGCTGGGGGGTGTGGGACCAGCCCGCCGCGCTGCTGCCGACCGGGTACCACCGGCTGGTCCAGCGGGCGGGCGGCCTGGCCGCGCTGCTGCCGCCGGACGGCGCGCCCGGCGCCGCCGCCGCGGCGGTGGCGAGGCTGGACGGCCTGGTCGTCGCGGGCGGCCCGGACGTCGAGCCCGTGCGCTACGGCGCCCGGCCGCATCCGAGGACCGGACCGCCCGCGCGGGAGCGGGACGCCTGGGAGCTGGCCCTGATCGACGCCGCGCTGGCCGCCGGGGTTCCGCTGCTGGGCGTCTGCCGGGGGATGCAGCTGCTCAACGTCGCCCTGGGCGGCACCCTGGTCCAGCACCTGGAGGGGCACACCGGCCCGCCGGGCGTCTTCGGCACGCACACCGTCACCCCGGTGCCGGGCACGGAGCTGGCCCGGGTGCTGGGCGGGGAGGGCCCCGGGGAGGCGGTCCGGGCGGTGGCGGTGCCGACGTACCACCACCAGGCCGTGGGCCGGCTCGGCCGGGGGCTGGCCGTCTGCGCCCGCGCCGACGACGGCACCGTGGAGGCGGTCGAGCTGCCGGGCGCGCCGGCCTGGACCCTGGGGGTGCAGTGGCATCCGGAGGCGGACGACACCGGGGACCTGCGGGTGATGCGCGCGCTGGTCAGCGCGGCGGAGCGGAGGGCCGGGCGGGCGGCGTCCCGGGCGGCGCCGCGGACAGCGCCCCGGACAGCGCCGCGCTGAGCACGGCCGGCGCCTCGGCCAGCGAGGGCCCGTACCAGGTCAGGTGCCGCCCGCTGACGAGCGCGGCGGGCAGGCCGGGGAACGCCTCGGGGCCGTCGTCGGCGGTGAAGCGGTACGGCTCGTCGGGGAGCACCACCAGGGAGGCCCGGCCCGGCTCGTTCAGCTCCCCGAGGCCGACGCGCGGATAGCGCTCGGCGTGGTCCGCGTAGGCGTTGCGCACGCCGAGGCGGGCCAGGAGGTCGCCCGCGAAGGTGTCCCGGCCCAGCACCATCCACGGCCGCCGCCAGATCGGCACCACGGCGGTCGCGTCGAACCCGGGCCGCACCGCGCTCCAGGCGGCCTCGGCCTCGTCCAGCCAGGCGGGCCGGGGCAGTCCGCACCCGGCGGTGAGCACCCGGTCCAGCTCGGCGAACGCCTGCGGGAGGGTGCGGACCTCGGTGACCAGCACCTCGATCCCGGCGCTCCGCAGGGCGGCGAGGTCGGCGGGGCGGTTCTCCTCCTCGTTGGCGATGACCAGATCGGGGCGGAGGGCGGCGATCCGCTCCCGGTCGGGGTTCTTCGTGCCCCGCACCCGCGCCACGTCCAGTCCGGGCGGGTGACTGCACCAGTCGGTGGCCCCGACCAGCAGCTCCGGACCGGTGGCGGCGACGGCCTCGGTCAGGGACGGCACCAGTGAGACGACCCGGCGGACGGCGCCGGGACTCCCGGTCCGTGCCGGGGCGGGCCGGTGGCGGTGGGTGGCTGCCATGCGGTCAGCCTAGGTGTATCGACCCGCGCCCGTCCCGCGCCTGTCCCGTGCCCGTTCCGCCCCGCCTTCCGCACAGCCCCGTCGCGCACCCCGGGCTGTCCGACCCGTACGGCATGATCGGGACGTGACCACGCGACGCCTGATGCTCCTCGACACCGCATCCCTCTACTACCGCGCCCACTTCGGAGTGCCGGAGTCGGTCAGGGCGCCCGACGGCACCCCGGTCAACGCGGTGCGCGGCCTGCTGGACTTCATCGCCCGCCTGGTGCGCGACCACCGCCCGGACGACCTGGTCGCCTGCATGGACAACGACTGGCGGCCGGGCTGGCGGGTCGAGCTGATCCCGTCCTACAAGGCGCACCGGGTGGCGGAGGAGTCCGACCGGGGGCCGGATGTGGAGGAGACCCCCGACACCCTCGCCCCGCAGATCCCGGTGATCGAGGAGGTGCTGGACGCGGTCGGCATCGCCCGCGCCGGCTCGGACGGCTACGAGGCCGACGACGTCATCGGCACCCTCGCCCGGCGGGCCGGCGGCCCGGTGGACGTCGTCACCGGCGACCGCGACCTGTTCCAGCTCGTCGACGACGCGCGCGGGGTGCGGGTGCTCTACCCCGTCAGGGGGATGGGCGACCCCATGGTCGTCGACGAGGCGGCCCTGCGCGAGAAGTACGGCGTGGCGAGCGGGACGGCGTACGCGGACCTGGCGCTGCTGCGCGGCGACCCGAGCGACGGGCTGCCGGGCGTCCCGGGCGTCGGCGAGAAGACCGCGGCCCGGCTGCTGGAGGCGTACGGGGACCTGGACGGCATCCTGGCCGCCGTCGGCGATCCCTCCTCCGCCCTGACCCCCGCACAGCGCCGCAGGCTGGACGCGGCGCGGGAGTACCTGGCCGTGGCGCCGAAGGTGGTGCGGGTGGCCGGGGACGTGGCGCTGCCGGAGTTCGATCCGGCGCTCCCGGCCGAGCCGCTCCACGCCCGGGAACTGGAGGAGCTGGCCGAGCGGTGGGGGCTGGGCGGCTCACTGCGGCGGCTGCTGGACGCCCTGGGCGGCTGAGCGCGGGACGGTTTCGGGACGGCCGTGCGGCGGCCGCGGGGGAACCGGCGGGACGCCCGGACGCACATCGCGTAAGGTTAGGCATACCTAACTTCACGAGGAGAGTGCCGTGGCAGACCGTCCGACCCGCCGCACGCCCCGCCTGAACCGGGCCCGGGTGGTGCGCACCCGGCGCCTGACCCCGGGCATGATCCGTGTGGTGCTCGGCGGCGAGTCCCTGACCGGCTTCCCGGCGGGCGCGTACACCGACCACTACGTCAAGCTGCTGTTCCCGGCCGGGGACGTGCGCTATCCCGAGCCGTTCGACCTCGCCGACATCCGCGCCCGCCTGCCGCGCGACCAGTGGCCCGTCACCCGCACCTACACCGTGCGCGCCTGGGACGCGGAGGCGTGCGAGCTGACCCTGGACTTCGTCGTCCACGGCGACGAGGGCCTGGCCGGGCCGTGGGCGGCGCGCGCCGAGCCGGGCGAGGAGGTCCTCTTCCTCGGCCCCGGCGGCGGCTACCGTCCCTTCCCCGAGGCCGGCTGGCATCTGCTGGTGGGCGACGAGAGCGCGCTGCCCGCCGTCGCCGCCTCGCTGGAGGCGGTCCCCGGCGGGGCTCCGGTGCGCGCCTTCGTGGAGGTCGCGGGCCCGGAGGAGGAGCAGGAGCTGTCCCTGCCCCCGGACACGGAGCTGCGGTGGCTGCACCGCGGCGCCGCACGGGTCGGCGACCGGCTGGTCGAGGCGGTGCGCGCCCTGGACTTCCCGCCCGGCGACGTGCAGGCGTTCGTCCACGGCGAGGCGGGCTGGGTGCGGGAGCTCCGCCGCCATCTGCGCGTGGAGCGCGGGGTGCCGCGCGAGCGGCTGTCGGTCTCCGGCTACTGGCGCCTGGGCCACGACGAGGACGGCTGGCAGGCGTCGAAGCGGGAGTGGAACGCACGGGTGGAGGCGGAGCAGGAGGGCCCGGCGGACGCCTCCGGCGCCGGCGGTCCGGCCGTTGCGGTCGCCTCTCCGGGCGGTGCGGCGGGGCGCTGACCGGGTCGCGGCGGACGGCGTCCGTCCGCAGCCGCGCCGTGTGGTCCGGGCCGCACCGCGCCGCCGGGCCGGCCGGGCGGTGTCGCTCCGCCACCTTCCGTCCGGCGGAGGGGGCTTCGCGACGGCGGACGGTGTGAGAGGCCGTTTGTGAGCGGACGGTGTGAGGAGCCGTCATCCGGATCCGGCCGGGCCCCGGCGACGGCAGTCGCGGCCCCGGCGGCGGGACGGGGACCGACCGCCCGGAACGCGAAGGACGCACGGGGGCCCGCGGAGGAACCCCGCCGCAGCCGGCCGCCCCCGTGTCCCGCCGACCGGCGCGCCCCCGGCCCGAACACGCCCCCGGCCCGGCACGCGGTCAACACCGCGTGCCGGGCCGGGAGTCGGGCCGCGAACCGGGCGCGTCAGCCGACGGAGGTGTACGCCACCACGCCCCGCAGCACCTTCTCGGCCGCCTTGCGGGCGTTGCGCGCCACCGTGCCCCCCTGGGGGGCGGCCGCGGCGATCTGGCCGAGCACGTCGACCAGTTGCTTGCACCAGCGCACGAAGTCGCCGGCGGGCATCTCCGCCTCCCGCAGCACCGCGTCCAGGCTGTCGCCCTCCGCCCAGCGGTAGGCGGCCCAGGCGAAACCGAGGTCGGGCTCGCGCTGGCCCACCCCCTCGGACTGGTTGATCCGGTGCTCCTCCTCCAGGGCGTCCAGCCGGCCCCAGATGCGGACCATCTCGCCCAGCGCGTGCTTGGCCTTCCCGCCGGGCACCGTCGGCGGCAGCGCGTCGTCGGCGGAGCGCGCCTCGTACACCAGGGCCGAGGCGCAGGCGGCCAGCTCGGTCGGGGACAGGTCCTCCCAGACGCCCTCGCGCAGGCACTCGCTCGCCAGGAGGTCCAGCTCGCCGTAGAGCCGGGCCAGCCGCCTGCCGTCCTCGGTCACCTCGTCGCCGCGCAGGTAGCCCAGGTCGGACAGGAGCGCGTAGACGCGGTCGAAGGTGCGGGCGATGGTGTTGGTGCGGCCCTCGATGCGGCGCTCCAGCTGGCGGGTGTCGCGCTTGAGGCGGTGGTAGCGCTCGGCCCAGCGGGCGTGGGCCTCGCGCTCGTCGCAGCCGTGGCAGGGGTGGGCGCGGATGGCCTTGCGCAGGCGTGCGATCTCGGCGTCGTCGACCGCCTCCGAGCGCTGCCCGCGGCGGGTGCGGCCCGGCTCGTGGTGGCCGGCCTTGGTGCGCAGCGCGGAGGCGAGGTCGCGGCGGGACTGCGGGCTGCGCGGGTTGAAGGACTTGGGGATCCTCATCCGCTCCAGCGGCTCGACGGGCACGGGGAAGTCCACCGAGGCCAGCCGCTTGACCTGCCGGGCGGCGGTCAGCACCAGCGGGCGCGGGCCGTCGTGGTGGTCCCAGCCCCGGTGGCCGGTGCTGCGCCCCGCCGGGACCCCCGGGTCCAGTACGAGCGCCAGCCCGGCGAACTTGCCGGTGGGCACGTGGATCACGTCGCCCGGCCGCAGCTTCTCCAGCGAGTCGGCCGCCTCCGCGCGCCGCTGGTGGGCGCCCTGCCGGGCCAGTTCGGTCTCGCGGTCCTTCAGGTCGCGCCGCAGCCGCGCGTACTCCTCGAAGTCGCCGAGGTGGCAGGTCATCGCCTCGCGGTAGCCCTCCAGGCCCTCCTCGTTGCGCTGCACCTTCCGGGAGATGCCGACGACCGCGCGGTCGGCCTGGAACTGCGCGAAGGAGGTCTCCAGCAGCTCGCGCGAGCGGTGCCGTCCGAACTGCGAGACCAGGTTGACCGCCATGTTGTACGACGGGCGGAAGGAGGAGCGCAGCGGGTAGGTGCGGGTGCCGGCCAGCCCGGCCAGGGCGCCCGGGTCCATGCCGCGCTGCCACAGCACCACCGCGTGCCCCTCGACGTCGATGCCGCGCCGTCCGGCGCGCCCGGTGAGCTGCGTGTACTCCCCGGGGGTGATGTCGACGTGCTGCTCGCCGTTCCACTTGACCAGCTTCTCCAGGACCACCGACCGGGCGGGCATGTTGATGCCCAGGGCGAGGGTCTCGGTGGCGAAGACGGCCTTGACCAGACCGCGGACGAACAGTTCCTCCACGACCTCCTTGAAGGTGGGCAGCATGCCCGCGTGGTGTGCGGCGATGCCCCGCTCCAGGCCCTCCAGCCACTCGAAGTAGCCGAGCACGTGCAGGTCCTCGTCGGGGATGGAGGAGGTGCGCTCCTCCACCAGCTCCCGCACCCGGGCCCGCTGCGCGTCGTCGTTCAGCCGCAGCCCGGCGTACAGGCACTGCTGCACGGCCGCCTCGCAGCCGGCGCGGCTGAAGATGAAGGTGATCGCGGGCAGCAGCCCCTGGGAGTCCAGCTGCTCGATCACCTCGGGGCGGCTGGGCGTCCAGATCCGGCTGCGCTGGCGCCGCTCCCGCTCGCGGTCGGCCTCGCGCACGGGCTTGCCGCGGCGCCGGTCGCGGAAGGAGGGCAGGCGGCTGTTCTCGAACTGGGCCATGCGCGCCAGGTCCGGGTTGACCTCGCGGCGGCCGTTCCTCTCCTCGAACAGGTCGTACATCCGCCGCCCGGCCAGCACGTGCTGCCACAGCGGAACGGGCCGGTGCTCGGAGACGATCACCTCGGTGTCGCCGCGGACGGTGTCCAGCCAGTCGCCGAACTCCTCGGCGTTGGAGACGGTCGCCGACAGCGACACCAGCGTCACCGAGTCGGGGAGGTGGATGATGACCTCCTCCCAGACCGCGCCGCGGAACCGGTCGGAGAGGTAGTGCACCTCGTCCATCACCACGTGGCCCAGGCCCCTGAGCGCCTGCGACCCGGCGTAGAGCATGTTCCGCAGGACCTCGGTGGTCATCACGACCACCGGGGCGTCGGAGTTGATGCTGTTGTCGCCCGTCAGCAGGCCGACCCTCTCCGCGCCGTAGCGTTTGACCAGGTCGTTGTACTTCTGGTTGGACAGCGCCTTGATGGGCGTGGTGTAGAAGCACTTGCGGCCCCGGGCGAGGGCCAGGTGGACGGCGAACTCGCCCACGATCGTCTTGCCGGAACCGGTGGGCGCGGCGACCAGCACGCCCTTGCCGGCCTCCAGTGCCTTGCACGCCTCGATCTGGAACGCGTCCAGCTCGAAGTCGTACATCTCGCGGAAGGGAGCCAGAGCGGTGGCCTGCTCGGCGGCGCGGACCCGGGCGGCGGCGTAGCGCTCTGCTGGGGACATGTCCTCGGTCATCGTACTTACGAGCCTACCGGCCGCCGCCGACAGAACCCCTGATCCTCACGGGACCGCGGAGTCCGGCGCGAGCACCCGGACCGCCCCGGGAACCGCCTCGACCGTGAGCGGCAGGGGTCCCAGCGGCTCACCGTCGGCGTAGCCGGTGACCGCTCTCCCGGGCGTGGCGACCTCCAGCGTCACCTTCGCCGCCCGGTGCACGCTCACCGCGGGATGGCCGAGATGAGTACCCCTGTAGACGCGCGGGAAGACCCGCAGCAGGGTGGTGCGGCTGCACTCCCCCACCACCGTGACGTCCAGCAGGCCGTCGTCGAGCCGGGCGTCCGCGCAGATCCGCATGCCCCCGCCGTAGGAGGGGCCGTTGCCCACCGCGACCAGCGTCGCGTCGACCTCGATCGGCGGCCCGTCGTCGAGCGTGACGCGGTACGGGACCGTCCGCAGTCCGGCCAGCTCGGCGAGCACCGCCACGTCGTAGCGCAGGCGCCCGGCGGGCCACCGCATGCGGTTGCCGCGGTCGTTGACGCGGGAGTCGAAACCGGAGGCCAGCACGCTGCCGTACCAGCGGCCGCCGACCCGGCCGAGGTCGATCGTCCGGCCCTCCCCCGCCTTGAGCGCCCCGGCGATCACCCGCCCCGCCCCGGCCGGGTCGCGGACCGGCAGGTCCAGGGAGCGGGCGATGTCGTTACCGGTGCCGACCGCGACGACGCCCAGCGGCGTGTCCGTGCCCGCCACCGCCTGGAGGGCGAGGGAGGCCATGCCGTCCCCGCCGACCGCGACCAGCGCGCCGGTGCCGCCGCGTACGGCCTCGCGGGCCCGGGTGAGCGCGTCGTCGGCGTCCGCGCCGACGACCGTGCGCACCGAGAAGCCCGCCTCACGCAGGGCGCGTGCGGCGGGCTGGGCGGCTCGCGCACCCCGGCCGCGACCGGCGGCGGGGTTGACGAACAGGGTGATCTCGCTGGTCACGCGCGGACCATACCGGCTCAGGTGGCGTCGTCGTAACCGTTGCGCCGGGCCGGGCCGCTCTCGGGGGTGCTCTCGGGGGTGCTCTCGGGCAGTGCGGCGGGGGTCTCGACGGACTCGACCGCGCCGACCGCCTCCGGGGCGTGGTCGAGCGGGGACGCCTCGTCGTCGTCCAGCCCGGCGTAGGGGTCCCTGCGCCTGCGGCGGCGGTCGTTGAGGAGGCAGACCCCGACGGCGGCGAAGTACAGCAGGACGATCGGCGCGGCCAGGGCGAGCATGGTGAGCGGATCGCCGGTGGGGGTGGCGACGGCGGAGAAGAGGGTGATGGAGACGACCATGATCCGCCACCAGCCGAGCAGCTTGCGCCCGGTGATGATGCCGCCGAAGTTCAGCATCACCAGCAGCAGCGGCAGCTCGAAGGCCATGCCGAAGACGATGACGAGCCGCGTGACGATGTCGAGGAAGTCGTCCAGCGGAATGAGGTTGCCGGTCTCGTCGGGGGTGAACTCGATCAGCGTCTTGGCCGCGGCCGGCAGCGTGATGTACGACAGGTAGGCGCCGGCGAGGAAGAGGGGGACGCCGGCCGCGACGAAGCCACGGGCGTACTTCTTCTCGTGGTTGTGCAGGCCGGGGGCGAGGAAGGCCCACAGCTGGTAGAGCCAGACCGGGCACGCGAGCACCACACCGGTGGTGAGCGCCACCTTGAGCATGATGGTGAAGGGCGCGACCAGGCCGTTGACCGTGATCTCGGCGCAGGCCTCCCCCTTCTCCGCCGCCGTGCCGAAGCCCTCGGTGCAGCCGATGGACTCGCGGACGGGCTCGGTGATGAAGTCGGCGATCTGCTTGTAGTAGACCATCGCCACGATGGTGACGGCCAGGATGGCCAGCACCGACTTCATCAGGCGGTTGCGCAGCTCCCGCAGGTGCTCCGCGAGCGGCATGCGCCCCTCGGGATCCTTCTGCGGTTTCCCCTGTGTGCGGGCGGACTTGAGCAACCCACGTCCTCGGTGTCAGTGGTGGTGTGCCGGATGTCTGGGCGGGTGGCGCCGGGCCCGTCGCGGGGCCTGGGCCCGGGTCAGTTCTTGGTGGTCTGCTGGTTGGGCTCGTTCACCGGACGGGAGCTGGTGACGTCGCCGGGCGCGGCCTGGATGGTCTTGGGCGCGGCCTGCTGGGCGGAGGCGTCCTGCTGGGCCGACTCGTTCTCGCTCTCCTTCTTCATGGCCTTGGCCTCGCTCTTGAGGATGCGGGCCGACTTGCCGAGCGAACGGGCCATGTCGGGGAGCTTCTTGGCGCCGAACAGCAGCAGGATGACGAGGAGGATCAGTACGATCTCCATGGGCCTCAGGTTGCCGATCATGTGCCACTACCTTCTCGCCGGGGCGGCGGTCTCCGTGCCTGCCCTACTGATTCGGACGGGCTTCCTCGTACTGGTGCGCTGGCAGCGATCGTAACCCCGGGGGGTGAACGCGGGGCAATGCCTTCGCGTCATCCCGGTGCCGGCCACGGCCGCCGTGCGTACGCCACCTTGAAGACTACCGCCCCGGCGTCCGGGTATGGAGAGCGCGACGCCGGGCCGTGGTCCACGGCACACCGTCCCGGGCCGTTCCCCTTCCCGGCCCCGTCTCAGCGCTCGATCCGCGCCTGCGCGGCCAGAGGGGTCGCGGCCCGTTCCAGGTCCTCGGCGGCCCGGGCGACGCGCTCGCAGCCGTCGCCGACCGCGCGGGCGAAGCGCCGCACCTCCAGCCCCACCCGGACGGCGAGGACGCCGAGCACGGCGGTTCCGCAGAAGGCGAGCGCGAGGAAGAACATGGGCCAGAGCATGGGGGCGAGCGTAGTGGACGGCCGCGCGGTCGCCGCGCTCCGGCCCGCTCGGCCCCTCTCCGGCCCGCTCAGTCCCCGTACGCCGCCAGCGCCGCCCGCGCCGCGTCCCGGGCGCTGCCGGCCAGGTCCGCCGGCGAGACGATCCGGCCGTCGCGCCCCAGCCGCAGGGCCAGGCGGCGCAGGGAGGCCGGGTCGGGGGCGCGCAGGGTGATGCGCAGACCGCCCTCGGGCAGTTCCTCGGCGCTGTCGTGCGGGTAGTACTCGGCGACCCAGCGCCCGCCCGGCCCCACCTCGATCACGACCTGCGGGTCCTCGGCGGAGGGCTGGACCAGCCCCTCGGACAGGTCGCGCAGCTCGACCGGCGGCGGGTCGGAGGGCTCGTCCAGCAGCCGGATCTCGGCCACCCGGTCCAGCCGGAAGGTCCGGTGCGCCTCCGACTGGCGGCACCAGGCCTCCACGTAGGTGTGGCCCACGGCGAAGAGCCGGATCGGGTCGATCTCGCGCTCGGTCAGCTCGTCGCGCGTCGGCGAGTAGTAGCGGATCCACAGCCGCCGCCGCTCGGCGATGGCCCGGTCGACGTCGGCGAAGACCCCGCCCTCGGACTCGAAGGTGACCGACAGCCGGGAGCTGGCCCCGGCGCTCTCCCCCGCCGCGGCCTCGATCTTGGCGGTGGCGCGCTGGAGGGCCTCGCGGTCGCTCTCGCGCAGCCCCGGCAGGGTGGCGACGGCCCGCGCGGCGACCAGCAGGGCGGTGGCCTCGTCGGCGGCCAGCCGCAGCGGCTCGCCGGTGCTGGAGCCCACCGCGTCGGCGTTGTGCCACCAGATGCGCTCGCCGTCGGTGTCGATGTCCAGCAGGTCCCCGCCGCGGAAGCTGGTGCCGCACATCGGCAGGACGTGGAGGTCGGAGATCAGCTCGTCGGTGGTGATGCCGAAGGCGCGGGCGACGTCCTCGACGCGGGCCCCGGGCCGCTCGCGCAGATACGTCACCAGGGACAGCATCCGGCGGGTCTGGTCGATGGCGTTGGTGGCCATGTCGGTGGTGCCTCTTCTCTCAAGCCCTCTGTCAGCCCTTGTCGGCCTGTCCGGCCCTCGCCGGACCCGTCATCCCTTGGCGACGGCGCGCAGCCGGTCCACCACGTCGGCCCGCAGCTCGGCGGGCTCCAGCACGACCACGTCCGGCCCGAACTCCACCAGCCAGGCGTCCAGGCCGTGGCCGTAGGGGATCTCCAGCTCGTCCCAGCCGTCCCCGGCGTCGCGCACCTCGGTGGCCCTGGCGCGCAGCGGGTAGCCGGCCCCCTGCCGCAGCCGGATGCGGGCGGTGGCGGTGGCGATCTCCCCGGCCCAGCGCTCGACGGTCTCGCGGACGGTCACGTGGTCGGGCACCTCGGCCGTGTAGGCCCCGGCGCGGGAGCGGACCGGGCCGGTGATCCGGGAGAGCCGGAAGACCCGCTCGGCGCCCCGGTCGCGGTCGTGGCCCGCCAGGTACCAGTGGCCGCGCCAGCACTCCAGCGTCCACGGCTCCACGTGCCGGGTCTCGGGGCGGGCGGCGTTGGACTTGCGGTACGCGAAGGTGACCGGCCGCCGGTCGCGGCAGGCGAGCATCAGCGGCTCGAAGGCCGCCTCGCGGACGGGGATGCGCGGCTCCAGCGCGCTGTGGCCGGCGTAGGGGTCGTCCGCGCCGGCGTCGGCCAGGGGCATCCCGGCGGCGCGCAGCTTCTGCAGGGCACCGCTGGCGGCCCCGGCGAGGCGGGCCTGCTGCCAGACCTTGGCGGCCAGGGTGAGGGCGGCGGCCTCCTCGGCGTCCAGGGCGACGGGAGGCAGGCGGTTGCTGTCGCGGCGGGCCTGGTAGGCGATCTCGCCCTCCAGGTTCTCCACGGTCTCGATGACCAGGCCGAGCTCGCGCAGGTCGTCCTTGTCGCGCTCGAACATCCGGTTGAAGGCGTCCTCGCTGCCGGCCCTGCCCGGCCCTCCGCCGACCTCCAGGTAGGCCTCGATCGACGCCCGCAGCTCGCGCTTGGTCAGGGGGCGCCGGGTCCCCAGCAGGCACAGCGCCAGATTCATCAGCCGCTCGGCCTTGGCAATGGCCATCGACGCCCTCTCTCCCACGTGTCCCGATCGTCGACCGTACCGCTCCGGACGGACCCGGTACAAAGCCGGGGCCCCCGCCGTACGGCGGGGGCCCCGG
>NZ_JARVKV010000084.1 GCF_029813835.1 Streptomyces sp. DH37
GGGCACCGGCCCACCGGCGCCCCGGCGGCGGGCCGTCAGGCCTCCTCGGCCCCGGTCGCCGCGGTGCGCTCCCGCCCGGCGCGGCGCCGCCACCGGCGGCGGCGGGGCGGGTGGATGGCACGGCCGATGCGGCGGCCGAGCAGCAGGTAACCCAGCAGCGCGCCGGTGGTGTTGAGGATGACGTCGTCGATGTCGAACGCCCGGCCCGGCACGACGAACCCCTGCACCAGCTCCACCATGGCCATCACCACCATGGTCAGCAGGACCACCCGCAGCAGCCCGCGGGCGCGCGGCCAGGCCACCGGCAGCAGCACGCCGAACGGCACGCCCAGGGCGATGTTGCCGCCGAGCTGCTTGACGGTGTCGCGGAACGCGGGCTGGTCCAGGTAGTTGCGGATGGACTCACCCGGCCGCAGATTGCTGTACGTCAGCGACTCCGAGGCGTACGACGGGGTCAGGGTCAGCCTGGCGAGGACCACGGCGAACAGCACCGTCGCCACCAGGGCCACCACCATCACCAGCGCCCGCACCACGGGGGACCGGGCCGGGGCGGGCTCCTCGCGCGCCTCCGCGGCCGGTTCGGTGTTCGTGTTCCTCGACAGGAGGCCGTGCCTCATCCGCTGCACCTCCGGGTTCCGGTGAATCGCCGACTGCGCGGTGCGCGACCGCACCGTGGTGGCCGGATACCCGGAGTAAGGGGCCGCATGCGGCACGGTGCGGGCGATCCCGTGCGGCGGCCCCTGCGTGCGGACGGCGCGTGCGGGAGGGACGTGCGGAAGGGGCGGCGCCACCGGCGTGGAACCGCCCGCGCGGTCCGTCCCCCCGTCCGCCATCCGGCCCGCGGGACGCCGGCCCGCCCGCCACCGCCCCGGGCGCGGCGGCGGTGACGCGCGCACCGGACGGGGAGCGGCTCGCGGACGGGGAGCGGGGGAGGGACGTTGGTCCCTCGAACGTTCCCTTTCGGCCCTGTGCCGCGGGCGGCCGGAGGCGGCAGGCTCGTCCCGCGGCTGTGGGGAGCCGGTGGGGGGGGGGACAAGGTGGAGCGGCCCGGGAAGAGCGGCCCGGGCCGCCTCGCCCTGTCCGGCCGTCCGGGGCCCGCTCAGACGGCGGGCGCGCCGGGCGGCGACTGCGGGGAGGGCGGTACGGGCGGGAGGGGGCCGGCCGCGGCGGAGGTCCCGCCGTCGGCGAGAGCCGCCTGTGCCAGGAGCCGCCGTGCCAGCTCGCGCGCCTCGCGGGCGGTGAGCGAGGCCCAGGTGCCCGGTGCGCCGCGGCCCGGGCCGAGGTCCAGGGTGACCCGGCTGATCGGCCGGCCCGCCGTGGCCAGCCGCAGACACTTCACGGTGACCACCCGATCGCACGAGGTCACCATCGGCTCGTCGCCGGCCGGCTGGAACCGCGTCCGTCCCGTCTCCGCCACTGTTCCCACACCTTTCGTCCGATACCGCTCATAACGCAGGGGCATAGGGAGCAGCGCCTCCGGGGCCCGGGTTGTTCCCGGCCACGCCTCCCGTCCGCCGGCCCCGCCCCGGGCGGGCGTCCGCCGACCCGGGCACCGGGGGATGCGGGCGAAGGGATCCCGGAAGGTCCGGCGCCGTAACGGGACTTCCGGAACACGGGTCGAGGAAAAGAGGTGCCGCTGTTCGCCGGGTGCACCTCTCCCATCCCGTGCTCGGGGAGGACGGTGGCCGGTGGACGGAGGCATGACGGGACGAGGCCCCTGACCGCTGTGCCGGTGATCTCACCCATCAGCACTTCACGCAGGAGGCCCGTCGGTCCCGTATCCCCGCATCGAGCCGTGCCCGGCGTACCACACGAGGACGCCGGGCACGTCGAGGACGCCGAGCACGTCTACCGGCTGGTCCACGCCCGGAGGCGCGAACCGCACCCCCACCGGCGCCGTTTCGGCCGCTTCCGCCAGGTCCCGCCCACGCCGGCGCACCCGCGCACGGACGGGGCGTTCGCCCAGACCGGCCGCCGCCGGGTCCGGGGTCCCCGCCGCCACCGCCGGCCGGTACGTGGCCGAGACCGTCGAACCGCTCGCCGATCACGCCCCCACCCCGCGCGCCGCGCCGCGCGAGGCCCGGTGCGGCGCCGACCGCATCGGCCGCACCGCGCGGCCCTCCACGCCGTCGGGATCGCCTGGCGCTCGGCCGTGCGTTCATGCGGGACCGGCCGCGTCCGCTGGTTCCGGACGAACCGGCCGCCGCCCTCGACGCCGAGGCGGACACGCCCTTCTCCGGCGTTACGCCGCGCGGGCCGAAGGGCCGGCGGCCGACGGCGGGGCCACGCCGCACTGCTGCGACGCGGCGGTCCCCACGCGGAGCCGTACACGCTCCGGGCCCGGCGGCTGCCGATGAGTGTGGCCGGAACGGGTCCCTGGTGTGTCCGGGGAGAATGTGATGTGGTTTCCGGGTGTCCGGCGAAGAGATACTCGTCAAGCGTCTCCGGGAAGCGGGATACGCAGCCGGAGAGGTGGAGAAAGCCGCCGGCGGAGTGATCGCGATTGCCGGTCTGGTCACCCTCGAGGACGGTTCCCGGATATTCGCGAAAACGCTTCTCGGGCCGGACCGGGACGTTTTCCCCGTCGAGGCCGCCGGCCTGACGGAACTCCGCGAAACCGGCGGGGTGATCACGCCGGAGGTGCTGTGCGCCTCGCCCCGGCTGCTCGTGCTGGAGAGGATGCGGCCGCGCCGCGACGACGAGCGTTTCTGGGAGCGGCTCGCCCACACGGTCGCCGCCCTGCACGCCTCCACGACCGCCGAGCGGTTCGGCTGGCACCGTCCGGGCTGGCTGGGCCGGCTGCGCCAGGACAACACCTGGGACAGCGACGGCCACGCGTTCCTCGCGGAGCGGCGCATCCTGCGCTGGCTGTCGGAACCCCTGGTCGAGGCGGCCTTCGACACCGCGGAGCGGCAGGCCCTGGAACGGCTCTGCGCCGCCCTGCCCGAACTCGTGCCGGACCGGCCCCCGTGCCTGACCCACGGCGATCTGTGGCAGGGGAACATCGTCGCCACCGCCGACGGCGCGCCCGCGCTCATCGACCCCGCCGTGTCCTACAACTGGCCGGAGACCGACCTCAGCATGCTGTGGTGCTCCCCGCGCCCGCCCGCCTCGGACCGCTTCTTCGCCGTGTACGAGGAGGTCACCGGGATCGACGGCGGCTGGCGTGACCGGATGGACATCTTTCATCTCCGGGAACTCCTGAGCGTCATCGCCCATGACGACGACGACTGGGGGGCCGCTGAGGCCGTACGGAAGATCATCGCCCCGTTCCGGCGGGACGGTGACCCGGCGGCGAGGTGACCGGGGTGCCGCCACCGGACTGCCCGTCGGACTCCCGTCGGACTGCCCGTCGGGGGAGCCCGGCGGCATCGCCGACCGGTCGACCCGGACCCACGGACCGAACCGCGGGCCGTTCGCGGAGTACCGCGTGACCGGGGGCCGGTGGTCCGGCCCGTCGGCCCGAGGCCCTCGACCGGAGTGCGGCCCGCCGGGCCCCGCACACCGCCGTGCGGCCCGCCGGGGACACCGTCGGGCCGCACACGCGCGTCCGTGAGGCCCCGAGGGGAGGGGCGGCGGCTCAGGCCGTCGCGTCGGCCAGCCACAGGTCGGGGCCGAAGACCTCGTACCGGATGTCCCGCGCCCGCACTCCGGCGCGCAGCAGCTGCTCGCGCGCGGCGCGCATGAAGGGCACCGGGCCGCACAGGTACACGCTCGCGTCGGTGTCCACGTCCGGCTCCTCCAGGTCCATCAGCCCCTGGCGGGCGTAGGGCTCCTCGGCGCCGGGCCGCTCGTACCAGAACACCGAGCGCGCGCCCGGCAGCCGCTCCACCAGCCGGTTGGTGTCGGCGCGCAGCGCGTGGTCGCCGGGGGAGCGGTCGGCGTGCAGCACCGTCACCGGGCGGGTGGAGCCGGTGACGGCGAGGTGCTCGAGCATGCCGACCATGGGGGTGCAGCCGATCCCGGCGGAGACCAGCACCAGCGGCCGGTCGGACCGGTCCAGCACCACGTCGCCGAACGGGGCGGACAGGGTGAGCTCGTCGCCCGCCCGCAGGGTGCGGTGCAGCAGGTTGGAGACCTCACCCTCCGGGGCGCCGTCGCCGTGGACCCGCTTGACGGTGATCCGGCGGGTCCGGTCGCCGGGGGCGGAGGAGAGGCTGTACTGGCGCAGCTGGTGGACGCCGTCGGGCATCCGCACCCGCACGCTCACGTACTGGCCCGCGCGGGCGGCGGGCGCGGGGGTCCCGTCGGCGGGACGCAGCAGGAAGGACGCCGTGTCGGGGGTCTCCTCGCGCCGCTCGACGACCGTCCACTGCCGCCAGGGGTGTCCCGGCCGGACCTGGGCCGTGAGGTAGAGGCGGGCCTCCTGCGCGATCAGGGCGCCGGCCATCAGCCAGTACACCTCGTCCCAGGCCGCCGCCACCTCGGGGGTGACCGCGTCGCCGAGCACGTCGGCGATGGCGCCGAAGAGGTACTTGTGCACGATCGTGTACTGGTCCTCGGTGACGCCGACGGCGGCGTGCTTGTGGGCGATGCGGGCCAGCAGCGTGTCGGGCCGGGTGCCCGGCTCGGCGACCAGGGCGCCGGCGAAGGCGGCGATGGACCCCGCCAGGGCGCGGCGCTGCGCGCCGCTGGCCTGGTTGCCGCGGTTGAACATGCCGTCGAGCAGCTCGGGGCGGTCGGCGAACATGGTCGCGTAGAAGCGGGCGGTGATCTCGTCCAGCGCCCCGCCCACCGCGGGCAGGGTGGCGCGGATCACCGAGGCCGATTCGGCGGAAAGCATGACGCTCCTAAGAAGGCGAGGCACCGGGGGCTGGTAGACAGATATCGGCCGCTGAATCGCAGCCGAGATCTGTCTACCAGCCCCATGTCGCGCTTTCGGGTGCCGAGCGTCGATCGGGGCCGAAGGTCCCCGACACGCGGGACGTACGGCCCCGGCCGCCGTCGCGGGGCGGGGACGTGCGGCCCCGTACGGCCCCGCGGCCGGTGCCCCGTGCGGCCCCCGCCGTCCGCGCCCGTCCGGCGGTTCAGGCGCCGGGGGCGGGGAGGCGCAGCGCGATCAGGGCAATGTCGTCGCGCCCGACGGGGGCGGTGGCCACCAGCTTGTCGCACAGGACGCCGACGGGCTCGCGGGCGAGGGCGGCGGCGGTGCGGCACAGCCGTTCCAGGCCGCGGTCGAGGGACTCCCCGGGGCGCTCGATCAGGCCGTCGGTGTAGAGCAGCAGGGTGCAGCCGGGCGGCAGCGCCTCGACGGCGCTGTCGCGGGGGGCGTCCGGCGGCAGGACGCCGAGCAGGGGGCTGCGGGCGCCCTCCAGGAAACGGGTGCCGCCCTCCTCGGTGATCAGGAGGGGCGGGGGGTGTCCGGCGACGGTGTACGTCAGCCGCCACGGCCCCTCCGCGCCCCCGTCGCCGCCCGCCGCTCCCTGCGCGCCGCCCTCCACCCGGGCCATCACACAGGTGGCCGTGCCCATGTCCGGATCGAGGGTCTGCACAGCGGTGTCCAGCCGCCGCACGACGTCACCGGGCGGTCGTCCGCCGTGGTCGGCGGCGAGCGCGCGGAGCATGCTGCGCATCTGCCCCATGGTGACGGCCGCCCGCAGGTCGTGCCCGGCCACATCGCCGATGATCAGCACCATCGTGCCGTCGGGCAGCGGGAAGGAGTCGTACCAGTCCCCGCCCACGTCGGCGGCCGCCGGGCTGGGCAGGTAGCGGGCGGCGATCCGCAGCCGCGGGTGGTCGGGCGGCTCGGTGAGCAGGCTGTGCTGCAGCGCCCGCGCCACCCGCTGGGAGCGCTGCAGCCGCAGCGCCTGGCTGAGCGCGTCGTGGGCCTGCTCCACCACCTCCCGCACCAGGGCCCGGTCCCGCGGGCCGATCGGTGCGCGGTCCCCGCAGGCGAAGGCGGTCACCACGGCGGCCACCGCGTCGTCGACCAGGACCGGCAGGATCACACCGCTGTGCGCCCCGGCGCGGGCCAGCCAGGGCAGCACGCCCGGCGGCGCGACGTCCGCCGGCACGGCGCCGGGCGGGAAGGAGCAGTGGACCGGGCGCCGCTCGCGGACGGCGCGGGCGAGCGCGTGGCCGGGGCCGACGTGCTCCTCGCGGCGCGGCGGCAGACCCGCGGGGAGCCCCTCGCGGGCGGTGGCTGCGACCCGCTTCACGGTCAGGGAGGCGTCCGGGGAGGGTGGTTCGGCGGTCTCGGGCAGCAGGTAGATCCCGCACTCGTCGGCCAGGGCGGGGACGAGCACCCGGCTCAGGGCGGCGAAGGCGTCCGGCGCGTTCCCCGACTCCGTCACCGCGGCGGCGGCACGGCCGAGGAGGTCGCCGCGCAGTTCCTCCCGCCACTGCTCCTCGACGTCGACGCAGGCGGCCATCCACTCCAGCACGGCCCCGTTGTTGCGCACCGGCACGGCGCGCAGCACGCAGTGCCGGTAGGTTCCGTCGGCGTACCGCAGCCGGTACGCGTGCCGGAACCGCTCGGGCACCTCGGCCATGGCCCGGAACCACGCCTCGGCCAGGGCGGCCCGGTCGTCGGGGTGGGCGGTGTCGAGCCATCCGGTGCCGCGCAGCTCCGCCCAGGGGCGTCCCGTCGCCCGCTCCCATCCCCGGCTCCCCTCGAGGAGGAGCCCGTCGGGGCCGGCCACCCACACCTTCTCGGTGCTGGCCGCGACCAGGCTCTCGTAGCGCAGCAGCGTCCGGCGCCGCTCCTCGGCGAGCGTCCGCGCCCGCGTCGTGGAGGTCACCTCCCGGGTGACCTCCACGACGGCCACCAGCACTCCGGGGACGCCTCCGACGGAGTCGATCCTGGAGATGCTGAAGGAGAAGAACCGCTGCTCGACCCCGCCGTGGGCGTAGCGGACGGTGACGGGCGCGGCGGAGACCCGCGCCGGTTCCCCGCAGCGGAGGACCGAGTCGAACAGGTCCAGATAGCCCTGCTGCTCCAGGTCGGCGAACGCCTCCCGGACGGGCGCGCCGAGCCGCCGGTCCCCGAAGACCTCCCGGTAGGCGGCGTTCATGTACGTCAGGACGTGCCGGGGGCCCCGGCACACCAGGACCCCGACCGGGGCCGGGTCGAACACTTCCAGGGGAAGCCCGCTGAGCTTCCCGCTCTCCGGGGATCGCCGCGAAAACGACATGACGAACATTATTCACGTACAGCGACTTTCCGGAACGTCGTACGGGGCGGGGCCGCGGGGCGCTACCGTCCCCCGTCGTGACCGAGACATCCCGCGAGTCGTCCCACCTGAACGCCGTCCGGGCCGCCTACGACGCCATCGCCGCCGACTACGCGGAGCACTTCGAGGGGGAGTTCCAGGCCAAGCCGCTGGCCCTGGCCATGCTCGACGCGTTCGCCCGGACCGTGCTGGCCCACGGCGGGGGGCCCGTCGCCGACGTCGGCTGCGGGCCCGGCCGTGTGACGGCGCACCTGGACTCCCTCGGGCTGGACGTCTTCGGCGTCGACCTGTCGCCGGAGATGGTCGCCCTGGCCCGCCGGGCGTACCCGGACCTGCGGTTCGAGGAGGGCTCGATGACCGGCCTGGAACTCGACGACGCCTCGCTCGCCGGCCTCGCCGCCTGGTACTCCGTCATCCACGTCCTGCCGGACCGGGTGCCGGCGGTGCTCTCCGAGTTCCACCGGGTGCTGGCGCCGGGCGGCCACCTGCTCCTCGGCTTCCAGGTCGGCGACGAGCCCCTGCACCTGTCGGAGGCGTTCGGCCGTGCGGTCTCGCTCGACTTCCACCGCATGCGGCCCGACCGCGTCGCCGGACTGCTCGAGCAGGCCGGCTTCTCCGTGTGCGCCCGGCTGCTGCGCGAGGCCTACGACGGCGAGACCGCCCCGCAGGCCTATCTCCTGGCCCGCAAGCCCGGCACGCCGTAGCGGCCGTCCCGCCGCCGCGGCCGCCGCGGCGTGCGGAAACCGGTGAGGTTTCTCACGTTCGCCGTGAAACTCCCGGCCACCGCCCGGAATCCCCTCCGCCGGTTGTTCTCATGGACGGGGCGGGAGCGGTGTGCGACGCGCCCTCCCGGCGGCCCGGGGCCTGTCCGCGGAAGCGGGGCGCCGCCCCGCGGCCGGCACATCCTTCCCCCGTGGCGGGGAAGGAGGCGGAAGCCGCGGTTGCCCCGATCGCGGCGACTGAGGGAAGGTTGCCGGACGGCAACTTTCCGTCCAGCAGGAAGGTGGTGGGTCCGCGGCACGCGGGCCCTTGATGGTGACGATCTCCGAGGACTCATCTGCCCGGCCTCGCGGCGCCGGTCCCGGCGCCGCGTGGGACGACGCGCCCTGCGGTGTGGTGGCGGTGGATCCGTCCGGTGCGGTGGCGGGGACGAACGCGGTCGCCGCGGCGCTCCTCCCCGGCGCGGTGCCCGGCGCGCGGCTGCACGAGGCGGTGCCGCGCTGGCTGGCCGACGCCCACCGGCGCCTCACCGCCTCCCCGCCCGCACCCGGCCCGGAGGCGGCCGGACCGTTCGCGGGGGAGGCCGGCGGACGGAGCCTGCGGGCGTACCCGGCCCGCGGCGGGGACGGCGGCGTGGTGTGGTGGCTGGTCGACGACACCGACCTGCGCCGGGCCGAGGACGCCCTGAGGAGCGAACGGGAGCGCACCCTCTTCCTCGCGGAGGTGTCCGAGGTCCTGTCGGCCTCCCTGAACGTCGAGCGCTGCATGGAGGCGACCACGCGCCTGGCCGCGCAGCACCTGGCGGACGCGGCCGTGCTGGTCGCCCCGGCCGCCGGGCGCAGGCTCCCGGTGACCTACAGCACCCCCGGCGGCCCGGTGCACGACACGGTCGAGGCGGACCCGGACGCCGTGCCGGGGCTGAGCGAGGCGCTCCAGGGCTTCCCGCCGGTGCCCTCCCGCTGGATCGACCCCGCGCTGCTGCCCGACTGGGTGGTGCCGCCGGGGTTCGACGGACCGGCGGGTTCGGTGGTGGTCACCCCGCTGCCCGGCCACGGCGTCCCGGCCGGGGCGCTGATCCTGCTGCGCCGCACCGACCACGCCGTGTTCGGCGAGAGCGAGGAGACCCTCGCCCGGCTGTTCGCCTCCCGGGCCGGGGCGGCGCTGTCGGCCGCGCGCCTGTACGCCGGGCAGGCCGACATCACCGCCACGCTGATGCGGGAGCTGTTCCCGCCGGAGCTGCGCCGGGTGGACGGGGTCGAGTTCGCCGGCGGCTACCGCGTCTCGGAGCTCGAGGAGTGGGTGGGCGGCGACTTCTACGACATCCACCCCGCCGCCGAGCCGGGCGGGGAGTCCCTGGTCGTCCTCGGGGACGTGTGCGGCAAGGGCCTGGAGGCGGCCGTCCTGACCGGGAAGATCCGCACCACGCTGCACGCGCTGCTGCCGATGGCCGACGACCACCCGAGGGTCCTCGGCCTGCTCAACGGCGCGCTGGTGAACTCCCACCACAACCGCTTCGCCACCCTCGTGCTGGCCTCGGCGGTCCGCGCGGGGAACCAGGTCAGGCTCCGGCTGACCAGCGCCGGCCACCCCGCTCCGCTGATCGTGCGCGCCGACGGCAGCGTCGAGGAGGCGGACACCCGGGGGTCGCTGGTCGGCGTGCTGCCGAGGATCAGGGCGCGTACGGTCACGGCCGAACTCGCGCCGGGCGAGACGTGCCTGCTCTACACCGACGGCATCACCGAGGCGCGCGGCGGCCCCCTGGGCGACGGCATGTTCGGGGAGCGGCGGCTGAGGGACGCGCTCGCGGAGTGCGCGGCCATGCCGGCGGAGGCGGTGGTCGAGAGGATCCAGATGCTCGCCGGCCAGTGGGTCGGGGGAAGGAGCCACGACGACATGGCCGTCGTCGCCATCACCGCACCGCGCACCTCAGCGCGGTGGACGGCCACACCCGGGGCAGGTACACCGCATGACCGCTCGTCCCGATCACGTCCCCGCCGCGGAGCTCGCCGAGGACCCCGCCGCCGCGGACCCCGCCGCCGCGGCCGGTCCGCGCGCGGCGCGGGAGGAGGCGCGGGAGGAACTGTGGGAGGCCGTCCGCGAGGGCGACGAGCACGCGGCCTCCGAGACCGTCTTCGCCGCGCTGGACGCCGGCGCGGATCCGGAGGAGGTGCTGCTGGACGTCATCGCGCCCGTCCAGCGCAAGGTGGGCACCGAGTGGGCCGCCGACCGCATCACCGTGGCGCAGGAGCACGCCGCCACCGCCATCAACGACCGCATCATCGCCGCGCTCGCCCACCGCGTGCGCGGCGGACGGTCCGGCGCCGGGGCGTGGGCGGGGCGCGTCACGGTCGCCTGCGTGGACGGCGAGTGGCACGCCCTGCCCGCCCGCCTGCTCGCCGAGGTGCTGTCGCTGCGCGGCTGGCAGGTGGACTTCCTCGGCGCCCAGGTCCCCACCCCGCACCTGGTCGCGCACCTGCACCGCACGGGCCCCTGCGCCGTCGCGCTGTCCTCCTCGATCCCCACCCGCCTGCCCACCGCCCACGCCACGATCACCGCGTGCCAGGCCGCGGGCGTCCCCGTACTGGCCGGGGGCGCGGCCTTCGGCCCGGACGGGCGCTACGCGCGCCTGCTCGGCGCCGACGCCTGGGCCCCCGACGCCAGCGCCGCGGCCGACCGGCTGAGCGAGGGCATGCCGCTTCCCGGTCCGCCGTCCGCGCACCATCCGGCCGAGGACCTGCCCCACCTGGCGGACCAGGAGTACACGATGGTCACGCGTACCGCTCCCCAGCTGGTCAGGGAGACCCTGACCGGGCTGGAGGAGCGCTTCCCGGCCATGCGCGACTACACCGAGCGGCAGCGGCTGCACACCACCGAGGACATCGCGCACATCGTCGACTTCCTGGCCACCGCCCTCTACGTCGACGACGAGGAGCTGTTCACCGGCTTCATGACCTGGACGGCGGAGATCCTCGCCGCCCGCCGGGTCCCCGCGCGCTCCCTCCACCCCGCGCTGGACCTGCTGGCCGGGCAGCTGAAGGACTTCCCCCGCGCGGCCCGCCTGCTGGACCGGGCCCGGCAGGCCCTCGACGCCGGTCCCGCCCCCAACCCCATGGGCACCGGAGAGCCCGGATGACCTCCTCCGGCATCCCTTTCCCGCCCTCGCCCTCGCCCTCACCGGCCGACCGGGCCCGGACGGCCTCCCGCCCGACTTCGCGGCGCTGAGCACCCGCCACTCCACGAGCCTGTCCGGACCGCCGCTCGTCCACCGCCCCGCCGCCGCCCGGGACGCCCGCGCCCGCCCCGACGACCGCCGGTCCGCGCCGTCCGGCCGGGGCCGGCGCGGGCGCGCAGGGGTGATGTCCCGAAACCGCCGGTCCACGGGCGGGTCCCGGGCCATGCTGGTGCCGTGCGGTCCGGGGACATCCGGACCGGCGGAGGGCCCTCCGCCGCCTCCCGGACCGCCGCCGGAGAGGAGAACAGCACGTGTCCGCCACGTCCGAAGCGCCCGGCAGGCGCACCCACACCGTCGTCGACAGCCCTTGCGGCCCGCTCACCCTGGTCGCCGAGGGGGAACACCTCGTCGGCCTCTACATGGAGGCCCAGCGGCACCGGCCCGACGACTCGGCCTTCGGCGAGCGGCTGCCGGAGCCGTCCGGGCCGCCGTTCGCCGAGACGGCCCGGCAACTGGAGGAGTACTTCGCCGGCCGCCGCGAGGTCTTCGACCTGCCGCTGAGGCTGTGCGGAACGCCGTTCCAGCGGCGCGTGTGGGCCGCGCTGTGCGAGATCCCCCTCGGGGAGACCTGGACCTACGGCCGGCTGGCCGAGCACATCGGCCGGCCGACGGCGTCCCGGGCCGTGGGGCTCGCCAACGGGAAGAACCCGATCGGCGTCATCGTGCCCTGCCACCGCGTCGTCGGGTCCGGCGGCGGCCTGACCGGCTACGGCGGGGGACTGGACCGCAAGCGGGCGCTGCTGGAGCACGAGCGCGCGCTGCCGGCCGCCGCCGGGGCCCGGCAGCTCCCGGTCTTCTGACCGCTTCCCGGACCACGCGGGCGGAGACCACCCGCCGTCGGTTCGGCGCGGCCGGTGTCCGCGGCGGGCGGGGAGGACGCCCTTCCGTCCTCCCCGCCTCCACGGTCACGTCCCCACGGTCACGCCGCCGCCGGCGTGCACGGCGGCGCCCCACGGGGCGGGTGACGGGACGCCGGCGGCGGTCAGCGGCCGAGGGCCGAGGCGAGCAGCCGCAGCGGCGCCGAACGCCCCCTGCGGGGCACCGTCAGCAGCGGATGGCCCCGCACCCCCCAGGTGGCCAGCAGGGCGTTGGCGGCCTGGAACCCGGTGGTGGCCGCCCGCTCCATCAGCGCCACCGGCAGCGCGGTGCGCACCAGGTCCCCGGCGAGCACCAGCCGGGGATGACCGGTGCGCACCCCCGGCCGGTCCCTCCAGGTGCCGGTGGCGAACAGGGGGCAGTCCCGCCGCCACTCGTGCCGTTCGTCGACGACCGAGGCGTCCGCCGTCTCCGGGTAGACGCGGGCGAGCTCGTCCAGCGCGCGCCGCTGGACGGCGGCGCGGTCGGCGCCGGGGTCGACGGCGTAGGCGTGCAGCTCCACCACGCTGCCGCCCGTCCGCGCGGCCCAGCGGGCGGCCTCGCCCTCCCACCGCTCCAGGACGCTGACGTTGTCCAGCGGACCGTAGCCGCTGGTGCCCAGGAAGCCGGGCCGGTCGGCGGCCACGGGCCGGTCGAGCCAGTAGCGGGAGACCAGGAACGGCGGGGCCTCGCGCAGCCGTCCGACCGACGCCCGCCAGCCGGGGTCCCCCAACCGGGGGGAGTCGGCGACCAGGGCGCGCAGCCCCGCGCCGTCCAGGGCGAGGACGACCGCGTCGTAGCGCTCGCCGCGCTCCGCGCACGGCCCCCCGCCGCCGGAGGTCACCACGGTGAAGCCGTCCCGCCCGGGGCGTACGTGCGTCACGGCGGTGCCGGTGCGCACCCGCGCGCCGAGTCGCTCCAGACGGGCGGCCAGCGGGTCCCACAGGGCGGCGGGGAAGGGCTCGTTCGGCACGTCGAAGAGCAGTCCCTCGGCCGAGCCCAGGAAGTAGATGTGGAACATCAGGGCCAGCTCGGCCGCCGACAACTCGCGCGGATCGGCGAAGAAGCTGCGCGAGAACACCTCGAAGGCCAGGTGCCGGGCCGGTGCCGGGAAGCGGACGGAGTCCAGGAACTCGGCGGCGCTGACGCCGTCCAGCCGCTCGTGGACACCCGGCACCCGCACGTCCAGCAGGGGCAGCGCCGCACGGGGGTTCATGCCCGCCAGCCCCGAGGGGGTGAAGGTCGGGCTGAGGACGGTGAAGCCCAGGACGCTCCACGGCGGGGTGCGGGGGACGCGGGCGAAGCCGTCCCGCGCGCCGCCGCTGTGCCACAGCGGGTAGTCCGGCAGCGGGGTGAGCATCGACAGCCCCGGATCGACGCGCCGCAACAGGTTGCGCAGGTTGTAGTACTGCCGGAAGAAGGCGTGGAAGCCCCGGCTCATGGTGACGGACGTGCCGTCGGCGAGCCGTGTGGGCCAGCCCCCCACGCGCCCGCCCAGCACCTCCCGGCGCTCCAGCAGGTCGACGGCCACGCCGCGCTCGGCCAGCGCGGTGGCGGCGGTGAGCCCGGCGATCCCGCCGCCCACCACCGCGGCGCGCACCCCGCGGTCGCCGACCCGGGCCGCACCGGCCGGGGCGGGCCGGTGCACGGCGTACCGGTCGCGGGCGAGCCGGGGGCGGCCCCGGCCCGGGAGGGAGTACGGGTTTCGCGCGTCCGTCACGTGGGGGCCTTTCGCTGGAGGGAACCGTGGGGCCGCGGTACGGCGGCGGGCGGCCGGCGCGGCAGGAGGGGCAGTTCGGCCAGGGAGCGCGCCATCGGCCACACGGGGGAGCGCAGGCCGATCGCCACCTCCTCGCGGAACGCGGAGCGGCCGTCGAGGAAGCGCAGGACGCTCTCCAGCCGGTTGCGGCGGAAGAGGCGGGCGAAGAAGTCCGCGCCGTCGACGCGGCCGGTGGCCAGGGCGCGCAGCAGCGCGGCGTCCATGGCCAGGTGGCGGCGGGCGTACGGCCGGGGCGGCAGCGGCGTCCGCCCCGCCGCCAGCGCGGCGGCCACCCGCGCGCTCTGGCGCTGGACGGTGGCGAAGGTGTAGCCGGTGGAGGGGCGGGTGGCGCCGCCCGCCGTGCCGACGCGGAACACCGAGCGGCCGGCCCGGCGCGCGAACCGCCCGTCGGTCATGGGGATGACGCCCTGCTCGGCGCCGGTGACGGTGAACGCGCCCAGTGGCCTGACGTGCTCGGTGTAGTGCCGCAGCGCGGCCTCGTACTCCCCGTCGGTCAGGACCGCGGGGGAGAACTCGGTGTACTCCACCAGGGCCTCGCGCGGGGTGAGGGGCAGGACGTAGGCGAAGGACAGCCCGCACCGCGGCTGCGGGGTGCGCAGGTCCATCAGCTCGGCCGTGCCCGGGTCGAAGCGGTCCTCCCGGGTGCGTACGAACCAGCCCCGGAAGTGCTGCAGGAGGGTGGTGCGGGCGGGCGGCAGCACCCGCGGCGGGCGCGAGTCGAACACCCAGCGGCCGGTGAGCGCGAAGGGCCGCCCCCCGGCGTCCGTGCCGCTCACCCGCGCGCCGCGCGGGCCGTCCTCGACGGCGGTGGCGGTGCCGGTGACGCGCGTGACCGCGGGGGAGGCGGCCAGCCGGGCGTCCAGCGCACGGGTGAAGTCGGCGGAGCGGACCATCGTGTAGCGCCGGGGACTGTCGCCGCCCAGGGCCTCACCGCCGGGGCCCCGCACCAGCAGCCGCCGCCAGGACGCGGCGACCGGTGCGCCGAGCCCGGCACCGGGCCCGCCGCCCTCCTCCTCCCAGAAGCACCAGGTGCGCTCGGGGCTGCGGTCGGGGCCGGGAGGTGGCTCCACCACCGCGACCGAGGGCGGGCCCGACGGCCCGGCGGCGTCGAGGAGGTGCCCGACCAGCGACAGGCCCGCCGCGCCCGCGCCGACCACGACCACGTCCGCGTCCACGGCCGGTACCGGTACCGGTGCCGCGGAGACGTCCCGGCGGTTCATCCGCGCACCCCTCTCCCGGCGTTCCCCCCGGTGCGCCTCCCGGGGCGTTCCCGGTGGCACGCGCCGGGTAGGCGTGCGGCCATGACCGCACACCCCGGACCCGTACGGGCGGAAGGACGGACGCGATGACGCTTCTGCGGGACGCCGCGCTGACCGCGGCGTTCGACGGGGCGTCGACCGCCTACGACCGCCTCGTCGGAGCGAACCCCGGATACCACCGGCAACTGCGCCGCTCCGCCCGCAGGCTGGCCCTGCCGGGCGGGGGCGAGGGCCTGCGCGTGCTCGACCTGGGCTGCGGGACCGGCGCGTCCACCGCCGCGCTGCTCGCCGTCGCGCCCCGTGCGGAGATCACCGCGGTGGACGCCTCGGCCGGGATGCTGGGACGGGCCGCCGCCAAGACCTGGCCGGGGAACGTCTCCTTCGTCCACGCGCCCGCCGAGGAACTGGGGCGCGCGGGCGTGCGCGGACCGTTCGACGCGGTGTTCGCCGCCTACCTGGTGCGCAACCTGACGGCTCCGGACGAGGTCCTGTCCGGCGTGCGCGGCCTGCTGCGCCCCGGCGGGCGGCTGGCCGTCCACGAGTACGCCCTGTCCGGGGCGGGACGGCACCGCCTGGTCTGGACGGCGGTGTGCCGGTCGGTGATCATCCCCGCCGGCTCGCTCGGCCCGGGCGGACCGGGCCTGTACCGGCACCTGTGGCGCAGCGTCCTGGAGTTCGACACCGCGCCGCGCCTCCGGGACCGGCTGACGGCGGCGGGCTTCGAGGCGGCGCGCGTGGTGCCGATGCCCGGCTGGGAGCACGGCATCCTCCACACCTTCCTCGCCCGCGCCCCGTACGGCGGCCGCGGCGGCCGCGGCGGTCACGGCGGCCGTCACGGCGACCCCGGGAAGCGGCCCTGACTGCGCAGCAGCCAGCGGCGTTCGGCGTACGCCAGGTCGTCGCGCCACAGCCGCGCGGCGGCCCGCCGCATCAGCGGCCGCAGCAGCGGCGCGGCGGCCCGCGCGACCGTGAAGCCGGGCCGGCCGGAGGTGGCCAGCACGGCCTCGATGACGGCGGTGCGCGGGTTCGGGTCGCCCGGGGCGGTGAGCGGCGTGGCGTGGGTCTCCACCGCCGACGTCTCCCCCTCGCCGTCGACGATGTGCATCACCAGCGTGCGCGGCTCCGGCGCGCTGAACGCGGCCCGCACCGGCACGCCCGCCCGGGAGCCGACGCGGTAGGCCACGTCCACCAGGAAGCGGTCGCCGTTGACGGCGGGGTCGGGCTCCTCCACCACCGTCAGCCGGGTGAAGGCGTACGGGTGGAACCAGGCGCCGTGCCAGGGGTCCAGCCGGTTGGCGATGACGTCCTCCGGCTCGCAGGCGCCCACCAGGGTCGTCACCGCGTCCACCGAGGCCGCCGCGTCCGGGCGCTCGGGCAGCCGGGGGCGCTCCAGCGGTTCCTCGCCGCCCGCCGCGTCCAGCCGCACCCACACCAGCACCCCGTCGTCGTGCACCGGGAAGACCTCCCAGCCGGGCATGCCCCGCTCGGTCAGGCGCAGGCCGTGCCAGTGGCAGATCAGGCGCCCGGACTCCACCACGCTGTCGCACAGCGGCGCGCCCAGGTGCGGGCAGGCGCCCGGTCCGGCCGCCAGGCGACCGGACTCCGTGCGCCAGAGCACCACCTCCACCCCGGCGACCGTCCGCCCGAAGGGGCGGCCGGGGCGGATCTCGCGGCCGGCCGCCACGGCGTACCAGTTGCCCGAGGGGCGGGCCGTGGCCCGCTTCAGGGCGTCGGCGATGACGTGGGGCCGGGCCGCGCGCCACGTCGGCCTCTGGCGGCTCCAGCCGGGGTCGGGCATCAGCCGCAGGGGGCTGCGCCAGCCGGTCGGGCGCTTCACGACAGGACTCCTCCTCGCTGCGTGTCCCGCCGGGGGGTTCGCCGGGTTCCTCCCCGGTCCTCCGCGGTCCTCCGCGGACGCTGGGGCACCCGCGGCAGGTCGCCGGTCAGGGCTCCGCGGGCGCGGGCCGCGGCGATGCCCGCCAGCCCGCCGAGCGCCACGGCCGCCCGGCGGCGCCGGGGCACCACGGCGCGCCGGTGGAGGACCGCGTGGTCGGCGGCCTCGATCCGCTCCAGGATGGCGCGGTAGAGCACGAACGCGGTGCGCACGCAGGGCCGGGAGACGGGGTGCAGCATGCCGATGCCCGGCTCGGCCTCCCGGTAGACGCCCCGGGTGGTCTCGCACAGCTCCCGCAGGGCGGCCCGCACCCGGGCGTCGGTGCGCCCGGTGCGGCGGCACCACAGCAGCAGGGCGCGGTCGACGCCGTGGGCGGCCAGCCGGTCCAGCGGCAGGTAGATCCGGCCGCGCTCCAGGTCCTCGCCCACGTCCCGCAGGAAGTTGGTGAGCTGGAAGGCCACCCCCAGCGCCGCGGCGTGCGGGGCCGCCTCCACGCGGGGCGCGACCGTGTCCAGCACCGGCAGCACCTGCAGGCCGATGACGGCCGCCGAGCCGTGCATGTACGCGCGCAGGTCGTCGAGGGTGGGGTACTCGGTGACGCGCAGGTCCATGGCCATCGAGCGCATGAAGTCGGTGAAGTGCCGCGGGTCGATGGCGTAGCGCGCCGCGGTGTCGGCCAGCGCGGCGATCACCGGGTGCCCGCTGCGCCCGGTGCGCAGGGCCGTCAGCAGCGTCCCGTCCAGCTCCGCCAGCGCCTCGGCGCGCTGCTCGGGGGTGAGGGCGGGGTCGAGGTCGTCGACGATGTCGTCCGCCCAGCGCGCGAAGCCGTACAGGGCGTGGACGGCGGGGCGCTGGCGGGCCGTCAGCAGCCGGGTGGCCAGGAAGTACGTCCTGCCGTGGCGGGCGTTGAGCTCGCGGCACCGGGTGTAGGCCGCGCGCAGCGCCGGGTCGTGGACGCCGGCCGCGTCCAGCTCGCGGGCCGTCATACCGCCGCCGCCCCGGCCGCCCCGGCATCCGCCGTCCTCCGGCGCGCCGGCGCGGGGCCGGGCGCGCCGGTGACGCGGGCGGCGGCGAGCTTGCCGGAGATCACCACGGTCGGCACGCCGACGCCGGGCGTGGTGCCGCAGCCGGCCAGGACCACGTTGTCCCAGCCGCGCGGCAGGTTCCGCGGCCGGAACGGGCCCGTCTGGGCGACGGTGTGCGCGGCGGAGAAGGGGGTGCCCGCGGCGTGCCCCCGGCGGGCCCAGTCGGCGGGGGTGACCAGGCGCTCGGCCTCGATCGCGTCGCCGAAGCCGTCCAGGCCGCGGCGCTCCAGCTCGGCGACCAGCTCGTCGCGGTAGCGGGGGCCGACGCGGTCCCAGTCCCGGGGGCCGGTGACCAGGTTGGGGCAGGGCGCGAGCACGTAGTGCAGGTGTCTGCCCGGGGGCGCCAGCGCGGGGTCGGTGGCGGTGGGCCTGGTGATGAGCAGCGACGGGTCGGCCATCAGCTCGCCGGTCCGGGTGAGCCGCCGGAACGTCGACTCCCAGGCCGAGCCGAACGAGAGCGTGTGGTGGCCCAGCTCGGGCCAGGTGCGGTCGCCGCCGGCGTGCAGTACGACGGCGGAGGGCGCGTACCGCAGCGGGACCGGGCGGCGCGGGGCCCCGCCCAGCAGGCGGTGGGCGATCGGCAGGTCGCAGGTGAGGACCACCGCGTCGCACGCGATGCGCTCCCCGTCGGCGGTGCGCACCGCCGACGCCCGCCCGCCCGGCGAGCGCTCCAGTTCCGTCACCTCGGCGCCGTGGACGAAGCGCGCCCCCGCGCGGGCCGCGGCGTCGGCCATGGCGCGGGGCACGGCGTGCATGCCGCCGCGCGGGAACCACACGCCGGCGACGGTGTCCATGTAGGCGATGACGGCGTACGCGGCCAGGGCCCGGGTGGGCGGCACCCCGGCGTACAGCGCCTGGAAGGAGAACACCCGGCGCAGCCGCTCGTCCTCCAGGAAGTGCGCGACGCGCCCGTGCCAGGTGCCGAACCCGCCCAGCGCGGCGAGCCGGGCCAGGTCGGCGCCCAGCAGCCCCAGCGGGGAGTCGAAGTTGGCGTCGATGAACGAGCGCATCTGCACCCGGTGGATCCGCTCCAGCCAGTCGCGCAGCCGCCGGTACCCGGCCGCGTCCCGCGGCCCGGCCACCCGGGCGACCTCCTCCTCCATCGCCCGCGGGTCGGTGTGGACGTCGAGGGAGCTGCCGTCGGCGAAGCGGGCGCGGTAGGCGGGGTGGAGGCCGACCAGCTCGACGCGGTCGGCGAGCTTCTCGCCCACCGCCGCCATGGCCTCGTCGATCAGGTCGGGCATGGTCAGCACGGTGGGCCCGGTGTCGACGCGGTACCCGTCCCACTCCTCGCGCCCGGCCCGGCCGCCCGGCCCCGCCTCCCGCTCGACGACGGTGACCGAGCGCCCGGCGCCCAGCAGGTGCAGCGCGGCGGACAGCCCGGCGAGGCCCGCCCCGACGATGACGACGTGGTCGCTCGGCTCGCGCAGTCTTCTCATCCTGGTCTCCTCCGGCAGGTGCTCAGCGGGTGGGGACGGCGGTGGCGCCGTCGCGGGGGATGTCGGCCGGTTGGCCCAGGACGGCGCGGAGCAGCGCAGGCAGCTCCCGGGCCGGGACGCCGTCGAGCGCGGCCTCCTCCAGCGCGGCCAGCGCGCCGTCGGCCAGGCCGCCGATGCGCCGCTCGACGGCGGCGCGGGCGCCCACCTCGGTCAGCGCGGCGCGCACCCGGCCGAGCTCCTCCTCGGTCAGCACGGGGTTGCCGAGCGCGTGGTCCAGCAGCTCCCGGGCCGCGCGCCGGCCGCGCACCCGGGCCAGGCGCAGGCCGACGGCCATCAGGTAGGTGGGCTTGCCCTGCCGTACGTCGTCGCCCGCGGGCTTCCCCGTGCGGGCCGGGTCCCCGAAGACGCCCAGGAGGTCGTCGCGGAGCTGGAACGCCACCCCGGCGCACCGTCCCGCCCGCCGCAGCGCCGAGGTGGTGCGCGGGTCCGCGCCGGCCAGCGCCGCCCCCAGGTGGAGGGGGCGCTCCACGGTGTACAGCCCGCTCTTGAGGTGGGCGACGCGCAGGGAGGAGGAGGGGGAGGGGGCGTCGGCCGCCTGCCCGTACAGGTCCAGGTACTGCCCGGCCACCATCTCGGTGCGCATCGCCCGCCAGACGGGACGGGCCCGGCGGCGGGCCTCCTCCGAGGGGGTGGCCGCGTCCCACAGGTCCTCGGCCCAGACCAGGGCGAGATCACCCGTCAGGAGGGCTGCGGACGCCCCGAACGCGTCGGCGTCCCCGCCCAGGCCCCCGACCCGGTGCCGGCGGGCGAGGGCCACGTGGGCGGCGGGCGCGCCGCGCCGCAGCGGCGAGTCGTCCATCAGGTCGTCGTGCACCAGCGCGCAGGCCTGGATCAGCTCCAGCGCGGCGGCCGCGTGCAGCACGGAGTCCGCGTCGGCGTGCCCCGGCGTACCGCCGCCGGCCCGCCACCCCCACCACAGGAACGCCGGGCGCAGCCGCTTGCCGCCGCGCCGCACCAGGTCGATCAGGCAGTCGGCGACGTCGGCGGCGAACCGGTCGCTGATCCGCCGCGCCTCGGCCCGGCGCAGCGTCAGATGGCGGGTGAGCACGGCGTCGACGGCGGCCGCGACGTCGCGGTCGGGATCGTGGGCGAGGAGGCCGTGTCCCGCACCGTTTCCCGCACTGTGTCCCACGCCGTTTCCCGCACCGTGTTCCGCGGCGTGCTCCGGGCGGCGGTCGCCGGGGGCCTCGTCCGGGGGGCGCGGCGGCCGGGACGCGGCCCCGAGGGGCTCCTCCCGTCCCCGGGCGGCCGGCGCCGGGCGTGCGGGTGCGGGGCTGGCAGGTGCGAGGGCCAGATCGGCGGCCTGGTGCCGCATCGCGGCTCCTTCCCGGCGCGGGGCCGAGACGCCCGGCGCACGTACGGACAAAAATGTGCACACCCGAACATGAAGAGCAATCCTCTCAGTTCGAGTGCGCTGGGCGGGCGAACCACGGGTACCGCGCGGCGCGGACGGGTGACCGGAGGGCGCGGCGCCGCCGCCCGCCCGCCCGCTCCCTCCGTGCAGCCGGAACGCGTGGCGCGGCCCGGCCACTTGGCGCCTGCCCCTGCCGGATGTAGTCAAACGAACTTGTACAGAACTTGTACAGCCATCGACTTGCGCACGCTCCGGCCCCGGCAGACGATGGCGCCATGCCGTCCACTCGCCGCTCCCGTGCCGCCGTGCCGCCGGACCCGGAGCAGGGACAAGAACAGGAGCAGGGACAGGAGTCCGAGGGCCTGCTGCCGGTGGGGGTGGTGGCCGAGCGCCTGGAGATGAGCACCGCCGCGCTCCGGGCCTGGGAGCGCCGCTACGGCCTCGCCCCGTCCGGCCGGACCACCGGCGGGCACCGCCGCTACTCGCCGCACGACCTCGACCGGTTGGAGCACGTGCGCGCACTCGTCCGCCGCGGCGTGCCCGCCGCCGACGCCGCCCGCGCGGTGGGCGCCGCCGGACCGCCCGCCGTACGGGCGGACGCGGCGGAGCTGACCGAGGCCATGCACACGCTGGACGCCGCCGCCGTCAGCGCCGTGGTGTCGGCCGCGCTGTCCCGGCTCGGGGCCGCCTCCGCGTGGACGACCGTGCTGGCGCCCGCCCTCGTCGCCATCGGCGACCACTGGGAGGAGACCGGCTGCGGCGTCGAGGTCGAGCACGTCACCAGCGGCGTCATCGAGGGGGCCCTGCGCCGCCACGCCCAGGACCGCGCCGCCGCGGCCCCGCCCGGCCCCGGCGCCCCCGGCCCCGTGCTCCTGGCCGCCGCGCCGGGCGAGCACCACACGCTGCCGCTGACGGCCCTGGCCGCCGCCCTGGCCGAGGAGGGCCGGGCCGTCCTCCTGGCAGGCGACCTGCCCGCCCGCGCCCTGACCGACGCGCTCGCACGCGTCCGCCCCGGCGCCGCGGTGCTGTGGGCGCGCGCCCCCGATACGGCCGACGCCGCCTGGCTGCGGGCCGCCCTGGAGGCGACCGCCGCGCCCGTCCACCCGGCCGGACCGGGCTGGCGGCGCTCCGCCCTCCCGGACGGCACGGCGGCCCCGCTGGACGACCTGCCCGGCGCGCTGGCGGCCCTGCTCGGCCGCCCCGGCCCCGCCGCCACGGCGGGCTGAGCCCGCCGCGTCCGGACGGCGCGGGGGAGGCCGTTCGCGAAGGCCCCATTCCCCGGAAGGTTCCGGGAACGGACGTCCGGTGCCCCGTCCCGGCCTGCCGGGGACGGGTCCACCCGGCGTCCTCCGCGAACCGCCCCGGCACCGTCCCGCGCCGGGCGGGCGCCCGCCCCGGGGGGACCGTACGGCCCGCCCGGCACGGGCCGAACGGCCCTCATCGACTGCTCCTGTCGGACCTGCCGCCACCGCCGTACGGGGCGGGAGGCTGAAGGAGGTGAACGAGAGGCCGGGACACCGGCCGGACACGAGGAGCGCAGGCCATGAGAGCAGCAGTCGTCCGCACCCTGGGCGAACCCCTGGTGATCGAGGACCGGCCCGATCCGCGACCCGGCCCGGGACAGGTGAGCATCCGCGTCGAGGCCTCCGGCCTGTGCCACACCGACATCCACGCCGCCCGCGGCGACTGGCCGGCCAAGCCCGAACCGCCCTTCGTCCCCGGCCACGAGGGCGTCGGCATCGTCGAGCGGCTCGGCGACGGCGTCACTCACCTGTCCGTCGGCCAGCGCGTGGCGGTGCCCTGGCTCGGCTGGGCCTGCGGGCGCTGCGAGCACTGCCTGTCCGGCTGGGAGACGCTGTGCGAGCGGCAGAGGAACACCGGGTACGGCGTCGACGGCGGACACGCCGAGAAGATGCTCGCGCACGCCGACTTCGCCCAGCCGGTGCCCGACGGCGTCGACCCGCGCGAGGCGGCCCCGCTGACCTGCGCGGGCGTGACGACCTACAAGGCCGTCAAGGTCGCCGGGGTGGGCCCGACCGACCTCGTCGCCGTCTCCGGCATCGGCGGCCTCGGGCACCTCGCGGTCCAGTACGCGAAGATCGCCGGGGCCACGGTGGCCGCCGTCGACGTCACCGACGACAAGCTCGCCCTCGCCGGGGAGCTGGGCGCCGACATCCTGATCGACGCCCGCAAGGAGGACCCGGCCGAGGTGCTCAGGCGGCACGGCGGCGCCCACGCCGCCATCGCGCTCGCCGTCGACGACCGGGCGACGGCCGCCCTCCAGCGCGGCCTGCGGCGCGGCGGAAGGCTCGTGCTCGTCGCGCTCCCCGCGGGCGGCGCCCTCCGCGTCCCGGTCTTCGACACCGTGCTGAACGGCATCTCCGTCATCGGCTCGATCGTCGGCACCCGGCAGGACCTCGCGGAGGTCTTCGAACTCCACGCGGCCGGGCGCACGAGGGTGATCTACGAGACGCGCCCGCTGGAGGCCGTCAACGACTGCGTCGAGGAGATCCTCGGCGGTCAGATCAGGGCCCGCGTCGTCCTCGAGATGTGACGCCCCGCCGGCCGCCGGCGGGGCGCGGCGGCCGGGGACGCGCCGGGAGGCCGCCCCCGGCCGGCTCCCGCTCGTTACGGTGGTCGCCATGTTCACTCCCCAGGGCCCGACCCTCCGCGAACTCGCCGTGCAGGCGCTCTCGTCCGTCGAGCGCGGCTACGACCTGCTCGCGCCGAAGTTCGACCTGACGCCGTTCAGGACGCCGGACCGCGTACTGGACGCCACGGCCCGCGCGCTCGAACCGCTGGGGCCGTTCGGAACGGGCCTGGACGTGTGCTGCGGCACCGGCGCGGGCACGGACGTCCTCCGGCGGCTGTGCGAACGGCGGGCCGTCGGTGTCGACTTCAGCGCGGGCATGCTCGAGGTGGCCCGCTCCGCCCACCCCGCGGCGCCCGGCGGGCCGGCGGTGGACTGGGTGCGCGCCGACGTACGGCGGCTGCCCTTCGCGGGAGCCTTCGACCTGGCCGTCAGTTTCGGGGCGTTCGGGCACTTCCTGCCCGAGGAGCGGCCCGGCCTGTTCGCACGGGTGCACGCGGCGCTCCGGCCCGGCGGCCTGTTCGCCTTCCCCGTCGGCGCGCCGCCCCGCGTGGGGACGCGCGCCTACTGGACGCTGTGGGGATTCGACGCGGCGATGCGCGTGCGCAACGCGCTGCGGCGTCCGCGGTTCGTCATGTACTACCGCACGTTCCGCCTCCCCGGGGTGCTCCGCGAGCTGGCCGGCGCGGGGTTCGAGGCGGGGACGCTGCCGCTGGAGGAGCTGGGGCGGCGGGCGGACGGCAGCCCCCGCTGCCGGCTGGTGGTGGCGCGGCGCGGCTGAGCGCGCGGGACCCCATCCGCCGCGCGCACGCCCGGACCGGGCCGGACGGCACCGCCTGCCCGATCCCCGCCGGGCGACCCGCCTCCCGGCGGGCGGAGCCGGGGCACCGGTCCGCGCGGCACGGCCGCCCCCGCGGCGCGCCCCGGCTCCGGAGCGGGCCGACTCCGCTCCCGCGCGCGGCGGTTCGGGGGGCCCGCTCCCCGGGGCACGGCCGCCCCGCGCCTATCCTCGGCCGCATGCAGCAGCCCTTCGGAACCCCGGCCCCGCCCGCCCGCCGCCGCACCGGTCCCCTCGCCGCCGTGCTGGCGGCCGGTCTGGTGATCGGCGGTGGAGGCATCGGCGCCGCCTGGGCCCTCACCGGCGTGAACGGTGACGAGGGCGGTCCGGCGGCCGACGCACGGGCGGCGTGCGGCGCCCTGGACCGCTTCGACACCTCGGAGTACACGGCGAAGGGCCCGGCCGGCGAGATGGCGCTCAACCGCTGGGGAGCGGCGCAGGCCCTCTCCGCCTCGGCCGCCGCGGGCGACGAGGAGTACGAACCGCTTGCGGAAGCGCTCCGGCGGTCGTACCAGCGCTTCGGCTCGGTCTTCGACTTCGACGCCCGGGTGAAGAAGGACCTGGACCGGGCGCGCCGGATCTGCTCGGAGCTGTGTACCGGCCCGTACCGGCCCGTACCGGCCCGTACCGGCCCGTACCGGCCCGTACCGGCCCGTACCGGCCCGTACCGGCCCGTACGAACCGTCAGCCGTCGGCCGCCGCCGCGCGCGTACAGGCCAGAAGGGTCGCCCGGTGCACCGCGCGGGCCAGGCGGGCGCCCCACGGGGAGCGGGGCCCGGCGAAGGGCTCGACGGCTGCCGGGCGGCCCGGCGGGGGGAGCGCGGCGGCGACACACACCGCGTCGGTCGGCGTGCCCGAGGCGTCCACCCCGGCGTCCCGCAGCGCCTGGACCTTCGCCTCGGTGGCCGTGGCCACGGCGTTGACCAGGGCCGCGTCCGACAGCGCCACCGGCAGCGACACCAGGATGTTGATGGTCCCGGCGGGCAGCGGCTCGCTGCTGCCCGCACCGGGCGCCGCCGCCCAGCCGCGTACGCCGATCCCGGCCGTGACCAGGGCCTCGGCCCCCTCGTCGGCCGCGAAGCAGCGGTCCAGAATCCGCGCGGCGGTCATCAGGCCCACACCGGGCCCCTCCGCGCCCGCCCGCGCGGCCAGCTCGGCCAGGTGCCGCTCGGCGTCCAGCCGCGCGTAGCCCGGCGGCACCTGGGCGTTGAGGATCCAGCCGCGCCGGCCGAGCCCGCCGCCGAGCAGCGCGCTGCTGATCATCCGCCGGTCGGACCCGGGTCTCCACAGCAGCATCGGCCAGGAGCCGCCCTGCTCCCGGTGGTGCAGGACGCGGGCGTCGGCCAGGGAGCGGCGGGGTCGCGGGAGCACGCTGCACCCTAGCGCGGGGCCCGCGGGCGCCCCGCGCCGGGACCCGCGGCTCGAGGACGGTCTTCCCGCCGGTCCGCCGCCCCGGATAGGGGACCGGCAGGCGGGGCAGGGCGGGCGCGCCGTCCCGGCGTCCGCACCGGCCCCGGCTCCTCCGGGCCGGTCGGGCGCCACGGGGCCGTCGTCCGGGGCCGGCCGGCCCCGGCCACCGCCTTCGGCGCGTACGGGACGGGAACAGGAGGTGTGCCGCCGTGGCGGGCGGGGAGGCGGACACCACCGGTGGAGCGGGCCGCCGGCCGTCCGCCCCGCCCGGCGCGGCACGCGCCGGGTCCGGACCGGCGCGCCGGTCCACGGCGGTCCACTGCCTAAACTGATCACCGCAGGTTCTTCCTTCACTCCCAACCCATCAGGAGCGATCGCCATGGCAACCACTCGTACTGCCAAGACCCACTGGGAAGGCAACCTCCTCGAGGGCAAGGGCAACGTCGCCCTCGAATCCTCCAAGATCGGCACCTACGACGTGAGCTGGCCCGCCCGCGCCGAGGAGCCCGGTGGCAAGACCAGCCCCGAGGAGCTGATCGCGGCGGCCCACTCCGCCTGCTACTCCATGGCCTTCTCCCACGGCCTGGCGGGCAAGGGCCACACGGTGGAGAAGGTCGACACCCAGGCGGACGTCACCTTCCAGCCGGGCGAGGGCATCACCGCCATCAAGCTGACCGTACGCGCCACCGTCCCCGGGCTGTCCGAGGAGGAATTCCAGGCCGCCGCCCAGGACGCCAAGGCCAACTGCCCGGTCAGCCAGGCCCTGGCCGCCGTCGAGAACATCACCCTGGACGCCCGGCTCGTCTGACGTCCCGGAGCCGGGACGACGGACCCGCACCCACCCGGCCGGCCGGGACCGCGCACGCGGTCC